>NZ_LJIC01000201.1 GCF_001295845.1 Rhodopseudomonas sp. AAP120 | reverse complement strand
GCACCCAGTGCCTGGGGACCCCCACCCCCGACCCCTCCCCGCAAGGGGGAGGGGAGAAGGAGGCGCCGTGCTCGCTGCCCATGCTATCCTCGCGCCATGACTGACCCCCGCCTCGTCACCCCCGAGCGCCGCGGCGATGATCTTGGCGATGCGGCGCTGCGGCCGCAGAATTTGTCCGAGTTCGTCGGCCAGCAGCAGGCGCGCGCCAATCTGCAGGTGTTCATCGACGCCGCCCGCAAGCGCAAAGAGGCGCTCGACCACGTGCTGTTCGTAGGTCCCCCCGGCCTCGGCAAGACCACGCTGGCGCAGATCGTCGCGCGCGAACTCGGCGTCGGGTTTCGTGCCACCTCCGGGCCGGTGATCGCCAAGGCCGGCGATCTCGCGGCGCTACTGACCAATCTCGAAGAGCGCGACGTGCTATTCATCGACGAGATCCACCGCCTCAGCCCGTCGGTCGAGGAGGTGCTGTATCCGGCGATGGAGGATTTTCAGCTCGATCTGATCATCGGCGAGGGCCCGGCGGCGCGCTCGGTGAAGATCGACCTGTCGAAATTCACCCTGGTCGGCGCGACCACGCGTGCGGGCCTCCTGACCAATCCGCTGCGCGACCGCTTCGGCATTCCGGTGCGGCTGAATTTCTACACCATCGACGAACTGGAGAGCATCGTGCGGCGCGGCGCCCGCGTGCTCGGCACGCCGATCACCAACGACGGCGCCAACGAGATCGCCCGCCGCGCCCGCGGCACGCCGCGCATCGCCGGCCGGCTGCTGCGCCGCGTCCGCGACTTCGCTTCCGCCGCTGACGCAGAAGCGATCGACCGGAAAATCGCCGACCACGCGCTCGGCGCGCTGGAAGTGGACAGCGCGGGGCTCGACGCCATGGATCGCCGCTATCTGTCAACCATCGCGCTGAACTACGGCGGCGGTCCGGTCGGCGTCGAGACCATGGCGGCGGCGTTGTCCGAGCCGCGCGATGCCATCGAGGACATCATCGAGCCGTATCTGATCCAGTGCGGCTACCTGCAACGCACTCCGCGCGGCCGCCTGCTCACCGACCACGCCTTCCGCCACCTCGGCCTCGCCGCCCCATCGCGCGACCCGTCGCAGTTCGGGCTGTTTGGCGATGCCGGTGATTCAGAGTAGGCGTGCCGAAAGCGATGAGTGATCCAGTGTCCCACCCCCTCGACGGCGCTATCCTCGACAGCGTCCATCACATGCACATCCGGGTCTATTACGAAGACACCGACTTCTCCGGCATCGTCTATCACGCCAACTATCTGCGCTTCATGGAGCGCGGGCGGACGAATTATCTGCGGCTGCTCGGGGCGGCGCAGAGTGAGTTGTTTGCGGAGGCGGAGAGCGAGACGCCGGGGTTCGCGTTCGTGGTGCGGGCGATGCAGCTCGACTTTCTCAAGCCGGCCAAAATGGACGATCTGCTCGAAGTGATCACCCGGCCGATCGAGGTGCGCGGCGCGTCGATCACCATGCATCAGCAGGTCAAACGCGCCGACGAGGTGCTGATCGAGGCCAAGGTCAAGGTCGCGTTCGTCTCCGGCGGTCGCGCCCGGCCGATCCCACTACCGCTTCGCGTGGCGATGAAGGCCGACGTTAACTGATCCTGTGTGCGGCGGCGTACCGGCGCTAGGGCGTGCGTTGGTTTGATGCTAAACGAATCGGGACGCTCCTTGTCCCCTAGCGCCCGGATCGCCCATGACTGTTACGGTTACGCCTGCGACGGTCACTCCCGGTACGGACACGGCCGGTGTCGGGACGTCTTCCGCGCCGCACCGGATCGTCATCGTCGGCGGCGGTGCCGGCGGCCTCGAACTCGCCACCGCGCTCGGCGACAAATATGGCGATGCCGGCGCCGTCCGGGTCACACTGGTCGATCGCAGCCGCACCCATATCTGGAAGCCGCTGCTGCACGCCATTGCGGCCGGCTCGCTGCGCCGTTCGCAGCACGAGCTGAACTATCTGGCACAGGCGCACTGGCATCACTTCCACTACCGGCTCGGCGAGATGACCGGGCTCGACCGCGCCCGCAAGGTAATCCGGCTGGCGCCGGTGATCGACGACGAGGGCCGCGAGATCAATCCGGAGAGCGAGCTTGGCTACGACACGCTGATCGTCGCGGTCGGCAGCGTCACCAATGATTTCGGCACGCCCGGCGCCAAGGAGCACGCGGTGCCGCTGGAGACGCCGGAGCAGGCGACGCGGTTCAACCGCCGCATGGTCAATGCCTGCCTGCGCGCCCAGCATCAGCACACCCCGATCGAGCCGGGCCAGCTCCACGTCGCCATCATCGGCGCCGGCGCCACCGGCACCGAGCTCGCCGCCGAACTGCACCACACCGCGCGCGAGATCATCGCCTACGGGCTCGACAAGATCGATCCCGAGCACGACCTCAAGATCGTGCTGATCGAAGCCGCCGATCGCATCCTGCCGGCGCTGCCGGAGCGGATCTCGCAGGCGACGCTGAAGCTGCTGCAGGACCTCGGCGTCGAGGTCCGCACCCGCGCCCGTGTCGCCGAAGTGCTGGCGGACGGCATCAAGCTCGCGGACGGCACGCTGATCCCGTCGGAGCTGGTGGTGTGGGCCGCCGGCGTGCGGGCGCCGGATTTCCTCAAGGAGATCGACGGGCTGGAGACCAACCGCATCAATCAGCTGGTGGTGAAACCGACGCTGCAGACCAGCCGCGACGACGACGTGTTCGCGCTCGGCGATTGCGCCGCCTGCGCGATCCCCGGCTACGAGAACAACGTGCCGCCGCGCGCCCAGGCGGCGCATCAGGAGGCCGAGTTCCTGCTGGCGCAGATCGAGAAGCGGCTGGCCGGCCAGCCGCTCGACGAGTTCCGCTATCGCGATCTCGGCTCGCTGGTGTCGCTCGGCAAATACTCGGCGGTCGGCAATCTGATGGGCTCGCTGGTCGGCAAGAGCTTCCTGATCGAGGGCTATTTCGCCCGCTTCATGTATCGCTCGCTGTACAAGATGCACGAAGCCGCGCTGTACGGCCGCGGCCGGACGCTGCTCAGCCTGCTGTCCGGCAGCAACCGGCCGACCCCGACGGTGAAGTTGCACTGAAGTACACTAGCTGGGTAGGTCCTCCAAATTTTGCAGATTGTGATTCGCCAGACATCGGATCTGCTAAGTTCGCTAGAAAATTGCAGTCCCAGAAAGGGATGACTTACTGATTGAAAATCCAAACTCGAATCTTTGGGTCACACTAGTGACAGCGTCAGCATACCACTGAGGCGCAGACGGTGAGACGTACACCTCGTCAATCAGGGCGCGGAGATCGCAAGAAATATAGTGGCCTGGAGGATTCTCAGTCAAAGCAAGATCTGAAAATCCTATTCCGTTGGCTAGATCCATGAAACAAGCCCGTAGCTCTCGTTCGGCTTCGAAGCTCTTTCTTTTTCTAAAGAATGGGTTGAGAGCATTCCCTTGATCAATCGCTTCCGAATTATAGTCTATGTAGCGAATTGGGCCGATGTAAATTTGCCGGATTTCGTTTGTGAAAGCTTCCTTCAGACGTCCAACTGTCGATCTTACAGCAATCCCATCCGTTGGGGATGCGTAAATCGACCAAAGAAAGGCTGATTCGTGCTCACTGATGTTCCAACAGTTGACGTATGTTGCACTGGCTGAGATGTTTCCCAATCTTTTCTGTTGTTCAAATGAGAAGATTCTTTTGAGGCCCTCAACTGGTTCGTTCGATGGAATTTGGAAGAAGCGTCGCGCGAAGTCTTCGTTCTGCGCTACTAGGCGGCAGATCTCTAAATTCGGCCGTGCTAAAGTACCCTCGTAGGGGTCTTCAATTCGAAGTCTTTTGGCCTGACAAAAGAAAAGCGATGATGTCGTTAGAAGACTCAAGAATTTGGCGAGGCTCATAAACCGCCAGATCACGGTGTTGTCTGCGGGAGGCGTTCCCGCTGACGGGTGAGGGTAAAAGGGCATCTGATCTCCGCGATCTTATTAGCTAGGCTTCAAATCGAGCGTGTTTGAACAAGTGGCATATCCCGCAATGCCAACATCACTGTCCAGAAGTTGGCCGATCTGGCTGCAGCGGAAGCTTCTCAATATCTCCTATAGAGTGCCCGGCGGAACGCGTCTGTGAGGCCGATGCCGTCAGGAGATGTTCTAGTTTGCGTCAGATACATTCAGCTTCATAGATGATTCGGCAAGGGACAGGCATGTCAGGTGGGAACGCTAGCAACGAGACGCCACGCGTCGTGGAATTTCTCGGGCCGAAGGAGCGCGATCTCCGGCTCGATTTTCTGCGCGGCCTCGGCCAGTGGATGATCTTTCTCGATCACATCCCCTACAACGTGATGAGCTGGCTGACGCTGCGCAACTACGGCTTCTGCGACGCGGCCGAGTTCTTCGTCTACATCTCCGGCTATTCGATCGGCTTCGCCTATGGCCCGGCGATCCGCTCCGGCGAGATGGTGGCGGCGATCAAGCGGCTGTGGACGCGGGCCGCGCAGCTCTACGTCGCGCACGTCTTTCTGTTCCTGTTCTTCACCGCGCAGATCGCGCGCGCCGCGCGGCGGTTCGACAATCCGATGTACAAGGACGAGTTCAACGTCGCGCAGTTTCTCGAAAACCCCGACGTGATGATCCAGCAGGCACTGCTGCTGAAGTACAAGCCGGTCAATCTCGACGTGCTGCCGCTGTACATCGTGTTCGTGGTGGCGGCGCCGCTGATCCTGTGGGGGCTGCTGCGCCGGCCGCACACCACGCTGATCCTGTCCGGCCTGCTCTACATCGTGTCGCGCACGCTCGGCTGGAACCTGCCGTCGTTCCCGGACGGCCACTGGTACTTCAACCCGTTCGCCTGGCAGTTCCTGTTCGTGTTCGGCATCTGGTGCGGCTTCGGCAACGGGCCGCAGATCCGGCCGTGGGTGAAGTCGTGGCCGAACCAGACGCTGTCCTGGCTGATCGTCGGCATCGCCTTCGTGGTCGCGCTGTCGTGGAATTTCGAGTCGCTGTACGGGCTGGTGCCGGATGCGGTCGGTAAGATCATCTATCCGATCGACAAGACCAGCCTGTCGCCGCTGCGGCTGATCCACTTCCTGGCGCTGTTGACCATCGTGGTGAAGCTGCTGCCGCCGGATCTGCCGGCGCTGCGCTCGCGCGCGCTGCATCCGATCATCCTGTGCGGCCAGCGCTCGCTGCCGGTGTTCTGCTTCGGCGTGCTGCTGTCGTTCACCGCGCACTGGATCCTGCGTCAGGTGTCGGGCGGCATTCCGATGCAGATTGTCGTCAGCCTCGCCGGCATCGGCCTGATGATCGGCATCGCCTGGGTCGCCACCTGGTATCGCAGCCTGCCGACGCTGTTCACCGTGCCGGTGACGATGCCGGTCGAGGAGCCGCCGAAGGCGCAGGCGGCGGCGCCGGGCGAGGCAGGCGAGACGCGGGCGGCAAAGACGCCGGCCTGAGCGCGCTTGACTCGTTGTACCGAT
Organism: Rhodopseudomonas sp. AAP120; assembly: GCF_001295845.1. Classification (GTDB taxonomy): domain Bacteria; phylum Pseudomonadota; class Alphaproteobacteria; order Rhizobiales; family Xanthobacteraceae; genus Rhodopseudomonas. The sequence goes on along the minus strand of NZ_LJIC01000201.1, from coordinate 57,045 downwards.
CGGTACAATCTCCGCGGTGTCACAGCCGAAGGAGACACGACATGTCACGACCCCCGCTGCCGCCGTTCACCCGTGAGACCGCCGCCCAGAAGGCGCGGCTGGCCGAAGATGCCTGGAATTCCCGAGATCCCGTGAAGGTGTCGCTCGCCTACACGCCGGACAGCCGCTGGCGCAATCGCGGCGACTTCCTGCAGGGCCGCGACGCCATCGTCGAGTTCCTCACCCGCAAGTGGGAGCGCGAGCACGACTACCGGCTGATCAAGGATCTGTGGGCGTTCGACCGCAACTTCATCGCGGTGCGCTTCCAGTACGAGTGGCACGACGATGCCGGCCAGTGGCATCGCTCCTACGGCAACGAACAATGGGAGTTCGACGAGGCCGGCCTGATGCGCCGCCGCGAGGCCAGCATCAACGACATCACCATCAAGGAAACCGACCGCCGCTTTCACTGGCCGGCTCCGGGCCCGCGCCCGGCCGATGTGCCGGGGCTCGCGGCGGAACCATTTTGAGCGCGACGCTCTCGTTATTATACTCCGCGCAACACCAACCGCCGTCATGCCCGGGCTCGTCCCGGGCATCCACGCCTGACAGCCTTCGATGGGTGCAAAGCCGTGGATGGCCGGGACAAGCCCGGCCATGACGGGGAGAGGCTCATGCGTAATCGATAGTAGGCCCCTGTGAAGACACCACGCCCAACCACCAAGCCAACTACCGACCGCGCCGCCTTGCTGCCGCTGCTCGGCGAGGTGTTTCGCGCGCATGGCTACGAGGGCGCGTCGCTGGCGTTGATCACCGAGGCGACCGGGCTCGGCAAGGGCAGCCTGTATCACTTCTTTCCCGGCGGCAAGAAGCAGATGGCCCAGGAAGTGCTGGCCGAGATCGACGGCTGGTTCGAGACCAACATCTTCGCGCCGCTGCGCGATCCGGCCGATCCGCGCGCCGCGATCGAAGCGATGCTGGCCGGCGTCGAGACGTATTTCCGCTCCGGCAACCGCGTCTGCCTGGTCGGCGTCATCGCGCTCGGCCATGCCCGCGACGAATTCGCCGCGCCGGTGAATGATTACTTCGCGCGCTGGCAGGACGCGCTCGCCGAAGCGCTGCGCCGGAGCGGCCTCAGCGTCGCCGCCGCCCGCCGCCGCGCCGAAGATGCCGTGCTGTCGATCCAGGGCGCCCTGGTGCTGGCCCGCGCCCGCGACGACGCCAAGATTTTCCCGCGCGCGCTGGCGGAGCTGAAGGTGAGGCTGCTGGCGTAGTCTCTCACCTCGTTGTTTCCAACTGCCTCTCCCCGCGCACCGCGCAACCTCCCCCGCTTGCGGGGGAGAGCCTGCCCTCGGGCTTGACCCGAGGGTCGGATCGCGCAGCGATCCGGGTGAGGGCACTCCTCTCCGCGCACCGCTGAGTCAGTGCGCGGCTCGCCCTCACCCCAGCCCTCTCCCGCAAGCGGGAGAGGGAGCAGGCTGCGGCGCGTGGCTTGGCCTGAGGGCGGAAAATCTGCAACGGCGCTGTCGGGCGCCGCCGCCGTCGTTCGTCCTTCGTGGGTCAGTCATCACCGAGGACACCGCCATGACCCCGCAGACCATGACCCCGCAGACCGTGACCCCGCATCTCGTCGTCAGCGACGCCGTCGCCGCGCTCGCCTTTTACAAACAGGCGCTCGGCGCCACCGAGACGGTGCGGATGCCGGCCGAGGACGGCAAGCGGCTGATGCATGCCGAGATCCAGATCGACGGCGCACGGATCTTCGTGGTCGATCATTTCCCCGAATACAGCTGCAACGGCACCGACCCGGTGAAGCCGCCGACCCAGCTCGGCGGCACGCCGATCACCATCCATCTCGAGGTTCCGGATTGCGACGCCGCGATCGCCCGCGCCAAGGCGGCCGGCGCCACGGTCACGCAGGAACCGTGGGACGCGTTCTGGGGCGCCCGCTACGCCCGCATCCTCGATCCGTTCGGCCATTCCTGGAGCTTCTCCCACCTGCTGCCGGCGGCGAGCTGAGAGCACGCCGTCCTCGCACGGAGCGATTGCGACGACGCGACAGGTCCGGCGCGGCGGCCCGCCCTTGGCCGCCACCGCATTGTCCGCCATGCTGCCGCCGAACGGCGGCAGCGATCGTCGTGCAAACAGGGAGACGACGTCCACATGCTCTACGCCATCCTTTGCTATCACGATGAGGACTTCGTCGGTTCCTGGAGCCGCGAGGAGGACGCCGCGGTGATGGAGCGGCTCAAGGTCGTGCACGGCAAGCTCGCCGAGCAGGGCCGGCTCGGCCCGGTGGCGCGGCTGCTGCCGACCACGGCGGCCACCACGCTGCGCAAGGATAGCGAGCCGCCGCTGGTGATCGACGGCCCGTTCGCCGAGACCAAGGAGCAGCTGCTCGGCTTCTACGTGGTCGAGTGCGACGATCTCGACGCCGCGCTCGATGTCGCGCGCGATCTCGGCCGCGCCAATCCGGGAGGCGCCTACGAGATCCGCCCGATCGGCACCTTCATGCCGGGCACGCAGCCATGACCGATCTCGCCTGGATCGACACCGCACTGACGGCGGCGCGGCCCCAGGCGATCGGCGCGCTGCTGCGTTACTTCCGCGATCTCGACACCGCAGAGGAGGCGTTCCAGAACGCGTGTTTGCGCGCGCTGAAAGCCTGGCCGCAGAACGGCCCGCCGCGCGATCCGGCGGCGTGGCTGATCATGGTCGGCCGCAACGTCGCGATCGACGATCTGCGCCGCGGCAGGAAGCAGCAGCCGCTGCCCGACGACGACCGCGCGATCTCCGATCTCGGCGATGCCGAGAGCGAACTCGCCGAGCGGCTCGACGGCTCGCATTATCGCGACGACATTTTGCGGCTGTTGTTCATCTGCTGCCATCCCGAACTGCCGCCGACCCAGCAGGTCGCGCTGGCGCTACGCGTCGTCAGCGGTCTCACCGTGTCGCAGATCGCGCGCGCCTTCCTGGTGTCGGACGCCGCGATGGAACAGCGCATCACCCGGGCGAAGGCGAAAGTGGCGCGCGCCGGCGTGCCGTTCGAAACGCCGGGCGCGGTCGAGCGCAGCGAGCGGCTCGGCTCGGTGGCGGCGATGATCTATCTGGTGTTCAACGAGGGCTATTCGGCCGCGGGCGAGACCGCCGGCGTGCGCGCGCCGCTGTGCGAGGAGGCGATCCGGCTGGCGCGGCTGCTGCTGCGGCTGTTTCCGGCGGAGCCCGAGATCATGGGGCTGGCGGCCTTGATGCTGCTGCAGCACGCGCGCGCCGCGGCGCGGTTCGATGCGCAGGGCGAGATCGTGCTGCTCGAGGACCAGGACCGCGCGCTGTGGGATCCGAAGCTGATCGCCGAGGGGTTGGCGCTGATCGACAAGGCGATGCGCCATCGCCGCCCCGGCGCCTATCAGATCCAGGCCGCGATCGCCGCGCTGCACGCCCGCGCGCCGCGCTTCGCCGATACCGACTGGGCGCAGATCGATCTGCTCTACGGCTCGCTCGAAATCCTGCAGCCGTCCCCGGTCATCACGCTCAACCGCGCCGTCGCGGTTTCGAACGTCCGTGGCCCCGACGCCGCGCTGGCGATGATCACGCCGCTGGAAGACCGCCTCGGCAACTACTTCCACTATTTCGGCGCCAAGGGCGCCCTGCTGCTGCAACTCGGCCGCGCCGCCGAAGCCCGCACCGCCTTCGACCGCGCCATCGCGCTGGCGCGAACGCCGGCCGAAGCCAGCCACATCCGCATGCATCTGGATAGGCTGAAGGAGAAGGCGGTTAGTTTGTAGTGTGGTCATTTAGGCAATGGCGAACGCCGCATGCGCGTCGCCCTCACCCCAGCCCTCTCCCGCAAGCGGGAGAGGGAGCCCGCCGCGTCGCTGGGCGATCTCGTGCAAACTCGCTCATGCAATTTGTGATAAGCGCCCGATGGAGTCGGCGTCTCTCCCCATGCACAGAGCGCTCCCTCTCCCGCTTGCGGGAGAGGGCTGGGGTGAGGGAGCCCCGAGCACTGAGTTAGCGATCAGCGTACTACCCGTTCCGCCGCTCGCCGCGCAGCGTCGGCAGGCCGATGCCGGCGGCGTCGAAGCCGCCGTCGACGGCGAGAATTTGTCCGGTGATGTAGCTGGAGCGGTCGCTGCACAGGAAGTAGATGGCGTCCGCCAGCTCGGTCTCCAGGCCGTAGCGGCCGAGCGGGATGGCGTCGTGATAATCGGCGCGGATCTCCGGCGAATGCACCGCCTTGGCCATCGCGGTCTCGACCGGGCCGGGCGCGACGCCGTTGACGCGGATGCCGAGCCCGGCGAGTTCGACCGCGCATTGCTGGGTGAGATGCGCGAGCCCGGCCTTGCTGGTGCCGTAGGCTGAGCGTAGCGTCGAGGCGCGCAGCCCGGAGATCGACGTGACGTTGACGATGGCGCCGCCGCCCGTGTCGCGCATCAGCGGCACCGCCGCCTGGATCAGCTTGAACGGCCCGGTCAGATTGACGTCGATCACCCGCTGCCATTCGGCGTGGGTGGTTTCCATCATCGGCTTGAACACCGCGACGCCGGCGTTGTTGACCACCGCGTCGAGCCGGCCGAACCGCTCGCCGATCGCCGCGATGTCGCTGGCGTCCGAGGCCGCATCGGCGACGTCGCAATGCAGTGCCAGCGTCCGCTCCGGCTCGGCCAGGGTGCGGATCGCTTCGCGCAGCCCGTCGTCGTCCATGTCGAGCAGCGCGACGCGCCAGCCTTCGTCGAGAAAACGGCGGGTCGTCGCCAGCCCGATGCCGCGCGCGGCGCCGGTGATCAGTACGACTTTGGGCGGAGAGGCAGTCATGAATCGTCCTGTTGTTGCCGGGCTAATGTCGCGATGGTGAGCGAACTCACCCGTTAGCACATGCGGAACGAGCGGAGGTTGCGTTGTTACGGCGCAGCGGAGAATTTCCTGTCGTCGGCAGGCGGAGACGGGAAAGCGCGCCACGGCCGGCCCGCGACCGCGCGTTCGGCCGCAGGCCTTCGGTCTGGAACGGGTCGCCGACATCAGGATTACATGAAGCGGAAATAGAATGCCGCACGCGCTACACGTACCGCGTTCCCACCGGAGGTCAGCATGGACGACGAACTGACGCAGCGTATCCGCCACCGCGCCCGCGAGAAGTGGGAGCTGGCCGGCTATCCCGAAGGCCGCAGCGAAGAGTTCTGGCTCGAAGCCGAAAAAGAAGTCCGCGGCGAGCAGGAGACTTATCAGGAGCTGAAGTCGGACCCGAGCGTCACGATCAACAGCTGAGCGGGAAGGGCGGGCCGTTGGTGCGGTTGTCGCTCGGCGACTATCGGTCGGGTCATACGACCCGATCGAACGGAGCTGGTTAGAGCTCCGGTAGCCTGAGCGAATCTGGTCCAGTTTGACGATGGCTTGAGTGAGCTTAAGGCTTGCCACAAAGCTTCGGCGAACCAAGCCGTCGCCAATTAGCCTTCCACTAACGAGTGGAATTATCCCTGCTGATAAAGACAGTGTTTATAGTCGTACTTCAGCCCTGACCGTCGGCGCGAACTCTCCCTCAGCCCGCATCACCGCACATAAAACACCACCGCAGCGATCACCAGCAGTGACGCGACCGCGAGCAGATGGGCGATCGCGCGCGACGCGGCGAGTTTGGTAGCTTCGTCCATTCCATCCTCCCAAGACAGCGTGGACGTCGAACACAGCAACACCGGTCCCGCGTCGCAGCGCGACGCGTGAGAAGACCGCGCCAAACTGCGCGACCGGCCGACCAGATTGCTACGCTGAAACGCCCCGCGACGACTATTCGCTCTTCGACTGAGTCCCCACTCCGCGAACATCGACGTATGAACGTTCGTCAATCAATGCGGCGGGAATTTGTTCGCCGCCTGTACGCTGCCGCGCAGTATCTGTTGCGGCGCGTCATGAGCGCCGCATCAGCTGTGATGATTTTTTCGTCGCACGATGTCGGTTCAACTGATCGCGAGCCGTTCCTTGATGATCTGATCACCACGGGGAGACGACGATGCGGTTCATGATGCTGATGATTCCGAAGGGCTATGAGAGCGCGGCGCCCGGCGAGATGCCGGAGGCGGAGGCCGTGGCGGCGATGATGAAGTACAACGAGGCGCTGCAGCAGGCCGGCGTGCTGATTACTTGCGACGGGCTGCATCCGCCGTCGATGGGCGCCCGCGTCAGCTTCGCCGGCGACAAGCCGCTGGTGATCGACGGGCCGTTCGCCGAAGTGAAGGAAGTCCTCGGCGGCTACTGGATGATCGACGTCGCCTCGCGCGAGGAAGCGATCGCGTGGGCGACCCGCTGCCCGGCCGGTCCCAACGAGGTGATCGAGGTCCGGCAGGTTCAGGAGGCGGCCGACTTCCCCGAGACCATCCAGGCGGAGATCGCCGGCTTCGAGGCCATGCAGGCGACCCGCCGGTAAGGTAGCCTAACACCGGTTCGGCGCGGCAGGCGGCTCCTGCCGCGACCTTGTCGCAACACGGGCGGCCGGATCACCCTTGCCACAGGTTTGCCGCAAGGTTTTTTGGGCCGGAAATTCGCTTGTTGCGAACGATTGGAACCGGTTCCGCGCGGCGCGATGGCCCGTGACCTTTCGCACACCCTCATGTAAAAGCGCTTCACATGAGCTGGCGCAAGGAAGACCGCCGCGCCGAGCGCGGCTATCATCACGGCAATCTGAAGGAAGCCCTGCTGCAGGCCGCGCTCGGGCTGATCGCCGAGAAGGGCCCGGCCGGTTTCACCTTCGCCGACGCGGCCCGCATGGCCGGCGTCAGCCCGGCCGCGCCGTATCGGCACTTCCGCGACCGCGACGAACTGCTGTCGAACATCGCCCAGCGCGGTTTCGAGCAGTTCGAGCAGGTGCTCGCCAAGGCCTGGGACGACGGCCGTCCCGACACGCTCAGCGCCTTCATGCGGGTCGGCCCGGCCTATCTGGCGTTCGCCCGCAGCGAGCCGGCCTACTACTCGGCGATGTTCGAATCCGGCGTGCCGGTCGATTCCAATCCGCTGCTGATGGCATCGTCGGAACGCGCCTTCAACGTCATCCGCGCCGCCGCCGAACGCCTCGCCGCACTGACGCCGCCGAATGTCGCCCGGCCGCCGGCGCTGATGATGGCGCTGCACATCTGGTCGATGTCCCACGGCATCGCCTCGCTATTCGCCCGCGGCGACGCCGCCCGGCGCAAGCTGCCGATGGCGGCCGAAGAGTTGCTCGAAGCCGGCGTGCTGATTTATCTGCGCGGCCTAGGTTTCCCCGCCGACCTCGGCGCGAAGACAGAAAAATCAACAGAACCAAAGCGTTCTGGCCCCTGGGGCGCTGCCCCGTAGCGCCCGCGCTTACTGCGAAGTGAGCGCCGTGCGCAATTGTCGCCCCGACCGTTTTCCGCGTTCGCTTGACAAAACCAGAGAATGGATTAGCTATGTAAATGTTATTTACATTCACACCGGCGCCGCCGGGAATGGAGAGACACATGGCCAACGCCGCTGACTACGATCGATGGGGGCCCCCAGGGGCGCGCTACCAGCCCGCGCCACGATCGTCCTGGAGTCCGGGCTGGATCCTGCTGACGGTCGCCGGCTTCATCGTCTGGTGGCCGATCGGACTGGCACTTCTCTTCTACACACTCTGGAGCAGAAACATGGGTTGCTGGGATCGCGGTGATCGCTTCTCGAACAAGATGGAGCGCATGCAGTACAAGATGGAGCGGATGCGCGCCCGCATGGACCGCCACGGCTTCGGCTTCGGCCCGCCGTCGAGCGGCAACCGTGCCTTCGACGAGTACCGGATGGAAACGCTCCGCCGGCTCGAAGAAGAGCAGGTCGAATTCAAGGACTTCCTTGAGCGCCTGCGCCACGCCAAGGACAAGGAAGAGTTCGACGCCTTCATGGCGCAGCACCGCACCAAGCCGGCCGGCCAGAACGACGCGCCGCCGCAGAGCTGATCACGCTTCATCAGCAGTGACATCGCCGCCCGCCTGGCTCTCAGGCGGGCGGCTTTGTTTTTGCTCGCGGCAATGTCACACCCGGCGCCGCTGTCTCGTCCTATCCTCATCCAACCGCAGGAGATGACGATGAACGCCCGCCTCAACCCCGCGACCGCCGCGCCCGAAGCCTACAAGGCGATGGTTGCGCTCGAGACCGCGATCAAGAACAGCGGCCTCGAGCCGAGCCTGATCGAACTGGTCAAGATGCGCGCCTCGCAGATCAACGGCTGCGCGTTCTGCCTCGACATGCACAGCAAGGACGCCCGCGCCCATGGCGAAACCGAGCAGCGGCTGTATCTGCTGAACGCCTGGCAGGAGTCGCCGCTCTACTCCGACCGCGAACGCGCCGCGCTCGGCTGGACCGAGGCGCTGACGCTGGTCGCCGACACCCACGCGCCGGATGCGGACTACGAGGTGCTGGCGCAGCAGTTCAGCCCTGCCGAGCAGGCTAATCTCACGATGCTGATCGGCGCGATCAACACCTGGAATCGGCTCGCGATCGGCTTCCGCTTCGTTCACCCGGTCGCCCCCGCTCATGCCAAGGCTTCCTGATCACAGCACGACCGAGGACGCCGCAGCGAGCTTCGCGCCGCTGCGGCCACGGTTGGTCCGCGTCGCCTATCGGATGCTCGGCTCGGTCGCCGAGGCCGAGGACGTGGTGCAGGACGCTTACTTGCGCTGGCATCGCACCGACCGTGCCGCGGTGCGCGATCCCGCGGGCTTTCTCACCCGGGTGGTGACGCGGCTCAGCCTCGACGTGCTGAAATCGGCGCGGATCAAGCGCGAAACCTATGTCGGGCCGTGGCTGCCCGAGCCGCTGATCGCGCCGGAAGCCGAGGAGGAGGGCGATGATATCACGCTCACCTTGATGCTCGCCTTGGAGCGGCTGTCGCCGCTGGAGCGCGCCGCCTTCCTGCTGCACGACGTGTTCGGCCTGTCGTTCGACGACATCGCCCGCACGCTCGACCGCGATGCCGCAGCCTGCCGCCAGCTCGCGACGCGGGCGCGCGGCCACGTCCGCGCCGCCCGGCCGCGCTTCCCGGTGTCCGAGGAACGCGGCCTCGCCATTGCCGGCGCTTTCTTCGAAGCCTCGCGCAGCGGCGATCTCGCAGCGCTCACCGCGCTGCTCGCCGACGACGTGGTGTTCACCGGCGACGGCGGCGGCAAGCGGCGCGCGGCGCTGAACCCGATCCACGGCGCCGACCGGGTGGCGCGGTTCTTCGCCGGCATCGCCCGCAAGAAGCCCGACGCCTCGACGCTGATCGCCACACGGACGATCGACGGCCTGCCGGGTTTCGTCACCCAGGAACGCGACGGCCCGCAGACCACGGCGCTGGCCATCGAGGATGGCCGCATCGTCGCGATCTACGTCGTCCGCAATCCCGACAAGCTCCGCCATCTGCGGTTGCCGGACTCCGACTCTGCGCCGCTTCACTGAACTTCAGCGCCCGCCGGGCAGTCACAGACCCGTGTGACCACGGGCATTTTCCCGGAACTGGTAACGCCTTCTTAACCCTGATTAGCGATTGGTTAGGGGCGTCAGGATGCGCTTTCAGCCCTCGTTTTGACACGTTGGCAAGGGATGCAGGGCCCGGCTTCGGACGGGCCCTCCCAATTGACAACGCAAAATTTGGCGGTGGCGCTCTTGCCGGACTGCGGCGCGTGCTGCGCGGAACGGAGCCGGTGCCGGCTGCCGCCGGACCCTTGCGTGAGAGGATAATCGATCATGAATCCGGCCGACGTTGCCCAGTCAGCCATGCCGATGGTTTCCGCCGACGTCTCGCTGATCGCGCTGTTCTGGCAGGCGCACTGGATCGTCAAGTCGGTGATGCTCGGCCTGATTGGCTGCTCGGTCTGGGTGTGGGCCATCGCGATCGACAAGCTGCTGCTCTATTCCCGCACCAAGCGGGCGATGGACCGGTTCGAACAGGCGTTCTGGTCGGGCGAATCCATCGACGACCTGTACCGCACGCTGTCGGCCAAGCCGACGCACTCGATGGCGGCCTGCTTCGTCGCCGCGATGCGCGAGTGGAAGCGCTCGTTCGAGAGCCATTCCCGGTCGTTCGCCGGCCTGCAGATGCGGATCGAGAAGGTGATGAACGTCTCGATCGCCCGCGAGGTCGAGCGGCTGGAGCGCCGCCTGCTGGTGCTCGCGACCGTCGGCTCGGCCGGTCCGTTCGTCGGCCTGTTCGGAACCGTCTGGGGCATCATGTCGAGCTTCCAGTCGATCGCCGCGTCGAAGAACACCTCGCTGGCGGTGGTCGCGCCCGGCATCGCCGAGGCGCTGTTCGCCACCGCGGTCGGCCTGATCGCCGCCATTCCGGCGACAATTTTCTATAACAAGTTCACATCCGAGGTGAACCGCCAGACCCAGCGGCTGGAGGGGTTCGCGGACGAGTTCTCCGCCATTCTGTCGCGGCAGATCGACGAGCGCGCATGATCCGGGCAGCTGAGCGCAAAGTGAGCATCCGACCATGGGGATGAACGTAGCTGCGGGCGGCGGCGGACGTCGCGGCAGTCGCAAACGTCCGGTGATGGCGGAGATCAACGTCACCCCGATGGTCGACGTGATGCTGGTGCTGCTGATCATCTTCATGGTCGCGGCGCCGCTGCTCACCACCTCGATCGACATCGACCTGCCGACCGCGCGCGGCGGCGCGCAGATCCAGTCGAACTCGCCGCCGCTGACGCTGTCGGTGAAGCGCACCGGCGGCGCCTGCAACTCGCAGGTCGAGATGTATGTCGGCGACAGCGCAGTGCCGGCGGCCGAGCTCGACGCCAAGATCAAGGCGATCCGGGCGACGCGATCGGACACCGACAACGTCATCTATCTCAGGGGTGACAAGGACGTCTGCTACACGGACATGATGAAGCTGCTCGGCCAGATCAAGGCAGCCGGCTTCAAGCCGAACATCGTGATTCTGCCGGAGCAGGGCTCGTGAACGGGGAAGGCGACCAGCGACACTGAGGATGGAGCAGGAATTCTGAAGGTGAAGATCGACAAGACATTGGTGGCCTCGGTGGCGCTGCACGTCCTCGTGCTCGGCTGGGCCATGCTGTCTTTTTCGTCGAAGGCCTTCGAACTCGAGCCGCAGGACTCCGTCGCGGTCGACACCATCTCCGAAGATCAGCTCGCCAAGGTGATGGCCGGCATGAAGACCGGCAAGAAGGAAAATCCGAAGCCGCTGGTCGAGAAGGTCGCCGAGGCCAAGCCGATGGACGACGCCGTCGGCAAAATCGACGACAAGAAGCCGCCGGTGGTCACCGACACCGCGCCGACTCCGCAGCCCAAGCCCGACAAGCCGGTCGAGAAGAAGCCCGATCCGCCGAAGCCGGTGGTCAAGGAAGAGCCCAAGAAGGAAGAGCCGAAGAAGGCCGAGAAGAAGCCCGAGCCGAAGGAAGAGCCCAAGAAGGCCGAAAAACCCGAGCCCGATCCCAAGGTCGATCCGATCGCCGAGGCACTGAAGAAGGAAGAGAAGAAGAAGCCGACGCCGCCGAAGCCGCAGGCGGAAGCCGCCGCCAAGCCGCCGGAGCCGACCAAGAAGGCCGAGCGAGTGTTCGACCAGTCGAAGATCGCGGCGCTGCTCGACAAGCGCGATCCGACGCGTCAGTCGGCGACCGGCGATGCGCTGAATTCCAACGCCGCGCTCGGTCTCGCCAAGGGCAAGTCGGCGGACAACTCCGCGACCTGGGGCGCGATGTTCAAGGAGCAGGTGCTGCGCTGCTGGAAGAAGCCGTATGGCGGCCTCGACGCGCAGCGCGTCGAAGCGGAATTCAGCATCCGGCTGAAGCAGGACGGCACGCTGGAAGCCATGCCGGTGGCGGTGTCGTCGCCGGCCAGCGCGTATCAGCGGGTGTTCCAGGAAAGCGGGCTGCGTGCCATCATCGAATGCGCGCCCTATCGGCTGCCACCCGGTTTCTTCGGGGAATGGCGATATTTCAACCCTGTTTTTGATAGCAGAGACCTGTAACTCTGCGCTGAGAGTAAGCAACGATGTCAGACCCACGAAAGCCGATCGCCGCGCCCTTCGTCATCGCTCGGCGGCAAGTTCTGTCGGGGTTGGCGGCTGCCGGCCTGATCGCCGGCGGCGCCCACCGCGCCTTCGGCCAGGCGCGCGTCACCGTGACCGGAGGCGACGTCGCGCCGCTGCCGATCGCGATCCCGAATTTCGTCGCCGGCACGCCGTCCGACACCGAAGTCGGCAACGGCGTCAGCCAGGTGATCACCAACAATCTCAAGCGCAGCGGGCTGTTCGCGCCGATCGACCAGGCCGCGTATCTCGAGAAGATCACCAACATCGACGTGCCGCCGCAGTTCAAGAGCTGGACCAGCATCAACGCCCAGGCGCTGGTGACCGGCCGGATGACGCGGCAGTCCGACGGCCGGCTCAAGGCCGAGTTCCGGTTGTGGGACGTTGCCACCGGCCAGCAACTCGCCGGGCAGCAGTACTTCACCTCGCCGGAATATTGGCGCCGCATCGCCCATATCATCTCCGACCAGATCTACGAACGGCTCACCGGCGAGAAGGGCTATTTCGACAGTCGCGTGGTGTTCATCGACGAAAGCGGTCCCGCCGACCGCCGGGTCAAGCGGCTGGCGCTGATGGATCAGGACGGCGCCAATGTCCGCTATCTCACGCGCGGCAGCGATCTGGTGCTGACGCCGCGGTTCTCGCCGTCGACCCAGGAAATCACCTACATGGAGTTCGGCCAGGGCGATCCGCGGGTCTACCTGTTCAACATCGAAACCGGCCAGCGCGAGATCGTTGGGAACTTCCCAGGGATGTCGTTTGCGCCGCGGTTCTCGCCGGACGGCCAGCGGATCATCATGAGCCTGCAGCAGGGCGGCAATTCCAACCTGTTCGTGATGGATCTGCGCTCCAAATCGACCACGCGGTTGACCGACACGCCGGCGATCGACACCTCGCCGTCCTATGCGCCCGACGGCAGCCGGCTCTGCTTCGAGTCGGATCGCGGCGGCAAGCCGCAGATCTATGTGATGCCGGCCAATGGCGGGCAGGCGCAGCGGATCTCGTTCGGCGAAGGCAGCTATTCGACCCCGGTGTGGTCGCCGCGCGGCGACTACATCGCGTTCACCAAAATGGGCGGCGGCCAGTTCGCGATCGGCATCATGAAGCCCGACGGTTCCGGCGAGCGCATCCTGACCTCCGGGTTCCACAACGAGGGCCCGACGTTTGCGCCGAACGGCCGCGTGCTGATGTTCTTCCGCGATCCCGGCGGCAATGCCGGACCGTCGCTGTTCACGGTCGACGTGTCGGGCCGCAATGAGTTGCGGGTTCCCACGCCGGGCTATGCCTCCGACCCTGCCTGGTCGCCGTTGCTGTCGTAAGTCTCGATACGTGCGGGGCGGATTGCGCAGCGCGCAACCGTCCCGGGTGCTTTGACGTGGTCGGTCTCGTAGCCGCGATCGCAGCAATGAGTCGCTAAGCATGTTCGCTCAGAAAGGCTTCATCTGCTTCGGCTACAGCGGAGTCTGAAAGGACTCGCTTGCACCTGATGCAGCTTCCCAGTCACAAACGAGACCGCGACCAGGACATGTCGCCGGCGATCCACGCCGGTCTCGTCGACTCGCTGTTCATGAACCCGGCGCCGATGATCATCGGCGCCTTCGGACCCGCGATCGCCGGATCGGTGATCGGCGCCGTCAGCGGCAATATCTGGACCTGGCTGTTCGTCCCGCTGTTCGTGTTCATCGGGTGCGCGCGCGCGCTGCAAATGCGCCGCTACCGGCAGCGCAACGCTCCGCTGTCGCCGGAGGATGCCGACGCCTGGGAAAGTCGTTATCGGGTCGGCGCCGTCGGGCACGGCATCTGTCTCGGCCTCTGGTCGCTGGTGGTGCTGCTCGATACGCACGACATCGGCGCCCACATGCTCTGCATCACCACGGTGGTGGCGTACACCTCGGCGGGCGTCGGGCGCACCTTCGGGCGGCCCAAGATCTTCCACCTGCAGGTGCTGCTGAGCTGCGGTCCGCTGATCCTGGCGATGCTGACCATCGGCGGCGTTTATTATCTGGCGCTCGCCGTTCTCAGCATGGTTTTCTTCATCGCGATCCGTCGCGTGACGTCCAGCCTGCAGGGTCTCTATCTCGACGCGTGGATCGGGCGCGAGCGCGAAGCCGCACTCGCCAATCAGTTCGACACCGCGCTCAACAACATGCCGCACGGCCTGTGCATGTTCCGGCCCGACGGGCGGCTCGCGGTCATGAACCGGCGCTTCGCCGAGATGATGAAGCTGCGCGAGAGCCTCATGAACAGCGCGCCGACCGCGACCGAGATCGTGTCGGCCTGCGTCACGATCGGGGCGATCTCCGCATCGAGCGGCCGCCTGATCCTGTCGGAAATCGACAACTCGCTCGCGGGCGAGATCGTCACGGTCGGCGACGAGGCGACGCCGCGGTCGTTGTCATGGACCTTCCAGCCGATGGCCGGCGGCGGCACGGTGGTGCTGGTCGAGGACATCACCGAGCGGCGCACCGCGGAAGCCCGCATCGTCCATCTCGCGCGCTACGACGAACTCACCGCGCTGCCGAACCGGGTGCATTTCCGCGACGAGATCGAGCGGATTCTGGCGACCGAGCATGGCCAGGGCAAGACGCAGTTATCGGCGCTGCTGTTCATCGATCTCGATCAGTTCAAGCAGATCAACGACACGCTCGGTCATCCCTGCGGCGATCGCTTGCTGTGCGCGGTCGCGGAGCGGCTTCGCGGCATGCTGCGGCCGGAGGATTTCGTCGCCCGTTTCGGCGGCGACGAGTTCGTGGTGTTTCAGCAGAACATCAGGTCGAACGAAGACGCCGCGGTGCTGGCGCGCCGGATCGTCGATCGGCTCAGTGATCGCTATTTGATCGACCATCACGTGGTGGAGATCGGCGCGTCGATCGGCATCGCGATGACCGCCCCCGGGGTGCGCGCCGACATCCTGCTGAAGAATGCCGACATGGCGCTGTACCGCGCCAAGGCCGATGGCCGGGGCACCTACTGCTTCTTCCGCGAGGAAATGGCCCACACCGTCGAGGCGCGCCGGATCCTCGAACTGGATCTGCGCAAGGCGCTCGCCAACGAAGAATTCGAGCTCTACTACCAGCCGCTGGTGAACCTGAAGACCGGGCGGATCACGACCTGCGAGGCGTTGCTGCGTTGGAACCATCCGGTGCGCGGCACGGTCTCGCCGGTCGACATCATTCCGGTCGCCGAAGAGATGGGGTTGATCGTCGATCTCGGCCGCTGGATCCTGCGCAAGGCCTGCATGGAATGCATGATGTGGCCGCAGCAGGTCAGCGTCGCCGTCAACTTCTCGTCGCAGCAGTTCCACCAGCGCGACGTTCTCAATGAAGTGCGCTATGCGCTCGAAGTCTCCGGCCTGCCGGCCAATCGGCTGGAGATCGAGATCACCGAATCGTCGCTGCTGCGAAACACGCAGTTCACCCACGATGTGCTGGCTCAGCTTCATGCGGAGGGCGTCCGGATTTCGCTGGACGATTTCGGCACCGGCTATTCGAGCCTCAGCTATCTGCACAGCTTCCCGCTGCAGAAGGTCAAGATCGATCGCTCCTTCCTCGAAGGCATCGACAACGACAGGCCGCTGACCTTGCTTCGCGGTGTCGCCCGGCTCAGCGCGGATCTCGGCATGGCCGTGGTGATCGAAGGCATCGAAACCAACGAACAGCTCGAACGGATCAGCGCCGACGGCACCGTGACCGAGGGGCAGGGCTATCTGTTCAGCCGCCCGGTGCAGGCCTCACGCATCCGCCAGCTGCTCGCCGCTTCGCATGGCCGTCGTCCCAAGGACGGCGAGAAGCTCGTACTGCCCTTCCGCTCGATCGCCTAACGTCTCGCAATTCAGACGCACGACCTGCGATTTCACGCGGATGATTAACGTTAATGATTCAAATGCTTTGCGTCGCCGTTAAGAATTCGTTAGCGTTCGCTCGTTGAATTTCAGGTTCAGCATTTGGGTAGTGGGGATTAGGTGATGAGCGTCGCCCGGCCAGAACAAGAAGAGGGGCGGGTCGCGCTCCGGCGCCGCGAACTGCTCGACAAGATTGAATACCGGCTTGCCGAAACCGCCGCTGACCGCGAGGCCATCTACCGGCTTCGCTATCGCGCCTATCTCAAAGAGGGAGCGATCGAGCCGAACAACCTCGGCATTGTGACTGATCGTTATGACAGCCAGGCGAATTCGTGGATCTTCGGCGTGTTCTTCGAGGGCATGTTGACGAGCTCGCTGCGGATCACGGTGGCTTCGCCCCAGAATCACCTCTCTCCGTCGATGGACGTCTTTCCGGATTTCATGCAGCCGTGGCTGGCCGACGGGAAGGTGATCGTCGATCCGACCCGCTTTGTCTCGGACCCGGACCGCACTCACCGCGTGCCGGAACTCGCGTATCTGACGCTGCGGCTCGCCTATGTGGCTTGCGAGCACTTCCGCGCGGACATCGGCCTGGCGTCGGTGCGGGCCGAGCATCAGGCGTTCTATCGCCGGGTGTTCATGAAAACCATCTGCCCGCCACGCGACTATCCGGGCCTGCGAAAGCCGATCAGCCTGATGGAGATCGATTTTCCCAATACGCACCACAAGGTGTTTGCGCGCTTCCCGTTCCTGCGTTCGACCCCGTTCGAACGCCATCGGCTGTTCGAACGCGCTCCCGTTCTGTCCGCGCCGCGACGGCTGGTCGAGGTGCCTCGCGCCGCCCCGTCCGCCTGACCGGCGCAAGCCGGCACGCTCTCGCGTCAGCCGCGCTCGGCAGAGTCGGCGGTCGACCAAAATCGTCATCTCCACGCCATGAGCCGGCCCAGAGCTGTCGCCACCTTCACCTTGGCGCCATATTTACAGCTCATTAACCATCGCGATTGCTTTTCGCCGATCGGGGGCATTTGATCGGAGCCGGCAACGTCTCATCAAGGTTGACGGAACGTTCGCTTAACCATCGCCCTGTAGACCGGACGGCATCCGAATATCGCGAGCGTGGAGGCTCCGGAATGACACATCACAAGCGAATCCTCCAGGGATTGAAGCTGGCCGCGGTGCTCGCGGTGGCCCTGTCGATGGGGGCTTGCGCCAATAACAAGACCGGGCTCGGCGCCGACGGTTCGATGGCCAGCGCGGCGACCCCGGGCAGCCAGCAGGACTTCGTCGTCAATGTCGGCGACCGCGTGTTCTTCGAGAGCGACCAGACCGACCTTTCTCCGCAGGCGACCGCGACGCTCGACAAGCAGGCGCAGTGGCTGCAGACCTACAACCGTTACTCCTTCACGATCGAAGGCCACGCCGACGAGCGCGGCACCCGCGAGTACAACATCGCGCTCGGCGCCCGGCGTGCGCAGTCGGTCCGCAACTACCTCGCGTCGCGCGGCATCGATCCGTCGCGGATGCGGACCATCTCCTACGGCAAGGAACGCCCGGTCGCGGTCTGCAACGACATCTCGTGCTGGTCGCAGAACCGCCGTGCGGTGACCGTGCTGAATGCCGGCGCCTGATCGCGCCTCCCACCGATCGACGCACGGCGCCTTCGGGCGCCGTTTTCATTTGGGGATGCTTTTTGTGCCCTTAACCGGCGGTGCGACCTCATCACGTCGCGCCAGTCACATTTTTGGCGTAGTCCGGCGATCAATCCGGCGCTACTAATCTGGCGCGCAATCCCCAACCGTCGGGCCCCCATGTCATCATTCTTCGTTTCTGCGCGCAGCTTCGTCGTCATCGCGACGCTCGCTTTTGCCGCCCCCGCGCTGGCCCAGCAGTATGGCGGCGAGGTAGATCCGGAGATCCGGATTCAGCAGCTCGAGGAACGGCTGCGCACGCTCACCGGGCAGAACGAGGAGCTGCAGTACCGCAACCGCAGGCTCGAAGATCAGGTTCGGCAGCTGCAGAGCGGCGCTGGCGTTCAGCCGGGCGCCCCGGCCCCGGCCGCGGCAGCTCCGCAGGGCGCTCCGCAGCAGCCGCCGGTTTACAGCCAGCAGCCGCAATCGCCCGGCTATGGGCAGGGCCAGCCGCCACAGGGCCAGGTGTACGGCCAGCAGCCGCAAGCACCGATCGTGCAGGACCAGGCTGCCCCGCCCGCGGCGACCGGCCGTCGCCGCGGTGATGCGTTCGACCCGAGCCAGAATCCGCAAGCGCCCGGCGTGCCGCGCGCGCTCGGCGGCGGCCAGCTGCCGATTCCGGCCGAGCAGGGCGGCAATCTCCCCGGGCGTGACCCGGGGGCGCCGCTGGATCTCTCCAACAGCAATGGCGGTCGCTACCCGGATGCAGGAGCGCCGGCGCAGCAGGCACCGCGCGGCGGCGGAGCGGCCGCCGGACTGACGACGTTGCCGCCGTCGGCCACGCCGCGTGACGAGTTCGACCTCGGGATCGGCTACATGCAGCGCCGCGACTATGCGCTCGCCGAAGAGACGATGCGCAACTTCGCCACCAAATACCCGAACGACGCGCTCACGCCCGATGCGCAATACTGGCTGGGCGAGAGCTTCTTCCAGCGCCAGATGTATCGCGACGCCGCCGAGTCCTTCCTCGCGGTGACCAGCAAATACGACAAGTCAGGCAAGGCGCCCGACGCGCTGCTGCGGCTCGGCCAGTCGCTGGCCGCGCTGAAGGAGAAGGAAGCCGCCTGCGCCGCGCTCGGCGAGGTCGGCCGCAAATATCCGAAGGCTTCCGCCGGTGTCAGACGGGGCGTCGAAGCCGAGCAGAAGAAGCTGAAATGCTGAACTGACAGCTCCGGCGATGCCGGAGCCGGTCGTCAGGGATGTGCCGCTGATGTCCGGAAACGACGAAGCGCCGCTTTCGGCGCGCGACGCCAGCCACCTGTTCGCCGACTGGAAGACGGCGCCGGCGCTCGTGCTTGCCGTCTCCGGCGGGCCGGACTCGCTGGCGCTGATGTGGCTGGCGGCGCGCTGGCGCAAGGCCCTCAAGCGCGGTCCGTCGCTGTCGGTCGTCACCGTCGATCACGGCTTGCGGCCGGAGGCGGCTCGCGAAGCGCGCGAGGTCAAGGAAATCGCCCGGGCGCTCGATCTTCCGCATCGGACGGTCCGTTGGACCGGCGACAAGCCGACCTCCGGCCTGCCGGCGGCTGCGCGCGAGGCGCGCTACCGTTTGCTGGCGCGCGCCGCAAAGGCGGCGGGCGCCAGTCACGTGATGACCGCGCACACCCGCGACGATCAGGCCGAAACCGTGCTGATGCGGTTGTCACGCGGCAGCGGCATCGCGGGCCTCGCAGCGATGGCGCGCGAGACGGAGCGCGAAGGTCTGGTGCTGGCCCGTCCGCTGTTGAGCGTGCCCAAACAACGTCTGGTCGCCACTCTGGCGCGGGCGGGCGTCCAATTCGCCACCGATCCGAGTAATCGCGACCTGCGCTTCACGCGTCCGCGATTCCGCGAACTGATGCCGCTGCTCGCCGCCGAGGGTTGCGATTCGCGAAATCTCGCGCGGTTCGCCGCGCGCGCCGCGCGCGCCGACGCGGCTCTGGAGCTATTGGTGGACGGCGCCGAGCGATTTCTGGCGTTACGCAGCGGGGGACAGTCTTCACCCGGCTACGACGCCGCTGTCTTTTGCGGTCTCGCGGCGGAAATCCGGATTCGCCTGTTGCTCAGGGCGCTCGCGCGGGCCGGGCGGGAAGGCAGCCCGGAACTCGGCAAGGTCGAAGCGCTGGACCTCGCCATCCAGGCCGCCGCCGTAACGGTTCTTTCAGCGCGCGGGCAAACCAAGCTGAAACAGACGCTTGCCGGCGCCGTGATCATGCTGACGGCGGATCGGCTTCTGATTACCCCGGCGCCGCCGCGACGGGACCGGGCTGGCAAGAGGCTTTCCACGCCGCCTTAGACAAGCTCGACGGAGGCCCGTCCTCGCCGGGATTTGAGCCGGAAGTGGGCCGAAATGCGCTAAATAGTCCTGAATGCTTCTCTTGGCAGCGCGCCATGTGACACCTAGATTGTGCACTGGCCGGTCCGGGAGACCCTGACGGCGCACCTGGGCCAAAGGTCGCGATCCGCGCGACCAATAAGGAAGACCGATGAACGCCAATCTGCGGAATTTCGCCCTCTGGGTCATTATCGTTTTGCTGCTGTTGGCGCTGTTTACGCTCTTCCAGAATCCCGGCCAGCGCGCCGCGTCTCAGGACATCTCGTTCTCGCAGCTGCTCAGCGAGGTCGACCAGAACCACGTTCGCGACGTGGTGATCCAGGGCCAGGAAATTCACGGCACCTTCACCAACGGCTCGACCTTCCAGACCTACGCGCCGAACGATCCGACGCTGGTGACTCGTCTGTACAACGGCAAGGTGTCGATCACCGCCAAGCCGCCGGGCGACAACGTGCCGTGGTTCGTGTCGCTGCTCGTCTCGTGGCTGCCGTTCATCGCGCTGATCGGCGTGTGGATCTTCCTGTCGCGGCAGATGCAGGGCGGCGCCGGGAAGGCGATGGGCTTCGGCAAGTCGCGCGCCAAGATGCTGACCGAGGCGCACGGCCGCGTGACGTTCGAAGATGTCGCCGGCGTCGACGAGGCCAAGCAGGACCTGCAGGAGATCGTCGAATTCCTGCGCGACCCGGGCAAGTTCCAGCGCCTCGGCGGACGTATCCCGCGCGGCGTGCTGCTGGTCGGCCCGCCCGGCACTGGTAAGACGCTGATCGCGCGCGCTGTCGCGGGCGAAGCCAACGTGCCGTTCTTCACCATCTCGGGTTCGGACTTCGTCGAAATGTTCGTCGGCGTCGGCGCCAGCCGCGTCCGTGACATGTTCGAGCAGGCCAAGAAGAACGCGCCCTGCATCATCTTCATCGACGAAATCGACGCGGTCGGCCGTCATCGCGGCGCCGGTCTCGGCGGCGGCAATGACGAGCGCGAGCAGACCCTCAACCAGTTGCTGGTCGAGATGGACGGCTTCGAGGCCAATGAGGGCGTGATCCTGATCGCCGCTACCAACCGCCCCGACGTGCTCGATCCGGCGCTGCTGCGGCCCGGCCGCTTCGACCGTCAGGTCGTGGTGCCGAACCCGGACGTCGTCGGTCGCGAGCAGATCCTCAAGGTGCATGTCCGTAAGGTGCCGCTGGCGCCGGATATCAATCTCAAGAACATCGCGCGCGGCACCCCGGGCTTCTCCGGCGCCGACCTGATGAACCTCGTCAACGAAGCGGCGCTGATGGCGGCCCGGCGCAACAAGCGCATGGTCACCCAGTCCGAGTTCGAAGATGCCAAGGACAAGGTGATGATGGGCGCCGAGCGCAAGTCGCTGGTGATGACGGAGGAGGAGAAGCTCCTCACCGCCTATCACGAAGGCGGCCACGCCATCGTCGGCCTCAACGTCCCGGCCACCGACCCGATCCACAAGGCGACCATCATTCCGCGCGGCCGTGCGCTCGGCATGGTGATGCAGTTGCCGGAGCGCGACAAGCTGTCGATGTCGCTCGAGCAGATGACCTCGCGCCTCGCCATCATGATGGGCGGCCGCGTTGCCGAAGAGATGATCTTCGGCCGCGAGAAGGTGACCTCGGGCGCGGCGTCGGACATCGAGCAGGCGACCAAGCTGGCCCGCATGATGGTGACCCGCTGGGGCCTGTCGGAAGAGCTCGGCACCGTCGCCTATGGCGAGAACCAGGACGAAGTGTTCCTCGGCATGTCGGTGTCGCGCACCCAGAACGCCTCCGAGGCGACGATCCAGAAGATCGACGCCGAGATCAAGCGGCTGGTGGCGGAAGGCTACGACGAGGCCAAGCGCATCCTTACCGAGAAGCGCGACGACCTCGAAGCGCTGGCCAAGGGCCTGCTTGAGTTCGAGACGCTGACCGGCGACGAGATCACCGATCTGATCAACGGCAAGAAGCCGAACCGCGAGTCGGTGCTCGAGCCGTCGGGCCCGCGCACCTCCGCGGTGCCGCCGGCCGGCAAGCCACGGCCGCGCCCCGATCCCGGCCTGGAGCCGCAGCCCCAGGCTTGATCGCCGGACAGTAACGGCATTGAAAAACGCGGCGGCGACGCCGCGTTTTTTGTTTCTCGGATGGCCGACGATCAGGGCTGCACCCGGACGTCTTGACCGAACTACGCGAAGCGGTCAGGCGTGGTTGGTCATTCGGAATCTGTCATGACTCCTCACATCACCAAAGCCCCGGCCTATTGGTCACGTGAGGCGATCTGGCCCGGCATTGTTGCGATCGGGCCGATGCTGCCGGGCACGCTCGCCTTCGGCATGGCATTCGGCGCGCTGTGTGCGCAGAAAGGCTTCACGCTCGCCGAAGTCGAAGTGATGATGGCGACCGTCTATGGCGGGCTGTCGCAATTCGTCGCCGTGCAGTCCTGGCCGGAAACGCTGACGCCGTCGACGATCGCGGCGCTGGCGCTGCTCACCACGACGGTCAACATCCGCTTCTTGCTGATGACCGCGTCGATGCGGCCGTGGTTCGGCACGCTGCCGGCGTGGCAGTCCTATCCGGCGATGCTGCTGGTCACCGACGGCGGCTGGCTGGCAGCGATGCGCTACCGCGAGCACGGCGGCGCCAACGCGGCGTTCTATGTCGCCGGCGGGCTCGTGCTGTATGTCGTGTGGCTCGTCTCCTCGATTCCCGGTTTCCTGCTCGCCGAGCAACTATCCGACCCGAGGAGGTACGGCGTCGATCTGGCGATGCCGGCGTTCTTCGCCGCGATGCTGGTGCCGGCCTGGAAAGGGCCGCGGCGCGCGATTCCCTGGGCGGTGTCGGGCGCGGTCGCGCTGACGGTGCATTGGTTGACGCCGGGCTATTGGTTCATCATCGCCGGCGCGCTGTCGGGTGCTCTCAGCGCCGGCTTGATGGACGAGCCGCCGCCGCGGGAGCTGCCGGCATGAGCGAGTTCCTGCGCAGCGACGTGATGATCGCCTTCGCGGTGATGACGGCCGTCACCGTGGCGTCGCGGCTCGGCGGTTTCTGGCTGATGGGTTACGTCAACGTCACGCCTCGGGTCCGACGGATGCTCGATGCGCTGCCCGGGTCGATCATCGTCGCCGCCGCGCTGCCCGTCGCGGTCAATGGCGGGCCAATCGTGATGGTCGCGCTCGCAGCTGCCATCACGGTGAGCGTGATCCGCCGTAACGACTTCCTCGCGGTGGCGACCGGTATGTTAGTAGCTGCGGTGGCGAGGGCCCTTGGGGCCGGCGGCTAACCGTTCTGGAGAGCTATTCACTTCATTCCTGTAAGGGCTTGCCATCGTCTCTGAATAGGTGTTCACTTTTTTCCGTGATTTGGGCGAGACGCGCCGTTGGGCGCTCGCGCCCATGCTCCAACGTCTTGATGAGCGGAGATTTTCTGGTCCCGTTGCGGGATCGGAATGCTCGATTCCGGAACAAAGCGCATGGTTTACCGGCGAACCCACCAGGTCGTGAAGCGGTTGGCTGCACGGCGCAGCGCGATCATTGCAGCCGCACGGGACACCGCTGCGGAAGGCGGCATGGCGGCGGTACAGATTGCGCCGGTGGCCAACCGCGCCAAGGTTGCGGCCGGAACCGTCTACCGTTACTTCCCGTCGAAGGCCGATCTGATTTCCGAACTGATCGCCGAGGTTTCACGCGACGAACTCGCCGCGATCCGTCGTGCTGCCGATGCGGCGCCCGGGCCCTCCTCGGCGCTCGCGGCAGCCGTGACCACGGTGGCGGTCCATGTATTGTCGCACCGCAAACTTGCCTGGGGCATCCTGGCCGAGCCGGTCGATGTCGATGTCACAGCGTCGCGGCTCGCGAGCCGCCGCGAGATTGCCGGCGAGATCGAACTACGGATCGCCGCCGCGGTGCGCGCCGGCCATCTGCCGGCGCAGGACACGGCGTTGGCCGCGACAGCGTTGCTCGGCGCCGTCCACGAGTCGCTGGTCGGGCCGCTGGCGCCTGACAACCTCGACGATCCGGCCAAACTACGTGATGCAGTGCAAACCGTCACCCTTCTGGCGCTCCGCGCGGTCGGCGTGATGGACGCCCGCGCTCGCGGGCTGGTGGTTCAGGCGGTGGTGCCGTCGCGGACCCTGGTCGGCGCCTAGCGGTTTCGAAAACCGAATCCGTTTGCCGAATGGAAATGCTCTAAGTAGGGATGTGTGGGGCCGCCGATCCTCGCAACGGCGGTTAGCTGGCGCGGTGCTACGTCCGCTCCACTCTACGGCAGGCTGCAGGAGTTCCACATGACCATTCTGATGCCGGAGCCGGATCAGGCCGTGCTGGCGCGTCGCGAGGAGATCATTGCGGCTCTGCGCAAGATCGTGCCGGGGGAGGGCGTGATTTCCAGCGACGCCGAGATGCGCCCCTACGAGTCCGACGGGTTGATGGCTTATCGTCAGCCGCCGATGGTCGTGGTGCTGCCGAGCACGACCAAGCAAGTCTCCGAAGTGCTGCGCTATTGTCACCAGCACGGCATCAAGGTGGTGCCGCGCGGCTCGGGCACGTCGCTGTCCGGTGGCGCGCTGCCGCTCGCCGACGGCGTGCTGCTCGGTCTCGGCAAGTTCAAGCGCATCCGCGAGATCGACTTCGACAACCGCGCCGTCGTGGTCGAGCCCGGCGTCACCAATCTGGCGATCAGCCAAGCGGTCGATCACGCTGGCTTCTACTACGCGCCCGACCCGTCGTCGCAGATCGCCTGTTCGATTGGCGGCAACATCGCGGAGAATTCCGGCGGCGTGCACTGCCTGAAATACGGCATGACCACCAACAACGTGCTCGGCTGCGAGATCGTGCTGATGAACGGCGAAGTCCTGCGGATCGGCGGCAAATGCGCCGAGAACGCCGGCTACGACCTGATGGGCGTGATCACCGGCTCCGAAGGTTTGCTCGGCGTCGTCACCGAAGTCACCGTGCGCATCCTGCGCAAGCCGGAGACGGCGCGCGCCCTGATGGTCGGCTTCACCAATGTCGAAGCCGCCGGCCAGTGCGTCGCCGATATCATCTCGGCCGGGATCATTCCCGGCGGCATGGAGATGATGGACCGGCCGGCGATCCACGCCGCCGAAGCCTTCGTGCATGCCGGCTACCCGCTCGACGTCGAGGCGCTGCTGATCATCGAGCTCGACGGCCCGCAGGTCGAAGTCGACGAACTGATCACGCGGGTCGAGACCATCGCGCTCGGCTGCGGCTCGACCACCTGCCAGATCTCGACGTCCGAGCAGGAGCGGCTGCTGTTCTGGTCGGGCCGCAAGGCGGCGTTCCCGGCCGTCGGTCGCATCTCGCCAGACTATCTGTGCATGGACGGCACCATCCCGCGCGCGCAGTTGCCGCTGGTGCTGCGGCGGATGAACGAGATGTCGGAGAAATATGGCCTGCGCGTCGCCAACGTGTTTCACGCCGGCGACGGCAATCTTCACCCGCTCATTCTGTACGACGCCAATCAGCCCGGCGAGCAGGACCGCGCCGAGGCGTTCGGCGCCGACATTCTCAAGCTGTGCGTCGAGGTCGGCGGCGTGTTGACCGGCGAGCACGGCGTCGGCATCGAGAAGCGCGACCTGATGCCGGAGATGTTCTCGGACATCGACCTCAATCAGCAGCAGCGTCTGAAATGCGCGTTCGACGCCGACGGTCTGCTCAATCCGGGCAAGGTGTTTCCGACCCTGCACCGCTGCGCCGAACTCGGCCGCATGCACGTGCACGGCGGCAAGCTGCCGTTCCCGGATATCCCGCGGTTTTGAAATAGTCGTTAGTTTGTCGATGCACGCAGCACAGGCTCTCCCCGTCATTGCGAGCGAAGCGAAGCAATCCAGCGCCCCGCGCGCGGCGTGGATTGCTTCGTCGCTATCGCTCCTCGCAATGACGGTCGAGGCTTTGCCCCAATTTTGAAGGACACCTTCCGCCCGTGGATACGCTGAAAGCACGTGACGCGCAGGACGTCGAAGAGGTGGTGCGCGCCGCCATTGCCAACGAGCAACCGCTCGAGATCGTCGGCCACGGCACCAAGCGGCGGGTCGGGCAGCCGATGGCCACCAACGCGGTGCTGGATCTGTCGGCGCTCAACGCCGTCGTCGCCTACGAGCCGAACGAACTGATCATCACCGTGCAGGCGGGCGCGCCGCTCGCCGACGTGCTGTCGCTGATCGACTCCAAAAACCAGCAATTCGCCTTCGAGCCGATGAACACCGCGCTGCTGCTCGGCACCGTCGAAACCGAGGGCACCGTCGGCGGCATGATCGCCGCCGGCCTCGCCGGGCCGCGCCGGATCAAGTCCGGCGGCGCGCGCGATCATCTGCTCGGCGCCAACGCGGTGTCGGGCTTCGGCGAGAGCTTCAAGGCCGGCGGCAAGGTGGTCAAGAACGTCACCGGCTACGACCTGTGCAAGCTGCTGGCCGGCTCCTGGGGGACGCTGGCGGTGAGCACCGAAGTGACGCTGAAGGTGACGCCGCGGCCGGAATGCGAGCGCACGCTGCTGCTGCGCGGCCTCGACGACGTCGCGGCCAACAAGGCGATGACTGCGGCCATGGGGTCGCCTTACGATGTCAGCGGCGCCGCACACCTGCCGGGTTCGGCGCTGCGCACCGCCGGCGGCGCGCTCGGCGATTTGGCTCAACCGGATCAGGCGCTGACCCTGCTGAGGCTCGAGGGCATCACCTCGTCGGCCAGCCATCGCGCCGAGTCGCTGCGCCGGATGCTGGCGAGCTACGGCAACGCCGAACTGATCACCGACGATACCTCGGCTGCGCTGTGGTGCGCGGTGCGCGACGTCGAGCTGTTCGCGGCGTCAGGGCCCCGTGCGCTGTGGCCGGTGTGGCGGATCGTCTGTCCTCCGGCGTCGGGCGGTGCGTTCGGCGAGGCGCTGCAGCGGGAGAGCGGCGGCGAGGTGATCTACGATTGGGGCGGCGGCCTGATCTGGGCGGCGCTGCCGCCGGCCGCCGATGCTCACGCCAAGGCGCTGCGCCAGCGCGTCGAGAAGGTCGGCGGCCACGCCACGCTGATCCGGGCCGGCGAGGAGGTGCGCGCCGCCGTCGACGTGTTCCCGCCGCAGCCCGCCGGGCTTGCAGCGCTCGGCCAGCGGGTGAAGCACAGCTTCGATCCGAGGAACGTTCTCAATCGCGGCCGGTTGTCGCGCGGACCTGCAGTATGAAAACCGATTTCTCTCTCGCCCAGCTCGCCGACCCGGATATCGCAGAGGCCGACAAGATCCTCCGCGCCTGCGTGCATTGCGGCTTCTGCACGGCGACCTGTCCGACCTATGTGCTGCTGGGCGACGAACTCGACAGCCCGCGCGGCCGCATCTACCTGATCAAGGAGATGCTGGAGAGCGACAAGCCGCCGACCGCGGATGTCGTCAAGCACATCGACCGCTGCCTGTCGTGCCTGTCCTGCATGACGACGTGCCCGTCGGGCGTGAACTACATGCATCTGGTCGATCAGGCGCGGGTGCGGATCGAGCGGGACTACCAGCGGCCGTTCTGGGACCGGGTGGTCCGCGAGGCGCTGTCCTGGATGATGCCGCATCCGGGCGCGTTCCGGGTCGGCATGTGGGCGGCGCGGCTGGTGCAGCCGTTCGCGGCGCTGCTGCCGAGCTCGCACGACCTGGCCCGTCCGACGCTGCTCGGCCGGATCAAGGCGATGCTGGCGTTGGCGCCGAAGAAACTGCCGGAGCGCGGCCCGGATTCCGGCACCACGTTCCCGGCGCTCGGGCCGAAGCGCGGCAGGGTGGCGTTGCTGCACGGCTGCGCCCAACAGGTGCTGGCGCCCCGGATCAATCGCGCTGCGATCAATCTCTTGACCCGCCACGGCATCGAGGTGGTGCTGGCGGCGGACGAGGCGTGCTGCGGCGCCCTGATCCACCATCTCGGCCGCGACACCCGGACGCTCGACTACGCGCGCACCAACATCAAGGCGTGGTTGCGGGAGATCGATCGCGGAGGTCTCGATGCCATTCTGGTGACGACGTCGGGGTGCGGCACCGTGATCAAAGACTACGGCTACATGCTGCGCGAGGATCCGGAATTCGCGGCGCCCGCGGCGCGGGTATCGGCGCTGGCCAAGGACATCAGCGAATACATCGGCGATCTGGAATTGATGCAGCAGCCGACGCATGACAATTTTGTGGTGGCTTATCACTCCGCATGTTCGTTGCAGCACGGGCAGAAAATCACGCGGCTGCCCAAAGAATTGCTTTCCAAGTCCGGATTCGTGGTGAAAGATATCCCGGAGAGTCATTTGTGTTGTGGTTCGGCGGGCACGTACAACATTCTCCAGCCTGACATCGCGACCAGATTGCGCGACCGCAAGGTCGCCAACATCGCTTCCGTCAAGCCGGACATGATCGCCGCGGGCAATATCGGCTGCATGGTGCAGATCGCCAGCGGAACGGATGTCCCTGTAGTGCACACAATTGAACTGCTCGACTGGGCGACTGGCGGTCCCCGGCCTGCGAAGAACTGACCGCATGCAGGCCTGCTGGCGGATGGCGTGATTGCCGACGACGGGGCGATCCGCACAACAGGAGGACGATGATGGCGAAGGACAAGAAGTCCAAGAAGGACAAGGCCGGCAAGAAGGACAAGAAAGCCAAAAAGTCCGACAAGGCGAAACTCCTGCTGGGCGGCAAGAAGACCAAGAAGGACGCCAAGAAGTCCGACAAGAAAAAATCCGACAAAAAAGCTGGCGGAAAGGCCGTCAAGCCGGCGGCGAAGACATCGGCCGGCAAGCCCGGAAAGTCGCCCGCAACATCCTCCGCGAAGAAGGGCGCCGCCAAAAAGGCCGCCCCAAAGAAGCTTCCCGCCAAGAAAGCCGCGAGCAAGACATCCGCTGGCAAGACGTCCGCTGGCGCCCCCGCCAAGGCGCGTGCCAAGACGTCAGCCAAAGCTAAAGCACCCGCCAAGAGCGCCGTAACGAAGAAAGCCCCGGCCAGCAAGGCGCTGAAGGCCAAGGCTCCGGTCAGGCCGTCGCCGAGCAAAGCTCCGGCCAAGGCTCGTGGCAAAGCTCCTGCCAAGGCTCCGGCGAAGGCGGCGAAAACCACGACGCCGGCTGCGGAGGCGCCGGCCAAAGCTGTCGCCAAGGCGCCGGCCGCAACCCCTAAAGCTCCCGCGCGGAAGAAGCCTGCTCCACAACCGAAAACGGTCCAGGAGCCGGTCGCCGCGCCGCAGGAGGCGTCGAGCGAAGTCCTCGAGGCGATCGATGCCGCTGCTCCGGCTGAGGCGCCGGCGGTGACGAAGGTCGCCAAGCCTCGCAAGCCGCGGGCGAAGAAGCCGGCTTCCTCGATCCCCGCGCCGGAGCCCGAAAGCTCCGCGTCCGCATCGGCTGCGCCCGATGCAACTCCCGCTGAGTCCGCCGATGGCGACGACGCGGACGCCGAATCGGCTCCGTTGCCTGAACCTGCGGACGACGAGGCCGCGGACGACGAGGCGGCCGAGCCGTTTCCGGCATCCGAGGATGCCGCGCATGAGGACAATGTGCCAGTCGAAGCTTCCCCGGCCGCCGACGATGGCGAGGACGTCGAGACCGACGCCGAGCATCCGCATGACGGGCAGCCCCGGACGCCCGATTCCGTGTAAGCGCTGCGCGCAGCCAGATCCGATCCGAGCAGACCGCGGGGGATTCCCGCGGTCTTTGCTTTTCGCCCACCTCAGGCTCCGCCTGAGTTCTAATTCGATGCGGACGGCTGTCCTCAATTCCCCGAATCGATCCGACCTGCGGCCGGATCACGACCGTCCGTGACGAGTGGTATCCGCCTAAAGTGTTGCTTGGAGAGCTGAGTTTTTGGGAACTAGGTAAGAACCGGTTGCAAAGTAGTTGTCAAATTGCCACACCCCACAACTACTCGTATTAGGATGGGCAAAATTGCTCAAAAAACCGGCAGCTGCATGTGTTTTTTGCTTCACGGTTCCGCGCACTCGCCGCAGATTGTGCGGGAGTTACTGAGCAGGTCGATATCGTGTCTTTTCTTGGACTCTGGTCGGGCTGGCTTTAAAGCGATGGGGATCATCATGAAGAAAACAATTCTGTCGGCCGCGGCCATCCTCGCTGTGGGTGTCACGTCGGCTTCGGCCGCCGATCTGGCCGCGAAGGTCTACACCAAGGCTCCGCCGGTCGCCGCGTTCGACCCCTGGGATATCGCCTTCGGCGCTGGCGTCATGAGCGACTACGTGTTCCGCGGCATCACCCAGTCGAACCACAACCCTTCGGTCACCGCTTATTTCGAGCCGCGCTACAACGTCACCAAGGACCTGCAGCTCTACGTCGGTACGTCGTTCGAGAGCATCTCGTTCCCGAACCGCGCCGCTGCTGAAGTCGACATCTACGGCGGTATCCGCCCTACCTTCGGCGCCTTCGCATTCGACTTCGGTGTCTGGGGCTACCTGTATCCGGGTGGAAAGTGCGCCGAAGGCGTGCTGACCGGCGGCGTTGCTGGCGGCGGCGTTTGCCCCGTGGGCTTCGACACCAACTACATCTCGAACGGCAACGTGCTGAAGAAGGACGTGAGCTTCTTCGAAGGCTACGCCAAGGTGAACTGGACCGTGAACGACATGTTCACGATCGGCGCCAACGAATATTACACCCCGAGCTACCTGAACAGCGGCGCCTGGGGCAACTACGCGTCGGTGACCGCCAAGGTGGTCGCGCCGAGCACCTTCTTCGGCGCCAGCGGCGTCGGCAGCTACGTGTCGGGCGAGTTCGGCCGTCAGTGGCTCGGCACCAGCGACTCGTTCTATGGCACCACCATCGCGAGCCCGACCGGCGGCGGACCGTTCCCGGCTGGCATCAAGTACAAGGACTACAACACCTGGAACATCGGCGTCGGCTTCACCTACAAGGTGTTCACGCTCGACCTCCGTTACTCGGACACCGACCTGTCGAAGGCCGACTGCAACGCCTTCACCAGCGACTACACCGCTTCTCCGAGCGGTGACTTCTCGCCGATCAATCCGTCGGGCGTCGGCTCCAAGTGGTGCGGCGCGACCTTCATCGCCAAGCTCTCGGCTGACGTAACGCTGCAGAGCAACCTGAAGTAAGCCTTTCCCGATCTGGGGCGCGAGGGCGGCAGAGCGATCTGCCGCCCTTTTCGTTTAGGCGGACTGCATCGCGGGGCGGCGAAGCGGCTGGCGAGATCGTGGGGCGGCCAAGGCGGCGAGTGCTGGAGAATGGGCCTCAGCGGGGGACTATCAACGCACAGATCAGGTGAGGGGCTCCGCACCCCATACCGTCATCGCCCGGCTTGACCGGGCGACCTAGTATCCCAGGGCGTTCGTTGATGGGGAGCAGGACTCGCCGCGCGCGCACTGGAATACTGGATCACCCGCTTTCGCGGGTGATGACAGTTGCGCCAGGGGGGAGTCGCTGCGATCTCGCTTGCCGCTTGCCGCTTGCCGCTTGCCGCTTGCCGCTTGCCGCTTGCCGCTTGCCGCTTGCCGCCTCAGCTTTGCGCCGGCACCGTCGTTTTTGCCTTGTCCTGCAGCGTGAAGATGTCGCCCGAGCGGGTCAGTACGGCATCGCGTTGGTGGAACGCGTCCAGCGTCGAGCGATGGCCGATCGACACGATGGTGGTGTCGGGCAGCTTGCGGTCGAGCAGGCGATACAGCGCGGCTTCTGACGGTTCGTCGAGCGAGGCGGTGGCCTCGTCGAGAAACAGGTAGTGCGGTGCATGCAGCAGTGCCCGGGCGATGCCGAGGCGCTGTTGCTCGCCCAGGGACAGCGTTCTGTTCCAGTGGCCATGTTCGGTGAGCCGATCGGCGAGCCCCGGCAGGCCGACCTCCTTCAGCACCTCGCCGACCTGAGCAGGACTGAATGCGTCTGCTCCGGATGGGTAGACGATTGCGGCGCGCAGTTCGCCGACCGGGAAATACGGCCGCTGCGGCAGCATCATCAGCTTGGCATCGGCCGGAATCGCGATCGAGCCGGAGCCGAACGGCCAGATGCCCGCGATGGCGCGGAACAGCGTCGACTTGCCGGAGCCCGACGGGCCGGCGATCAGGGTGCGTTCCTTGCCGCTGATGCGGAAGTCGTCGGCGGTGATCAGCGGCTGCCCGGCGGGCAGGCTGAGCTTCAGATCGTCGAGATCGATCGATCCGCGGCTGTGCTCGGCGACGCGGGCCACACCGGGATTGGCGCGGAGTGCGTTGGCGTTGTGGATCGCGGCCTCGAAGCCGTCGAGACGGGCGACCACAGACTGCCATTCGGCCAAAGTGCGATATGCGGTGATGAAGAACGACAGCGAGTCCTGCACGCTGCCGAATGCCGAGGCGGTCTGCATTAGCCCGCCGAGTTGCACCTTGCCGGCGAAATAGGCCGGCGCCACCAGGATATAGGGGAAGATGATCGAGGCTTGCGAGTAGCTGGCGGTGAACGCCGTCAGCTTCTTGGTGCGGCTCATGATCCGCATGAAGTTTTCGGCCACCAGTCCGAACCGCGACGCCAGCTTGCCGCGCTCGGCGGGCTCGCCGCGCAACAGCGCGATCTGCTCGGCGTTCTCGCGCGCGCGCACCAGGTTGAAGCGGAAATCGGCTTCGAACCGCTGCTGGCGGAAGTTGAGATCGGCCAGCGGCGAGCCGATCCAGTGCGTCAGCGCGGTGCCGAGGATCGCGTAGATCAGCGCGCCCCACACCAGATAGCCCGGGATCGGAATATCGCGGCCGAACACGTGCAGCGGCGCTTCGTCGGACAGACCCCACAGGATCACCACGAAGGACGCGAGCGTCACCACCGCGTTGAGCAGGCCGACACCGAGTAGCAGCGTCCGTTCGACGAACATCTGGGTGTCTTCGGCGATGCGCTGGTCCGGGTTGTCGGCGGCGTCGCCGAGCAGCTGCATCTTGTAGTGATTGGCGTCGTGCAGCCAGTCGCCGAGATAGCGCTCGGTCATCCAGCGCCGCCAGCGGATCTGCAGCCACTGGTTGAGGTAGAGCTGGTAGACTTTCAGCGCGATCCAG
The DNA here is from genome assembly GCF_001295845.1 of Rhodopseudomonas sp. AAP120. Taxonomy (GTDB): domain Bacteria; phylum Pseudomonadota; class Alphaproteobacteria; order Rhizobiales; family Xanthobacteraceae; genus Rhodopseudomonas. Next base: position 24,256 of record NZ_LJIC01000201.1, on the reverse strand, counting down.
ATCGCCGCCAGCGCGCAGAAGTAGCTGAGCTGATAGACGAAAACATTAAAGTCCCGCTCCTGCAGGGCGTTGTAGAAGACGTTGTTCCAGCGATTGAACAGCACCGACAGGCCGACGACGGCGAGCTCAATGACCACGACCGCGGTCAACAGCGTCCATCCCATGCGTTTGTCGTCGGATTTGAAGTAGGGCGCGGCGATCCGCCAAACGGTGGCGAGGGTGGATCGGATATTGGTCACAGGAACGGTTTCTCCGGATGCGGCGCCTCCGAGCGGAGACGTGCTAGACGAAAGTTGTAGGTAAAACGAACTACAACGGCTTGTCGCGCCCTCTTGTCGCACCCTAGCATGAAGCCAAAGGTGGGGGATGGTGGCTGGCTGATTTCGCGAGGTTGTGAGCGCCCGTTCGCTGTCGCTCACTACATCGCGTGCGTCGCTCCCTTCTCGATACCGGCAGTCAATAGCCGGCCGCTCGATCTCGAAGGGAGGAATTCGGATGTGGAACCAAATCTATAACCCGCTGGGGAGCGCCGCGCTGTCGACCCTGGCGGCGGCCATCCCGGTGGTCACGCTGCTGGTGCTGATCGCCAGTGGCAAAGTGAAGGCACACCTCGCCGCCATCATTGCGCTGATCCTCGCCAATCTGGTGGCGATCTTCGTGTTCACGATGCCGGCCAACATGTCGGTCCGCGCCTCGCTGCTCGGCGTCGTCACCGGCTTCTTCCCGATCGGCTGGATCGTCCTCAACGTCATCTTCCTGTATCGCATCACGGTCGAGACCGGCCGGTTCGAACTCTTGCAGCGTGCGATCGGCGGCGTCACCACCGACCGCCGGCTGCAACTGCTGCTGATCGCGTTTGCGTTCGGGGCGTTCTTCGAGGGGGCGTCGGGCTTCGGTACGCCGGTGGCGATCACTGCCGCGATCCTGATCGGGCTCGGCTTCTCGCCGCTCGCCGCCTCCGGCCTGTCGCTGATCGCCAACACCGCGCCGGTCGCCTACGGCGCGCTCGGCACGCCGATCCAGGGCCTCGCCTCGGTCACCGGCCTCGATCCCTATACGCTCGGCGCGATGGTCGGCCGGCAGCTGCCGTTCTTCTCGCTGCTGGTGCCGTTCTGGCTGATCTGGGCGTTCGCCGGCTTCCGCGGCATGATGCAGATCTGGCCGGCGATCCTGGTCACCGGCGTCGGCTTCGCGATCCCGCAATTCGTGATCTCGAACTACATCAATCCGTGGATCGTCGACATCGGCGCCTCGCTGATCTCGATGGGCTGCCTGATCCTGTTCCTCAAGGTGTGGCAGCCGAAGGAACTGTGGCTGTCGCCGAAGCTGCGCGGCAATGACGAGTCGGCCGCCACCATGAAGCCGCCGAAGCCGATGGATACGACGAAGCTGACCCAGCCACAGCTGTGGGGCGCGCTGCTGCCGTGGATCATCGTCTGCATCGTGATGCTGATCTGGGGCACCGGCATGTTCAAGAGCTGGGCCAACGCGATCTTCGTCTGGAACTACCCGGTGCCCGAGCTGCACAACATGATCAACAAGGTGCCGCCGGTCGCCGCCAAGCCGACGCCGGAAGCCGCGGTGTTCAGCTTTACCTATCTGTCGTTCACCGGCACCGGCATGTTGCTGGCGGCGCTGATCTCCGGCGTGCTGATGGGGATCTCGCCGGCCAAGATGATCGTCGAATACGGCCGCACCATCCGGCTGTGCGCGATCTCGCTGATCACCATCTCGGCGATGCTGGCGATCGGCACGCTCACCAGGTTGTCCGGCGTCGACGCCACGCTCGGCCTCGCCTTCGCGGCGACCGGCGTGCTGTATCCGTTCTTCGGCACGCTGCTCGGCTGGCTCGGCGTGGCGTTGACCGGATCGGACACGGCGTCCAACGTGCTGTTCGGCAATCTGCAGAAGATCACCTCGGAGCAGCTCGGTCTGTCGCCGATCCTGATGAGCGCCGCCAACTCGTCGGGCGGTGTGATGGGCAAGATGATCGACGCTCAGTCGATCGTCGTCGCCTCGACCGCCACCAACTGGTACGGCCACGAAGGCTCGATCCTGCGCTACGTGTTCCTGCATTCGATCACGCTGGCCTGTCTGGTCGGCGTGCTGGTGATGCTGCAGGCCTACGTCTATCCGTTCACCGCGATGGTCCTGAAATAGCCATCCGGAGCGGCGAAGTTGCGGGCCCCGCGGCGCAAGCCGCGGGGTTCGGCGTTTTCAGGGTGTCGTCATGGATCTGGTCAACCCGCCTGCGGGCGGGATAGAGAGTCCGGGCGGCATCCACATTGTACGAGGCAAGATGCGACCGACTTCACTGCTGACCTTCGCGGCACTGACCACATCGTTCCTGGCGGCATCGGCCGGGATGGCGGCGGCACAGACTGCCGGTGAATTTCCGTTCGGTTTGGAGATGACGCTCGAAGCGCCGCCGAAGCCGGGTTCCAAACGCATTCCGAACATCGAGATCGGCGACAAGGGCGAGGCGCGCATCGAGTTATGGTGCAAGGGCGGGACGGGGCAGTTCTCGGTGGCCGGCAACACCGTGATCTTCGTGCCCGGCACGATCGACAACCGCGCCTGTCCGCCGGACCGCGCCCAGGCCGACGACGCCCTGGTCGCGGCACTCTCGGCCGCGACGACATGGGCAAGGCAGGGCGATTACCTCACGTTCTCGGGCGGCGAGACGCTGCGGTTTCGGCTGAATACGAACTAACGGCGCGACGCAGAACTCTCCCCGTCATTGCGAGCCAACGGGTCGGCGCATAGCGCCGCCCGATGACAGGCTCCGCGAAGCAATCCAGCGCAGTGCACCGGGCTGGATTGCTTCGTCGCTTCGCTCCTCGCAATGACGGATCGTTGTAGGCGCCTCCAAGGCAATCACCGCAGCGTTCGTCATTCCGGGGCGCTCACGTAGTGAGCGAGCCCGGAATCCATATCCCCTGTCGCAACGTTGGAGCACAGCGTGACGGCCGCTGTGCCTTACATCAACCGCCGGCAGTATGGATTCTGGGCTCGCGCTGCGCGCGCCCCGGAATGACGAACGCGAGGTGAGTGCCAATCGCTGCTACTAGCCAGCCGCCTCATCCCTCAAGATCATATCGGCGCACAATGCCGCCGACTGGATCGCGCCGCTGTGGCCGCCGAGGCCGGAGTAGGAGGAGGCGAGGTAGAGGCCGGGGAGTACGGTGCGGGGCGTGCGGTAGGGTTTGCCGCTCTTGTCCGGCGGCAGCGGGGCAAAGCCGTAGACCGAGCCTTCGGGCGCACCGAGATATTGCTGAACCGACAGCGCGACGTTGAACGAACTCGCCGTCACGGCTCCGGCCAGGCCGGGATAGAGCCGATCGAGATAGTCGACAATCGCCTGCTGCCAGCGTCCGCGCTTGGCGCGATAATCGTCCTGCGACAGGCCGCTCCAATTCAACAGCCGGTCCGGCCCGACGACCGAGAGCACGTAAGGCGGCGCCGGCACGCCGGAGTCGATCGCAGCGTAGTCGGCGAGCGCGAGCGGCGGCATCCGATCACCGGGTTCGTCCGCCATCAAGGTCTTGCCTTCGGCGTAGGACGCCAGCGTCTGCATCCACTCCGGCAAAAGCTGGGTCACGAAGCTGCTGACGCCGAAGTCGCGCGGCGGCGCAGAGAGGCCGAGCGTCAGCGCGAACAATGAAAGGCCGAGCGGCCGATCCGCGGTGCTGGCGGTCAGTCGTGCGGCCTGGGGCTCCGGCATCAGCGCGGCGAGCGTCGCTGGGGCGGCGTTGCCGATCACCGTGGCCGCCTCGATGGTCTGCGGGTCGCTGCCGTCGCGCGCGGTGTGAGTGACGCGGCTCGGCGCGCCGGCCTCGCCGATCTCGATGCCGCTGACGATGCGGCGGAGCAGCACCTCGCCGCCGGCCTTGCGGATCGAGCGAGTGATCGCGCTCGACAGTCGCTGCGATCCGCCCTGCACGAACCGCGCGCCGGACAGCAGGAAGCCGCCCTGCGCGATCGCGAACGGCACCCACCACTGCGCGGCGGTGTCGTCGTGCACGTAGGACAGGTTGCCGGCGATCGCGCATTTCAGCGCTTCACGATCGCCGAACAGTGCCTGCAGCTTGCCCGCGAGCGACACCGACCAATCGGGAAACTCGGGCGCCAGCGCGAACACCGCGTCGAGCCCGCCGTCGCCGGCGGTCATCGCGAGCCGGCGCATCTCGCCGAGGAAGCGATCGATCGCATCGGCCGCGTCGGGGAAACGCGCGGTCAGTGCCGCGCGGGCGCCGTCGAAACTGTCGGGCAGCACGAACGGGGCGCCGAGCGGGCCGCCGCGCAATTCGTACAGCGCACCGGCCGGGATCCACTGCACGGCGTTGAGCGCGCGGGCGCGCTCGAGCGCGATGTGCTTGGGATCTTGCGGGTGATGCGGATCGCCGGTGAGGTGCAGCGAGCCTTCGACGAACAGATCGCCGACCTTGTAGCTCGACGCCGCGCCGCCGACCGAATTGCTGCGCTCGATCACCACCACGCGGCGTCCGTCGCGCGCGAGGATCGCGCCTGCCGTCAAGCCGCCGAGGCCGGCGCCGATCACCACTACGTCAGTGCGGGTCATTCAACCAAGTTCCTGCCGCCGAGAAAGCCGCTTCATTGCTGCAACGCGGCGACAAGTCAAACGGCCGCCGCGCCGGGCGGCCGCACCGGTTACGGCGACTGCCAGGTCGAGCTTTCGGAATCCCAACGCTGCCCCTTCAGCTCCTTGGCCAGCGCCGCGACCGCGCCGCCGTCGCTGCGCGGCTCAGCTTCCTCGTCGCCGGTTGAATCGTCATTAATGTTCAGCTTGGCGCCGTTGCTTTCGTCCGCCGTGGTGTCGGTGGGGTTACCGATCCACAGCAGCAGCTTGTCGGTTGCGCCCGGCTTGTCGGCGCTGACCATGGCTTCGACCTCGATTGTCTCGGTCAGCTGCAGCGACGGCACGAGGTCGCTGGGCTTCTTGAAGGTCAGCTTCAGCTTGCCGGTATTGTCGTTCCAGGCCGACGTCGCCAGCGTGGCGCCGAGCGTCTGCGCCAGCACGCCGGCGACGGTGGTGGCGACCTTGTCGCGGTTCAGCTTGTCGCCATCGCGCCAGCCGGCGGCCGGAAACAGGATGGTGCGGTCGAGTTCGATGATGCCGTTGGTCCAGCCGGCGGCGGTCACGCCCGGGAAGCTTTTGGCCTTGGCGATCACCGCAGCGGCATGGGCCGGGTCGGTCGTCAGGTTGATCACCAGCGTGCCGGCGCGCAGCGCGTCGCAGCCGATGCTGAGGCTCGACAGCGATACTTCGAGGTTCTGGCCCTTCAGCGTCTTCAGGAAATCGGCGGCGGATTCCAGGCTGACCCGGATGCCGACGGCTTCGGGCGATACTTCGGTGAAATCCTTCGGCGCCTGCGCGATGCTCTCGTCGCTCGCCTGGTTCTCGAGATATTCCTTCTCGGTGAGGTCCGAATTGTCGTTCGAGGCGATCTCGTGCACCGTGGTGCCGATGCTGATCTGGCCCTTGAAGTCGACGGTCTCGCCGTTCTGCTTGCGGGCGAGCTTCACCGTCACCGGAGCCTTGTCGCTGGTGGTCTGGGTGGTGCCGGTCAGGGCGGGGCCGTTGGCCTGCAGATTGGCGACGAAGCGGTCCTTGTGGTCGGAGCCCTTGGTCGGCGCGTAACAGACGTCGAGCACCGCCGAGGTCACCACCTTGCCCTGCCGGGTTTCCTTGAGGATGACGTCGGCGCCGTCCATGAAGCCGTCGAGCGCGGTGAAATAGCGGGTTTCGGTGGTGGTCGCCCCCGCCTTGGGCGCAGCCTTGCTCTGGGCTCGGGCCAAATCGGTCGCAGGCAGCAGCATCAGCAGGCTCAACAGAAGCGCGCGCATCGGGTGATTCCTCGCAGGATTCGCAGGTTCGAGACCTTGTTTGATTCGAGTTGGACCGAACCAAGGCCTGAGTAGCAAATCGCCGCCGCTTCGCCAAAAAACATGGCGGGAGGGGGCGGAGGGCGGCAATCCGCTGCGGTGCCTCCACACAGCCGTCATCCCCGCGCAGGCGATCTATCCGTCATTGCGAGGAGCGCAGCGACGAAGCAATCCAGCCCGCTGCACTGAGATGGATTGCTTCGCTTCGCTCGCAATGACGGGGTGAGGTCGTGGAGAAAATTCATGGGCCTCGGGGATCCGGTTGTCCGAAGCGGTCGCCCCAATCTCAGCCGTCATCCCCGCGCATGCGGGGATCCAGTATCGCAGAGAGCTCGTTGGTCATCGCAGGCGCCCTTGAATACTGGGTCGCCCGCTTTTGCGGGCGATGACGGGAGAGGGTGGGGCGGACGCCTCGACGACAATTCTCTCCCCCAACGCAACAAGGCCGCCCGGAGGCGGCCTTGCGTCAGTCGTTGGGGGACGAGGCGGGGGCTTAGAAACCGCCCATGCCGCCCATGCCGCCCATTCCACCGCCGCCCGGCATCGCCGGGGCGTCGGCCTTCGGCAGCTCGGCGACCATCGCTTCGGTGGTGACCAGCAGCGAGGCGACCGACGAGGCGTCCTGCAGCGCGGTGCGCACGACCTTGGCCGGATCGACGATGCCCTTGGCGAGCATGTCGACATAGTCCTCGCTCTGCGCATCGAAGCCGAACGTCTCCGACTTGTTCTCGAGGATCTTGCCGACCACGATCGAACCCTCGACGCCGGCGTTCTCGGCGATCTGCCGCATCGGGGCTTCGAGCGCCTTCAGCACGATGTTGATGCCGGCCTGGACGTCCGGATTGTCGTTGCTGATACGGCCGACGGCCTTCTTGGCGCGCAGCAGCGCGACGCCGCCGCCCGGCACGATGCCTTCCTGCACCGCGGCGCGGGTCGCGTTGAGCGCGTCCTCGACACGGTCCTTCTTTTCCTTGACCTCGACCTCGGTGGCGCCGCCGACGCGGATCACCGCGACGCCGCCGGCCAGCTTGGCGAGACGCTCCTGCAGCTTCTCACGGTCGTAGTCCGAGGTGGTTTCCTCGATCTGCGCCTTGATCTGCGAGACGCGGGCCTCGATGTCGGGCTTCTTGCCGGCGCCGCCGACGATGGTGGTGTTCTCCTTGTCGATCACCACCTTCTTGGCGCGGCCGAGCATCTTGAGCGTGACGCTCTCGAGCTTGATGCCGAGTTCTTCGGTGATCAGCTGACCGGCGGTCAGGATCGCGATGTCTTCCAGCATCGCCTTGCGGCGATCGCCGAAGCCCGGCGCCTTGACGGCCGAGACCTTGAGGCCGCCGCGCAGGCGATTCACCACCAGGGTGGCGAGCGCTTCGCCCTCGACGTCCTCGGCGATGATCAGCAGCGGCTTGCCCGACTGCACCACCGCTTCGAGCACCGGCAGCATCGACTGCAGGCCCGAGACCTTCTTCTCGTGCAGCAGGATGTAGACGTCGTCGAGTTCGACGGTCATCTTCTCGGCATTGGTGACGAAGTAGGGCGACAGGTAGCCGCGGTCGAACTTCATGCCCTCGACGATGTCGACTTCGGTGTCGAGCGACTTGTTCTCTTCGACCGTGATGACGCCTTCGTTGCCGACCTTCTGCATCGCCTGGGCGATCATCTTGCCGATCGGCGCGTCGCCGTTGGCCGAGATGGTGCCGACCTGGGCGACTTCGGCCGAGGAGGCGACCGGCTTGGCGCGCTTCTGGATGTCCTTGATCACGGCCTGGACCGCGATCTCGATGCCGCGGCGCAGGTCCATCGGGTTCATGCCGGCGGCGACGGCCTTGGCGCCTTCGCGCACGATCGCCTGGGCCAGCACGGTCGCGGTGGTGGTGCCGTCACCGGCGAGGTCGTTGGTCTTGGAGGCGACCTCGCGCAGCATCTGCGCGCCCATGTTCTCGAACTTGTCCTCGAGCTCGATCTCCTTGGCGACGGTAACGCCGTCCTTGGTGATGCGCGGAGCGCCGAAGCTCTTCTCGATCAGCACGTTGCGGCCCTTGGGACCCAGCGTGACCTTCACGGCGTTGGCGAGAACGTCGACGCCGCGCAACATGCGGTCGCGTGCGTCGCCGGCGAATTTAACGTCTTTGGCTGCCATTCAACTCTCCTGATGTCTGATAGAGGCGGATCAGCCGACCACGCCCATGATGTCCGACTCCTTCATGATCAGGAGTTCCTGACCGTCGAGCTTGATCTCGGTGCCCGACCACTTGCCGAACAGCACGCGGTCGCCCGCCTTGACGTCGATCGGCGTCAGCTTGCCGGTTTCGTCGCGGCCGCCCGGGCCGACGGCGACCACTTCGCCTTCCTGCGGCTTCTCCTTGGCGGAGTCCGGGATGATGATGCCGCCCTTGGTCTTGGTCTCGGCGTCGATGCGCTTCACCACGACACGGTCATGGAGTGGACGAAAATTGAGCTTAGCCATGGAAGAGATCCTGTGCTGTGTGCTGGAGGTGCTCGGCTTGCCGTGCCGAGTCGGTGCGCGGTTCAAGAGTAGTCCGCGTGTTGGCAATCGTGCTGCGAGAGTGCTAATTGTGCGTCCCGAATATGGCTTGATGCAGTTCCTGTCAAGCTGAGGGCGCCGCCTTCAAAGCTTAAGAGCTTGGTGAGGCGAATGATGGATTCTCGCGCCTGAATCGATGCGCGGGATCTTTTTCGAACGCATTGCCTGAAGCGGCATTTTGCGGTTGTGTGGCGAAGGGGCGCATGGGGATGTTGTCTCGGGGAGAAGTTATGATCAATTCAAGCAACGCACGCGCGCCTTTCAATCTGGCGATGGCGTCCCTGATGGCTCTCGGCCTGGGCGCGTGCGGCAGCTTCGGTGGGTTCGGCGGATTCGGGGGCGGCTCGCAGCCGGCCGAGATCGCGGAGCCGGCGCCGCCGCCGGAAGTTCCGGCGACCATTCGTTCCGAAGAGATCGTCGGGCGCTGGGGGCTGGCATCGTACCAGAACCCGGCCGACCGCGCCCGCACCGAAAAGGCGGCGCTGTCGCAGTGCAAGAATCCCTATGTGATCGGCGCCGGCGCCACCGGCGGCGTGATCATGCATCTGGCCGACCAGGCGACGCCGCAGGAATTGCGCCTCAAGGGTTCGCCGGGCGGCAAGAACTATATCGGTCCGGCCGGGCCGATCGGCGAGCAGGACCGCGAGATCGTCTCGTTTGACGGCCGGGTTCTGGTGACGCGGTTCCTCGACAAGGACGCCGCCACCCGCTACGGCAACATGGTGTATGTGCGCTGCTCCCCGCGCGCCTGATCGCCGAATAAAGAGGGCCGAAGCGGCCCCGGAGACTGGCTGACGCCATGACGTCATGATCGCCCTGCGCGGCCTGTTGGCCGGCCCCGGACGCGCGGTCGTGGTCTTGGCGGTGACCCAGATCCTCGGCTGGGGCATTCTGATCTACCCGCCGGTTCTGACCATGCCGCACCTCGTCGCCGACCGCGGCTGGTCGCTGGCGTTCGGCATGGCCGGCTTCTCGCTCGCGCTGGTGATTTCCGGGATCGTGTCGCCGATCGTCGGCGGTCTGATCGATCGCCACGGCGGCCATGTGGTGATGGCGCCCGGGGCGCTGATCGGCGCGCTCGGTCTGTTGCTGCTGGCCGTCACCGATGCGTGGCCGCTGTATTTCGCCGGCTGGGTGCTGCTCGGCGCCGCCATGGCGTCGAGCCTGTACGATCCGGCCTTCGCGACGCTCGCCCGGCTGTTCGGCAGTTCGGCGCGGCGGCAGATCATCTTCGTGACCTTCGCGGGAGGCTTCGCCTCGACCATCGGCTGGCCGGCGACGCATCTGCTGCTGGAGCATTTCGGCTGGCGCGGGACCTATCTGGTGTTCGCGGCCGTCATGGCCTTTGTGGTCGCGCCGCTGCACGGCTTCGCCCTGCCGCGCGCAGCGGCACGGGCGGAGGGAGCGGTGCCGCCCGGGCCGCATCTGGTGCCGCAGCAGCCGCTGCGGCCGGAGGGGCGCCCGTTTCTGCTGCTGGCGATGGGCTTCGCGCTGCACGCGCTAATCCTGTCCGGCGTCACCTCGAATCTGCTGGCGATGCTGGAGCGCGGCGGGCTCAGCGGCGCCACGGCGGTCACGCTGGGTGCGCTGTTCGGGCCGGCGCAGGTCGCCGCGCGGCTGATCGATTTCCTGCTGGCGGGCCGTACCCATCCGCTGTGGATCGCGCGGGGCGCTCTCGCCCTGATGGGCGCGGCGTTCGCGACGCTGGCCTTCGTCGGCGTGTCGGTCGGCGTCGCCGGCCTGTTCTGCATCGCGTTCGGCGCCGCCAACGGGGTGATGACCATCGCACGCGGCAGCCTGCCGCTGCTGATGTTCGGGCCCCAGGGCTACGGCCGGGTGATCGGGCGGATCGCGCGGCCGGCGCTGTTCGTGCAGGCCTCCGCGCCTTTCGTCGTCGCCGCGGCGGTGGAGCGGTTCTCGGACGCGGCGGTGATCGAGTTCGGCATGGTGGCGGCGCTGATCGGCGTTGGCTGCTTCATGCTGATCCGCGCGCCGCGGACGGCGGATCGATAGCGGCTCTCGACAGTCCCTGAAAAACAGAAGAGCCCCGACTCCGCTCGGCGAAGTCGGGGCTCTTGAACCTGCGAGATCGATCGCGACCGATCAGTTGAACATCGCGTCGATGTCGTCCTGCGAGGCGTGGCCTTCGTCGCCGAGCGCGCGCGGACCATTCAGCAGCTTGGCGTCGCCTTCGCGATTGTCGACCACCGGCGGCACGTGGGCCTTGATGGCATCGACGCCGCCCCAGATGTCCATCATCACCACGATGTGGTGCTCGATGAACTTCATGGTCTGCATCACCTTGCTGATGCGCTGGCCGGTGAGATCCTGGAAGTTGCAGGCTTCGAAGATCGAGATCACCCGCTCCTGGATTTCTTCGCTGAGCGCCTTCTGCTGATCGGCCGAGGTGACCTTGCCGAGTGCGGTGGCGGCCTGGTCGATCGCCTCCGCGGCTTCGAGGATCTGCTGCGTCGCCTCTTCGGTGCCGCCGACCACGGCGCCGAGTTCGCCGTTGACCCTGGCCATCTCCTCGCCGCTGAAGCTCTTGGTGTGCAGCACCGCGATCTCGCGCTTGGTCTGGTCGATCGCGTTGTGGATCAGGTCGAGTTCGACCTTGAGCTTCTCGCACTGTTCAATCTGGGCGCGATACTGCGCCAGCAGCGCGCGGGCCTCGGCGACCTCGTCCGCCGTGGACGCTTCGATCTCCTGGGTGCCGATGCCGCTGGCGACGATCGGTTGGCCGCCGCCGACGATCTGGGCGCGGATCGCGCGGAGTTCCGACATGATATCGTGGTGAGTCGGACCGGAGTCACAGTCGATCGGTGCAAGCGGCGGAGCGCTACCGAGCGTGAGTTCTTCGATCCGGAAGCGCTTGCGTTGGATTGACATCGGCTCATCCCGTTTTCAGGCAATACTTCTTTGTAGTGCCATCTCTTTAACGGTGCGTTGCCGGTTGGAACTAACAGTTGGTTGAGATCGCAAGCGCAAATACTCGACGTTAACCATCGTGCTTCGGCCTTCACCGAAAATAAACGTTAAGCGCAGCTTTGCGGCTGTTTCGCGTCGTGGTGAATCCTCGAGGCGGTTTCGTTTACCAAACCGATCCGGTTTTGGTTTCTGATCCGTTGCGTTCACCGGCGCCTTTGGGCGCATTCCGACGAAACAGTTCAGAGTACGTCGATGTTCAGGAAAACCACGCTTACCTTGCTGACCAGTGTGTCGTGCCTCGCCGCCGGGCTGCCGATCGCCTCGGCCTACGAGATGCAATCCTCCGCCCCGACCGTGATCTACGGCGCGCCGCAGGCGCCGCAGCCGGTGCCGGTGCGGACCGCGTCCGCCCAGCGCGGCAACATGGGCGGCGGCTTCATCGAGTTTCTGTTCAGCGACGGCGATCAGCCATCGCGGCCGCAATACTACGAGCCGGAGCCGTCCTACTATCAACAGCGTCGCCAGGGCCTGCCGCCGATGGACCCGCAGATGCAGGGGGCGCGGCAACCCGAGGAGATCGACCCGGCGCGGCCGGCGATGGATCCGAAATACGAGAAGCAGGTGGTCGAGTATCACGGCGCGGAGAAGCCGGGCACGATCGTGGTCGATACGCCCAACAAGTTCTTGTACCTGGTGCAGGGCGACGGCCGGGCGCTGCGCTACGGCATCGGCGTCGGCCGGCCGGGCTTCACCTGGTCGGGCGTCAAGACCATCTCGGCCAAGCGCGAATGGCCGTCCTGGACGCCGCCGAAGGAAATGCTGGCGCGCCGTCCCGATCTGCCGCGCTTCATGGAAGGCGGCCCGGAGAATCCGCTCGGCGCCCGCGCGATGTATCTCGGCTCGTCGCTGTATCGCATCCACGGCTCCAACGAACCGTGGACCATCGGCACCAACGTCTCGTCCGGCTGCATCCGGATGCGCAACGAGGACGTCATCGACCTCTACGGCCGCGTCAATGTCGGCGCACGCGTCGTAGTGATCTGAGCGCCCGCTCATCTGTCGCTGATACGACAACGGCCGCCCGATGGGCGGCCGTTGCGTCAAGTAGTCGTTATTGAGGCTCAGGCGAAGTCGCTGTCGCCGCCGCCATCGTCGAAGCCGTCGTCCATGTCGTCTTGATCGTAGCCGGCATCGGCCATGCGGTCGTAGTCGCCGCCGCGATCGGAATCGTCGTTCTGTGCAGGGTCCATCGCGCCGTAGCGCGAGCCGTCATCGACGCCGCCGCGCTGCGAGCCGATGTCACCGAGACCGGCCTGCTGAGCCAGGTTGCCGCCGGACTGATCGCCGCTGCCGCCCCACGGATTGAGGCCGCCGAGGCCGGACTGATCGGCCATGCTCTGATGACCGCCGCCGCCCATCATGCCGCGGATGCTGGAGAGCAGCAGTGAACCGCCGACCACGCCCGCTGCCGCCGCCGCCGCCGTGCCGAGGAACGAGCCGCCACCGCCGCCAACCGGCGAGGGGGCACCGCCGCCGAACGGTCCGCCGTAGCCGCCTTGCTGAGGTGCATACTGGCCCGGCGCGTATTGTCCGGGTGCCGGCTGGCCCATCTGCTGCTGGCCGAGCACCTGCCCGGTATTCCAGGCCGGGCGAGCGCCGGCCCCCGGCGGGGGCACGTTCGGCACCGAGCCGCGCTGCTGCGGCTGGCCGGGGTTCTGGCCGAAGATCGCATCGCGCATGGTGTCGAGGAAGCCGCCGCCGTGGTTGCCGTCCGGCTGGCGGTCGCCGGCTTCCAGCTCCTGGATACGCTCGTGCGCGCGCTTCAGCGCTTCGTCCTGCACCAGCACCGTCTGCACCAGGCCATAGACCGCATTGGGCGCAAGCCGCAGCCCCTGCGAGATCGCAGCCGCCGCATCCGGATCGCGCGGCGCGGATTCGAGGCGGGCCAGCCGTTCGAACAGATCGTCCACAAGCTGACGTTCTTGCGGTGTCATGATGGTCTCCCTCAGGATCCGTTGCTCAAGCGGCGCGATCCGCACGATGCGGCGCAGCAGGCATGAGTGCTGAAAAATGTAGGGAGGTGGCTGGGCAGCAATAAGCCCTGGGCCGGATTAATTTTCGGTAGGAGACGGTGCCGCGGCGGCGTCGGAACGTCGCAGCAGCGTCACATTGTGCGCCGCGAGCAGGGCGGGAAAGCGATCGCTGGCAAGAAACTCATGTTCGCGCTCGCGCTGATCGGTGAACGGATCGAGGCTGATCAGCAGATCGTCGACGAAACCGGGATGGCACATCAGCAGGCCGCCGTCCGGCAGCCCGTCGAAAAACGACGCCATCAGCGCCGCGAAGTCGGTCTCGCGGGAAAAATCATAGGCGCCCGCAAACCCCGGATTGGTGGTGAGGCCGGCATGTGCCGCACGCTTGCGGAACGGCCCGCTCAGCGTATCCAGCAGCAGTGCCTTCGGTGCGCCGAGCCGCTGCGCCAGCGGCTGCACTCGGCCGCATTGCCGGACCCAGGCGTGCGGCGCCAGCGCCTTGACCACGCCGACGAAGGCGTCACGCACCTGCGGAAACAGCTGGACGTGCTGATGGCCGTCCACGTAGTCCGGCATCCGGCCGAACCGATCGGCAAAGGCTTCGAGCTGTGCGGTGAGTTCGGTGGCGATGATAGCGCGGTCGTGCCGGCGCAGCAGGCTGCCGCGCAGCTTGCGGCCGAGCGGCAGGAAGATGCCGCCGTGCAGCGGGTGATAGTGCATGGTCAGCGGCGAGAACGGCGCCGTCAGCGTCGCATGCAGCCCGATCGCGCAATCGGCCGCTTCTGCCACTGCCTGCAGAGCCTGAACCTCTTCGCGATCGATTGCCGGCCCCACCATCATCACTGAGGTGGCGTTGAGTCGGCGCTCAGCGATGAGTTCGCGGATCGCGCGATTGACGCCGGGGCTGATGCCGTAGTCGTCGGCGCACAGCCAGATCCGCCGCGGCGCAGCCTCGCTCATTCGGCGGCGGATTGTTCGGAATGTGCGGCGCCTTCGCTCGGGCCCGACTGCCGGACGCTGTGCTCGGCCACGAAGTAGATCGGCCGTGCTTTCAACTCGGACAGGATCTTGCCGATATACTCGCCGACGATGCCGATCATCAGCAGCTGCACGCCGCCGATCGTCATCATGCCGACCATCAGCGACGGATAGCCCGGCACCGATTTCCCGTTGGCCCAGGTCTCCCACAGGATCGACAAGCCGAACAGGAACGCGCCGAGCGCCAGCAGGGCGCCGAGCAGGCTGGCGATCCGCAGCGGCGCCACCGAGAACGAGGTCAGGCCTTCGATCGACAGGCCGATCAGCCGGCCGGTGCTGAAGGTGCTGAAGCCGTGCGAGCGCGGCTCGGGTTCGTAGTCGACGCGGAACTGGCGGAAGCCGATCCAGCTCGCCAGGCCCTTGAAGAAGCGGTTGCGCTCGGGAAGCTGCTTCAGCGCCGCCGCCGCACGCGGCGACAGCAGGCGGAAGTCGCCGGCGTCCTCCGGAATCGGCTGCCGTGCGCCCCAATTGATCAGCGCGTAGAAGCTGCGCACCGCTGCGCGGCGCAGCCGCGGCTCGTTATCGCGATGCGCCTTGGCAGTGTAGACGACGTCGTAGCCGTCGTCGACCCAGTGCGACACCAGCTTCTCGGCGAGCTCCGGCGCATGCTGGCCGTCGCCGTCCATGAACAGCACGGCGCCGCGGCGGGCGTGGTCGAGGCCGGCCAGCAGCGCCGCCTCCTTGCCGAAATTGCGCGACAGCGACACCACCTGGACGTCGATGCCGTCGGCCGGAAGATTGCGGGCGATGCTCAGCGTCGCGTCGGCGCTGCCGTCGTCGACATAGACCACTTCGCAGACGAGGCCGTAGCGCTTGCGCAGCGTCGCGGACAGCGCCGCCAGCCGCTCGTGCAGCGCCTGCAGCCCGCCGGCTTCGTTGAACACCGGCACCACGATCGACAGCCCGAGCGCGACGGAGTTCGCACCGGCGTTCAGGCCTGACAGGTCGCTCCCCAGCTTCATCGGTCGGTTCCGGCTTCGCTCTGTGTCCAGTTCGTCGGAGGTCTGACTATCCAGCATCATATGGTGACCACGCGGCTCTGTCGCCATCGGCGGCGGAACCGCGCGGCCGGCATTATTGACGCAGGAAAGCTTCAAGTTTGCTGAACAGCGGATTGTCCTTGTCGAACACGTAGTCCAGCGAGGCGACCGACACGGTGTCGGCGCCGTGCTCGCGCAGGAAGCTGCCGAGGCCGTAGAGCTGCGCCGGCGGGCAGTGCAGCGTCAGCATGCCCGACGACGTCGGGCCGCCGAACGGCGACACCACGCCGAAGCGCTGATGCGCCTCGGCCAGCAGCGCGTCGTTGCAGCCGGCGAAGCGGGTGCGGACTTCCTTGTACTTGCTGGCGCGCGCACGCGAGGCGATCTGGTCGAGGATCACGCGCGCAGTCTCGCGGGCCGCGTCCGACCAGTCGGCTTCGCGCGAAGCCACCAGATTGGCCTGGCTGCGCAGCATCACCCCGTCGTCCAGCACCCTGAGGCCGTTGGCGGCGAGCGTCGCACCGGTGGTGGTGATGTCGACGATCATCTCGGCGGTGCCGACCGCGGGCGCGCCCTCGGTGGCCCCGGCGCTCTCGACGATGCGGTAGTCGACGATGTTGTGCTGTGCGAAGAAGCCACGCGTCAGGTTGATGTACTTGGTGGCGACCCGCATCCGGCGATTGTGCTGGGCGCGGAAGCCGGTCGAGACGTCGTCGAGATCCGCCATGGTGCGGACGTCGATCCACGCCTGCGGCACCGCGACGACGACGTTGGCGTAGCCGAAGCCGAGCCCGTCGATCAGCAGCACGCGCTTGTCGGCCTCGGCGATGTTTTCGCGCAGCAGGTCTTCGCCGGTGACGCCGAAATGCACCGCGCCGCGCGCCAGATTGGCGGCGATCTCGCTGGCCGACAGATACGCCACTTCGACATTGTCGAGGCCGGCGATCGTGCCGCGATAGTCGCGCGCGCCGCCCGGCTTGGTCAGCGCCATGCCGGCGCGGGCGAAGAAGGCTTCGGCGTTTTCCTGCAGACGGCCTTTGGAGGGGACGGCAAGAACGAACGGCGCGCTCATGCGGCACCTCCGGTGGTCTGGGTCATCGCCTCGATCCAGATCGAAAAACCGACGGCGGGGATCGAATCGGCGGCGCCGAGCTGGCTCATCAGCCCGTCATAGCGGCCGCCGGCGACCAGCGGGTCTTCGCCGTTGCCGAGGCGGTGCAGTTCGAATTCGAAGCCGGTGTAGTAATCGACGCCGCGGCCGAACGAGGTCGAGAACCGCACCTTGGCGAGATCGATGCCGCGCTCGGCCATGAAGCCGATGCGGGCCTCGAACTGATCGATCGCCGGATCGATCGCCAGCTTGGCGTCGGCCGCCAGGGCGCGGAGCTGCTTCAGCGCGTCCGTCGGGGCGCCGCTGATCGCCAGGAAGCGCTGGATCTTCTGCAGCGCGTCGCGGGGCAGCGCGCCGCTCTTCAGCGTCGATTGTTCGAGGAAGCGGTCGGCGATCTCAGCAACCGAGCGGCCGCCGAGCGTGGTGGCGCCGGCGATCGACATCAGGTCGGTGACCAGCGCCAGTGCCGCCTTGCGGTCGGAGCCCGCCAGCGCCGCCAGCACGCCCTCGTATTCGTTGCCGCCGGAGGGTGCGAGCGTCAGCCGCTCGAGATCCTGAGTGAGGCTGACCTTGCGGTTGAAATCCTTCATCAGCCGCCGGCGCCACACCGGCATCAGGTCGAGCGCATCGATCAGCGCCGCAAACAGCGCGACATCGCCGGTGCGGATGTCGACTTCGCCGACCGCAAATGCGGCGGTGGCTTCGAGGCCGAGCGCCAGCATCTCGGCATCGGCCGCGGCGCGGTCCTGCCGGCCGAAGGATTCCAGGCCGGCCTGGAGGAATTCGGTCGGCTTACCGCTGCGCTGGCGGAATACCGGCCCGAGATAGCAGAACCCGGCAGGGCGGCCGGCCTCGGTCGACGCCAGATAGTCGCGCGCCACCGGGATCGTCAGGTCGGGCCGCAGGCAAAGCTCCTCGCCACTGGCGTCCGTGGTCAGATACAGGCTCTTGCGGATGTCCTCGCCCGAGAGGTCGAGAAACGGGTCGGCGGGCTGCAGGATCGGCGGCTCGGCCCGGACATAGCCGGCCTGGGCGAACGATTGCAGCAGCGCCTCCGCCCACGCGGCGGATCCGGTCGCGCCAGCGGCGGCGGTCTTGGTCATTGTCGAATTTCCTGCGATCCCGGGCAGGGGAGGGTCAAAACGGTGTCGGCGGAGCCCTTAGCATGGCGGAATGACAGTTTCGACCGTCATTGAGCCAACGCTACAAAAGGGGGTGTACGTATCATAAGAATGCATATTGATTATGTATGTATATATAGTCTATATAGCTATCATTGGTTGTATAATGGAGATGAACATGAACATTCCTTCCGCTATGGAAATTGACGCGGTCCTTTCGCTCGTCGCCGAGGCTAGAGCCAATCTCGATCGCGTAGAGTCTATCCTCCGAGGACCGGCGCCTGCGGAGCCTGAGGATGAATTGGATCCGAAGAGTCCGCTGAACAAAAATGGGGTCAATCTGACGCCGCGCGGTGTGGAGGTCGCATATCGGATGTTTGATGCCGGTCGCACCCGTTATGCCGTGTCTGAGGCTTTGGATATCAGCTACGGGGCTGCCACTCATCGCTTCCACGCTTGGGAGAAGCTGGGTGGCAAGAATCGAGAGCCTCAGCCTCTGTAGTCAGAAGACGTTCCTCAAGAGAGGAAGTTGCCGCCGCTCGTGCATTGCACTTCCTCACTTACTGGGACAATTCCCCCCAATCCCCCACGATCGCCTGCACCAGCGCCAGCGCCGCCACTGCGGCGGTATCTGCTCGCATGATCCGGGGGCCGAGGGCCAGGCGGAGAATCCGGGGCTGGCGCAGCAGCAGGTCGCGCTCGTCGGCGGAGAAGCCGCCTTCCGGGCCGACCAGGAGATCGACCCCCGCGGCCGCTGCGGCGCGGGCGCCCTGCAATGCGGCGACCGGATCGGCGATCTCGGCGTCCTCGTCGCAGAACACCAGAAGGCGCGGGCCGTCGGCGTGCGCCGCCAGGTACCGGTCGAGGGCGACCGGCTCTTCGACGGTGGCGAGGCTGAGGATGCCGCATTGCTCGGCGGCCTCAATCACATTGGCCCGCATCCGCTCGGTGTTGAGGCGATGCACCTGGGTGTGCTGGGTGAGCACCGGCTGCAGCCGGCCTGCGCCCATTTCCACAGCCTTTTGAGCCATATAGTCGAGCCGCGCATGCTTCAGCGGGGCGAACGCATAGGTCACGTCGGGCAGCCGGTCCTGCGGTCGGGTCCGTTCGCCGACCTCCAGTTCCTCCGGCCGCTTGCGGCCCGCCACCGCGGCGCGCCACTCGCCGTCACGGCCATTGAAGGCCAGCACGGGGGCGCCGGCGCCGAGCCGGAGCACGTTGCCAAGGTAATTGCTCTGGTCGCGCCCCAGCGGCACGCGGGTCCCGGCGGCGAGGTCGGCGTCGACAAACAGCCGGGGGCTGCGAAATTCATAGCGTGACATGGCGTTTCTCAGCGCCGTTCTAGTCCAAAGGTCCAGCAAAATCAGCAGCTAAACGTGGCGAAGCGCCGCGCTGCCGCCCTATTCCACGGGTTGTTAAGGCCTGACGGGAATCGTAAAAGGCGCGGGGCGGCCATTTGGCACCGCGCCTGACGGATTCGTCGGGGTCTCGTCCGAGATCCTTTCCGATTTTTGGGGACACTTGGGGACCATCGAACCTTGCCGGAGGAGCAGCCTTGATCATCCGCCGTTTGATTGTGCCGACGGTCGCCGCCGTCTTCACGATGCACAGCCTGCCGGTTCACGCGCAAAGCGCATTTCCGGCGCCGCTGCCGAACCAGGCGGCGTCCTCGCCGTTCCCGGCGCCGCTTCCGAACCAGTCTGCGGCTCCCGCCGCGGCCGAGCCCTCGCCATTTCCGCCGGTCGGAGCGTCGGGCGCCTTCCCGGCCGCCGGCGCAGCGCCGATTGCCGGGGGCGGAGGCGGCTTCGCACCGCCGCCGCAGGCCGCCCCGATGGGGCAGCAGGCCGGCGGCGAAGCCTGCATGAAC
Organism: Rhodopseudomonas sp. AAP120; assembly: GCF_001295845.1. Taxonomy (GTDB): domain Bacteria; phylum Pseudomonadota; class Alphaproteobacteria; order Rhizobiales; family Xanthobacteraceae; genus Rhodopseudomonas. The sequence continues at coordinate 4,726 of NZ_LJIC01000201.1, read as the reverse complement.
GAATTCGTCAAGCTGCGTCAGGAAGCCGAGAAGCGCGGCGCCGCGATTCAGGCGGCTGGCAAGCGCAAGGCGCCGGCGGCCGAGGCCTGTAAGCTGATCACCGCCTTTGCGGCCTCGGAAACCAAGATGATCAGCTATGTGGTGACCAATGCGAAACGCTGCGGCATCCCGGGCGAGATCGCCGATCAGCTGAAGAAGGGCCATCAGAACACCAGCGGCATGCAGAAGAAGGTCTGCGACATCGCGGCCCAGCAGCAGCAGCGTGGTCCCGCCGGTCCGAGCCTCGCCGACGTGCTCGGCTCCTCCACGGCGGCCCCCGAGGCCAACGCCTCGGCCAAGAAGTTCGGCGGCACCACCTTCGACACGCTGAACGGCAACGTGCTGCAGCGATGACCGGCATCCCGATCACCGGCGCGACGGCGCCGGTTGCCGACTCCACCGGCAACTGGGTCGATCGCCATGCGCCGGAATGGTCGCGGCCGTATCTCCGTCTCGCCCGGTTCGATCGTCCGATCGGCTCGTGGCTGCTGCTGATGCCGTGCTGGTGGGCGGCCGCGCTGGCCGCCGGCATCGCCCGCGACCTCAGCCATCTGCCGCTGGTCTGTGCGCTGTTCTTCGTCGGCGCCTTCGTGATGCGCGGCGCCGGCTGCACCTGGAACGACATCACCGATCGCGATCTCGATGGCAAAGTCGAGCGCACCCGGTCGCGGCCGATCCCGTCCGGTCAGGTGACCGCCAAGCAGGCCGCCGTGTTCATGGTGGCGCTGTGCCTGATCGGCCTCGCCGTGCTGGTGCAGTTCAACGCCTTCGCGATCGCCACCGGAATCGCCTCGCTGATCATCGTCGCCGCCTATCCGTTCATGAAGCGGATCACCTACTGGCCGCAGATCGTGCTCGGTCTGGCGTTCTCGTGGGGCGCGCTGATGGGCTTCGCCGTCACCTTCGCGCGGCTCGATCTCGTTCCCTTCGCGCTGTACGCCGGATCGATCGCCTGGGTGGTCGGCTACGACACCATGTACGCGCATCAGGACGCCGAGGACGACCTGCTGGTCGGCATCAAGTCGACCGCGCTGCTGTTCGGCGCCAAGACCCACACGGCGCTGTCGGTGCTGTATGGGATCGCGGTGACGCTGATCGGCACCGCATTGTGGCTCGCAGGGTCGGGCTGGTTCGCCTGGATCGGGCTCGCGGTGTTCGCCGCGCACCTCGCCTCGCAGATCGTGCGGCTCGATATCCGCAACTCGCCGCTGTGCCTGAAGCTGTTCAAGTCCAACCGCGACGCCGGGCTGCTGCTGTTCATCGGCCTGGTCGGCGACGCGGTCGTCCGGACCATGACGGCGTAAGCCGAGACGACGCAGTTACTTCCGCAGCACCTTGCCGACCGCAGCGCCGATGCCCGTCAGGTCGTAGGGCTTGTTGACCACCACGACGTCCTTGTGCTGCTCGATCCGCTGCATCTGTTCGCCGTAGCCGGTGGTGAACATGAACGGCACGCCGCGTTCGGCCAGCCGCTCGGCGATCGGCAGGCTGCTTTCCTGGCCGAGATTGACGTCGAGCAGCGCGATCTCGAACGTATCGCGATCGATTTCGGCGAGCGCCTGCGCGACCGTCGCCGCCGTGGCGACGCGCGCGGCGCCGAGGCGCAGCAGGATGTCCTCCGCGTCCATCGCGATGATCAGGCTGTCCTCCACCAGCAGCGCGGCGCCGCTGAGCAGCGGCTTTTGCTCGGTGCCGTCCGCGAAAATCGGCGGGGCGCTCTGCACCACCACCGGCTTGGGATGCCTGTGCTCGCTGACGTGCCGTGCCGGCACGCAGAGGTCGACTTCGAGACCGATCAACTCGTAGCGGACGCGGGCCTCGCCGCCGAGATCGTAGGGGATCGAGCGGTTGATGATGGTCGAACCGAAGCCTTCGCGGCTCGGCGGCCGCACCGGCGGACCGCCTCGCTCGCGCCATTCGATCCGCAGATCGCCATCCATGTCGAACCGCCAATCGACGGTGACGCGGCCGCTGTCCGACAGCGCGCCGTATTTCGCCGAGTTGGTCATCAGCTCGTGGAACACCAGCGCCAGCGTGGTGAAGGCCTGCGGCTGCAGCAGCACGTCGGGGCCGGCGACTTCCACGCGGTCGCTCTTGCCGCCCAGATAAGCGGCGGCCTCGGTCTCGATCAGCAGGCCGAGCGGCGCCGGGCTCCAATTGTCCTTGGTGATCTGATCGTGCGCGCGCGCCAGACTCTGGATCCGACCGTCCAGCATGTTGAGCGCCGGGTGATACTCGCCGGGTTCGCGCGACTGCCGCAGCAGGCCGCGGATCAGCGCGAGGATGTTGCGGACGCGGTGATTCAACTCGGCGATCAGCAGGTCCTGTCGCTCGGCGGCGCGGCGGCGCTCTTCCTGCGCTTCGTCAGTGATACGCAGGATGATCTCGATCAGCGAGATCCGTAGCATCTCGGCGACGCGCAGTTCCGCTTCGGAGAACGGTTGCGAACGGCCGCGCACCTCCTGGCTCCACGCCTCGAAGCTCTGCCGCGGCGTCAGCCGGGCGCCGTGCGGCCCGTAGCTGGCGGGCTTCTGCGGATCGCCCGCCCAGGTCACGGTCCGGATCTTCTCCTGACGGAACAGCAGCACGTAGTCGCGCGGCGTGCGCGAGATCGGAATCGCCAGCACGCCGGCGGCGACGTCGTCATAGGCCTGGGCGGTGGGAATCGTCGCGGCCAGGTGATCGGTCGCGTAGATCCGGCCCGCCGCCATGGCGTTGAGGCGGCGCACGATGGTGCGGAGTTCGCCGGCCGGCGGGGTGAGGCCGTACTGGGCGACGCGGCCGTCCATCCAGATCGCGATGCCGTCGTTCGGCACGGTGTCGTGCAGCATCGAGCCGAGCCAGTCGGGATTTTCCAGCAGCGTGGAATCACCGGCGATCGCGGCGAGCAGCCGGTCGCTCGCCGCGCGCGCGTTGTTCTCATAGCCGGCCATCGCCTTGCGCTCGCGGCCCTCCAGCTTCAGCGCGAACATCTGGCCGAACAGTTCGGCGATCGAGCGACGCTCGAAGCCGGGCAGGCGCGGGCCATCGTAGTGGTGGCAGGCGAACAGGCCCCACAATTTGCCTTCGATCACGATCGAGATCGACATCGAGGCGCGGACGCCCATGTTCTTCAGATACTCGATATGGATCGGCGACACCGAGCGCAGCACCGAGAGCGACAGGTCGATCGGATTGCCGCGCTCGTCGAGCCGCGGATAGACCGGCGCCGGCACCGCGTCGACGTCGGCGATGATCCGGAACGGCGTGCGCAGATAAAGCTGCCGCGCCTGTTCGGGGATATCGGACGCAGGGTAGCGCAGATCGAGAAAGCTGCCGATCCCGGCGCGCGCGGATTCCGCCGCCACGGTGCCCGAGCCGTCGGCATCGAAGCGATACACCATGACGCGGTCGAAGCCGGTCAGCGCACGAACCTGGCGGGCGCCCTCGTGCAGAAAGGATTTCTCGTCGGTGGTGGCGTCGAGCCGCGAGATCATCGCTCGGATGGTGCTCGCGGTGTCGGGCTGAGTTTCCTCGACGCAGGGCTCGGCTTCGACGATGACGCTGCGGCCGGAGACGTGAACCGCGAAGTCGTAGCGCTTGCCCTTGCCGGGCAGTTCGTAGCCGAACACGCGCTCGACCGCGTCGAGACCGCGCAGCAGCGTCAATCGATTGCGCAGCGTGTGGACCGTGGAGATACCGAGATGATCGGCCGCGTGGGTGCCGAGCATCTCCTCCGCAGGGATGCCGAAGAAGTCGACCACATTGGTCGAGGCACGCTGCACCAGCCAATCGGTGGAGAGCGCGAGCAGGAACCCGAAAGGCTGGATGGCGCCGAGTTGGTGAATCGGTTCGCGATCGCAGTTGGTCAGGTCGACGTCGAAATGGTCCGTGCTGTCCGCCACACTCAACCTTTGCATGCCCACGCCGACGGGTTCGCACATTGCCCGTGCGTCCTCGCCTGCCGTCGTTTGTCTGATTCAGTGCCTCTTGGGTGGGAGGCCCCGCACTCGGATGTTCGGCGACTGCCGACGCTCCCATCTGGCGACGTGGCGCAAGGTAAACAACCCGCAGCAGCAATGCGCCGACGGAGGCCGAGATTTGATCGCGGCTGATAACGGCAGAGGCCGGGGGGAAGTTCCCGCCAAGCCGTTGCGGCAGCAAGCACAAAAAAGCCGCGCTGGTTCCGTTCAGGAACTCGGCGCGGCTTCTAATCGTAAAACGTCTCAGCTACGCGCGATGATCTCGCGTTCACCCGCGTAGCAGCGCGCCGGCTCGAGTAGCGCGCCGACGCGTCGGCGAACGAGGAAGCGCGGACGGCGCCGACTGATGACGCAGCGGCGGCGGCGACGGGGCGCCGGCAGCCGCGGCGTGTCGTCCGGGAGCAGCGGCAGCGACAGGATCTCGCTCCACAGCTCCCGCACGCGCTCGATCTCCTCGGCATCCTCGCTGATATACAGCGGCACCGACAGCGACGGATCGCGATGCACCAGCATCAGGATGCGGGCGTCGTCGAGGCCGCGGCAGACGATGCCGCGGAAGTCGCTGACCTGCACCTTGATGGCCATCCGCATGCCGGCCACGGCGCGGTGCAGGATCACCCGTTCACGATGCAATTCGATTTGCCGGACGCCGCCGTCGGCGCGAATATCGTGCGCGTCGTAGCGGATCGGCAGTGTGAGAGGGTCGAGCCGCAGAGCACGGCTCG
>NZ_LJIC01000200.1 GCF_001295845.1 Rhodopseudomonas sp. AAP120 | reverse complement strand
CGTCGTAGCGGATCGGCAGTGTGAGAGGGTCGAGCCGCAGAGCACGGCTCGACCCGACGGGATGACTCCCGCCTGTTGTTGTTTGACGCCTCACGGCTGTGTTCTCCCCGCCGAAATTATGTTTTCGGTCGATGCGAGGAGCTTGCCAGAGCGGTGTCCGGAATCGCTTAAAAAGGCTGGTTAATCGAAGCTGACTCGGCTTGCTTCGGGACTCATGATTGACAGAAGCTTGGCCGGCATGATTGACGAAAACTTGCGCCGAAGCCGACAATGTTTGGTTCCGGCTGTGCCTAAAGTGCTTGAAGTCCGCGCCGAATAGGCACATCTCTGCTGTCTCGGGCTCCGCTTCCGGGGTCTGCATCGTCTGCTTCCAGCCTTCAGGATTTTGTTTGTGAACTCTTCACCAGGCGCGGCATCGTCCTCTCCCACCTCTGTGGATCAAGCTCTGTTCGATCAGTCGGCGCTGAGCGAACTCGCGCAGCGTCTGGTCGAAGCCGCGCGGCGCGCCGGCGCCGATCAGGCCGATGCGGTCGCGGTGCGCGGCATCTCGCACGGCGTCGAACTACGCGAAGGCCGGATGCAGGAGTCCGAGCGCTCCGAAGGCGACGATGTCGGCCTGCGTGTGTTGGTCGGCCGTCGGCAGGCGGTGGTATCCACTAACGACATCACCGGCGATGGCGTGGCGCGGCTCGCCGAGCGCGCTGTGGCGATGGCCCGCGTCGCGCCGGACGACAAATATGTCGGCCTCGCCGATCCGTCGCTGCTGGCGCGTGACCTGCCGCAGCTCGACATGCTCGATCCGCAGACGCCGTCGACCGCCGAACTCGAGCGTCGCGCGCGTGCGGCCGAAGAGGCCGCGATGGCGGTGAAGGGCGTCGCCAAATCCGGCGGCGCGTCGGCGTCCTCGGGGATCGGCGGCATGGTGCTGGTGACGTCGACCGGCTTCCACGGCGCCTATCTGCGCTCGAGCCAGGGCGTGTCGATGACGGCGATCGCCGGCGAGGGCACCGGCATGGAGCGCGATTACGAATACACCACGGCGCCGCATGCCGAGGATCTGATGTCGCCCGACACGGTCGGGCGGATCGCCGGCGAACGCGCCGCGGCGCGGCTCAATCCGCGCAAGGTCGAGACCTGCAAGGTGCCGGTGATCTTCGATCCGCGCGTCGCGGGCTCGCTGGTCGGGCATCTGATCGGCGCCATCAACGGCGCCTCGATCGCGCGCAAGACCTCGTTCCTCAAGGACCGGCTCGGCGACAAGCTGTTCCGCGACGGCATCCGCATCGTCGACGATCCGCTGCGCAAGCGCGGACTGCGCTCGCAGCCGTTCGACGCCGAAGGTGTCGCGGTGAAGCCGCTCGCGGTGGTCGACGACGGCGTGCTGACGTCGTGGCTGCTCGATTGCGCCACCGCGCGCGAACTCGGCCTCGCTACCACCGGCCATGCGCATCGCGGCGTGTCGTCGTCGCCGTCGCCGGGTTCTTACAATGTGCATCTCGAAGCCGGGACGCTCAGCCCGGCCGAACTGATCAGCGACATCAAGCAGGGCTTCTACGTCACCGACCTGATCGGGTCCGGCGTCAACGGCGTCACCGGCGACTACAGCCGCGGCGCCGCCGGGTTCTGGATCGAGAACGGCGAATGCACCTACGCGGTGAGCGAAGTCACCATCGCGGGTCATCTGTTCGAGATCTACAAGACGCTGACGCCGGCGAACGATCTGACCTTCCGCTACGGCGTCAACGCGCCGACGCTGCGGATCGAGGGGCTGACGATTGCCGGGCGCTAGTCCCGATATCGGACACAGCGCCGGGGCGACCTCGCGCGACGCGGCGCTGCTGGCCGACACGGTTCGGGACGCTGGCGCGCTGGCGTTGTCGATGTTCGGCACCGATGTGCGGAACTGGACCAAGGGCGCCTCGTCGCCGGTGTCGGAAGCGGACATCGCCGTCAACGATCTGATCCGCGACCGGCTGCAATCGGCCGTGCCGGACTACGGCTGGTTGTCCGAGGAAAGCGCCGACGATCCGGCGCGGCTGGGCAAGCAGCGGGTGTGGATCATCGATCCGATCGACGGCACGCGCTCGTATCTCGCCGGGCGCAGCGACTGGTGCGTCTCGGCGGCGCTGGTCGAGAACGCATCGCCGGTTCTGGCCGCGGTGTTCGCGCCGGTCACCAACGACTTCTACTTCGCCGTGCGCGGCGCGGGGGCGACTCTCAATGGCTCGGCGATTCGCGCCAGTCTCGGCGTCGGGCTGGAGGCCGCCCGGGTCGGCGGCCCGAAACCGCTGATCGAACGGCTGCGGCTGCCGGCCGGCGCGCAAATTCTTCCACGGATCGGCTCGCTGGCGCTGCGGCTGTGTGGTGTGGCCGATGATCGCCTTGACGTCGCATTCGCGGGCGGGCAAAGCCGGGACTGGGATCTTGCCGCGGCCGATTTGATCGTGCACGAAGCGAATGGTAAACTAACCAGTCTCGCGGGCGAGCCCATCGTTTACAACCGTCCGGAGGTCACGCATGGGGTGCTGGTGGCCGCCGGACGCGATCGTCATGCTCGAATCGTCGAGCATTTCCGCATTCGTCCGGGGAGCTGACCCGCTTTCGCCGTTTGCCGCTGAGGAAGTTTGATGCCCGACAATGCGCAGCAGTTGCTCCACCTCGTAATCGGAGGCGAGTTGGAGGATCTCGAGAACGTCACCTTCCGCGACCTCGACAAGGTGGACATCGTCGGGGTGTATCCGAGCTATGCGTCCGCCTTCGCGGCGTGGAAGGCCAAGGCGCACCAGACCGTCGACAACGCTCACATGCGCTACTTCATCGTTCACCTCCATCGCCTGCTGGATCCCGGCCAGGACGCGAAGCCGGCGCATTGACGAGGCTTGCTTTGCGATGACGAGCGCGTCACCTCCGCGGTGGCAGGCGGGGCCGTTGCTGGCCGATCCGTTGCCGATGACGCTGCGCGTCTATCAGACGTTGACGGCCGGCGTCGCGCCGTTGGCGCCGCTGCTGATCCGGCGGCGGCTGAAGCAGGGCAAGGAAGAGCCGTCGCGCGTCGACGAGCGTCGGGGCGTCGCGGCGCATGTGCGGCCGCACGGGCCGCTGGTCTGGATCCACGGCGCCAGCGTCGGCGAGGTGTTGGCCGCCGCCGGTCTGATCGAGCGGCTGCGCGCGCTCAACCTGCGCATCCTGCTGACCTCCGGCACGGTGACGTCGGCCGAAGTGGTGGCGAAACGGTTTCCGCCCGACATCATTCACCAGTTCATCCCGTATGACGCGCCGCGCTTCGTCGAGCGCTTCCTCGATCACTGGCAGCCGTCGCTGGCGCTGTTCATCGAGTCGGATCTGTGGCCGAACCTGATCCTCGCCTCGGCGGCGCGGCGGTTGCCGATGGTGCTGATCAACGGCCGGATGTCGCCGCGCTCGTTTCCGCGCTGGCAGCGCGCCTCGGCGACGATAGGCACGCTGCTCGGCAAATTCGATATCTGCCTGGCGCAGTCGCAGATGGATGCGCAGCGCTTCGCCGCGCTCGGCAGCCCCAACGTCGTCACCACCGGCAATCTCAAGATGGACGTCGATCCGCCACCCGGCGATCCGGCGCGGCTGGAACGGCTGATGGCGGTGACGCGCGGCCGTCCTGTGATCGTCGCGGCCTCGACGCATCCGGGCGAAGAGGAAATCCTGCTCGACGTGCATCGCACGTTGGCCGGCGTGTTTCCGACGCTGCTGACGGTGATCGTGCCGCGGCATCCGCATCGTGGCGAGCAGGTCGCAAATCTCGTGCAGGCCGCCGGGTTGCAACCGGCGTTGCGGTCGCGCGAGCAGCTTCCGACGGCCGCGACGGCGATCTATGTGGCCGACACGATGGGCGAACTCGGCCTGTTCTACCGGCTGGCGCCGATCGTGTTCATGGGCGGCTCGCTGATCGAGCATGGCGGCCAGAATCCGATCGAAGCGGTCAAGCTCGGCGCCTCGATCGTGCACGGGCCGCATGTGGCGAATTTCAGCGAAGTATATCGCGCGCTCGACGAGGCTCACGGCGCCTTCATGGCGGCGGATGTCGACACGCTGGTGCGGCGGTTCGGGCATCTGTTGTCGGACGCGCCGGCGCGTCAGGCCTCGATCGACGCCGCGAGCCGGGTGGTCGAACGGCTGGGCGGCGCGCTGGACCGCACCATCACGGCGCTCGAGCCGTATCTGCTGCAATTGCAGATCGAGCAGGGCGCCGCCAATGCGTGAGCCGGCCTTCTGGCACCGGCCTCCCTCATTGCTGTCGCGCTTACTCCTGCCGCTCGGCGCGGTGTATGGCGAAATCACCTCGAACCGGATGCAGAAGGCGGGCCTCGAAGCCGGCGTGCCGGTGATCTGCGTCGGCAACTACCATCTCGGCGGCGCCGGCAAGACGCCGACCACGCTGGCGCTGGTCGATCTGCTGCGCGAACTCGGCGAGCGCCCGGTGGTGCTCAGCCGCGGCTATGGCGGCCGGCTGCACGGACCGATCGGTGTCGATCCGGCGCGCCACACCGCGGCTGACGTCGGCGACGAGCCGTTGATGATGGCGCGGCGCGCGCCGGTGGTGGTGGCGCGCGAGCGCAGCGACGGCGCCGCGATGGCACGCGCGCAGGGCGCGAGCGTCATCGTCATGGACGACGGCTTTCAGAACCCGGCCCTGGTCAAGCATGCGTCGCTGATCGTGATCGACAGCCATCGCGGTGTCGGCAATGGCTGCGTATTTCCCGCAGGCCCGCTACGCGCGCCGCTGCCGCTGCAGATCGCGCGCACCGATGCGCTGATCATCGTCGGCGACGGCGCGGCCGCGAACGGCATCGCGGCGCAGATCGCGGCACGTGGCGGCCCGGTCCTGCGCGCGCGGCTGCGGCCGGACGACGGATCGATCGCGGCGCTGAAGGGGCACCGCGTCTCGGCGTTTGCGGGAATCGGCGATCCGCCCCGTTTCTTTGCCACACTCCGCGCCAGCGGCATCGACGTCGCCAAACAGCAGGCCTTCGCTGATCACCACCCGTTCACGCCCGACGAGCTCGCGCGCCTTGCCGAGGACGCTCGCCGCGAGGGACTGACGCTGGTGACGACGGAAAAGGATCTCGCCCGGATCGGCGCGGCCGCCGCGACGCTCGGCTGTGCGATCGCGTCCTTCGCGGTCACGCTCGACATCGAAGACCCGGCGCCGCTGCGAAGGCTGCTGCTGGAACGGCTCAACCAGGTCCACGCGGCGCGGTCTGCCCGAAGCTGAGGTTCAGGCCTTCAGGGTGCCGGCGCTCGGGTAGTGCCGCTGCAGCACCGCTTCGGGCGTCGCATAGGCTTCCTTCAGGTCGACGCTCCAGTACTTCAGCTCGTCGAGCGGAATCTGCACGCCGGAGACGGCGCAGCGCACGTAGGTACCGGGCGAAATCACGCGGAAATCGCCGTCGAGATACTGCACCTGCGCTTCACCCGAGCCCGATGGGCCAAATTTGTTGAGCACGGCTGTCTCCTGGAATCCTGGCTCTTTCGCGCGAAGCGGGTCGCGCGGATAACTTCCGACACATAATGCATTTCGGCCCGAATCCAAATCGGGTTGCTCCGGATGGCTGAACCGCGGCGACGCGCAGCGCGCGAGGCCGAGCCTGCTACCTGGCCATCACGCGTGCGCCATCGCCCCCGGTTCCGGCCACCGACTTGTGATGGTTCGGGGGCGCAGCCACATGATAATCTTCTGCGTGGCAGGTCTGCGGACGTCTGGGGCTGTGCCGGGACTGTAATGATGCGCCTGCCTTTCCTCCTGTCGATCGCTGCCTGGATGTGTGCCGGCCATGTCGCGGCCGCGTCGCCGGCTGCGCCCGAGACCGTCGAAATCCCCCGTTCGGGCGGCGTCCTGCGTGCCCAGCTCTACAAGCCCCAGGGTGACGGCCCGTTTCCGGCCGTGATCGCGCTGCATGGCTGCGGCGGACTGAGCGGCCATTCGGCGCCGGTGCGCCCGCGCTATGCCGAGTGGGCCGAGCAATTGCTGAAGACCGGCCATGCGGTGTTGCTGCCGGACACCTACGGCTCGCGCGAACTCGGCCCGCAGTGTCATGCCAAAACGCGGCGCGCTGCCGCCCGGCGCGACCGCCTCGCCGACATCGGCGCGGCCCGGCACTGGCTCGCCGAGCAGCCCTGGACCAATCGCCAGCGCATCAGCCTGGTCGGCTGGGACACCGGCGCGAGCGCGCTGCTGTGGGCGGTGCGGCCGCAACTGGCGCTGGCCAAGGGCGAACCGGAATTCCGGTCGGCGGTCGCGTTCTATCCGGACTGCCGCAGTTCGGCCCGGCTGGGTTGGAGCGCCCGGGTGCCGACGCTGGTGCTGATCGGCGGCAATGACGACGTCTCCTCGCCCTCCGCCTGCCGCAGCATGGTCGACGGCGCGCAGGGCCGCAGCGCGCTGGCGCGGCTGGTGGTCTATCCCGGCGCCTATCATGATTTCGATCAGAGCGGCGTCGCGCCGCACGTCACCAGTGCGGCCGATCCCGAAGTGCCGGAGCAGGGCCACCTCGGCTTCAATCCCGCCGCGCGCAGCGACGCGGAGAAGCGGCTCGCGCACTGGCTGGGACGGTAGCCGCGCGGGCGTCTGCAGTTCAGAACAGCGAGCCTTGATCGGCCGGCTTGGCGGCGCGCTTTTGTGCCGGCTTGGGGGACGCAGCCTTCGAGGTCGCCGGCTTGGCGGATAGCGGGGTGGCCGCCTCGCCGGCGGCAGGTCCGCCGTCCGCCGTGACGCCCACCCGGCCGTCGGCGAATTCGACGCTGAGGCGTGCGCCGGCACCCACCGCTGCGGCGGCGTGGATGGCGTGACCCTCGGCATCCCGCACCAGCGCGAAGCCGCGCGCCAGCACGCCGCGATAGGACAGCGCGGTCAGCAGCTTACCGGTGGTGGCGACGCGGGCCTGGTGGCGGTCGATCAAGGTTGCCAGCGCGCGCCCGGCGCGTTCGCCGAGCCGCAGCATGCGTTCGCGCTCCCGCGCGATCCGCATCCGCTGCGCCTGCTCGTTGGCGAGCTTGGAGGCCTGCAGCCGGATCGCCAGCCCGTCGAAGCGGTCGCGGCGATGCCGCAGCACGGCGCGGGTGCAATGCTGCAGGCGTTGGCCGCTGACCGACAGCCGATGCGCGCTGTGCGCCACCTGGGCGCGGAGAACTTTCAGCGTCATGCCCGCGGCCGCCGCCGCGAAGCGGCGGTGATGCGCATGGGTGTTGGCGCGCAGCGCCCGCGGCAGGCCGGACGAGGCGCCATCGAGCCGCTGCCGCGGCACCGCCAGCAGTTCGTTGGCGGCCGGCAACGCCCGGGCGGCGGCGCGCAGCTCGTTGCGGCGCGCATCCTGGCTGCGCGACCAGCACAGCATCATCCGCCGCGAGAAGCCGCCGACCTCGACGAACAGCTCCGCCCGAACCGGCACGGCCATTTCGGCCGCGGCAGTCGGCGTCGGCGCACGCTTGTCGGCGGCGAAGTCGATCAGCGTCACGTCGGTCTCATGGCCGACCGCCGAGATCAGCGGGATCAGGCTGTCCGCCGCGGCGCGGACCACGATCTCCTCGTTGAACGACCACAGATCTTCCAGCGAGCCGCCGCCGCGCGCGACGATCAAGAGATCGGGGCGGGGGATCGGCCCGTTCTCCGGCAGCGCATTGAAGCCATTGATGGCGGCGGCGACCTGCTCGGCCGAGCCTTCGCCCTGCACCTTGACGGGCCACACCAGCACGCGGCGCGGGAAGCGGTCTTCGAGCCGGTGCAGGATGTCGCGGATCACCGCGCCGGTGGGGGACGTGACCACGCCGATCACCTCGGGCAGCCATGGCAGCAGCTGCTTGCGCGCCTCGTCGAACAGGCCCTCGGCGCCGAGCTTGCGCTTGCGCTCTTCCATCAGCGCCATCAGCGCGCCGACACCGGCGGGCTCCAGCGCCTCGATCACGATCTGATATTTCGACGAGCCGGGGTAGGTGGTCAGCTTGCCGGTGGCGATGACCTCGAGGCCCTCCTGCGGCTTGAACCGCATCCGCCCGGCGACGCCCTTCCAGATCACCGCCTCGATCTTGGCGCTCTCGTCCTTCAGGGCGAAATAGCAGTGCCCGGACGAATGCGCGCCGCGGAAGCCGGAAATCTCGCCGCGCACCCGGACATGCCCATAGGTGTCCTCCACCGTCCGCTTCAGCGCCTGCGACAGCTCGGAGACGGTGAATTCGCCGACATTGGCGAGGGCTTGGGGGGCGAGCGTGCGGGCCATGCGATTCGGGTGCTGTGGGTGAAGGTCGGAAGGTAGGGATTTTCGGCCGGCGCGCCAACCGCCTGCCGAGTTCTCCGTCGCACGCCGATGCGGCCGGATCGTGCCGCTGCCGGCGGCGATCACCCACATATCCACATGCGCGCGGCGGGCCGTTGCCCCGCGTCCGGAGCGTGTTACACCCCGGCCTGGGATCCACGGGTACGGTCGGGCTGCCGCAATGAACATTCTCCTCCTCGGTTCGGGCGGGCGCGAACACGCGCTGGCGTGGAAGATCGCGGCCTCGCCGCTGGTCACCAAGCTGTACTGCGCGCCCGGCAACGCCGGCATCGCCCGCGAGGCGATCTGCGTGCCGCTCGACGTCACCGACCACCCTGCCGTGATCCAGTTCTGCAAGGACAAGGACATCGAGCTGGTGGTGGTCGGGCCGGAGGCGCCGCTGGCGGCCGGCATCGTCGACGATCTCGCCGCGGTCGGCATCAAGGCGTTCGGCCCCAGCAAGGCGGCGGCGCAGCTCGAAGGCTCCAAGGGTTTCACCAAGGATCTGTGCAAGGCGCACGACATCCCGACCGCCGCCTACGAGCGGTTCAGCGATCCGAACGAGGCCAAGGCCTATATCCGCGCCCAGGGCGCGCCGATCGTCGTCAAGGCTGATGGTCTGGCGGCCGGCAAGGGCGTCGTCGTGGCGATGACGCTGGCCGAGGCGGAGGCTGCGATCGACATGATGTTCGGCGGCGGGCTCGGCGACGCCGGCGTCGAAGTCGTGGTCGAGGATTTTCTGATGGGCGAGGAAGCCTCGTTCTTCGTGCTGTGCGACGGCGAGCACGCATTGCCGCTCGCCACCGCGCAGGACCACAAGCGCGCCTATGACGGCGACAAGGGCCCGAACACCGGCGGCATGGGCGCGTATTCGCCGGCGCCGGTGATGACCGATGCGGTCTGCAAGCAGGCGATGGAGCAGATCATCACGCCGACGCTGAAGGCCATGAAGGCGATGGGCACGCCGTTCAAGGGCGTGCTGTTCGCCGGGCTGATGATCACCGACGAAGGCCCGCAGCTGATCGAATACAACGTCCGGTTCGGCGATCCGGAATGCCAGGTGCTGATGATGCGGATGATGTCCGACATCGTCCCGGCGCTGCTCGCCTGCGTGGACGGCCAGCTCAAGCATTTCACGCTGCGCTGGGTCGACGAGCCGGCCCTCACGGTGGTGATGGCCGCGAAGGGCTATCCGGGCAGTTACGAAAAGGGCACCCGCATCGCCGGCCTCGACCGTGCCGAGAAAATCCCCGGCGTGCAGATCTTCCACGCCGGCACCATCGCGTCCGGCGACTGGATCCTCGCCAATGGCGGCCGCGTCCTCGCCGTCACCGCCTCGGCCAAGACCGTCGCCGAAGCCCAGCGCCGCGCCTACGAGGCGATCGGCGTGATCAACTGGCCCGAAGGCTTCTGCCGCCGCGACATCGGCTGGCAGGCGGTGGCGCGGGAACGGCGGGGGAAGTAGGAGCGTTGCTCAGCCCTCACCCTGAGGAGCGCGCATCGCGCGCGTCTCGAAGGGCGAGGGCGGCCCATCCTTCGAAACGCGCTCCTATGGAGCGCTCCTCAGGATGAGGCTGTGCGTGTGGCTCGCGTCGTCATTGCGAGCGCAGCGAAGCAATCCAGCGCAGTGCACTGCGCTGGATTGCTTCGTCGCTTCGCTCCTCGCAATGACGGCAACTAACATCAAAGGGAGAAACCGCCGATGCCCGATCTCGCCGACTTGTTTCCGGGCTTCGGCTCGGAGTGGATCAACACCTCGTCGGGTCGCATCTTCGCCCGTGTCGGTGGCGACGGGCCGCCGCTGTTGCTGCTGCACGGCTTCTCCGAAACCCATGTGATGTGGCACCGCGTGGCGCCAGCGCTGGCGCAGAAGTTCAAGCTGATCATCGCCGATCTGCCCGGCTACGGCTGGTCCGACATGCCCGAGAGCGACGATCAGCATACGCCCTACACCAAGCGGGCGATGGCCCGGCAGCTGATCGAGGCGATGGAGCAGCTTGGTCATGTCCGCTTCGGCCTCGCCGGCCATGACCGAGGCGGCCGCGTCAGCTACCGGATGGCGCTCGATCATCCCGGGCGGCTGACCAAACTGGCGACGCTCGATATCCTGCCGACCTACGAATACTGGCAGCGCATGGACCGGCGCTACGCGCTGAAAGTGTATCACTGGAGCTTCCTGGCGCAGCCGGCACCGCTCCCTGAGACGCTGATCGCCGCGGCGCCTGATTTCTTCCTGAAGAACAAGCTGGCGAGCTGGGCCAAGAAACACGATCTGTCGTGCTTCGATCCGCGCGCGCTCGAACACTATCTGGCGCCGTTCCGCGATCCGATGCGGCTGCACGCGATGTGCGAAGACTATCGCGCCGGCGCCTTCGCCGACTACGAGCACGACAAGGCCGATGTCGAAGCCGGCAACAAGATCGCCGTGCCCATGCTGGCGCTATGGGGCGACAGCGGCATCGCCCAGTCCGCCGCGACGCCGCTCGATACCTGGAAGAAGTGGGCCAAGGACGTCCAGGGCCACGCCGTCGACTCCGGCCACTTCCTCACCGAGGAAGCCCCGGAGCAGACCGCCGAGGCGTTGCTGAAATTCTTCAGCGCGTAGGGTGGACAAAGGCACGTAGCGCCGCGCCCACGCGCCGAACTAACACTCAGCCGTCATCCGCGGGCTTGACCCGCGGATCCATCGCGCGCGGAGCGCGCCTTGTTCAATGATGGATCGCCGGGTCGAGCCCCGGCGATGACGGCTTGTTACTCCGCTTTCGCGCCGAGCTGCTTCGGCCGCCGGCCGAAGTCGGCCGCGGCTTCGTCCTGGCCGATCTGCACGACGCCGCGGCGGATCGCGCGGGTGCGGGTGAAGTGCTCGAACAGCGCGTCGCCGTCGCCGCGGCGAATGGCGCGGGTCAGCTTCGACAAATCTTCCTGGAATTCGCCGAGCATCTCCAGCACCGCGTCCTTGTTGGTCAGGAACACGTCGCGCCACATCGTCGGGTCGGAGGCGGCGATACGGGTGAAGTCGCGGAAACCGCCGGCTGAGAATTTCAGCACTTCGGACTGCGTCACGCCTTCGAGTTCTTCGGCGGTCGACACGATGGTGTAGGCGATCAGATGCGGCAGATGGCTGGTCACCGCCAGCACCAGGTCGTGGTGGTCGGCGGTCATCACTTCGACATTGGCGCCGAGCCCGCGCCAGAACGCGCCGAGTTTGTCGACCGCGTCCGCATTGGCGCCCTCGGGCGGCGTCAGGATGCACCAGCGGTTGACGAACAGTTCGGCGAAGCCGGAATCCGGTCCGGAGTTCTCGGTGCCGGCGACCGGATGCGCCGGCACGAAGTGCACACCCTCCGGCAGATACGGCGCCATCGCCTTCAGCACCGCGCCCTTGACCGAGCCGACGTCCGAGACGATCGCACCCGGCGCCAGATGCGGCGCGATCTCCTGCGCGACCGGGCCGCAGGCGCCGACCGGAATACACAGGATGACGAGATCGGCGCCCTCGACCGCTTCGGCATTGGTCTCGACCACGCGGTCGACGATGCCGAGCTCCTGCACGCGCGCGCGGGTCTGCGGCGAGCGCGCGGTGGCGACGATCTCGCCGGCGAGGCCGAGCGCCTTGGCGCCGCGGGCGATCGAGCCGCCGATCAGGCCGAACCCGATCAGCGCCAGCTTGCGAAACAACGGCGCAGAATTCATGGCCTGCCCATGAAGTCGCGCAGCGCTTCGATCACCAGCTCGTTGGCTTCGTCGGTGCCGATCGTCATCCGCAGCGCATGCGGCAGCTTGTAGTTGCCGAGTGCGCGCAGCACGAGGCCGCGCTTGGTCAGAAACGCGTCGGCCTCGGCGGCGGTCTTGCCCGGCGTGGTCGGGAAATGCATCAGCACGAAGTTGCAGACGCTCGGCGTCACGGTCAGCCCGAGCGCAGTGAACTCCTGGGTCAGCCGGTCGCGCCACTTCTCGGTGTGGATGCGCGACATGTCGACATGCGCGGTGTCCTGGATCGCCGCGACGGCGGCGAGCTGCGACGGGATGGACACGTTGAACGGACCGCGGATGCGGTTGACCGCGTCGACGATGTTCTCAGGGCCGAACATCCAGCCGACCCGCAGCGCCGCCAGCCCGTGCACCTTGGAGAAGGTGTGGGTCAGCACGGTGTTGTCGGTGGTCGAGACCAGCTCGATGCCGATCTCGTAGTCGTTCTTCGACACGTAGTCCGCATAAGCGGCGTCCAGCACCAGCACGACATGCGACGGCAGGCCCGCGCGGAGACGTTTGACTTCATCAAAGGGGATGTAGGTGCCAGTCGGGTTGTTCGGGTTGGCGAGCCACACCAGCTTGGTGCGGGGCGACACCTTGGCGAGGATGGCGTCGACGTCGCAGGTCAGGTCCTTCTCCTCGGCGACCACGTTGGTGGCGCCGTTCGCCAGCGTGGCGATCGGATAGACTAGGAAGCCGTGCTGCGACGAGATCGCCTCGTCGCCCGGGCCGAGATAAGTGTGGGCCAGCAGATTGAGGATCTCGTCCGAACCGGCGCCGCAGATGATGCGGTCGGGGTCGAGCCCGTAGGCCTTGCCGATCGCCTCGCGCAGCATCCGCGAGGTGCCTTCCGGATAGTCCTCGAGATGATCCGCCGCGCTCTTATAGGCCGCGATCGCGTGCGGCGACGGGCCGAACGGCGTCTCGTTGGCAGAGAGCTTGAACACCTTGCGGCCGGGCTCGGGGACCGGGCTCTTGCCGGGGGTGTAGGGCGCAATATCGAGGATGCCGGGCTTCGGCACGGGACGGGACATCGTCAACTCCGGATGGTCGGGCGGCCGAAGGCCGGCCCGTCAGGGGGCAGGCTTGCCGCTCGGGGGCACCGTATAGCGCCTCGCGTGGCTGCCGACGAGAGCCGACGAACGCAGCGAGGCCCCCGCTGCGATCAGGGCAGCCTTGATCTGATCGAGGCTGCAGGGCGCCGAGATCGACACCAGCAGCGCCGCGCCGTCAAAAGCGGTATCGGGCACCGCAACGACCTCGGCCAGCGGCGAGATCGCCCGGGCAATCTCGGCATTCCAGCCCGACACCCGGATGCTCCAGGTCTCGACTTCGGTGACCATGGCGCTGTCGGCGACCCGCGACACCACGAACACCGGCAGCGCCGCCGGGTGGTCGGCGCGCTCGATGAACGGCAGCCGGGCGATGATCTTGGGCACGCCCGCGGCTTCAAGCGCCAGCCACCACGGCGTGGCGCCCGACGTCGCCGACACCAGCGCGAGATCGCCCTTTGAGCGCGCCACCGCCTCGACGGCGGCCGAGGCGGAGAAATGCGGCACGTAGGGCACCGTGAAGCCGAAATGGAAGCGGGCGGAATCCCGCATCGCGGATTCGCCGAGCGACTGGTCGACATGCACCGAGAACGGCGCCTGGACGTACGTAAAGGTGGCGATGATCACCCGCCAGATGCTCTCGACGGTATCGAGCGGCAGGATGCCATGATGGCGCTCCACCAGCCGCCGCATCATGTCGGCCTCGCGCGCCGGCCGGAACGCCGAGCCGACCTCCTGGGTCTGCTTCACCGCAATCAGCCGGTCGATGATCTCGCCGCGCTGCATCAAGAGCTGGTGCACCTGCGCGTCGATGCTGTCGATCTCCTGGCGGAGCTCGTTGAGCGACGGCGGCGAGGGCGGCTTGGTCATTGCGGAGAACCTTCAGACGAAACGCGATGCGACCTTCTGCTTAGGAAACCAGGCGATTGAAGGCAAAGGAATTTGGCTGAGGGCAGGGCCGCCCCGAGCACAGCGCGCTCCCTCTCCCGCTTGCGGGAGAGGGCTGGGGTGAGGGCGAGCCGAGCAGTGAGCCAGTGTGAAGGAGACGCGAGCACCGTGCTCGCGGACCCCCCCCCCCCCCCCCCCCCC
>NZ_LJIC01000020.1 GCF_001295845.1 Rhodopseudomonas sp. AAP120 | reverse complement strand
CCTCCGCGAGTCGGAGAGGCTCGGCCGCGGTGAGGCGCCCCCTCACCCGCCGCGCTGGCGCGCGTCGACCTCTCCCCGCGCGCGGGGAGAGGTGAAGCTGTGCGCGATCGGAGGGTCTTCGTCATTGCGAGGAGCGAAGCGACGAAGCAATCCAGCTCCGTGCTCGAAGCTGGATTGCTTCGCTTCGCTCGCAATGACGGGGAGAGGGCGGTGCGCATGACCATCGCTCAATGCCCCAGATACACTTCGATGACCTTGGGGTCGTTCTTCACCGTGTCCATGGTGCCCTCGGACAGGATCTGGCCCTGGTGCAGCACGGTGACCTTGTGGGCGATGTCCTCGACGAATTTCATGTCGTGCTCGATCACCAGCACCGAGCGGTCCTTGATGATGGTGTGGAGCAGCTCGGCGGTCTTGACGCGCTCGGACACGCTCATGCCGGCGACCGGCTCGTCGAGCATCAACAGATCGGGGTCCTGGATCAGCAGCATGCCGATCTCGAGCCACTGCTTCTGGCCGTGGCTCAGCAGGTCGGCGCTCTGACCGAGCTTGTCCTTGAGGAAGATCGCCTCGGCGACCTCCTCGACGCGTTCGCGCACGGCGGCAGTGCGCTGGAACGCCAGCGCGCCGAACACAGAGCGGCCCTGCGGATAGGAGATCTCCAGATTCTCGAACACCGTAAGGTCTTCGTAGATCGACGGCGTCTGGAACTTGCGGCCGACGCCGGCCTGGACGATCTGATTTTCCTTCATCTTGGTGAGATCCTTGCCGCGGAAATGGATCGCACCGGAGGTGGCTTTGGTCTTGCCGCAGATCAGGTCGAGCACCGTGGTCTTGCCGGCGCCGTTGGGGCCGATGATGACGCGGATCTCGTTCTCCTCGACGTAGAACGACAGGTCGTTGACCGCCTTGAAGCCGTCGAAGGACACGGTGAGCCCCTCCACCGCCAGCAGGAAGTCGGGCTGTTGATGGCCGATCAGCATGATTGCCTCCTCATTCCGCCGGGGCGCCGCCGGCGATCGGGCCGAGCGTCTTGCCGTTGCTGTGGTGGTCCGAACCGGGCTTGCGCCTGCTGATCAATCGGTCGATCAGCGGCTGGACGTAGTCGCGCCAGATCCCGGCGAGCCCGTTGGGGAAGATCAGCACCACCGCGATGAACAGCGCGCCGAGGCCGAACAACCAGAGCTGCGGGAAGGATTCCGACAGGCTGGTCTTGGCGAGATTGACCAGCAACGCGCCGTAGATCGCGCCGAAGATCGACAGCCGGCCGCCGACCGCGGTGTAGATCACCATCTCGATCGACGGCACGATGCCGACGAAGGACGGCGACATGAACCCGACGTTCAGCGTGAACATCGCGCCGCCGATCGCCGCGAACATCGCCGCGAGGCAGAACGCGAAGATCTTGAAATTGGCGACGCTGTAGCCGGAGAACCGGACCCGATCCTCCTTCTCGCGCATCGCCACCAGGATACGGCCGAGCTTGGAATGCCGCACGAACAGCGCCAGCAGAATGCAGCCGAACAGGAAGGCGACCTCGACGAAATACAGCACCACCTTGGCGTGGTCGGGGCGGATGTCCCAGCCCTTCAGCGTGCGCAGGTCGGTGATGCCGTTGATGCCGCCGGTGTAGCCCTGCTGGCCGATGATCAGGATGGTGCAGATTGCCGCGATCGCCTGGGTGATGATGGCGAAGTACACGCCGCCGACCCGGCGTTTGAACATCGCGGCGCCGACCAGATAGGCGAAGATCGTCGGGACGATCAGGATCGCCAGGATGGTGATCGTCAGGCTGTGGAACGGCTGCCAGAACAGCGGCAGTTGCGTGATCTGATTCCAGTCCATGAAGTCCGGGATGCCGGGCGTCGACTGGATCTTGGTGTTCTCGACGCTGGAGGCTTCCAGCTTGAGATACATCGCCATGCAGTAGCCGCCGAGGCCGAAGAACACCCCCTGCCCCAGGCTGAGAATGCCGCCGAAGCCCCAGCACAGCACCAGGCCGAGCGCCACGAAGGCGTAGGTCAGATATTTCGCCACCAGGTTGAGCCGGAACACATCCAGCGACAGCGGCAGGATCACCACCAGGAGCACCGCAAGGGCGGCGAGTGCGATGAGGTCGGAGCGGCTGAGAAAGCGCGGGGTTTCCATCGTCGGCTCCTGTTACTTACGGACCTTGAGGGCGAACAGGCCTTGCGGGCGCATCATCAGGATCAAGACGATGGCGAGCAGGGTCAGCACCTTGGCCATCGAGCCGGACATGAAGAATTCCATCGTCGACTGCGCCTGCGAGATGCTGAAGGCGGAAGCGATGGTGCCGAACAGGCTGGCGGCGCCGCCGAACACCACGACCAGGAAGGTGTCGACGATGTAGAGCTGGCCCGAGGTCGGCCCGGTCGAGCCGATCATGGTGAAGGCGGAGCCCGCGATGCCTGCGATGCCGCAGCCGAGCCCGAAGGTGTAGCGGTCGACCCGCTCGGTGTTGATGCCGACGGCGCCGGCCATCACACGGTTCTGCATCACGGCGCGGACCTGGCGGCCCCAGCGCGACCAGAACAGCAGATAGAACACCACGGCGGTGATCAGCACGGTCAGACACATCACGAAGATGCCGTTGATCGGCACTTCAATGGTGTCGGTGACCTGCTTGGAGCCCAGCATCCATTGCGGCAACTCGACGCCGACTTCGCGCGCGCCGAAGATCGACCGGTAGGCCTGCTGCAGGATCAGCGACAGACCCCAGGTGGCGAGCAGCGTATCGAGCGGACGCTTGTAGAGATGCCGGATCAATCCCCATTCGACGAGCATGCCGAGCGCGCCGGATGCGAAAAAGGCGAGGATCATCGCGACGAAGAAGTAGCCACCGAACAGCGACGGCAAATAAGTCTGGAAGGCGTTCGACGTCATCCAGGTGACGTAGGCGCCGAGGATCATGAACTCGCCGTGCGCCATGTTGATGACGCCCATCTGGCCGAAGATGATCGCCAGGCCCAGCGCCATCAGCACATAGACCGAGAACAGGATCAGGCCGGCAAAGCCCTGCATCGCGAAGATCGCGCCGAGATCGCCAATCGAATAGTCGCCGAACATGGAGGCTGCCCCTGCTGAGTTGAAATGATCCGGACGCGGTGATGTCGCCGGCGCCAGCCTCACATTCCGATCGTCATCGCCGGGCTCGACCCGGCGATCCATCATCTTGCGAAGAGCGATGGATGCGCGGGTCGAGCCCGCGCATGACGCGTCGTGCGTGGCGCGGCGCCCGAGCGCTGCTTACTGGTAGCCCTTCGGGAACGGATCGGGCTCGACCAGGTCCGCGGTCTCGTAGACCAGCTCGTACTGGCCATCCGCCTTGGCCTTGCCGACGCGGGTCTTGGACCAGAGGTGGTGGTTCTCGTGGATCCGGACGTAGCCTTCCGGCGCGCCCTTGAACTCGACGCCCGGCGATGCCGCCGCGATCTTGTCGACGTCGAACGAGCCGGCTTTCTCGACGGTCAATTTCCACAGCCACGGGCCCAGATAGGCAGCCTGGGTGACGTCTCCGATCACCGTCTTCTCGCCCCACATCTTCTTGAAGTCGGCGACGAACTTCTTGTTGTTTGGATTGTCGAGCGACTGGAAGTACTTCATGCACGCATAGGCGCCCGCGATATTCTCGCCGCCGATGCCGTCGATTTCGTCCTCGGTCACCGAGATCGTCAGCAGCGTCTGCTTCGACAGGTCGATGCCGGCCGCCTTGAGCTGCTTGTAGAACGCGACGTTGGAACCGCCGACGATGATCGCATAGATCACGTCCGGCTTGGTGAGCTTGATCTTGTTGATCACCGAGTTGAACTGGGTGTGGCCGAGCGGGAAGTATTCTTCGCCGACGACCTTGCAGCCCTGCAGATGGCCCTCGATGTGCTTGCGGGCGATCTTGTTCGAGGTGCGCGGCCAGATGTAATCGGAGCCGAGCAGATAGAAGCTCTTGGCGCCCTTGGTCTTGTTGACCCAGTCGAGGCCGGCGATGATCTGCTGGGTGGCTTCCTGGCCGGTGTAGATGACGTTCTTGGACTGCTCGAGGCCTTCGTAGAAGGTCGGGTAGTACAGCATGCCGTTATATTGTTCGAACACCGGCAGCACCGCTTTGCGCGAGGCCGAAGTCCAGCAGCCCATCACGGCGGCGCACTTGTCGTTGACCAGCAGCTTCTTGGCCTTTTCGGCGAAGGTCGGCCAGTCGGAGGCGCCGTCTTCCTGCACGAACTTGATCTTGCGGCCGAGCACGCCGCCAGCGGCGTTGATCTGCTCGATCGCCAGCTTTTCGGCCTGCACCGAGCCGGTTTCGGAGATCGCCATCGTACCCGTGACCGAGTGCAGGATGCCGACGGTGACTTCGGTGTCGGTCACCGCGAGGCCGGTGGTGTTGACGGCGGAGGTCGCCGGCGCCTGAGCGAACGACGTGCGCGGCAGCATCGTCATCGCCGGAAGCGCGGCCATTCCCATCAGAAGCTTGCGCCGGAACGGCGAGTGAAGGCCCTGCTGTTTGTCGTCTGCCATGAACTACCCCTTCGTGTTTGTTGGACGCGTGTGCAGCCGGGGCAAACGATCGGCGAATTTTTGCGCTGTACCGATACGCAAGATCACGTATGTTGCATCGCAAGACCGCGACGTAGATTTTTCATCACGCAAGGGAGCGTGGCAGCGGGGGAGCAGCGAGTGGTTGGGCGGCAGCGCATAGACCGCGTTCGGCGCCAGTACAATCAATGGGTCGCCAACCAGACGCTCGAGGACTACGCGCTGCGGTTCACCGCCAAAAGCGCCCGCCGCTGGTCGGCGGCGCGGGTCGCCAACACCGCGCTCGGCGCAATCTCGTTCCTGGCACTTGAGGCGATCGGCGGCACCATCACGCTGAATTACGGCGTCACTAACGCCGTCGCGGCGATCCTGGTGGTCAGCGTGATCATCTTCTGCTGCGGCCTGCCGATTGCCTATCATGCAGCCAGATGTGGCGTGGATATAGACTTGCTCACGCGCGGCGCCGGATTCGGCTATATCGGATCGACCATCACGTCGCTGATCTATGCCTCTTTTACGTTCATCTTCTTCGCCATCGAGGCTGTTATCCTCGCCAAGGCGCTTGAGATGTGTTTCGGGTTGCCACTGGCGCTGGGCTATCTGTTCAGCGCCGTGGTGATCATTCCGCTGGTGACGCACGGCATCACGCTGATCAGCCGGTTCCAGCTGTGGACCCAGCCGTTCTGGATCCTGCTGCATATTCTTCCGTTCGCGGCGATCGCGATCAAGAGTCCGGACTCCTTCGTCGAGTGGACCAGTTTCGCAGGCGCCCACGGCAATCCGGACGGGCACCTCGATCTGCTGCTGTTCGGCACCGCAGCGTCGGTGGTGTTCGCGCTGGTGGCGCAGATCGGCGAGCAGGTGGACTTCCTGCGCTTCCTGCCGCGCGACCGGCGCAGTTCTCGCGTGACGTGGTGGGTGGCGATGGTGAGCGCCGGACCCGGCTGGATCGTACCCGGCGCGGTGAAGCTGATCGCCGGCTCATTCCTGGCTTACTTCGCGCTCAGCCACGGCGTCGGCCCAGAGGATGCGGCCGAGCCGTCGCACATGTATCGCGAGGCGTTTCGCTACGTGCTGGCGCAGCCGGAACTGGCGCTGGCGCTCACCGGCGCCTTCGTGATGCTGTCGCAGATCAAGATCAACGTCACCAACGCCTATGCGGGCTCGATCGCCTGGTCGAACTTCTTCTCCCGGCTGACCCACAGCCATCCCGGCCGTGTGGTCTGGCTGGTGTTCAACGTGCTGGTCGCGCTGCTGCTGATGGAGATCGGCGTCTACAAGGCGCTCGAGCATACGCTGGCGCTGTATTCCAACGTGGCGATCGCCTGGGTCGGCGCGCTGGTCGCCGATCTGGTGATCAACCGACCGCTCGGCCTGCGGCCGCGGCAGATGGAGTTCAAGCGGGCGCATCTCTACGACATCAACCCGGTCGGGGTCGGCTCGATGGCGATCGCCACGGTGATGTCGATCACCGCGTTCTACGGCGTGTTCGGGCCGACCGCCAAGGCGCTGTCGCCGTTCGTCGCGATGGCGGCGGCATTCGTCGCCGCGCCGGCGATCGCGATCCTGACCCGCGGCCGGTTCTACATCGCCCGCAAGCCGAAGCGCTCCTGGCAGAGCGTGCCGGCGATCAAGTGCTGCATCTGCGAGCACGCGTTCGAGCCGGAGGACATGGCGCACTGCCCGGCCTATGCGGGCGCGATCTGCTCGCTGTGCTGCTCGCTCGACGCCCGCTGCCACGACCTGTGCAAGCCGCATGCGCGGTTCGACGCGCAGTTCGCCGGTACGCTCGGCAAGGTGCTGCCGCAGCGCGTGCTGGCGCTGCTCAACTCGCAGGTCGGGCACTATCTCGGCGTCTTCACCGTATCGGTCGGGCTGGTCGGAATCACGCTGCTGATGATCTATCTGCAGGCTGCGCCGGCCACCGAGGCGCAGCACATCCTGCTGTCCGAGATCCTGTGGAAGCTGTTCTTCGCGCTGGTGATCATCGTCGGCGTGGTCACCTGGCTGTTCGTACTGGCGCGGCAGAGCCGGCAGGCCGCGGAGGCCGAGACGCGCCGGCAAACGGTGCTGCTGATGCAGGAGATCGACGCGCACCGCCAGACCGATGCCGAGTTGCAGCGCGCCAAGGAAGTCGCCGAATCCGCCAACCTCGCCAAGAGCCGCTACGTCGTCGGCCTCAGCCACGAGCTACGCTCGCCGCTCAACGCGATCAGCGGCTATGCGCAGCTGCTCGAGCAGGACGGCAGCCTGCCGCCGCGGCCGCGCGACCAGATTCGGCTGATGCGGCGCAGCGCGGATCACTTGTCCGGACTGATCGACGGGCTGCTGGATATTTCCAAGATCGAAGCCGGGCGGCTGTATCTGTCGCGCGACGAGGTGCGGTTCGGCGAGTTTCTCGATCAGTTGGTCGGCATGTTCAGGCTGCAGGCGGCCGCCAAGGACGTCGAGTTCGTGTTTAAGCGGCCGCAATATCTGCCGCCGGTGGTCTACGCCGACGAGAAGCGGCTGCGCCAGGTGCTGATCAACCTGCTGTCGAACGCCATCAAGTTCACGCAAGCTGGCAGCGTCCATTTCATCGTGCACTATCGCAATCCGGTCGCTGAGCTCGAAGTCCGCGACACCGGCCCGGGCATCCATGCCGACGACCTCGAGCGCATCTTCGCGCCGTTCGAGCGCGGCGCGCTCGGCGTGTCGCAGCCGCACACCGGCACCGGGCTCGGGCTGACGATCAGCAAGCTGCTCGCCGGCGTAATGGGCGGTGATCTCAGCGTCACCAGCACGCTCGGCCAGGGCTCGACGTTCCGCGTCAAGCTGTTGTTGTCCGAGGTTCCCAATCCGACACGGACGCGCGCGATCCGCGCGCCTATCCTCGGCTATCACGGCCCGCGCAAGACCATCCTGATCACCGACGACGATCCGGCGCAGCGCAATCTGCTGCAGGAGCTGCTCGCGCCGCTCGGCTTCATCGTGCTGAGCGCGCCGGACGGCTACACCTGCGTCAGCCTCGCCGAGCATTGCCGGCCCGATCTGTTTCTGCTCGACATCTCGATGGCGGGCATGGACGGCTGGACCGTCGCCGAAACGCTGCGGACCAATGGCCATCACCACGCCCGCATCCTGATGGTGTCGGCGAGCGCGATCGAGGCGCACGGCGCGCCGCTGGCGCAGCCGTTCCACGACGGTTACTTGATGAAGCCGGTCGATATTCCACGACTGCTGGAGCAGGTCGGGCAGTTGTTGAGGCTGGAGTGGATCTACAAAGGCGAAGCGCCCGAGCCTCACGACACCCCCGGCGAGATGCCCGCTCCGCCGATGCAGCATGTCGAGGAATTGATCGAGCTCGGCAAGATCGGCTACATCCGCGGCATCGAGTCCAAGCTCGATCAGATCAATACCGACTATCCGGAGTCGGCGCCGTTCGTGTCGCAGATCCGATCGCTGGTCGAGCAGTTCGACCTCGAGCAATACATGAAGACCTTGAACACGCTGTATCGCCATGACCAATGACCTGAAGAAGCGCGATATCGTTCTGGTCGTCGACGACTCGCCCGAGACGCTGCGGATGCTCACCGACGCGCTCGACGGCGCCGGCATGACCGTGATGGTGGCGCTCGACGGCGCCGCGGCGATGCGGATCGTCGAGCAGATCACCCCGGACATCATCCTGCTCGACGCGGTGATGCCAGGCCTCGATGGCTTCGAGACCTGCCGGCGGTTGAAGCGCAATCCGATGCTGTCGGACGTGCCGGTGATCTTCATGACCGGGCTTGCCGAGAGCGAACACATCGTGCGTGGCCTCGAGGCCGGCGGTGTCGACTACGTCACCAAGCCGATCGTGATCGTCGAAATGCTGGCGCGCATCCGCGTGCATCTCGGCAATGCGCGGCTGAGCCAGAGCGCGCGCGCGGCACTCGACGTCTCGGGTCGTTTCCTGCTGGCTGTCGATCGCGTCGGCAAGGTGCTGTGGGCGACGCCGCAGGCGCAGAAGCTGCTGGCCGCCGGCGACGCGTCGGAGGACGGCGTGCGGCTGGACCTGCCCAAGCCGTGGCTCGACTGGCTGGAGCAGGTCCATAGCGGGCTGGCGCAGAGCAAGGCACCGATGAAAGCCTCTCTGCTGCGCAACGACGAACTGCGGCTGCAGTATATGGGCAAGCTGGGTCCCAACGAATTCCTGCTGCGCCTGGCGCGGGACAGTTCGACCGACTCGTCGAAGGAATTCACGACCGAGTTCGGACTGACAAGTCGCGAGGGGGAAGTGCTGGCGTGGCTGAGCAAGGGCAAGACCAATCGCGATATCGCCCAGATCCTCGGCCTCAGCCCGCGCACCGTCGACAAGCATCTCGAACAAATCTACGCCAAGCTCGGCGTCGAAAACCGCACCGCAGCCGCAGCGATCGCCACCAACGCGGCGCGCAGGGATTCGTGACGAGATAGCGGGCCCTTCCTTAGCTCCTAAACGAAAAACGGCCGGGACGAGGCCCGGCCGTTCAATGTTTCATGACGCCCACACCAAGAAGTCAGTGCGTATTGCTCTCCTGCCACCGCTCAAGGTCGGGCTTCGACGGCGCTTCCTTGGTCGTCTGCGAACTCTGGTCGGGCTTCTTCCACGGCTCGCGGGTGCCGCTTTTCATCGCGTCGCCCGGACGATCGTCAGGCTTCTTGTCCTCGGCCATGATGGCTCCTATCTGGCTCACTCCAGCCGCAGATTGTCCTCGGCCGCATCGGCAACGCGCCGCGCCTTGTCGCCGACCTCTCCGACGGCCTTCATCACGCCATCGGGCGTGAGACCCTGGCGACGCGCCTCTTCGGCCGCCGCGGTGACGGCGTCCCGCGTCGCGGCGGTGACGCGTTCGCTGGCATGATCGACAAGTCCACGCGCCTGCGCCTTGAGTTCATCGCTGGTCTCGCCGAACAGGTCGGCCTCCACCGAGGTGGACGGCAACGACGCGGCGATGCCGGCCCCGATCGCGAGCCCGATGGCGCCCAGCAGCAACGGCTGTTCTTCAAACAGATCGGTCATGCGCGACTTCGCAACGCCGAACAGCTCCGCCCCGGTCTCCGGGATCTGGCGGCCGAGATCGCTGGCCCGCTCCAGCGCCGCGGAGCTGTTCTCCCGCACCACGCTGGCGACGCTTGCGGCCTTGGCGCCGACATCGGTCAGGCTGTCGCTGATGCGGTCCTGCACATCGTGCATCCGCGCGCGGCCGCTCTCCACCAGATCGGACGCCACGTCCGGGACGCGATCGAGACCTGCGCTGCGCGCCAGCTTCGACGCGCGCGCGCCGCTGCTTCCGGCGAACAGCCAGAGCACGCCCATACCGATCAGTGCGGTGGAAACCGGATTGCGGCGCATCGCGTCGCCGAGGTCATGGATGAAGGGCATCGCCTTGCTGTTGTCGTTCACTTGACCATCTCCTTCGCGGCGACCTTGTCGCGCTGCAATTGTTCGATCGTGACCGTCGGCTTCAGTGCGTCCGGCGACAGCCGGCTGACGCCGATCCACATCAGCACTCCGGCGACCAGCACCGTGCCGCCACCCGTGATCAGATATGCAAGCGACTGCGACAGGCCGTTCTCGATCAGCAAAGCGGCGAGCGCGAACAGCAGCAGCACGAGACCGGGGATCAGGATCACCGCCCCCGCGCCCATCATCGCCACCGCACGCCCGACCTGGCCGACCTTGTCGGCCATCTCGGCGCGGGCGAGATCGAATTCGTTGCTGATCAGCTTGGCGAACTGATTGAACGCGTCGCCGAACAGCTCCGGGATCGATCGATTACTCGGCGTGGTCATCGTCAGCTCCGATCCTCGGTGTCGGATCGCGCCGCCGCGGTGGAGCGCGGGGCCGCCGCCGACGAGCTCTTGAGAAAGCGTACTGCACCGAAGCCGGCCAGCACGGCGAGGCCGAGGAACGCCGTCGGCTGGCGCCGTGCAAAGCTCTGGACCCCGTGGACGAGATCGGAAATGTCGCCCTGCTGCACGGTGTCGGAGATCTCCTCGACCTTGGAGGCGGCCTTGCGCATGTAGACGCCGGCGATCGGCAGGTCGTTATCGAATTCGCGCGACGCCCGCCGGATGGCGTCGGCGATGCCGCCGATGTAGTCCGCACCGGCCTCGCGCTGTGCGTTCGCCCGACTCTTGATTGCTTCGCCGGCTTCGGAGGCGAATTCCCGTGCCGCGCCGGCGAGGTTCTCGGCCTGGGCGCGCGCGGCGTCCACCGACTCTTCGGCGAGGCCGACCACACGCTCCTTGATATCACGCCCCGCTTCGGTCGCCTGATCTGCCACGTTCTGGGCTTCCTTCTTTGCCGACTTCAGCGGCTGAGACCGCGCGCCTGCGCCGTTTCCCGTCTTCTCGATCTGCTCGGCCATTCCCTGCTCTCCGTCCTGTCGTCTCAATGCTTGTTCTGCGACGGCGACTCGAAAGTCGAGGCCGCGGCTTCAGCCACTTTGCGGGCCCGCTCGCCGATATCCCGCACCTGCCCGCCGACCTTGTCGGGCGAGAGGCCCTCCTCTTCGGCGGCGTCCACCGCGCTTTGATACACGTCGCGGCCCTTCTGCTTCACGGTCTCGACGCCGCGGTTCACCGTATCCTCGGCCTGCTCGCGCAGACGCCGACTGGCGGCTCCGAACATTTGCTTCTCGGCACGCAGCCGAGGAATAGCGCTGGCGATCAATCCGCCGACGACGAGCCCGACGCCGGCGACGAGCAACGGATGCGCGCTGACCGTCTCGGTGACGTTGCGACTGGCGCGCTGTCCGAGTTCACCAGCGCGGTCGCGCATCCGAGCGGCGGCGTCGAGGCTGACGTCCGCCGTCTCGCTCATCTTCTGGCGCAAGCGGGCTGCAGCCTCAGCCGCAGTTTCGCGAACCGACGCGGCCGTGTCCTTCACCGTGGCAGCCGTGTCACGAAGCTTGTCGGAGACGGCGTCGGCAAGGCCGGCGCCCCGATGGGCCGCGTCGTCGACCTCGCCCGCAAAGGCATGTCCGGCGGCCGCTGCGGAGCGGCCGAGCTGATCGGTCTCTGTCGAGATCGTCCGGCCGAGGTCTTCGCCCTTCTGCTTCAGCTCGGCAGCCGTGGAGGCGGCAGTGCGGCGAAGCTCGTCGGCACGGGCGCCGGCAACCTCGCCGGCAGCCTGAATCGCGCCGGCCGCATAGCCTCGCGCAGCTTCCGCCGTATCGGCCACGTCCGATCCAAATGCGCGCGCGCGCCGCTCGACTTCACCGGCGAGATCGGCGGCGGCGACCGACGCCCGCTGCGTCAGCCGCTGGCCGGATTTCGAGCCGGCAAGATACAGGCCCGCACCGACCATCAGCACCGGCGTCGGGATCGCGCGAACGATCTTCCACAGCGGATAAGCGAGCGTCGCGCCGACCGCGACTGCCTGCACCGGGTTGTTGCGAATGGTGTCGCTGACCTTGTCGGCGAGCTCCTCGCCGCGCGTCTTGATGTAGCTGGTCACGTCGTCCTTGATCGCCTGCGGCGAGTAGCGCTCGCGGAGATCATTCGCGGTGTCGGCCACGGTGGCTCGCAGTTCGCCGACAGTCTGGGTAAGGCCGGCCCGGGCGCTCTCGGTGTCGCGTCGGATCTGGTCCAGGGTTCGATCGTCGTGCGCCATCGGTTCCTCCAGAAGTTGTGAGCGTCCAACTCGGTAATGCAGACGATGTTCCTCATCGGCGGACATTCATCAGATGGTTCGTCGCGGGCCTGATCGTAAGACGCCACGGGCCAAGCTGCGACGAAAATGCCGGGCCCTGCGGCCTGTCGTGCGTCCTTCATCAAGCCTACGGTAATCCAATCAGGGGCGCGTCGCAGGTAAGACCATCCCAACTTTAAAGTGCCCCCTGCAGGCCAAACTTGGCTACAAAGCCACCACCGGCTCACCGCCACCCGGCGGCGGGCGGGAGCAATCCGGCCGGCCGGAAGAATGCCGGCTGCAGCCTCACGGGGGAAATGCATGGCGCTTCACGACTTCACCCTGGCCGACGTTTATCGGCGCAATGCCGCGCTGTTTCCGGATCGCACGGCTTTCGTCTTCGACGGCGGACGACGCGTCACGCACCGCGACTATCTGGCGCGAACGCAGCGGCTCGCAGCCGGCCTGCTGCGCGACGGCATCGGGCCGGGAGACCGTGTTGCGATCCTGTCGCAAAACTGCGTGGAGATGGTGGAGCTGATCGGTGCGACGGCCTTGGTCGGCGCCATCCTGCTGCCGGTGAACTATCGGCTCGGCGCCGAGGAGATCGGCTTCGTGCTGGCCGACGGCGCGCCGACAGTGCTGATCGTCGGGCCCGAGTATCGCGACATTGTCGCCGGGCTGCGGCCGTCGCTCCCGGGTGTGCGACGCATCTATGCGATCGGCGACGAGCCTGCCCCGTTTGCACCGTTCGCCGAGCTTGCTTCGGACCAAGCCTTCGCGCCGCCGGAGGTGGCGGCCGCAGACGGCTTCGTCATCATCCATACCGCGGCGGTCGGCGGCCGGCCGCGCGGTGCGCTGATCTCGCAGGGCAATCTGCTGATCGCACAAAGCTCGCTGATCGAGGCGTGGCGCCTGACCGAGACCGACGTCAATCTCGGCATGCTGCCGCTGTTTCACGTCACCGGGCTCGGGCTGATGCTGACGCTGCAGCAGGCCGGCGGCGCCAGCGTCATCGCCGCCAAATTCGACGCCGCGCAGGCCGCGCGAGACATCGCCGCCGAGCAGGTGACGGTGATGGCGGAGTTTGCGCCGATGCTCGGCAACATTCTGGATCAGGCGGCGCCCGCCCAACTGCAGAGCCTGCGCGCCGTGACTGGCCTCGACGCCCCGGCGACGATCGAGCGCTTCGAGCAGCTCTGCCCGCAGGCGACGTTCTGGGCGACCTTCGGCCAGTCCGAGACCTCGGGCCTGTCGACCTTCGCGCCCTATCGCGAACGGCCCGGATCCGCCGGTCGGCCGCTGTTCTGGCGCACCCTCGCGGTGGTCGATGCCGACGACAAGCCGCTGCCGCCCGGCGAAGTCGGCGAGATCGTCGTGCGCGGCCCGACCGTGTTCAAAGGCTACTGGAACAACGACGCCGCGACCCGGCACGCGTTCCGCGGCGGCTGGCATCACACCGGCGACATGGGCCGGTTCGACGCAGACGGCTATCTGTTCTACGCCGGCCGCGCGCCCGAAAAGGAGCTGATCAAGACCGGCGGCGAGAACGTCTATCCGGCCGAGGTCGAAGCGGCGCTGAAGCAGCATCCGGCCGTCGCCGACGCGGTGGTGATCGGCGTGCCGGACCCGCAGTGGAGCGAGGCGGTGAAGGCGGTTTGCGTGCTGAAAGCTGGTGAAAGCATCGCTGCCGAGCAACTCGCCGAGTTCGTCGCCTCGCTGATCGCGCGCTACAAGAAACCGAAGCACATCGTGTTCGTCGCGGAGTTGCCGAAGACTTCGGCCGGAGCGATCGACCGGGTAGCGGTGAAGGCCGCCCACGGGGCCGCTTAGCAATGCAGGAACAGCCGGCGCTTCGACACGCCGGCTGTTCGTTCGTCCCTGTGGTTTACGGCAATCCGCCGCCGCCCATGGCGCCGTAGACCTGGCCGGTCGCGTAGCTGGCGTCGTTGGCGGCGAGTTGGACGTAGATCGACGCCAGTTCGGCCGGCTGGCCTGGGCGGCCCAGTGGCGTCATGCCGCCGAACTTCTCGAGCTTCTCCATCGTCGCGCCGCCGGAGACCTGCAGCGGCGTCCAGATCGGACCCGGCGCCACCGCGTTGACGCGGATGCCCTTGGAGGCAAGCTGCTTGGCGAGCGACCGGACGTAGCTGGTCGTCGCCGCCTTGGTCTGCGCATAGTCGTACAGTTCGGCCGAGGGATCGGTCGCCTGCTCGGACGATGTGCCGATGATGCAAGAGCCCGGCTTCAGATGCGGCAGTGCCGCCTTGGTGATCCAGAACGGCGCGTAGATGTTGGTCTTCATCGTGGCGTCGAAATCCTCCGACGACAGGTCGAGGATCGACGCACGGGTTTGTTGCCGCGCCGCGTTGTTGACCAGAATGTCCAGTCCGCCGAGCTGCTGCACCGCCTGCTCGACCAGCCGGGTGCAGAAGGCTTCATCACGCAGATCGCCTGGGATCGCGACGGCGTTGCGGCCGGCTTCCTTGATCAGCTCGATCACCTGCCGGGCGTCTTCCTCCTCGGCCGGCAGATAGTTGATGGCGACATCGGCGCCCTCGCGGGCGAAGGCGATCGCCGCGGCCCGGCCCATGCCGCTGTCACCGCCGGTGATCAGCGCCTTGCGGCCGGCGAGCCGGCCCGAGCCCTTGTAGCTTTTCTCGCCGTGATCCGGCGGCGGATTCATCTTCGACGCGAGGCCCGGCCAAGGCTGTTCCTGGCGCTGGAACGGCGGCTTCGGATATTTGCCGGCGGGATCTTCGAACGGCGCGGCCGTCGACGCCGTAGTCGATGAGCCGGCCTTCTGCGCGAAGGCGGGAGCCGCTGCGGCTGCGACGCCAAAAACGCCAGCGCCCGCACCGCCGACCACATTCCTGCGGGTGATTTTATTGGTCATCTCTACTGTCCTGCTGATGTCAGCGGCAACAGCAGTCTCGCGCGATCGTTCCTGCCGGGCAGGATCGATC
>NZ_LJIC01000002.1 GCF_001295845.1 Rhodopseudomonas sp. AAP120 | reverse complement strand
GCTTGATTGGGAGCAGACGCTGGCGGGCGAGCCGGTGCCCGGTCGGCTGATCGCGGCGCTGCGGTTCGACCGCGTGCTCGCCTGCAAGTCGCGCAACATCGACATCGACAAGCCGGACATTGCGCTGGAGATGGTCGGGATCGAGTTCTACCCGGCACAGGAGCCGCCGGGCGGCAGCGTGGTGCTGATGTTCGCCCGCGGCGGCATGCTGCGGCTGGACGTCGAGTGTCTGGAATGCGCGCTGACCGACCTCGGGCCGGATCACCTCGGCGTCGGAGACGGCGAGCGCGACCCGTCCGAGGAGCTCGGCGGCCTCGGCTGAGCCGATTGCCCATGCGCCCGGCGCCGATCCGGCAACCGAAGCGAAAGCCTTCCGGCATAAGGGTTGACGGCGGTAAGTCGCCGCGCCATTGAGCATCAGGCCCGCTTGGGCCGAGATGCCTCCGGAAGCCTGCAAATGCCCATTCGTCTCGATAGCGCCAGCACCGATTTTGCCTCGCAGTTCAAGGCCTTCCTCGCCATGAAGCGGGAAGTGGCGGCCGACATCGAGGCGGCGACGCGGGCGATCGTCGACGACGTCGCGGCGCGCGGCGACGTCGCGCTGCTCGAAGCCACCGCGAAGTTCGACCGGCTGACCCTGACGGCGGACGGCTTGCGCGTCACCGCGGCCGAGATCGACGCGGCCGTGAAGGCCTGCGATCCGGCGACCATCGACGCGCTGAAATTCGCGCGCGACCGCATCGAGTTCTTTCACCGCCGGCAGTTGCCGAAGGACGACCGCTTCACCGATGCGCTCGGTGTCGAGCTCGGCTGGCGCTGGAGCGCCGTCGAGGCGGTCGGCTTGTACGTGCCCGGCGGCACTGCGGCGTATCCGTCCTCGGTGCTGATGAACGCCATCCCCGCCAAGGTCGCCGGCGTTGAGCGCGTGGTGATGGTGGTGCCGTCGCCGGACGGCAAGCTCAACCCGCTGGTGCTGGCGGCGGCGTCGCTCGGCGGCGTCACCGAGATCTATCGCGTCGGCGGCGCGCAGGCCGTCGCCGCGCTGGCCTACGGCACCGCGACGATCGCTCCGGTGTCGAAGATCGTCGGGCCCGGCAACGCCTATGTGGCGGCCGCCAAGCGGCTGGTGTTCGGCCGCGTCGGCATCGACATGATCGCCGGCCCGTCCGAAGTCGTGGTGGTGGCCGACCAGACCGGCAATCCGGACTGGATCGCTGCCGACCTGTTGGCGCAGGCCGAGCACGACGCCAATGCGCAGTCGATCCTGATCACCGACGATGCGGACCTCGCCGCGCAGGTCGAGCGCGCCGTCGAGGGGCAGCTGACCACGTTGCCGCGGGAGAAGATCGCGCGCGCCTCGTGGAGCGAGTTCGGCGCGATCATCAAGGTCGGCAAGCTGGACGAGGCGGTGGCGCTGGCGGATGCGATCGCCGCCGAGCACCTCGAGATCATCACCGCCGATCCGGAAGCCTTCGCGGCCAAGATCCGCAATGCCGGCGCGATCTTCCTCGGCGCGCATACGCCGGAAGCGATCGGCGACTATGTGGGCGGCTCCAACCACGTGCTGCCGACCGCGCGCTCGGCGCGGTTCTCGTCCGGGCTCGGCGTGCTCGACTTCATGAAGCGCACCTCGATCCTGAAATGCGGGCCGGAGCAGCTCGCGGCGCTGGGGCCGGCGGCGATGACGCTCGGCGACGCCGAGGGGTTGGACGCGCATGCGCGCTCGGTGGGACTGCGTCTGAACCGGCGATGAGTGATTCCGAACCAGACGATTCCAACAATCGCATCGTCGCGGTGACGCTCGACGAGGAATCGATCGGGCGGTCCGGGCCGGACATCGAGCACGAGCGCGCGATCGCGATCTACGATCTGGTCGAGAAGAATCTGTTCGCGCCGGAGAACGGCGCAGAAGGTCCGTTCACGCTGCATATCGGCATCACCGGCAACCGGCTGATGTTCGACATCCGGCGCGAGGACGGCACGCCGGTGATCACGCATCTGTTGTCGTTGTCGCCGTTCCGGCGCATCGTGAAGGATTACTTCATGATCTGCGACAGCTACTACCAGGCGATCCGCACCGCGACGCCGGACAAGATCGAAGCCATCGACATGGGCCGCCGCGGCATCCACGACGAAGGCTCGCGCACCCTGCAGGAACGCCTCGCCGGCAAGGTCCGCATCGACTTCGAAACCGCGCGCCGGCTGTTCACGCTGATTTCGGTGCTGCACTGGAAGGGCTGACGCGCATGCGGCAGCCGCAAGCGGTGCTGTTCGCCTGCGGCCTGAACAGCGTGCGTTCGCCGATGGCCGAGGGCCTGCTGCGCAGCATCGCGCCGCGCACGATGTATATCCGTTCGGTCGGGGTGAAGACCCAGGAGCTTGACCCATTCGCGGTGGCGGCGATGGCCGAGCGCGGCATCGACATTTCCAAGCACAAGCCGACGACGTTCGAGGAACTCGACGACTGGGAGGGGCTGAACTTCGACCTGATCGTCACGCTGTCGCCCGAAGCGCACCACAAGGCGCTGGAACTGACCCGCACCCACGCCATCGACGTCGAATACTGGCCGACTTACGACCCGACCGGCACCGAAGGCACCCGCGACCAACGCATCGCCGCCTACCAGGACGTCGCGGACACCCTGATGCAACGCATCTACAAGCGGTTCGGGCGGCACTCAGGGGGGAATGAGTAGTTTGCTCGTGTGCACAACCAGTCCCCGAACCTCTCCCCGAGCATTGCGTAACCTCTCCCCGCGCGCGGGGAGAGGTCGCCCGGCGAAGCCGGGCGGGTGAGGGGGCGTCCCCGCGCGACCGAGCCTTGCTGCTTGTCGCGACAAGCGACGCAGTGCCCGCGTCGCCCTCACCCCAGCCCTCTCCCGCAAGCGGGAGAGGGAGCCTGCCGTGCGCGGAGCGAGCGCAGTGCTTTATAACGTTGCCGTCCTACGTTTGGCTCGCAGCCCCGATCTGCTATCCCGTCCGCATCGTCCACGTCCGGGTCGCCTCATGATCACCCGCCTCGCCGTTTCCGGCTATCGATCGCTGCGCGACGTGCGGCTCACGCTCGGGCGGCTCAATGTCGTCACTGGGGCGAATGGCGCCGGCAAGTCCAGCCTGTACCGGGCGTTGCGGCTGCTGGCGGAGATTGCGCAGGGGCGGGTGGTGCAGTCGCTGGCGGCGGAAGGCGGGTTGCAGTCGACGCTGTGGGCGGGGCCGGAGACGGTGTCGCGGGCGATGAAGCGCGGCGCGCAGCCGGTGCAGGGCACGACGCGGAGTAACCGCGTCGGCCTCAAGCTCGGCTTTGCCGGGCCCGATTACGGCTACGCGATTGATCTCGGCCTGCCGCTGCCGGACGCGACCTCGCTGTTCGGGCGCGATCCGGAGATCAAGGTCGAGAGCGTGTGGACCGGCGAACTGCTCGGCCGCGCCAATGCATTCGCCGAGCGGCGCGGGCCGCTGGTGCGGGTGCGCGACGAGGGCGGGCAATGGCGCGAGGTGTATCGCCAGCTCGCCGCCTCCGACAGCATGATGACGCATGGCGCCGATCCGCGCGACGCGCTCGAACTCCTGCTGCTGCGCGACCGGATGCGCAGTTGGCGGTTCTACGATCAGCTGCGCACCGACCGTGACGCGCCGGCGCGGCGGCCGCAGATCGGCACGCATACGCCGGTGCTCGGCGGCGACGGCGCCGACCTCGCCGCCGCGATTCAGACCATTCTGGAGATCGGCGATCCGGAGGCTCTGGATGCCACGATCGATGACGCGTTTCCGCGGGCGCGGCTGATCGTCTCCGAGCTCGACGGCTATTTCGAGCTGGCGATGCAGCAGCACGGCCTGCTGCGGCCGCTGAAGGCCGCCGAACTGTCCGACGGCACGCTGCGCTATCTGCTGCTGGTCGCCGCGCTGCGCTCGCCGCGTCCGCCCGAGCTGATGATCCTCAACGAACCGGAGGCTAGCCTGCATCCCGATCTGCTGCGCCCGCTCGCCCGGTTGATCGCGGCGGCGTCGGCGCATTCGCAGATCGTGGTGGTGTCGCACGCCGCGGGCCTGGTGTCGGCGCTCGGCCGCGAAGCCGAGTGCCGCGAGATCGTCCTCGAAAAGGAGCTGAGCGAGACGGTGGTGCGGGACGGCGAGCTGCCGTCCTGGAACTGGCCGGCGCGCTGAGGCGTCATGCTGGTGCGCGGGGCCTGTTGTCCCGGCTTTCGCCTTCCGATAGGTTCCGGCTCCTTTCCCGCCACCCGCCCGAATCGAAGTTCCGCATGTCCGGCCGTCCCAAACTCGTTCTCGCGTCCGCTTCGCCGCGCCGGCTCGCTCTGCTCAACCAGGCGGGCATCGAGCCCGACGCGCTGCGCCCGGCCGATGTCGACGAGACCCCGACCAAGGGCGAGCTGCCGCGCGCCTGCGCCACGCGGCTGGCCCGCGCCAAGGCCGAAGCGGCGCTGAAGTCGGTGCAGCTCGACGACGACCTGCGCGGCGCCTTCGTGCTGACCGCCGATACGGTGGTGGCCGTCGGCCGCCGCATCCTGCCGAAAGCCGAACTGGTCGACGAGGCGTCGCAGTGCCTGCGGCTGCTGTCGGGCCGCAACCACCGGGTCTATTCGGCGATCTGCCTGGTGACGCCGAAAGGCGGCTTCCGGCAGCGGCTGGTCGAAACCAAGGTGCGGTTCAAGCGGCTGAACGAAGAGGATATCGACGGCTACGTCGCCTCCGGCGAATGGCGCGGCAAGGCCGGGGGCTATGCGGTGCAGGGCATCGCCGGCAGCTTCGTGGTCAAGATCGTCGGCTCCTACACCAACATCGTCGGCCTGCCGCTGTACGAGACGGTGAACCTGCTCGGCGGCGAAGGCTTCCCGATCCGCCACGGCTGGCTCAATGCCTCCTGAGACGCCCGCCGGAAAGGCCGCCAAGCCGGCCAAGGCCAAAAGCTGCCCGATCTGCGGCAAGCCGGCGACGCCGGACTCGCACCCGTTCTGCAGCGAGCGCTGCCGCGACGTCGATCTGAATCGTTGGCTGTCCGGCTCCTACGCCATCCCGGCTGCACCCGCGGACGACGACGAGGACTGAGCCTTCAGGCGGCGATCCGCGGTTCCGGGGCCCCGGTCTGCCGCCGTGGCCGAGGCGCGATCGGGCCGTCCGGACCATCCCCGATTTTCCTGTCATTTGGATGTTGCGGACGGGTGGACAGCGCCGGTTCGGCTGACTATAAACCGGCGCTCCCCCGGCATCGCCCGGCGGAACGCCCAGGTAGCTCAGTTGGTAGAGCATGCGACTGAAAATCGCAGTGTCGGTGGTTCGATCCCGCCCCTGGGCACCATCCCTTCCCCGATAGACATATTTATCGATGTTTCTCAGCCGCTTGCGCTGAATGCAGCGCTGCGCGCAGACTTGAGCCTGCCCCTCTCCGCCGCATTGCTGCCCGGTCGGGCGGGCATGCGGAGCGCTGGGTTTTGCGGATGAGGCTTCGCGGCTAAGCAGGGCGGCTGCCTGGCCGTCGGCGTCGGCCGCAGCGCCTTGGGGCAAGTGTTTTGGGCGCCGCGCGGGCAGGGTCCGCACGGGCGGCACATCAGGATGAATCACGATCATGCATGAGGTTTTCGAGGCCGATCTGCGCGGGTTGGCGGGGCGGGGGCGGCTGCGGGCGCTGAAGGCGCGGGCGGGGATCGACTTCACGTCGAACGACTATCTGGGGCTCGCCGAATCCGCGGAGCTGAGCCGCGCGGCGGCCGCGGCGGTGGCGCGGGGCGTGCCGGTCGGGTCGGGTGGGTCGCGGCTGCTGCGCGGCAATCATCCGGAGCACGAGGCACTGGAGGCCGAGGCGGCGGCGTATTTCGGCGCCGAGACCGCGCTGTATTTCGGCGGCGGCTTCGTCGCCAATCAGGCGATCTTCTCGACGCTGCCGCAGCGCGGCGATCTTGTGGTGCATGACGAGCTGATCCACGCCAGCGTGCACGAGGGGCTGCGCCGCGGCCGTGCCGAGTTCGTCGGCGTGGCGCACAACGATATCGACGCGTTCGAGACCGCGATCGTGCGCTGGCGCACGGCGGGCGGCAAGGGGCGGCCGTGGCTGTCGGTCGAGAGCCTGTACAGCATGGACGGCGACAGTCCCGATCTCGACGGCCTGTTCGCCATCGCCGATCGGCACGACGCCATGCTGGTGATCGACGAGGCGCACGCCACCGGTGTGCTCGGGCCGAACGGCCGCGGCCTCGCGGCGCGGTTCGAGGGGCGGCCCAACGTCGTCACGCTGCACACCTGCGGCAAGGCGCTCGGCACGGTCGGCGGCTTCATCGTGGCGCCGCGGGTGATCCGCGACTTTCTCGTCAACCGGTCGCGGCCTTTCATCTTCGCCACCGCGCCGTCGCCGCTGACTGCGGCGATCACCCGCGCGGCGATCGAGCTGTCGCGCACCAATCCGGAGCGGCGCGAGCGGCTGGCGCGGCTGGTGACCTTCGCTGAGCGCGAATTGCGCCGGACCTGCGGGCTGCAGGCGTCGGGCTCGCACATCGTGCCGGTGGTGATCGGCGCCGATCAGGCGGCGGTCGCGGTGGCGGCGTCGCTGCAGCGGCGCGGCTTCGACATTCGCGCCATTAGGCCGCCGACCGTGCCGGAGGGCACCGCGCGGCTGCGCATCGCGCTGACGGCGAATATCGACGAGGCGATCGTCGCAGATCTGTTCGCGGCACTGGCCGAAGACATGCGGATGGCCGCATGAGCGCGCGCATCATCGTCACCGGCACCGATACCGGCGTCGGCAAGACCGTGTTCGCCGCCGCGCTCGCCGGCGCGCTCGACGCTGATTATTGGAAGCCGGTGCAGGCTGGGCTCGATGACGGCACCGATCGCGACAGCGTGCTGCAATTGTCGGGGCTGCCCGAAGCGCGGCTGCTGCCGGAAGCGTATCGACTGAACACGCCGGCCTCGCCGCATCTCGCCGCTGAGCTCGATGGCATCACGATCGATCCGGAGCGACTGGTGCTGCCGCGCACCGAGCGGCCACTGGTGATCGAAGGCGCCGGCGGCCTGTTGGTGCCGCTGACGCGGACGCTGCTGACCATCGATGTGTTCGCGCGCTGGCAGGCGCCCGTGGTGCTGTGCGCCCGCACCACGCTCGGCACCATCAATCACACGCTGCTGTCGGTCGAGGCGCTGCGCGCCCGCCACATCCCGCTGCTCGGCATCGCCTTTATCGGCGACGAGAATGCCGAGTCCGAGCGCGTCATTGGCGATTTCAGCGGCGCGAAGCGGCTCGGCCGGCTGCCGCATCTGCTGACACTCGACGCTGCGGCGCTGCGCGCCGCGTTCGCGGCGAACTTCAACGCTGCTGATTTCCTGAAGGCTGATTGATGACCTCCAAATCCCCCGTCTGGCATCCGTTCACCCAGCACGCGGTGCAGCCTGAGGCGATCCCGATCGCGCGCGGCGAGGGCGCGTGGCTGGAAGCAACCGACGGCCGGCGCATCTATGATGCGATCTCGTCCTGGTGGGTGATCACCCACGGCCATCGCCATCCGCACATCGTGCAGGCCATCAAGGCGCAGGCCGACAGGCTCGATCAGGTCATCTTCGCCGGCTTCACCCACGAGCCGGCGGAGCGACTGGCGCGGCGGCTGATCGAGATTACGCCGCCGCAGCTGGAATACGTATTCTTCTCCGACAGCGGCTCGACCTCGGTCGAGGTCGCGCTTAAGATGGCGCTCGGCTTCTGGCGGCATCGCGGTGAAAGCCGCACGCGCATTTTGGCGCTGCAGGGCGCGTATCACGGCGACACCATTGGCGGCATGTCGGTCGGCGAGCGCGGCGTGTTCAACGCGCCGTATGATCCGCTGCTGTTTGCCGTGGACCGCATTCCGTTTCCGGAATCGGGCCGCGAGCAAATGACACTCGATGCGCTCGACGCTGCTTGCGCGGCAGGTGGCGTTGCGGCGCTGATCGTCGAGCCGCTAATCCTTGGCGCCGGCGGCATGCTGATCTATCCGCCCGCGGTGCTGGCGGAGATGAAGCGGGTGTGCGAGCGGCACGATGTCCTGTTCATCGCCGACGAGGTGATGACCGGCTGGGGCCGCACCGGCACCCGCTTCGCCTGCGAGCAGGCCGGCATCGCGCCGGACATCGCCTGCTACTCCAAGGGCCTCACCGGCGGCTCGCTGCCGCTGGCGGTGACGCTGTGCCGCGGCGACATCTTCGACGCGCACTACTCGCCCGACCGCACCCGCACCTTCTTCCACTCCAGCTCCTACACCGCCAACCCGATCGCCTGCGCGGCGGCGCTGGCCAATCTCGAAGTCTGGGATAGCGAGCCGGTGATGCAGCGCATCGACGCGCTCACCACGCTGCAGACCCGCAAGCTCGATCGCTTCCGCGTCGATGGCCGCTTCGAAAACGTGCGCCAACTCGGCACCATCGCGGCGCTCGACGTCGTCGCCGGCGATGCCGGCTACATGGCGAATATCGGCCCCATGCTGTACGAGGCCTTCCGCGCCCGCAATCTACTGGTCAGGCCGCTCGGCAACACGATCTACCTGATGCCGCCTTATTGCAGCACGGAGGCGGATCTCGATCTCGTGTATGACGCGATCGACGAGATCGTCGATCGGCGTGCCGTTTGACGTCGGCTGGATCGCGAGTTGAAACGCGCACTCCAATTAGAGCAGCTCTGCTTTTCTTGGAATCAAAGGGGAAGATCAGTGACTGCCGCCACACGCACAACCTCATGGTGAGGAGGCGCGTAGCGCCGTCTCGAACCATGGGCTACAAAGAATAGGTTGCCCCATCCTTCGAGACGCCCGGCTTCGCCGGGCTCCTCAGGATGAGGACTCAGTGCCTGCGAACGGTCGGATCGTTTCAATCAAGCGATGAAGCGCTTTAGCGCCACTGCTTCTCCTCGACGGTCCAGTGGCTACCGGGCAGGCGGCCCGGCTTCAGGAAGGCGTCCACCACATTGGCGAGGACGCGTGATGCGGAGTTGTCGAAGCCGTTGGCCGGCAATGCCTGGCCGTAGCCGATCGAGCCGGTCGAAAACACCGCGCCGTCGTTCGGCGCGGTGAAGTAGGTGATGTCGCCGCGGATGCGATAATCCAGAGAGCCGGTGAGGCCCGCATAGGCGTAAAGCAGTTCCTCCGTCACCAGCACGTAGTTGTCGGAATGCCCGCCCGACGAGGCGATGATCTTGGTGTGCGGCGGCGTGCCGAGCGACAGGTCGTAGCGGTCGAGTTCGACACCGGCGGCGGCCCCATAGGCGAGGCCGCAATCGCCGATGATCTCGCCTTCGACCCCTTCGGTGATCCACGACACCGTGCGGTGCCAGGCGTCGGGCATCTTGCGATACGGCGCGGCGGTTTCGAAGCCTTCGGCGATGAAGCCGACGCCGGTCAGCTTCTGCGGCGCGCGGCCGCGATTGCGCCACAGCCCGCTCTTCTCCCCGGTGGTCTGCAAATAGTGCT
Source organism: Rhodopseudomonas sp. AAP120 (assembly GCF_001295845.1). GTDB lineage: Bacteria > Pseudomonadota > Alphaproteobacteria > Rhizobiales > Xanthobacteraceae > Rhodopseudomonas. The sequence goes on along the minus strand of NZ_LJIC01000002.1, from coordinate 38,377 downwards.
CGCCGGGCTTGGCGGCCCAGGCGCGCATGCCGCTATCGAGCTTGCGCACCTCCATGCAGGCCGGCACTTCCGGGTCGAATCCCACCACCCAGTAATAGCCGTTGCCGCCCATATAGATCAGCCGGCCGCCACCGGCGACGTAATCCTCCTGCGCATCGAGCATCTTCTCCGAGACGTATTCCGGATGGGTGCCGCTCATCACGCATAGATACGGCTTCAGCAACTCGACGCCTTCGCGGTCGAGGTCCTCGTCGGTGATGAAGTCGCAATCGTAGCCCATGTGGTCGATCCAGGCGACGATCGACAGATCGGCCGGGAACTGCCAGGTGATGTTCATGCTCGACATGCGATATTTCGGCCGCATGTTGACGATCGGCCGCAGGTAGGACGAGAAGCAGACGCCGGCGTCGTCCTCGTAGTGATCGTAGGTCGACAGGCCGTATTCGCGATGCTCGTAGGTTTCGACGTCGAGATCGGTGACGACCGGCGGCTGGCCGGTCATCGGCTGGATGATGTGGGCGTCGAAGGAGAGCGACTCGTTGCCGTACGCCAGATAGCTCGCGGTCGGCACCAGGAAACACAGCTTCCCGTTCGGCTTCGCTGGCCGCACCACGAACACGATGTACTCTTCGGCGATGCCGGTGCCGGGCCCGATCCGCAGCCGCATCGCATAGATGCCGCTCTTCAGATCGGCCGGAACCGTGAAGGTCTTGGTCGGCTCCCAGCGGCAATCGGTGACGGCGTCGGGATGGAATTCGATGCCGCCATATTGCGACGGATCGAGCCGGAAGCAGTCGTCCTTGCCGGTCCAGTTCCAGCCGGTCATGCCGCGTACCGGGTGGTTGAAGCCTTTGGCGTCGAGCTTGTGCGGACCGATGTCGATGACGTCGTGGCCGATGCCGTGCGCGGTGTAGCCTTTCGACGTGTCCCAATAGGCCAGGATGTCGGCTTCCGGCGGCAGGCCGCCCTTGCGGCAATGATCGAGTTCGGCGCGGGTCAGCGCGCGGCCGCAGATCGCCGGACGGTCGATCTTGCCCGCATATAGGTCGCTGACGAACGGGCCGCGCAGTTTGTGTTCGTCGCGTGCCCCGGCGATCAGGAACGGCACGTCGGGCCGGTTGTCCGGCGCGAAGCGGAAGTGCTGGGCGACGTGGCTGGCATAGTCGTGCGGCACCACCTTGCTGATCAGCGAATTGTAGCGGTTGAGCACGCCCTCCTGATAGATCTCTGCGCGGCCGCTGGCGCGATCATACGACACCGCGACGAAGTACCAGACCTTGGCGACGAGCGGCAGCTCGGCGGTGACGTAGTCGACCTCGGTGCCGTTGCCGACCCAGAACTCCAGATGTCCTGCGGGGTTGATACCGAGCGCGTAGCCGGCGTTGCGCAGCGTGTCCCAGCGGCCGAGAATGGTCTGGCGGTTGCCCTTGTGCGGCAGCGTCGGCCACACGAACGCCATCAGCGTGAGGCTGCCGGATACGTCCAGTTTGCGCGAGGGGTCTTCGACCTCGAGATAGCTGCCGAGCTGGGTGAACTGCTTCTTCACCGCCCAGCTGCCGTTGACCGCGCTGTCGACCTCGACCTCGACATGCCCGGGGCCGGCGGGGCTGCTGTCGCCGTGGATCAGCCGAACCAGCCTGGCGTCCGCTTCGCTGGCGCCGTCGCAATTGACATGGAAGGTGATGTTTTCGCCGGGGCGGACAGAAAGGCGGTCGGCGTATCCGAAGATCTTCTGCTGAGCCATCTCTACTTCTCTGTGAGGTCCTGAACGTGGCGAAGGAACGCGCCGTGCCGCGCCGCCTGCAAGGTGACGAAGCGCTCGTCGCCGACGTAAACGGGCTTCTGTCCGCGCCCGGCGAAGCGGATCAGCCGGAAGCTGCCGTCGGCTTCGGCCTTGACGGCATATTGCTGCTGCCGCGGCCGGCGATGGCACCAGGCGAGCAGCCGCGCCAGGGGCTCGCTGACATGGCCGTGATCGCCGCGCGCGTGCTCGGCGATCAGTTCGTCGCTCAGCACCGACCGCAGATAGGCCCGGGTCATCCGGTCGAACAGATCGCGGACGTGGTCGTCCTGATCCGGCACGTCGATGGTTGGGGGCTCCGCCATCGGCCCGCCCTCAGCTTTCCATCAGGTCGTGGACGCGCCGCATGAAGACGGCGTGATAGCCCTCGTCCAGCGTGCCGTATTCGCGATCGTCCACCAGCCGCGGCGAGACGCCGCGCACGCCCGAGAAGGCGATGATCTTGTAGGGGCCGTGCGGCGACGCGGCGTGCAGCGCGTATTTGTCGTCCATCTTGGCGCGGCGGAAATACAGCAGCACGCGTTCCAGGGCCTCGGAATGCTGGCCCAGCGGCTGGCGGCGATGCTCCTCGATGATCTCGGGCGAGATCAAACCTTTGAGGTAGTCGCGCTGCATCTTGTCGTAGCGGCGGAAATACAGCGCGTCCTTGTCGTCGATCTCGGTGGCTTCCTCGGGCAGCGCCTCGCCGCCTTTCTCGGTGCGAGTGGAGCGCCATTCGCCGCGCTTCTTCGCGCGCCAGGCGGTGAACTGCTTGCGGATTCCGAAATAGCCGTTGTTGAGAAACAGCACGGCGCCCAGCATCAACGTCCCGATGATCAGATAGCGCCACGGCCCCCATTCGAGCAGCACGTCGCGCAGGAAGATCACCGCCAGGGTGCCGAGCACGGCGCCTTCGGCCCGCCCGATGCCGCCGATGGTGATCATGGCGAGGCCGAGCAGCACCGTCTGGAAATCGAAGATCGAATAGGCGACGCCGCGATACTGCGCGGCGTAGAACCCGCCGATGAAGCCGAGCGCCGCGGAGGTCAGCAGGAAGATGGTGATGCGGGCGCGCTTGTAGTCGACGCCGGCGGCGGCCGCGAACGCCTCGTGTTTTTCCGGCGCCATCCGCAGGACGCGGCCGAGCCGCTTGCCATTGATGAAGCGGAACACGAATAGCGCCAGCACCAGCAGCAGGAACGACGAATAATACGCGACCATCGACTGCGTCATCGGCGGCCACGCCTGGCTGATGAACGAGTCGGCGCCGTACAGGCCACCGGAGGACGCACCGAACTGTTTGGAGGTGGTGAAGAACACCCGGAACAGCTCGTTCAGACCCAGCGTCAGCAGTGCGTAGTAGAAGCCGTCGAGCCGCAGCGCCGGCAGCGCGATCAGCAGGCCGAACACCAGACCGATGCCGGCGCCGATCGGCGGCATCGCGTACCATGGCACGCCGTAGTGGATCGACAGCAGCGAGGTGACGAAGGCCGCGGTGCCGACCACCGCATAGGTGGCGAGCGAGAAGATCGACGCGGTGCCGATGATCAGGGTCCAGCACACGTTGATTGCCGCGAAGATGCCGAAGGTTGCGCCGGCGGTGAGCAGCGCGTTGGTCTGCGCCTGCGGAAACAGCAGCGGGGCGATCAGCAGGCCGATCAGCGCCAGCGCCCAATAGATCGGTCGACGGTCGAGGATGCGCTTTTCGGCGATCGCGGTCTTGCGGTTGTACAGGCCCTTGACCGCCAGCAGGTTGCGCCGGGTCGGCCACCAGCGCAGCCGCTCCCACAGCTTCGCGCCGTGCGCGCGCCAGACGATGAAGTATTTGAGCCGGCCGACCGGATAGGTCTTGACCTTGTAGGCGGTGGATTTGCGCCAGATCTCGCGCGGATCCGGCACCGCAACGGTCGCCGCTTCGGAATTGCCGGTGGCGGTGCCCCAGGCGGCCAGCGGATTTTTCCAGGTTGGTGGCGGGGGCGTGATGCGCGGTTGATCTGTCATTCTATTGCTCGCGCGCCTTGTCGACGATGCCGGAGATGCCGCGCGGCCGCACGATCAGGATGGCGATGATCACCAGGAACTGCGTCATCAGCACATATTGGCCGCCGAGGAACTTGTTGGTGAGCGCTTCGACCAGACCGAGCAGGATGGCGGCGATCACGGCGCCCTGCACCGAGCCGAGGCCGCCGCACAGCGCGATCGAGACGCCCTTGATCAGCGGCGTCAGGCCGGAGAACGGCGCGATGTAATAGGTCTGCGACAGCAGCACCGAGGCGAGGCCGGCCATCGCGCCGGTCAGGCCCATGACGTAGAAGCCGGTGCGGCGGACGCCGATGCCGACGATCGCAGCGGCGTGCGGGTTCATCATCATGGCGCGGATTTCCAGCCCGCGCCGGCTCGACTTCATCCACGCCACGACAAGGATCAGCATCGCGACCGAGCAGGCCACGATGCCGATCTTGTCGGCGGTCAGCGTGACGTCGAAGATCTTGGTGCGCCAGCGGCCGAACAGATCGGGCAGCGACTTCGACGTCGGGCCGAACAGCATCAGGAACAGCTGGCTGCCGATCAGGCTGATCGCCAGCGTGGCGATCATGCCGCGCGACGTGAAGGCCGGCTTGTCGTGCAGCGGGATAAACACCAGGAGACAGACGATGATGCCGCCGAGTGCGCCGGCCGCGATGCCGGTGCCGGCGACCAGGAACGGGTCCTTGGAGACTTGCGTCGCCATCAGCCAGGCGGCGTAGCCGGCGAACGAGAAGATGAAGCCGTAGGCGAGATTGACCAGCCCGAGACTCGACCAGGTGATCGACACCGCGATCGCGATCAGGCCGTAGATCGCCGCCACGGTGATCGCGTTGATGAGGACGAAGGCGATATCCATCGGCGCGCTCAGTGACCGCCGCCGAGGCGGAACGACGAGGAGGCCTCGCCCTTCAGCTTGCCGGCGTGCATGCCGATGATGCGGTCGACCTTTCCTTCGAGCAGCGCAACGTTCTGCTCGGCGATGAACATCGCCGAGTCCTTCAGGTCGATCGCCAGCAGCGCGTTCATCACCGCGATGCCGATCTTCGGTGCGAGGCCGAGCGAGGGCTCGTCGGCGAGATACAACTTGGCGTCAGTCATCAATCCGCGCCCGATCGACACCATGCGGCGCTCGCCACCCGACAGACGGCCGACCGGCGTCTTCATCAGCTTGCGCAGCGGCTCGAAGATGTCGAGCACGCGCTCCTTGCGCTCCTTGCGGGTGCGCCACGCTTCGGGCGTGAACGCTCCGGAGTCGAGATGTTCCTCCACCGTCAGTCCCTGAAAAATCTCGTCGCCCTGCGGCATGATTGCCAGCCCCTGACGCACGATCTGGTGGGTGTAACGCCCGGCGCCCTGGCTGCGGGTGCGGCCGATCTGTCGCCCGTTGAGCAGGATGGAGCCGCGCTGCCAGCCGGTGAGACCGGCGATGGCGTAGAACAGCGTGGTCTTGCCATGGCCGTTGAGGCCGACGATGCCGATCCGTTCGCCCGGCTGGATCACCAGATCGAGATCGTGGATCACCCGGAGCGGGCCGTAGCCGGCCGACAATCCCTCGATCTTCAGCACTTCGGTCATGCTCAATGCGCCTCGAAATACGCGGCGCGGACCGCTTCGCTGTCGATGATGTCCGAGAGCGCGCCGCGGGCGATGATCTCGCCGGCATCCATCACCACCACCCGGTCGGCGATCGATTCGAGCAGCTCGATGCGATGCTCGACGATGATGATGCCGACGTTCATCTCCTTGGACAGCATCCGCAGGATCTGGTCGATCTCGTCGATCTCGGCGTTGATCAGTCCCGCCGCGGGCTCATCCATCAGCAGCAGCTTGGGCTGGCGCATCAGCAGCGTCGCCATCAGCAGCTTGCGGCGTTCGAAGGTCTTCAGATTGACGGTCGGCCGATCGTAAGGCACGCGGAAGCGCACCAGGTTGGCGCCGTACTCGGCGTCGAACCGCGTCAGCCACGGTTCGAACGCCTGTCGGGCCGCCTTGAAGGTGTCGCCGACCGTGAGCTCTTCCGGCACGAGCGGCGTCTGGTAGGTGCGGCCGATCCCGAGCCGCGCCCGCTGGAACAGCGGCAGCGCGGTGATGTCGCGGCCTTCGAACAGCACCTTGCCGGTCTTCGGGCGGAAGCGCCCGGAGAGAATCTCCAGCAGGCTGGTCTTGCCGGCGCCGTTGGGGCCGATGATCCCCAGCACTTCGCCCGGCCGCAGCTCGAAGCCGATGTCGCGAAGGACTTCGCGCCCGCCGAGATTGAGCGACAGGCTCTCGCAAGAGAAGAAAGCTGTTCCCTGCATCAGCCTGCCGCCCGTTCCGTCACCACCACGGAGCCGGCTTCAACTTCGACTCGGCGATCTCGTTGGGCCAGACGATCTTGTGGGAGCCGTCCTGCACCTGCACGAACAGCTGACTCATGCCCTTCTCGAGCTCGGCGGCCTGGTTGCCGAAGCCGTTGTCGGGATAGTGCAGCCCCTCCTGATACTCGTTGTTCATGTTCATCATGCCGCAGACGCCGCGATAGGGATTCTCGCGGATCCACGTGCAGTTCGCCTCGAAGTCTTCCGGCTTCTTGGTCGCCTCCCACGAACGCTTCAGGTACTGCACGATGTCGTAGCCGTTGCCGGTGTAGACGAGGCCCATGTTGCCGGCATACTTCGGATATTTCTTGAGATACTTGGCGCGGAAGTCCTGGCCGGTCTTGTCGCCGTAGACGCCGAGCACGGTGCTCCAGCAGAAGCCTTCGGTGGCATTGCCGCCGAGTTCGAGGAATTCCGGCTGCGACGGGCCGTATTGCAGATAGACCAGCGATCCCGGCACGGGGTCGGCGGAGAACTGCTTGCAGAACGCGGCGTATTCGGCGGCGACCCAATGGTCGATCATGATCGCGCCGGCGTCGACTTCCTTGAGTTTCTGGATCACCGGGCTCCAGTCGTTGACCGGATACTGGATGTCGGTGACGGCGGCGAGTTCGAACTTGTATTTCGGGATCGCTTCCTTGGCCGCCTTGAGGATGGTCTGGCAGTAGCCGACCTGCTCGGCGACGATGTGGATCTTGCGGTTCTTAGGCTTCCAGACGCCGGTCTCTTCCATCTTGGTGAGCCACAGCGGATAGGTCCAGCCGTAGTTGACTTCCGACGGATCGGTCTGCAGCACATGGCTGTATTTCTTCGGGTCCGCCTTGTAGGCCAGCGTCGCGGTGCGCTGCGTGTTGCCCTGCAGATACGGGCATTTGTACTTGGCGGATTCGTCCATCGCGGGGATCGGTGCGAACAGGAAGGCGTTGGAAATCGCCAGCACCTTCTTGTCGATGCAGGCGGCGATCGCCTGCCGGCAGCTTTCCGGATTGAGCTTATCGACGTCCGGTACGAACAGCTCGATCTCGCGCCCGAGCACACCGCCGGCCGCATTGATCTCCTCCACGGCGAGCTTTGTGCCGTTGAGATGATCGGTGTCGTCGGCGACGCCGTAAGGCGTGGACAGCGAAGACGGGACGCCGATCAGGATTTTGTCCTTGCCGGCGGCGATCACGCTGGGTGCCGCGAAGCCTGCAACGGCGGCCGCTGCAGAGCCTGCAGTGATCTTGAGTAGTTTGCGTCTGGACACCGGACGGATGGTCGCTGCAGGCAAATCGTCGCCGCTCATCTCTTACCCCTCGTTGGGCAATGCCGTCCGATGCGATCGAAGTCGCTCACTCGAACTGCGACTGCTTCTTGTTTCCGGCGAAAAAAGATTAGGGCAGAGGTTTCTTCAAAGTCAATCCATAAGAACAAGAATTTCTCATGAGGAAAATTCGTGCAGCGCACCTCCAGTCCGTGGTCATCAGCAACGTTGCAGAGCAACGGCAGAGCAGGTGCAGAAGGATTGCGAAGTAACGGCGCCGAGGGTGGCGACGGCTCGCGCAGGATGGCGCGGAAACAGGCGCGGTTGCCTCGCCGCGCTGGCCAGATAATGGACGTCTCGGCCGATGTCGGCTCGGTGTCGTCGGCGATGGTGGATGCCGAAGTGGCGGCACTGCGGATGATCGCCAAGGCGACGATCTGGCGGCGCACGGCAACGACCGGGCCACACGGATCTCGGAATTCCTCGGCAACGTCCGGGCGGGTGAGGCGCCGCCGCCCACGGACGCTGGCGCGCCGCGCCCGCGCCATTCCGCTCTGGCATGACTGATTGATCGAAACGCGGCGGGCTCCCGCCTTGCCGCGGCCGGACTCGCGTTCTACTTCGTTCGTCACCGTCGCTTCGCGCGGCGCGATCTCCTCTGAAAGGAACCTGGATGTCTCTCGATCGGCGCACGCTTCTGCAACTCTCTCTGGCCGGCGGTGTCGTTGGCGCGCTCGGTCTGAAGAGCGGCACCGCTGCGGCGCAGCAAGCCAGCGCCGAGAGCGGCGTGAAGTGGATTTGCCTCGGCACCAAGGGCGGCCCGCGCATCGGCACCGGCCGTTCCAACCCGGCCAACGTGCTGCTGGTCGACGGCGTGCCGTTCGTGATCGACTGCGGCTACGGCGTCGCGCGCCGGCTGGTCGAGGCCAAGGTCGTGCTGCCGAGCTTGCGCTACGTGTTCGTCACCCACATGCATTCCGACCACGTGCTCGAATTCGGCAACATGGTCTATGGCGCCTGGTCTGCCGGCCTCAATCACCAGATCGACGCGTTCGGGCCGGTCGGGCTCGACGCACTGGCGCAGGCGTTCTGGACATCGATGAAGGACGACATCGAGATCCGGATGCCCGACGAGGGTAAGCCGGATCCGCGCAAATTCCTGGTGGTGAAGGAGATCATCGAGTCCGGACCGGTGCTGACCACCGACAAGGTCAAGGTCACGGCGCTGCGCACCCCGCATCCGCCGATCCTCGAGCGCAACTACGCCTACAAGTTCGAAACGCCCAAGGGCGTCATCGTCTATGTCTGTGATTCCGCCTACAATCCGGAGATCGCCAAGTTCGCCGAAGGCGCTGACCTGCTGATTCACGAAGCGCTCTATGTGCCGGGAGTCGACGCGCTGGCGGCGCGGATCAAGAACGCCTCGACGCTCAAGGAGCATCTGATCGCCTCGCACACCACCACCGAAGACCTCGGCAAGCTCGCCGCCGCCGCCAAGGTCAAGAAACTGGTGATGACGCACCTCGTGCCGGGCGACATCGACACGATCAGCGACGAGATGTGGATGCAGGACGTGAGGAAGCACTACACCGGCCCGCTCGTCGTCGCCCGCGACCTGATGGAGATTTCGCTGTAGGCGATCTACGCCAGATGCCTAGCAGCGCTTGCCGCAATTGATGATCTCAAGCCTTGCTACAAGCACGACCTCATGGTGAGGAGGCGCGAAGCGCCGTCTCGAATCATGGGCCGCGGGTGCTGCGTCGCCACATCCTTCGAGAGGCCCGGCTTCGCCGGGCTCCTCAGGATGAGGACCGTGTATGTGGCAAGGCCACGTCCCGGTTCGGTTGCGCGAGCCCTCGGGCCGGGCTTGTCCCGGCCATCCACGCCTTGCCACGCGGTGAGGCCTGAAGGCGTGGATGCCCGGGACGAGCCCGGGCATGGCGGGTCGAGAGGCTGATTGCCTAACTAACGGATCTGTTGGAGTTGCGTCTCATCTGAACAGGTGCAACGTTTCACGTCTTCTCCAAATACGCCGCCAGCATCTTTCGCGCGTCGGCGCGGCGGGCGGTGCGCCATTCGGCGGAGCTGACATCGGTCTCGAATTCCGACGACAGCGTGTGCATGTTGGCGAGGTGAAACTGGCTGAGCGCGGCGATCATCACGTAGAGCCGCAGCGGGTCGATATCTGGCGCGAGCCGGCCCTCGGCAACGCCGCGTGCGAGCAGCCGCTGGGTCATGCCGAGCACCGGCGACGACATCTCCTGAATGCGCGGCGACTTCTTCATGTGCCGCGCCTTCATCATGTTCTCGCTGCGCAGCAGGCTCACCAGATGGCCGTTGCGCTCCAGATGCCCGTTCATGAAATCGAACAGCTTGAGCAGCCCCTCGAGCGGATCGAGATGCATCACGTCCAGCTTGAGTTCTTCGCTACGCAGCGCGCCGAGCGCGCTTTCCAGCGTCGCGACATACAGCGCCGCCTTGCTGCCGAACAACTCGTAGATCATCCGCGGATTGGAGCCGGCCTTTTTGACGATGCGGTCGATGCGGGCGCCGGCATAGCCGTGCGTCGCGAACTCGGCGGTAGCGGCTTTCAGGATCGCGGCTCGGTTCTGTTCGGCCGAGCGGCGCGGCCGTCGGCGTGGTTTGGTGTCGGCATTGAGATCAGTCATCGAATTCGTCATGCCGCCGTCCGGTCTGCCAGACGTGCAGCAAGGCCGCGCGTCGCATCCAACAAAGCGCGATCCTGGCTTGCGCCGGCGACGATCGAGAGGCCGGCAGGACAACCGTCGACGGTCGCTGCGGGCAGATTGATCTGCGGCAGCCCGGCATGGCCGGCGATCGACGTCAGCGTCAGCGCGCGTCCGTAGAACGGGCCGATCTGCTCGCCGGCGCCGGGCGCATCCTTGCGCAGCGCGATGCAGGGCGCGGTGGGAATCAGCCAGGCAACGCCGCCGCCGAGCTGCGCGCGGAGCTTGGCTCTGATGGCGTCGCGCACCGGCTGCCAGCGCTCGACATCTTCCGCAGTGATATCTTCCGTGCCGGCAAAGCGCGGCGCGATCGCTTCGCCGAAACGCGGCTTGGTGGCGCTGATCCATGGTCCGAGCTCGCGCCAGTTCTCCGTGCCTTGCAGGATGCGATAGGCCTCGAACCAGTCCGCATCGGCACCGCCAAAGACGGTGATTTCCTCCGTGGCGCCGAGCGCCTGACAAACCGCGCGCAGCGCGGCCGCGACCGGCTCGTCGGCGATCGCGAAGGCGTCGCTGACGACGATCAGCTTCTCGATCGGCGCAGGAGATGCTTTCGGCAGCAGCACGTCGCCGACGCGCGCCAGCGTGTCCACGTCCCGCGCGAACCAGCCGACGGTGTCGTAGCTCGGCGCGAACGGCAACACGCCGTCGAGCGGCAACGCGTCGTGAGTGGGACGCATGCCGTAAATGCCGCAAAAGCTCGCCGGCACCCGCACCGAACCGCCGGTGTCTGTGCCGAGCGCGAAATCGACCAGTCCGGCGGCAACCGCCGAGGCGGACCCGGAGGATGAGCCGCCGGGGATCCGATCCGGGCAGGCCGGATTGAGCGGCGTGCCGTAATGTTCGTTGACGCCTTCGAGGCTGAAGGCGAGTTCGTCGGTGATGGTCTTGCCATGGATGCTGGCGCCGGCCGCGAGCAGGCGCTCGACCACGGGGGCGGAGCGCGTCGCCGGGCCATGGGTGCGCAGCCAGTCCGGATTGCCGCCGCCGGTGATGGTGCCGGCAACGTCGATCAGATCCTTGACCGCAAAGCTCAGTCCGTCGAGCGGACCAGGCGAGGTCGCGGCGACCTGCAACCGCGGGCCGGGAACGAATGCGCCGACATCGTGCGCGTGCGTCACGCGGGGATCGGTGCCGTCGCTGGTCATCATGGTGGTTTCTCCGTTGCGCGCATCATCTTGCGAAGCGCGGTGCTGACAAGGCTCGACTACAAACTGTGCCGATCAGGTTGATTGCAAGTTCGCTGCCAGCGGCGATTTGTGAGGAGATTCAATGCTGGTCGCCGAAGTGAGCCGACCGCCTGCTTGCGGATTCGACATGACACGCAACTAGCGGCTTAAAAAGTAAGCATTTGTTTGTTTGGGGCGGCCGCGTCTATGAAATTCCCAAACAAAATCAGTGCGGTGATGTGTTGGCATACCGCTTGCTGCAGGGAGGCGCACAACCAATTCAGCTTCCAAAGAGGGGTCTCATGAGGTCACGCCGTTCCGTTCTGAAAGCCGCGCTGCTCACCGGCGCGCTGACATTGTCCGCCACGTTGGCGCAGGCCGAGCCGCTCAAGGTCGGCATCCTGATTCCGGGGTCGAAGTCCGACAAGGGCTGGATGGAGTCGTCGTACGACGGCCTGATGGCCGCCGAGAAGAAGTACGGCGACAAGATCAAGGTGCAGATGATCGAGAACATCAACTACGCCGATATGGATCAGGCGCTGACCAACCTGGCCAGCAAGAACACGCTGGTGATCGGCGTCGGCGGCCAGACCCAGGCGTCGGTGTACAAGATCGCCAAGCGCTTCCCGAAAGTTCACTTCTCGATCGTCGGCGGCAATGACGGCGAGAGCGCGCCGAATGTCGCCGGCTACGACGTCAAGCAGGCCGAGATCGCCTATGTGGCCGGCGCGGCGGCGGCAATGCTGTCGAAGAATGGCGCGATCAGCTATGTGGGCGGCCTCGAGATCCCGTCGATCGTCAATGCCGGCAAGGAATTCGGCAACGGTGCCAAGTCGATCAATCCCAACATCAAATACACCGAGAACTACACCGGCGATTTCGACGACGTGGCGAAAGCCAAGGAAGCGACGCTGGCGGCGATCGCGCAGGGCGCCGACATTCACTACCACATCCTCAATCTCGGCCTGCGCGGCATGGAGCAGGCGGCGAAGGAGAAGGGCACCCACATCATCGGCAGCTACACCGATCGCTGCGGCACCGATCCGTTGTACGTCGCCTATTCGATCACCGGCACCGGCTATCAGGTGCAATACGCGATCGACGAAGCCGTGAAGGGGAGCTGGGCGCCGGGCTACAAGGAGTTCGGCCTGAAGATGGGGCCGGAAGCCTCCAACATGGTGATCTGCGGCGCGACGCCGGAGCAGAAGGCCAAGCTCGACGCCATCATGAAGGATCTGCTCGCCGGCAAGATCAAGGTGCTGAAGGGCTAGCCATGATCAGCACCTCGCCCGCCGTCGAAGCCTCTACGCCGCTGCTCAGCCTGTCTCAGGTGACCAAGCGGTTCGGCAGCTTCACCGCATTGTCGGAGGTCTCGCTCGACCTGCGACCGGGCGAGGTGCATTGCATCCTGGGCGAGAACGGCGCCGGGAAGTCGACGCTGTGCAACGTGATGTTCGGCGTGCACCGGCCGGACGGCGGCGCGATGACCTATCGCGGCGCCGCCTATCAGCCGTCCGGGCCGGCCGATGCGCTGACGCAGGGCATCGCCATGGTTCACCAGCATTTCAGCCTGGTCGGCGACATGAGTGTCGTCGACAACGTGCTGCTCGGCCGCGGCCGCGGCGTGCTCAATCGCAAGGACTGCGCGCGGCAGCTCGCCAAGCTGGCGGATGAGTACGGCCTGCCGCTCGATCCGAATGCCAAGATCGACGACCTCTCCGTCGGCGAGCGGCAGCGGGTCGAGATCGTCAAGTGCCTGATCCGCGATCCGCAGCTGTTCGTGCTGGACGAGCCGACCGCCGTGCTGCTGCCGGATGAGATCGCGGCGCTGCTGCAGGTCTGCCGCCGCGTCGCGGCGAGCGGCCGTGCCGTGGTGCTGGTCACCCACAAGCTCGCCGAGATCAAGGAAGTCGCCGATCGTGTCACCGTGCTGCGCGGCGGCCGCACCGTTGCGACCTCGGATGCGCCGGCGCGCGATATCGACGGGCTGGTGCGGGCGATGATCCATGGCGACGTCGCCGAGCTCGACGGCGCGGCGGCCTCGACACTCGGGCTCGGCAAGGTCGCGCATGTCGGTTATCAGCCGCCGCGTAGCAAGATCGAGGCGCTGCAGATCGACGGGCTGACGGTGAAGGATCGCCAGGGCGTCACCCGGCTCGATAATTTCACGCTGACGGTCGATCGCGGCGAGATCGTCGGCGTTGCCGGAGTCGAAGGCAACGGCCAGAGCGAACTTGCCGCCGTGCTGGCCGGCATGATGGCGCCGACCTCCGGGCGCTATTACTTGGGCGAGGCCGATCTCACCGGCCGTTCGCCGAAAGAGATCACCGCGGCCGGAATCGGCATCGTGTCGGAAGACCGCCACGCCGTCGGCTGTGTCCTCGGCATGAGCCTAGCCGAAAACATCTATCTCAACCGGCTCGATGAGTTCACCCGCTTCGGCTTCCTCAACCGCACCGCCTTGCAGCGCGAAGCGACGACGCTGATGCAGCGCTTCGACGTCCGCGCGCGCGGGCCGGGCGCGGCGTTCTCGAGCCTCTCCGGCGGCAATCAGCAGAAGGCGGTGCTGGCCCGCGAGATCACGCTGCCGAACCTGTCGTGCCTGGTCGCGTCGCAGCCGACGCGCGGCCTCGACGTCGGCGCGGTCGCGGCGGTGTACGGCCATATCCGCGAGGCCTGCGGCCGCGGCATCGCGGTGCTGCTGGTGTCGTCCGAACTCGACGAGCTGCTCAGCGTCGCTGACCGCATCGTCGTGCTATATCGCGGTCGGATCATGGGCACATGCGCGGCCGATCCGGCCCGCAAGGCGGAGATCGGCGCCATGATGGCGGGGCAGGCACAATGACCACGCTCGATCAGCAGAACTCACTCGCTCGCGCGCCGCGTTTCACGCTGCGACCGTCGTTGTTAGTTCCGATCGCGGCCGTGGCGTTCGCCGCCGCGGTCGGTCTCGCGTTGATCGCCGCGATTGGCGTGTCGGTGCCCGACGCGATCGAAGCTTTTGTCGATGGCACCATCGGCTCCCCCTATGCGCTCGCCGCCTCGCTCAACCGCGCCTGCGTGTTCGCGCTGGTCGGCTTCGGCTTCGTGCTGGCCAACCGCGCAAACCTCACCAATGTCGGCGGTGAAGGCCAGATCGCAGTCGGCGGCATCGCCGCAACCGCCGTGGCGCTGTACGGCCACGTCAGCGACCTGCCGCTCGGCCTCGCCTTCATGCTGCCGATGCTGGCCGCAGTGATTGCCGGTGCGCTGTGGGGCGCGCTCGCCGCGGTGCTGAAGGTGAAGTCCGGCACCAACGAGGTGATCTCGACGCTGCTGCTGTCGTTCATCGGCGTCTGGCTGCTGTATTGGTGCGTGCAATCGCCGGCCCTGCTGCGCAAGCCGATGACCAGTTCGGCGACACTGCCGGAATCGCTGGAGATCCCGGACTCGACGCAGCTGCCGCTGCTCACCGGCGATTACGGCTTCCCGGTGCATATCGGACTGCCGCTGACGTTGCTGATCGCGCTGGTGGTCGGGGTATTGCTAGCGAAGACCATCTTCGGCGTGCGGCTGCGCGCCGTCGGGCTCAATCCGGTCGCGGCGCATCGTGCCGGGATCTCGTATGCGAAGACCGTTGTGTTCGCGCTGGCCGGCGCCGGTGCGCTGGGCGGCCTTGCCGGCGCGCTGATGCTGCTCGGTGAGCAGCACACGCTGAAGGACGGCTTCTCGTCCGGCTACGGCTTTGACGGGCTGGTCGCGGGCCTGCTGTCGCGCGGCTCGATCCCGGGCGTGATCGCCGCCTCGCTGCTGTTCGGCTTTATGCGCTCGGGCGGCATCAACATGGAGATGGTCGCGGCGGTACCGACCGCGCTGGTGGTGGTGATCCAGGGCCTGATCGTGATCACGCTCGCCGGCGCGGCGCTGTTCATCGAGAAGTGGGAGCGCAAATGACCTGGGAGCTGTTTGCCGTCTTCCTCGGCTCGTCGATCCGCCTCGCCACGCCGCTGCTGCTGGCCGGCATCGGCGAGATGGTCAGCGAGCGCGCTGGCGTGCTCAACATGAGCATCGAAGGCATGATGCTGATGTCGGCCTTCGCCGCCGCGGTCGGCGCCTGGGCGACCGGCGATCCGCTGGTCGGCCTGTTGATCGGCATCATCTCGGTGGTGCCGGTGTCGCTGCTCCAAGCCTTTCTCAGCAACACGCTACGCGCCAACCAGATCGTCTCCGGCATCGGCATCAACATCCTGGTGCTCGGCGCCACCACGCTGGCCTATCGCGAAATTTTTGGCGCGCGATCCCGTGCCGAAATCCCTGGCCTCGCCAAGATCAAGCCGCCGCTGCTCGGCGATATTCCCATGATCGGCCCGGCGGTGTTCGAGCAGGTCTGGCTGCTCTACGCCGGCATCGCCATCATCATCGTCACCGCATTGGTGCTGCGCTACACGTCGCTCGGTCTCGCCATCCACGCCGCCGGCGCTGAGCCGAAGGCGGTCGACAAATCCGGCCTGTCGGTGACGGCGGTGCGCTACGGCGTGGTGGTGTTCGCCGGCTTCATGGCGTCGCTGGCCGGCGCCTTCCTGTCGATCGGCGACATTCACACCTTCACCGAGGGCATGACCCGCGGCGCTGGCTATCTGGCGATCGCCTCGGTGATCTTCGGCAAATGGCGGATCGGCGGCACCACGCTGGCGTGCCTGCTGTTCGGCGCCGCGACGGCGCTGCAATTCCAGCTCCCCGCGCTCGGCGTCAACGTGCCGAATGCGTTGCTGATCATGCTGCCCTATCTGCTGGCGCTGCTCGCCGTCGGCGGTCTGGTCGGCCGGCAGATGGCGCCGGCGACGCTGGGCGAGCCATACCGGCGCTGAACGGCACTAAGGCCCGGCCAAGCCGGGCTCGACGGTTTCACGTCTGTTCTTGAATGACATTGTCGCAGGCGGAGCAGCGGAAAACCAACCGTTGGGTTTGGTTCGCTCGTCGCGGGAGGCGGCCGAGCAGTTTCATCTCGCCTGCGCACAGGTCGCACTTCCGCGACGGCGTGTCGGAGGTCTGGGTCATGCGGGACAGCTCTTGAGTTGTAAAGTTTACTTTACAGTGGCTTGGTTGTTTTGTCAGGCATCATTTCTGTTCACGTGTGCCCGCGCAGCAGCCATAGAGGTGCGATGATACCGAAAGCTTTGATCTTCGACGTCGATGGAACGCTCGCCGAGACCGAGGAGCTGCACCGCCAGGCCTTCAACGAGACATTCGCGGCGGAGCTGCTGCCTTGGCATTGGGACAAGTCGGCGTATCGACGCCTGCTCGACGTGGCCGGCGGCAAGGAGAGGATTGCGCATTTCCTGACGTCGGGCCCTGATGGTGCCGAGCGCGCCGTTGGCCGGATCGCGGAACTGCATGCCGCCAAGACGCGGCGTTACACCGCGCTCGCGGCCGTCGGCGCACCGCTGCGCCCCGGCGTGGCGCGGCTGATCCGCGACGCCCGGCGCGCCGGCGTCCGTCTGGCGATCGCCACCACCACCAGCCTGCCGAACGTCGAAGCGCTGCTCGGCGCTGCATTAGGGGCAGACGCGCTGGCGCTGTTCGATGTCGTGGGGGCAGGGGACGTTGTGCCGGCCAAGAAGCCGGCGCCCGACATCTACAACTATGTGCTGGACCGGCTGGCGCTGCCGGCTGCGGCCTGCGTGGCTTTCGAGGACTCGACCAACGGCCTGAAGGCGGCGCTGGGCGCGGGCCTCGCCACCATCGTCACCCCCGGCATCTATACCGAGGGCGACGATTTCCCGGGTGCGTTCGCCGTGCTGAGCGATCTCGGCGAACCCGACGCGCCGTATCGGCATCTCGCCGGCGCGGGAGGCGGCGAAGCCCTGGTGACGCTCGATGCGCTGGGCCGCTGGCGCGCCGCGGGTTGAGCGCCGCTGGCGGAATGTCTCCGGCTCAGCGCGGCCGCACGATCTTGAACACGCCGGTGGCGACGATGACGCAGCGGCCGTCGACGCTGACTTCGGTCGAGGTGAAGATCAGGCTGCGGGTCGAGCGGATCACTTTCGGCCGCGCGATCAGCAGATCGCCGATCTCGCCGGCGTCGATGAAGTGCGTGTCGAGCTGCACCGTGGCGACGTGTGGCGCACCGGACTGCTCGCGCGCCGCCATGCCGGAAGCGCGGTCGGCCAGCGTCATCATCAGCCCGCCCTGCACCAGTCCGCGGCGATTGCGATGCTTGGCGCCGGTGGCGATTGCGAATTCGTGCTGCCCGTCGACGACGCGATGCCACATCGGCCCGACCAGATCGATGAAGCCGTCGTCGTGGACGATGGTCCAGCCGTCGGCTTTCAGGCTGCGGGCAGTCTCGGTCATGCGTTTCGTCCCTGTCGCCGCAGCGACGGCGCGGCCGAGGTTTCCTCAGGCACGCGCGCGGTGTAGTCAAGCCGGATGAGCCATCTGCACAACGATGCTTTGCGCAGCGAGATCGCCGCGCGCTGCCGCGATTTTCCGCGCCACGACGATGGGCTGGAGCCGCAAGGCCTGAAGCGCGCCGCGGTCGCGATCGCCGTGGTGGCCGGCGCCGACGGCGCGGCCTCGTTCCTGCTGACCTTCCGCGCCGCCAGCCTGCGCGCGCACAGCAACCAATGGGCGCTGCCCGGCGGGCGCTGCGATGCCGGTGAGACCGCGCCGGAGACGGCGCTCCGCGAGTTGCACGAAGAACTCGGGTTGCAACTCGGCGCCGGCGACGTACTCGGCATGCTCGACGACTATCCGACGCGTTCCGGCTATCTGATCACCCCGGTGGTCGCCTGGGCGGCGTCGGCCGGGCCGCTCGCACCCAATCCGGCCGAGGTCGCATCGGTGCATCACATCGCGCTCGCGGCTATCGCCGAGCCGGAAGCGTTCGATTTCACCCGCATCCCGGAGAGCGAGCGGCGCGTGATTCGGTTCCGCCACGCCGGCGACTACATCCACGCGCCGACCGCGGCGTTGATCTATCAGTTCCGCGAAGTGCTGGGCGGCCGTGTGACGCGCGTCGCAGATCTCGAACAGCCGGTGTTCGCCTGGAAGTAGCGTGCGGCCGCGCACGCGCCCGAGCCACGATTTGCCGCAGACGGAACCCGGCCGGCGCAGCAATTCGTTCACCACTGGCTGCGATATGATTCGGCCATGCCGACTCGTCTGATTCGCTCCGTCAGCCTCGCGTCGCTTGCGCTGTTCGCGCTCGCGCCCGCCACGTTCGCCCAGACCGCGCTGCCGCTCGCCGTCGCGAATGCGCGTGCCCAGGCGGCTTCGCCCGAAGCGATCGCCGAGTATCGCTACCGGCTGCAGCAATATCAGGCCGCACGGGCCGAGTTCGATCGTGACGCCGAGGCCTATTGGAACGCGATCGCCGAGAAGCGCCGCATCCGCAACGCCAAGCGCCGCGCCGGCGATCGAATCTCCAGTGACGACTACGTGCTGGTGCAGCCGCCGGTCTATACCGGGCCGAAACGGCCGGTCGATCCAGAGCCGCGGCCACAGCCGCCGGGCGAGCGCCGGTCGTTGCCGGTGGTGGCGGATTTCGTCAAGGCGGCCGCCGATTACTATCAGTTCGTGCCGCAGCGGCCGGCCTCCGAGCTGGAGTTCAAGCGCGCTTATGCGCGCGTCGCCCGCGCGATGGGGCTGACCCGCGAGCAGGCTGTGCGGGTCTATGCGTTCGAAACCGGCGGCGACGGCAGCTACGATATGCAATCGGGCCTCAGCAAATTGCGCCCGGGCTCGCGCGCGATCTCGACCGCGATCGGTTACAATCAGCTGCTCACCACCAACACGCTGGTGCTGCTCGCCGAACAGGGCAATCATATTCTCAAGGTGCTGAACGAGCGCGCCTCGACGCTGTCCGGCCCGCAGCGCAAGGCGCTCGAGCACAAGATCGGCATCGTCAAGCGCATGGTGGCGATGGCGCGCTCGATCCCGGGCAATTGGAGCGAGCACGAGAAGCTCGGCCGCACGCCGCAGGGCTGGGGCGCGCACGCGCTGGTGCTCGACATCGATGTCGGCCCGCTGCTGCAGACCCACAAGCTGCTGACCTCGGTGAAATTCGCCCAGCTGAAGGGCTACAATGAACCGCTGACCGCCGCCGAACTGGAGATGATGAATCTCACCGGCGACGGCACCGGCTTCGACATGGTCACGATGCCGCAGGAGCTGCGCGAGATCGTGCCGACCTCGAACTTCTTTCAGCGCTCAGGCTATGAGCGCAATCCGGTGGCGATCCGTCACAACACCGTCGCGAAGTTGCTGGCGGTGACCGACGCCCGCATGGACGCCAACAGCGCCAAGCCCGGCGCGCGCGAACTCTACGCGGCGTTCTGAGGCCTCGTTCATTGATGAGGCGACAGCGGTTGAAGTGACTGCGCCTCACAGCACTGCGTCTGCATCCGAGCAGCCCGGCGTAGCCGGGCGCCTCGAAGGATGGAGCCACGCGGCCTGCGGCGCATGGTTCGAGACGGCGCTACGCGCCTCCTCGCGATGAGACCGTCCTCGCCGATCGCGTCAGACAGCCAGAGACGATCTCTGAGACGTGCCAGCGCACCGGCGTGGTCCGCCTCAGCGGTTCGTTCCGAACTTGAAGCTGCCGTCGTCTTCGAGGAACGGGCCGCTGCGCATGTAGAGCTGGCCGTTGGCGCCGACGAAGAACAGCGTGTCCTTCGGTACCTTCCGGGCGCCTTTGAACAGGTCCTTGGCGTTGCTGGTGCCCATCTTGTAGGAGAACGTCTTGCCGTCCTTGGTGTAGCCGTAACCCATGTCGCGTGACAGCACCCACGGCGTGGCCTCCTCGGTCTGCGCCATCGCCGGTGCCGCAAGCGTGATTACGACCGCCGCGGCCAGCAGCGTCGCGAGAGAGTGGGCGATCATGGCTGTCGTCTCCTCGGGCCTCGATGCGAGCGGCGCCCCGGCGTCCTGCGTCGCAGGTTCTGAACAAATCACGAACGATGTTTCTACGTCAAGCCGAGCTCGCCGCACCCGCGTCCATGTCGGTACGGATTTGGAATTTGCCAGTGCGCTTTGGTGTGTCTTTCGCGTGCGCCGATTCCGGACTACAGCAATCCGGAAACAATTCGGCACCGGATTCGGATGTGCGATCCGCATGGGTCGCCAGAAGCGCCGTCGCGGCGGCGATCAACAAGTCGGGAGGCAGACGATGCGCTTGGGTTCGTGGCGGACGTTGACGAAGGGCGCGGCGCTGTCGGCCGCTGTGGCGCTGATGCTGCCGGCGGCGGTCCGGGCCGACGACTTCAAGCTCAGCAACAACCAGCGCATCTCGTGCAGCCGCGGCCTCAGCCCCGGTAAGCTCACCACCGCGACCTGCCGCTCTTACGCCTATCTGTTCAACGCCAAGACCTCCGAATACTTCCGCTGCGCCGTCAGCCTGGCGATGACGCGCGACAACAAGGAAGTGATCAACGTCCAGACCGACGGCGGCTGCTCGAAGCGCGCCCGGATTTTCGAGACCGACGGCAACTACGAGTTCGACGCCGCCGAGACCGAGCCGCCGAACACCAACTCGTTCTTCGGTCCCGGCGGCTACGCGATCTGGGCGAGCGACGTGGGCAGCCGCAAGCTGCGCGGCTGCATCACCATCGCGTCGGGCCTCGGCAGCGACGTCTCGAAGTGCCTCGACATGACGTTCGAATGATCTCGCGACGAGCCGCGGACGTAACGCGGCCGTGCTACTCCAGCGTGCCGAGCGGCTTGGTGGAGACCGCGCGAGCGAATTTCTTCAGTCCCATCGGCTTGCCGAACAGATAGCCCTGCACGAGGTCGAAGCCGAGCTCGTGGGCCGCGATGTAGTCGGAGCGGCTCTCGATCCCGGTCGCGGTGCAGCGGGCGCCGTAATCGGCGGCGAGATCGACGATGCGCTTGCACACCGTGCGCTTCAGCCGGTCGTCGGCGCAGCCGGTGACGAAGCTGCGGTCGACCTTGAGTTCGACGAACGGAAACGCGTCCAGACGCATCAGCTCCGGCCAGTCGGCGCCGACCTTGTCGACCGCGATCGCGATGTTGTGCAGCCGCAGACTCTGCGCGATCTCGATCATCGCGTCGAGATGCTGGGCAACCTCGAGCGAATCGATCTCGATGATCAGGCCGCCGAACGCCGGATGCCGCGGCATCCAGGCGCACAGATCCTCGACCGCCTGGGCGTCGAGCAGGAATTTCGCCGGCAGGTTGATCGACAGGTCCACCGGGCCGTGATGATCGAGCAGATAGCGCCAGTCGGCGATCGCGCGGGCGACGACGAATTCCGACAGCGCGCGAAAGTGCGGATCGTTCTGGTCGGGCAGGAACGCCGACGGCACCACCACGCCCCAGCTCGGGTGCCGCATCCGCACCAGCGCCTCGGCGCCGGACGGCGTCAGCGATCGCGCGTCGAGCTTGCGTTGGTACCAGAGCTCCAGCCAGCCGGTTTTCAACGCCTCGGCGACATCCACCTCCGGCTTCGGCGGCGGCTCCTGCGGCAGCAGCGGCGCGATGCATTCCCGTAGCATCTGCGCGCTGAACGGCGTCGACAGCGGCGGCAGCATGGTCAGGCCGCGTTCCAGCCCGTGATGCAGGATGCCACGCAGCGCGATGGTCTCGCGCGCCGAAATCAGAATCACGCTGCCGCGAAAGCCGGCGTTGCACGCGGTGTCGATGATCCGCGCCGCCTCGACCCCGCCGATCGAGGAGCCGATCACCAGCAAGTCGGGCTGCTGCTCGGCGATGCGCGACGCCAGCTCTTCGGGATCGCCGCATTCGCTGGTGACGAAGCGCAGCTCTTCCAGCGTGTCGGCGAGAAACGCCCGTAGATGCGGCTTGCTGTCGATGATGCACGCGCGCGGCGACACCTTGCGGCGGCCGAACGCTGCGGATGCCGCGCGCTCTTGAACCTCGATGGTGGTAGTCGTCATCGTAGCTTCCCCCGTTACCGGATCAGTTTTACGGGTTGGAACGCGTTCGAATTGTGGAATTGTTCAGCGACCCACATGAAGTCCCGGGTAGGGTTAAACCGGCGAATGCGATTTAAATCGCAGCGATCGGGAACATGTTGTTATCGCGGAGGATGCGAAAAATCGGCGCGCAGCAGGCGCAAATCCGCCTGTGCGGTCTTGCTCACGAAAGCACGCGCGTTTGCGACGACCGAAGTCGCCGCAAACGCCGGTGGCGGTAAGGCCGTGCGCTCAGGCCGGCCTATTGCGGCTCGATCTTGGCGAACTTCGCGACCTTGCCCCATTTGTCGATCTCGGCCTGCACGTAGCGCTGCATGTCGTCGGGCGAACCACCGACCGGGTCGGCGCCGAGCTTGCGCAGCCGCGCGGTGCCGTCTTCGGTCTTGATGAACTTCTCGACGCTGGCATTGAGCTTGGCGATGATCTCCGGCGAGGTCTTGGCCGGGGCGCCGATCGTGAACCACGCCGCGGCGTCGTAGCCCGGCACGCCGGCCTCGGCGATGGTCGGCAGGTCGGGTAGCAGCGGCCAGCGCGTCGCGGTCGACACCGCGATCGCCCGGATCGAGCCGGCATCGGCATGCGGCTGCGATGCCGGCAGATTGTCGATGGTCAGATGCACGCGGCCGGCCATCAGGTCTGTCAGCATCGGCGCCGAGCCCTTGTAGGGCACGTGCGTCATCTGCACGTCGGCCATCGACTTGAACAATTCGGTCGAGACATGCGCGGTCGAGCCGAGCCCCGGCGTGCCGTAGAACAATTCGCCCGGCTTCACTTCGCATAGGCGATCAGTTCGGCGACGCTCTTCACCGGCAGCGCATTGGTCACCGAAAACAGGTTGGGCACCTTGGCGATGATGATCACCGGGGCGATGTCCTTGACCTGGTCGTAGGCCAGCGTCTTGAACACGAACTGATTGATCGCGTGGGTGCCCGGCGTTCCGACGATGAAGGTGTAGCCGTCCGGCTCTGCCTTGGCGACGAACTCGGCCGCGATGTTGCCGCCGGCGCCGGCCTTGTTCTCGACGACGAACTGCTGGCCGTACTCCTCCGACATCTTCTGCGCCACCAGCCGCGCCAGAATGTCGGTGGTGCCGCCGGCCGCGAACGGCACGACGAATTTCACCGGCCGGCTCGGCCAAGTATCAGCGCGCGTGTCGGCGCGGGCGATGCCCGGCAGCAGCGGCAGCGCGCCGAGCGCTGCGGCGCCGCGCAGCAGGCTGCGGCGGCTCGGTCGGAATGGCGGGCGAGTCGAAGACGACATATGAGCGTTCTCCCGGTCGATCGGCCTCTGACGGGCCGGTGCGGGAGCAGACTACGCGGTCGCTTGCGGCGTGACCAGTCTGCTCGCCACGCGGGAGCAGGTGCGCCTATTGGCTGATCAGTCCCGGCCTGCCGGCCTCCACCAGCATCGTCTGGACGGTGCGAACCGGCTGGCCGGGCGTCGCGGTGCTGTCGACGGCGCGGAAATCGGCCTGCCATTGCTTCGGCGTGACGACGTGTCGGGTGTAGCCTCGCTTGTCGCTGAAGAATTTCAGATGCGGATTGTTGCGCAGCATGGTGGCGCGGTCCGCATCGGTCGCCGGGCCGTCGCCGACCGAGGAGATCGAGGTCGACAGGAACTCAACGCCGATGCAGGGCGAGGCCGGGTCGCGCCAGTCGCGGCGCAGCTCCAGCGCGAGCGCTCGGTGCAGGTCGCCGGTCAGCACCACCGGGTTGGCGATCTTGGCGGCCTGCAGCATCGCGGTGACGCGTTCGCGCCCGGCAGTGGCGCCGTTCCAGGTATCGACGTCGATGATCGGTGCCGCGGTTTCCTTGACGAACGGAAAGCCGCGCCAGTCGAATTGCGCGAACAGCACCTGCTGGGCCAGCACCTGCCAGGTCGCCGGCGCCTGCGCCAGCCGCGCGGCGAGCCACTGCTCCTGCGCGGCGCCCAGCATCGTGCGGCTTTCGATATCGGCCTCGGTGCAGCCGGCCAGGAAGCCGTCGCCGCAGGGCTGGCGCGAGCGATACTGCCGGGTATCCAGCACCGCGACGTCGAGCAGCGCTCCGTAGCGGAAACCGCGATAGGCTCTCACGTCGGGCCCGTGCGGAATCTGCGCGCGGCGCACCGGCATGTGCTCGTACCAGGCCTGCAGCGCCATCGCGCGGCGAAACAGGAAAGCCTCGGCCGGCGTGTGGCCGGGGGCACCGTCGGCCGCCCAGTTGTTGGCGACCTCGTGGTCGTCGAAGCTCGGCAGGAACGGACAGGAGGCGTGTGCGGCCTGCAGGTCGGCGTCGGTCTTGTACAGCGCGTAGCGGCGGCGATAGTCGGTCAGCGTGTAGCAGGCCGGAAAGTCCGCCGGCATGGTGCGGGGCGCCGGCCGCTTGTCGTAGCCGACCACATCGGTATGGCCGTATTCGTAGATGTAGTCGCCGTAGTGGAAAACGAAGTCGAGCTTGTCGTCGGCGATCGCCCGCCAGGCGGTGTAGTAGCCGTCCTCCCAGCGCTGGCAGCCGGCGGCGGCGAAGCGGATCTGGGCAAGCGCATCGCCGGGAGCCGGCAGCGTCCGGGCGCGTCCGATCGGGCTTTCTGCGTCGCCGGCGCGGAAGCGATAAAAATAGTCGCGGCCCGGCGCGAGGCCCTCGATCTCGGCATGAACCGAGTGCGCGAGCTCGAGCCGGGCGGTTTCGGTGGTGGTGCGGACGATTTTGGCCATCTCCGGATCTTCGGCGATCTCGATCGTGACCTCGACCGGCTGCGCCGACATGCCGCCGCGGGCTTTCAGCGGCTCCGGCGCGAGCCGCGTCCACAGTACGAAGCCGTCCGCCGCCGGATCGCCGGAGGCGACGCCGAGCGTGAATGGATTGGATTTGAACGACACCGCGCCGGGTTCGGCGGCGCCGGCCGGCAGGGCACCGAGACCTGCACCAAGCCCCGCACCGAGCGCTCCGCGCAGCAGTTCACGCCGGTCGAAGGTCAGGTTGGACGAAGAAGGAAGACGGGGCATTGGGACGCTCAGCGTGCAGGTTTCGATCGATGCGGATCGCATCGCGTTATCACTGTCAGGCAAACTACCACAAGCGATGTGAATCCGCCGCGACAGCCGACGCTGGCGCCTATGCCGGGTTCCGTGCAAAAACAGCTACCTGCGATTGCGCGCTGCGCCGCTTTTCTCTAGCCTCCCGCTCGCGAGGATCAGGTGTCGATGCGTATGGATGACCTTTACCGCATGTTGCGGACCACCCACGTTTAGGCGCAGGGCGTGGTGGACACGGTGTCCAATCCGATGCTGGTGCTGGACGCGGGTCTCCACGTGCTGAATGCCAGCCGCGCCTTTCTCGAGACCTTCAAGGTCGATCGGGACGAGACGATCGGGCGTCCCTTGTATGAGCTCGGTGACGGGCAGTGGGATATCCCGGAGCTGCGCCGACTGCTGCTGGACGTGCTGCCCAAAGCCGAAAGCATTCTCAATTACAAGGTCGAGCACGAGTTTCCGGGGATCGGCCGCAGGACCATGCTGCTGACCGCCCGGACGCTGTCCCATCCCGACAATGCCAGCCACTCGATGCTGCTGTCGATCGTGGACGATACCGAGCGCAGTCGGCGCGATGTCGCCAAGGACATGCTGCTCGGCGAGCTGCGCCACCGGATGAAGAACCTGCTGGGTATCGCGCAGTCGATGGCTCACCAGACCAGGACCGAGGGCCGCTCCGCGACGGAGTATCGCGACGATTTTCTCGGCCGTTTCGGCGCTCTGGTCGAGGCCGAGAATCTCGCTTTCGCCGCGCAGAACGAGGCCGGCCTCCTCACTTTGTTCGAGCGCATTTTGGCGCCGTACCGGACCGATCGGGATCCGATCACGATCGAGCCCGGTCCGCCCGTGGAGCTGGAGCCGCGCACGCTGGTGTCGCTCAGCCTGGTATTTCATGAGCTCGCGACCAATGCCGTGAAGTACGGATCCTTGTCGGTGCCGGAGGGGCGGGTTCGCGTGGGCTGGCAGGTCGATGAGGCCGACAACGAGGTCCGGTTCGACTGGGTCGAAAGCGGCGGCCCCGCGGCGACGCCGCCGACCCGGACCGGCTTCGGGACCCAGCTCATTCGCTCGACCATCAGCTACAATCTTGGCGGCCGCGTCGATCAGGACTTCGGCGCCGATGGCCTGACGGCCAGGATCGCCATCCCGCTGCGGAGCGCTTAACCCCGAGCCGAAAGTCCATCGTGCAGAAGACGGTTCTGATCGTCGAAGACGAGTTTCTGATCGCGATGGATCTCGCGCACATGCTTGAAGAACTCGGCTGGCGAGTCATCGGCCCGGCCCCGAACGTGAAGGACGCGTTGCGGCTGCTGCAGGCCGAACGCCCGCAGGTCGCGTTGCTGGATGTCAATCTCGGCAGGGAGCTGGTCACCCCCGTGGCCGAGAACTTGAAAGCGCTCGGCGTGCCGTTCGCCGTGGCGAGTGCTTATGACGAGCCGGAGAAAGTCGGCGGTGCCGTGCTGGCCGGCGTGCCGAATGCCGGCAAGCCGACCACCGCACGGCGCCTGATCGCCGTGCTGGCGCAACTGACGGCGCCCTGACCATCGCTGCCCTGTGCGATTTATCCGGCAGGGGCAGCCGGCGCTGGCAGCGGCGACGACGGCGGCGGAGACGCACTTTCCGGGCGCGTCTCCGGCATCAGCAGCACGAACAGCGCCAATCCGAAAGCCGCGATCGCGGCCAGAGTCAGAAAGGCCACGCTGTAGCCGGCCGACACCACGATCACGCCGGCGACTGCGGTGGACAGCGCGCCGCCGAGGCCCGCAGCGGTCGCGATCGCGCCCTGGCTGACGTTGAAGTGGCCGGTGCCGTGGGTGAGGTCGGCCACCACCAGCGGAAACAGCGCACCGAAGATGCCGGCGCCGACGCCGTCGAGCAGTTGCACGCCGACCAGCCAGTAGGGATTGTCGGACAAGGGATACAGCGCGCCGCGCAGCGCCAGCACGGCGAGCGCCACCGCGAAGATCGGCTTGCGGCCCCAGACGTCGGCCTTGTGTCCCACCAGCATCGCCACCGGCACCATCACCACCTGCGCGGCGACGATGCACAGCGACATCAGCGAAGTGCCGAGATTCTTGTTCACCAGCGCCAGCTTCTGCCCGACCAGCGGCAGCATCGCGGCGTTGGCGAAGTGAAACAGCACGGTGGCGCCGGCGAAGATCAGCAGCGGCCGGCAGGTCAGCAGCACCTTGAAGCCCGACGGCTGATCGTGGTGAGCGGCCGCCGGCGTGTCGGCCCCCGCGGCTTCGGCGCTGTCGAGCCCGCGCGCGACGTGATCGTCGATCGCCGCGGCGGGGATCGACAGCGTCGCGAAGATACTCGCGACCGCCATCGCCGACATCAGCCAGAACACCACGATCGGCCCGAAGAAGTAAGCGGATGCGCCGGCGAGCAGGGCGGCAGTGGCGTTGCCGGCGTGGTTGAAGGCCTCGTTGCGGCCGGTGCGCCGCGCGAAAGCGCGGGGGCCGACAACCCCGAGCGTCACGGCCGCGACGGCGGGCGCGAAGATCGCGCCCGCGGCGCCGGCCAGCGCCTGGGTGGCGGCAACCAGTTCGAAGCTGTGCAGCAGCGGCAGCGTGATCGACGAGATCGTCACAACCACGGCCGCAGCGACCATCAGGCCGCGCTTGGCGGTCGAGCGGTCGATCAGCGCGCCGGCCGGTGTCTGCGCCAGGATGCCGGCAGCGGCGGCGATCGACATCACCAGGCCGATCGAGGCCTCGTTCCAGTTCTGCACCGCCAGCAGATAAATCGCCAAGTAGGGCCCGAGGCCGTCGCGAACATCCGCGAGAAAGAAGTTGAGGGCATCGAGCGACCTGTTCAGGTCAGGCTTGTGATCTGCAGACACGCGGCCCCCAGGGTGCGACAAAAAGGTACGCCAGCAACCTTCGAGTCCGCAACCTGGTTCCCGCCTCCACCATGTTATTGCCGATTTGACGGGTTGACCGCGACGTTTTGCGCGTTCAGTTTCGCAACTAAGCAACTCAGGGGAGAAATTCGTTCATGAAGGCCAGATTGTTCGCCCTGGCGGCGGCCGCGGCGGTGGTTGTAGCTCCGCAGGCGCACGCGCAGCAGTTCATCAACGTGCTGACCGGCGGTACCTCGGGCGTGTATTACCCGCTCGGCGTCGCGATCTCGAAGATCTACGGCGAGAAGATTCCGAACGTCAAAGCCCAGGTGCAGGCCACCAAGGCGTCGGTCGAGAATCTCAACCTGCTGCAGCAGGGCCGCGGCGAGATCGCCTTCACGCTCGGCGACTCGCTGAAGGCCGCCTGGGAGGGCGACACCGAAGCCGGCTTCAAGGCCAAGCTCGACAAGCTGCGGGTGATCGGCGCGATCTATCCGAACTACATCCAGATCGTCGCGACCTCCGAATCCGGTATCAAGACGCTGGCGGACTTGAAGGGCAAAAGCCTGTCGGTCGGCGCGCCGAAATCCGGCACCGAGCTGAACTCGCGCGCGATCCTGAAGGCCGCCGGGATGGACTACAAGGATCTCGGCAAGGTCGAGTACCTGCCGTTCGCCGAGTCGGTCGACCTGATGAAGAACCGCCAGCTCGCCGCCACGCTGCAGTCCGCCGGCCTCGGCGTCGCGTCGCTGAAGGATCTGTCGAACTCCTCGGCCATCACCGTCGTGGCGGTGCCGAAGGAGACCGTCGACAAGATCGGCCCGCCGTTCATCGCGACGACGATCCCGGCCAAGACCTACACGGGCCAGGAGCAGGATGTCCCGACCGCCGCGGTGGTCAACTATCTGGTGACCTCGACGGCGGTGTCGGACGATCTCGCTTATCAGATGACCAAGCTGATCTACGAGAACCTGCCCGAGCTGGCGAGCTCCCACGCCGCCGGCCGCGAGATCAAGCTGGAAACCGCCGCCACCGGCAGCCCGGTCCCGCTGCACCCGGGCGCCATCAAGTACTTCAAGGAAAAGGGCGTACTCAAGTAAGCTGCTGACTTCGCGCTGCCTTGCAGCTCGAATTGCTCTGTGTCCCGGGCGCGGTGCAGCACGTAGTGCTGCTCCGCAGACCCGGGACCCCGGTTGAGCGCCACCGCGAATAACCGGGCCCCGGATCAGCAGCGCACCACGCCGCTTCGCGGCGCGTTGCGCAGCATCCGGGGCACGCTCGAGGCGGAATTGAAGTCGATCGACCCATTTCGATAAGGTAACAAGAATGTTGCAGCCGGAAGCCACGGTCGACCACAAGCCGGAGACGGTGAAAGTCGAGTTCGACAATTTCGAGCACGGTTTTCCGCCCGGGTTCGGGCCGCGCGGCTGGCGGCATCTGGCCTATGCGGTGGCGATCGCGTTCGCTGTGTTTCAGCTGGTGATCGCCGCCTGGAACGTGCTGCCGAGCCAGGTCGTGCGCGGCGTCCATGTCGGCTTCCTGATCCTGCTGACCTTCGGGCTGATCGGCAACTTCACCGCGCGTACTGATTTTGGCCGCGCCATCGCCTGGATCACCGGCGCGCTCGGCTTCCTGTGCGGCCTGTATCAATGGATCTTCTACGCCGACCTGATCCAGCGCGACGGCGACCCGACGCATCTCGACCTCGCGGTCGGCACGCTGCTGGCGGTGCTGATCTTCGAGGGCACGCGGCGGTTGATGGGACCGGCGCTGCCGGTCATGTGCGGCGTGTGTCTCTTGTACTGGTTCTTCGGCCAGTATCTGCCGGCGCCGTTCAATCATCGCGGCTATGATTTCGACCAGGTCGTCACGCATCTGTCATTCGGCACCGAAGGCTTCTACGGCGTGCCGATCTATGTTTCGGCGACCTACATCTTCCTGTTCATCCTGTTCGGCTCGTTCCTGGAGCGCGCCGGCATGATCCAGCTGTTCACCGACGTGTCGCTAGGCCTGTTCGGCCGCAGCCGCGGCGGGCCCGCCAAGGTCGCGGTGTTCGCCTCGGGCATGATGGGCACGATCTCCGGCTCCGGCGTCGCCAACGTCGTCACGGTCGGTCAGTTCACCATTCCGCTGATGATCAAGTTCGGCTATCGCCGCGCCTTCGCGGCCGGCGTCGAGGCCACCGCCTCGATGGGCGGGCAGATCATGCCGCCGGTGATGGGCGCGGTGGCGTTCATCATGGCCGAGACGCTCGGCGTCGAATATTCGGTGATCGTCAAGGCCGCGGTGATCCCGGCGTTCCTGTACTTCGCCTCGGCGTTCTGGATGGTGCACCTCGAAGCCGGCAAGCACGGTCTGGTCGGGATGAAGGCCTCCGAGATCCCGAACGCCTGGAAGGCGGCGGTCGAGCGCTGGTACCTGATCCTGCCGCTCGCCGCGCTGGTGTTCATGCTGTTCGAAGGTTTTACGCCGCTCTATGCCGGCTCGATGGGCCTGGCGCTGACGGTGGCGCTGATCCTCGGCGCCAGCATTGTGCACGGCTTCTCCAACACCGTGCTGCGCTACATCTTCTGGATCGGGCTGGCGCTGGTGGTCGGCGCGGTGTCGCGCAACGGCCTCGATATCATGCGCATCGTGCTGATCGTCGCGGCGCTGATCGCGATCACGGCGTTCACCCGCGGCGGCCGCGCCACGCTGGTGGCCTGCCGCGACTCGCTGGCCGACAGTGCAAAGTCGGCGCTCACCGTCGGCATGGCCTGCGCCATCGTCGGCACCATCATCGGCATGATGACGCAGACCGGCGTCGGCACCGTGTTCGGCAGCTGGGTGATCGGGCTCGGCGAGAAGAGCCTGTTCCTGGCGCTGATCATGACGATGCTGCTGTCGATCCTGCTCGGCACCGGCATCCCGACGATCCCGACCTACATCATCACGGCGGCGCTGGCGGCGCCGGCGCTCGCCAAGCTCGGCGTGCCGCTGATCGTCAGCCACATGTTCGCGTTCTATTACGGCATCATGGCGGATCTCTCCCCGCCGGTGGCGCTGGCGGCGCTGGCCGCAGCACCGATCGCCCGCGAGAATCCCGACAAGATCGGTTGGGAGGCGATGCGCATCGCGCTCGCCGGCTACGTCATCCCGTTCATCGCCGTGTACTCGCCGGCCCTGATGCTGCAGCCCGGCGATCCGATGGCGGCCGAACTCGGCTTCTACGGCGCCGTGGTGTACGCCACGCTGAAGGCGCTGATCGCGATCGCGTTGTTCGGCATGGTGGCTATCGGCTTCCTGTACACACGGATGAGCCTGCTCGAACGCGTGATTGCCTTCGCAGCCGCGATCTGTCTGCTCGGCGAGTTCCCGTACAGCGACTATGTCGGCTTCCTCATCACCGCGCTGATCGTCGCCTGGCAATGGCGCCAGCGCCCGCCGCGCGACGCGGTGGCGACCGCGTAAGGCACACGCGGTGAGCCTGTGCGTCGCGTCCGCCGGCGTCGTCAAGACGCTGGCGCTCGCCGCGTTCACGCTGGCCTGGACGCATTCGATCGAGAAGGTGGAGTGGCAGGAAGACTGGCGCGTCACCCCGCAGGGGCTCGAACTGGTGCAGGCCCGCGTCAAAGGCAGCGGCGCCGGCATGGAGCCGCCGCCGGAGGCGCGATTGCGCGGCGGCTGGTTCGAATGGTCGCCGCACCGCGCGCCGCAGCGCGAGCTGATCCTTGGTAATTCCGGCATGGCGGGCGAATGGCGGCTGTGTGGCGACGGCGCCTGCCGGACGTTGTCGGAGATCGTGGGGCATCAGCTCGGTGCGGAGCCGACGACGCTCAGCGCGTGCGAGTGATGGCTCTGTAGCCCGGATGAAGCGAAGCGAAATCCGGGAGTGTTGATCCGCTGCCCCGGATTGCGCTTCGCTTCATCCGGGCTACAACGCTCTTCCAGACGACAACGAAAGAGAGCACGCATGCCACGACTGCAAGGCAAGACCGCGCTGGTGGTCGGCGCTGGTTCGATCGGGCCGGGCTGGGGCAACGGCAAGGCGACGGCGGTGACGTTCGCGCGCGAGGGCGCGCAGGTGTTTTGCGTCGATCGCAATGCCGAGGCGGCGGAGGAGACCGCCAGCCTGATCACCGGCACCGGCGGCCGCGCCACGGCCTTCGCCGCCGATGTGTCGCGCGCCGCGGATGTCGAGGCGATGGTCCGGGCCTGTATGGACGCCTACGGCAAGATCGACGTGCTCGACAACAATGTCGGCATCGCCGAGACCGGCGGCGTGGTGGAGATTGCCGAGGCCGAGTGGGACCGCGTGTTCGCCGTCAACCTCAAGAGTGCGTATCTGGCGATGAAGCACGTCATCCCGATCATGCAGCGGCAGGGCGGCGGTTCGATCGTCAACATCTCGTCGATCGCCTCGATCCGGCATCTCGGCATTTCCTACGTCACCTATGCGGCGTCGAAAGCCGCGATGAACGCGATGACGCGGACCACCGCGGTGGAGTACGCCAGGGACCACATCCGGGTGAACGCGATCCTGCCCGGCCTGATGAAGACCCCGATGGTGGCGCACTCCGCCGGCCTCGCCGCGAGCTACGCCGGCGGCGACGTCGAGGCGATGTGGCGCGCCCGCGACGCGCAGGTGCCGATGGGCCATATGGGCGAAGCCTGGGACGTCGCCAACGCGGCACTGTTCCTCGCCAGCGACGAGTCGAAATACGTCACTGGCATCGAACTTGTGGTCGACGGCGGCCTGACGCTGAAGGTGAATTGAACAGTCGAGTAAAGAATTCGAGCAAGATCGCAGCTCCCGATGATGACTCCGACGCGTCGCGTTTCCATCGTATCCGGCTTGTTTGCACTCGCGCTGCTGATGCATGCCGCGCCTGCGTTCGCAACCGGTAAGGACGACGTTGACGATCCGACCGCCGACCCGGCGCCGTGTCTCGCCGCTGCGGCCAAACCGGACGAGGCGGATCACACGATCGCGCTGTGCACCCGCCTGCTCGGCAACCGCAAGCTCGAACGCGATGATCGCCTCAAGGCGCTGGTCGCGCGAGGCGGCGCGCTGGCGCGGAGCGGGCAGCTCGACCGCGCCCTCGTCGATTACGACGACGCGCTGCGGCTCGATCCGAAGCAGCCGGATGTGCTGAATGCGCGCGGCGAGGTCTGGCGCCTCAAGGGCGACCGGCCGAAAGCACTGCTCGACTTCTCCGCCGCATTGAAGCTGCAGCCGGATCACGCCGGCGCGCGCGCCAACCACAAATCTCTCGCGGCGGAGCTGGAGCGGCTCGGCGCGCAGAAGGCAGTCGACGGCAAGCCGAGCTTCGATTGTCGCCGTGCGCGCCGCGCCGTCGAGAAGGCGATCTGCGCCGACCGCGATCTCGCCAATCTCGACCGCGAGATCAACGCGATGTACCAGCGCGTGCTGCAGGACAACGCCAAAGACAATGCGATGGCGAAGCCGGCCGAGTTGCAGGCGCTGAAGCGCGCGCAGGACAGCTTTCTCGCGCGGCGGAATACTGCCTATGGGAAGCCCGGTTATGACCTTCGGGCCGCCATGAAGGCCCGGCTGCAGCAGCTCAGCGGTAAGGATGGCTATTGATCTGTTTCGTCATTGCGAGCCAACGGGTCGGCGCGGAGCGCCGCCCGATGACAGGCTCCGCGAAGCAATCCAGCTCCGTATGCGGGGCTGGATTGCTTCGTCGCTTCGCTCCTCGCAATGACGGCGAGGCTCATCGCCTCGCGCGGTTGAGGTCGCCACTTGCATCCTGCCGGATCGCGTCGAAAATACCGCTGGCGCGGCACACGCTTCGGTGTTGATTAGGAACAAAGGCGGGGTTGTCAGCGCCGCCTAAAAGCTGGACATGGCGGGCCAAACCGCCCGAAAACATGGGAGTGCGACGCCATGAATATGCACGACACGAGTCGTTATCACGAGGTCCATGCCCGCTCGCTGGCCGATCCGGAGGGCTTCTGGGGCGAGGCTGCGCGCGAGATCGACTGGATCGAGCCGCCCACCAAGGTGTTCGACGCCTCGCTCGGGCTGTATGGGCGCTGGTTTCCCGGCGCCAAGGTCAACACCTGCTACAACGCGCTCGACCGCCACGTCGCGAACGGCCGCGCCGATCAGGTCGCGCTGATTCACGATTCGCCGCTGACCGGCACGATCAGCACCTTCACCTACGCGGAGATGCTCTGCGAGGTGCAGGCGCTCGCGGCGATCATGCAGGATTTTGGCGTTGGGAAGGGCGACCGCGTCATTCTCTATATGCCGATGGTGCCGGAATCGATGGTGGCGATGCTGGCCTGCGCCCGCATCGGCGCGGTGCATTCGGTGGTGTTCGGCGGCTTTGCGGCCAAGGAGCTGGCCACCCGCATCGAGGACGCCAAGCCGAAGCTGATCCTGTCGGCGAGCTGCGGTATCGAGCCCGGCCGCATCGTCAAGTACAAGCCGCTGCTCGATGAAGCGATCGAGCTCGCCTCCGTCAAGCCGGACGCCTGCATCATCCTGAAGCGACCGCAGCAGGATTGCGAGCTGAAAGACGGCCGCGATCACGACTGGCAGAAGCTGCGCGCCGACGCGCTGGCCGCTGGCAAGAATGCCGACTGCGTTGCGGTCGACGCCACCGATCCGCTGTACATCCTCTACACCTCAGGCACCACCGGCAAGCCGAAGGGCGTCGTCCGCGACAATGGCGGGCATCTGGTCGCGCTGAAATGGTCGATGGAGAATCTGTACGGGGTGAAGCCCGGCGAAGTGTGGTGGTGCGCGTCCGACATCGGCTGGGTGGTGGGCCACAGCTACATCATCTACGGCCCGTTGATCCACGGCGCGACCTCGATCATGTATGAGGGCAAGCCGGTCGGCACGCCGGATGCCGGCGCGTTCTGGCGGGTGATTTCCGAGCACGGCGCGGTGGCGCTGTTCACGGCGCCGACCGCCTTCCGCGCCATCCGCAAGGAAGACGGCGAGGGCGCCTTCATCCGCAAATACGATCTGTCGAAATTCCGCACGCTGTTCCTGGCCGGCGAGCGCGCCGATCCACCGACGGTGGAATGGGCCGAGCAGCAACTGAAAGTGCCGGTGATCGATCATTGGTGGCAGACCGAAACCGGCTGGTGCATCGCCGGCAATCCGGTCGGCCTCGGCCTGTTGCCGGTCAAGCACGGCTCGCCGACGGTGCCGATGCCGGGCTACAAGCTCGAAGTGGTCGACGAAGGCGCCAAGCCGGTCGCGCCCGGCGCAATGGGCTCGATCGTCATCAAGCTTCCGCTGCCGCCCGGCAATCTGCCGACGCTGTGGCAGCAGGACGAGCGTTGCAAGGAAAGCTACTTCGCCGACTTCCCCGGCTACTACAAAACCTCCGACGCCGGTTACCTGGACGAAGACGGCTACGTCTTCGTGATGGGCCGCACCGACGACATCATCAATGTCGCCGGCCACCGTCTGTCGACTGGCGGTATGGAAGAGATTTTGGCTTCGCATCCGGACGTCGCCGAATGCGCCGTGCTGGGCATCAACGACACCATCAAGGGCGAAGTCCCCTGCGGCCTGATCGTGCTGAAGAGCGGCGTTACCCGCGATCACGCCGAGATCGAGAAGGAGATCGTCAAGCTGGTGCGCGACAAGCTCGGCCCGGTCGCGGCGTTCAAGCTCGCCATCACCGTGCCGCGGCTGCCGAAGACTCGCTCCGGCAAGATCCTGCGCGGCACCATCAAGAAAATCGCCGACGGCGACGCCTGGACGATGCCGGCCACGATCGAAGACCCGACCGCGCTGGACGACATCTCGAGCGCGCTGAAGAGCCACGGCTGAGGACAGACCTCTCCCCCGTCATTGCGAGCGAAGCGAAGCAATCCAGGCGCAGTGCACCGCGCTGGGTGCTCCTCGCAATGACGGTGGCGAAGCTTTGCGGACTTACAAAGCCCGCAATTCGCGCTAAACAGGCACGGCCTATCCACGTCGTTCCGAGGCGCTGCATCGCGGCGAACCCGGAATCCATAACCCCTGCCGGTGAGTATGGATTCCGGGTTCGCGAGCTGCGCTCGCGCCCCGGAATGACGAACTCTCGGGGTCATACATGTTGCCTAGAACGCTGCTCGCCCTGACCTTCACCGCCTTCGCGCTCGCCGGCTGCGCCAGCCGCAACGATGCGCCGACGGATCTCGGCGACGACGACGCGTTCTGCAAGCAGAACGGCGTCGCGGTCGGCTCGTCCGAATATGTCGCCTGCCGACGGGATCGCGACGTGCAGCGCTCCAATGCGATCACCCGCGCCAATCGCGCCCAGCGCAATCTCGGCGAATACATGATGCAGAATCCCAGCCGGCCCTGAGTTCGGGGCCTGGACCGTCATCGCCGCGCCTGCACGCGTTGCGGGACGGAAAGCATTGTTGCACGTCAATTTTTTCGACCTAGTCGCGACTCCCTTGAGAATCTGTTGCCTGGACGACACGGAGGTCGGAAAGGTGCGACAACCTGCCCCAAGGATTTGATCGAGATCAAACCCGAGTGCCACTCGGAGGCATCTGTGCTCGCAAGTGTGGGCTTCAGCCCGCGCGACTGAACCTCAATGGGGCACCTATGACCAAATTTCTCACTGCAGTATCGGCGCTCGCCATGGTGGCGGCACTGAACGGCCTGCCGACCTCCGCCGCCGCAGCCGACCTCGCGGCGCGGCCCGTCTACAAGGCGCCGGTCGTCGACGAATGGAATCCCTGGATGATCCGCCTGCGCGTGCTCGGCGTGATTCCGCGCGATTCCGGCTACGTCAATCAGGTCCCCGGTTCGTCGCTCAAGACCTCCGATGCGGTGGTGCCCGAGCTCGACATCTCGTACTTCTTCACCCGCAATATCGCCGCCGAACTGATCCTCGGCGTCACCCGCCACAGCATTTCCGGCACGGATGCGCTCAACGGCGTCGACGTCGGCAAGTCCTGGCTGCTGCCGCCGACCCTGACCCTGCAGTATCACTTCACCGACTTCGGCGCGTTCAAGCCCTATGTCGGCGCCGGCGTGAACTACACCTTCTTCTTCAGCCAGAAGGCGGCCGGCGGCACCGTCATCGACAGCCACCTCAAGGACAGCTTCGCGCCCGTCGCCCAGATCGGCTTCGACTACATGTTCGACAAGCACTGGGGCTGGAACGTCGACGTCAAGAAGATCTGGCTGCGCCCCGAATGGAACGGCACGCTGGCCGGCAACATCCCGGTCACCGGCAAGGTCAACCTCGATCCCTGGCTGATCGGCACCGGCATCACCTACAAGTTCTGAGAATTCGAGCTTCGTCAGGACGACGCGGCGCGGACCTGTCCGCGCCGCGTTTGCTTTCGGCGGCGCGGATCGTCATTGCAGGCGCGCTCCTTTCCTGATTTGACAACCAGCGCCGCGGGTTCCACGCGGCGGCATCACGAAAGGCACGGCATGGACATCAAGGTCAGGGACAGCAACGGGGCGCTGCTCGCCGATGGCGACAACGTCACGATCATCAAGGATTTGAAGCTGAAAGGCTCGTCCACCGTGCTGAAGCGGGGCACCGTGATCCGCGGCATCCGCCTCACCGACAATGAAGACGAAATCGAAGGCCGCACCGACAAGATCAAGGGCCTGGTGCTGCGCACGGAGTTCTTGAAGAAGTCGTGACGCGACACAGGATCGTGGCGGCTGCGGTCAGTGCATCTGCGGTTAGTGCAGCCACTCGCCATCGACGCTGGCGTGGCTGAAGATGACGGCGGCTCGCAGCCGCGCCAACTCGGCCTCGAGGTGTTCGTTCACCTGCATCAGCGCACGCAGCGCCTCATGCATGCTGCCGCCGCTCTCGGCGACGATCCGGTCGATCTGCTTGTCCAAACGGGTCGGCATGAGGTGTCCCACTGATCATGCTGCGGTGCTGACAGCAGACTCAAATGCGGCGATCGGGGCGCAAGTTCCTCGCGATTGTGGCGGGAAGCATTCGGGCGCCACTTATCACCGTTATCCCCAGCCAGACACAATCCGGGGCGGGATGCATACCGGGAACAGGTTAGGCGTTAACGCGTACCAATACGTTGATGTCGCAGCCAGAAACCGGCAAAATCAGCTGCGTCCGCCTTCCCCGTTACGGCCGGTTGTCACCCGGCATGCGGGAGGAGAATGCGGCAAGGGCGGAAGCGTTCCTGAATTTCGCTGGTCTTAGAGCGGTTCATTGTTTGATTGAAACCATCGGACCTTTCCGAACGCACTGAGTCCTCATCCTGAGGAGCCCGGCGAAGCCGGGCGTCTCGAAGGATGGGG
>NZ_LJIC01000199.1 GCF_001295845.1 Rhodopseudomonas sp. AAP120 | reverse complement strand
CCGGCGGCGCCCGCCTCGCCCTTCGGGCCGCGCGGGCCGCAATTGGCGACGATCAGGTCCTTGACGGTCTCTTCGCCGGCCTTGAGGTCGAGCTTGCAGGTTTCGGGCAAATAGCTCAGCGAGAATTTGAAACGGCGCGAGGACGAACTCTTGATCTTGTCGCCGGTGCCGACGACCTCGACCTCCTGCCCCGGCTTGGTGGTCTTGCCGGTGATCACCAGCTTGCCGCTTTCGATCGCCACCGTGTCGAGATCGAGCGCCATCGCGCTCGCAGAGGTCATCACCACGATCGCAGCCCCAACAAATATGGATCCTCGCACCATCCAGCTCCCTCTGCTCGGCGTCGTTCGCACGCCATCGACCTGCACCCCGGCCACAGACCGCCCGCAGCCGCCACCGAACCATAACGCAACATCTGCGGCAGCATAGCCGGGACCGTGTGACATTTTTTCCGCAGCGTGGTCCGTCTGCCGGCAATTCCCCACCGCACGCGCCGGCGCGCCCACAACGCCGTTGCGAACAAAGCAGGAATCTGGAAGCGTCGCCTTTCATCCCGACAGGCGCTGATTCGTGTCTCTGCCCGCTTCATATCTCGACGCCCTGAATCCAGAGCAGCGCTGCGCCGTCGAGCACGGCGTCGGCGCGGCGGCGTGCCCGCCGCTGCTGGTGATCGCGGGCGCCGGCAGCGGCAAGACCAACACGCTGGCGCACCGCGTCGCGCATCTGGTGCTGAACGGCGCCGATCCGCATCGCATCCTGCTGATGACGTTCTCGCGCCGCGCCGCGAACGAGATGACGCAGCGGGTCGAGCGCATCGCCCGCAGGGTGATGGGCGATCGTGCCGGCGCCCTCACCGGCGCGCTGAGCTGGGCGGGGACGTTCCACGGCATCGGCGCGCGGCTGATGCGCGAGCATGCCGAGCGGATCGGGCTCGATCCGGGCTTCACCATCCACGATCGCGAAGACTCCGCCGACCTGATGAACCTGGTCCGGCACGACCTCGGCTTCTCCAAAACCGAGAGCCGGTTTCCGACCAAAGGCACCTGCCTCGCGATCTATTCGCGCTGCGTCAATGCCGGCCAGCCGCTCGATCAGGTGCTCGGCGCCAACTATCCGTGGTGCGCCGGCTGGGCGGCCGAGCTGAAGCAGCTGTTCGCCGCTTACGTCGACGCCAAGCAGCGCCACAACGTGCTCGATTACGACGATTTGCTGCTGTACTGGGCGCAGACCATGGCCGAACCGGATCTCGCCGAGGAGATCGGCGGCCGGTTCGATCACGTGCTGGTCGACGAGTACCAGGACACCAACGCGCTGCAGGCGCAGGTGCTGCTCGGGCTCAAGCCGGACGGACGCGGCCTCACCGTGGTCGGCGACGACGCCCAGGCGATCTACTCGTTTCGCGCCGCCACGGTGCGCAATATCCTGGACTTTCCCAAGGCGTTCAGCCCGCCCGCCCGCCTGATCACGCTCGATCGCAATTATCGTTCGACCCAGGCGATCCTCGGCGCCGCCAATGCGGTGATCGATCTTGCCCGCGAGCGCTTCACCAAGAACCTGTGGACCGACCGCGCCGCCGGCTCGCCGCCTCAACTCGTCGGCGTCCGCGACGAAGCCGATCAGGCGCGCTACATCGTCGAGCGCGTGCTCGAGCATCGCGAGAGCGGCACCACACTGAAGCAACAGGCGGTGCTGTTCCGCACCTCGTCGCATTCGGCGCCGCTCGAGCTCGAACTGACCCGCCGCAACATTCCGTTCGTCAAATTCGGCGGCCTGAAGTTTCTCGATGCCGCGCACGTTAAAGACATGCTGGCGCTGCTGCGCTTCGTGCAGAACCCGCGCGACCGCGTCGCCGGGTTTCGCGTGCTGCTGCTGATGCAGGGCGTCGGTCCGGCGTCGGCCCAGAAGGTGCTCGACGGCATCGACGCCGCCGCCGATCCGCTCGGCGCCCTCGCCGATCTGCCGGCCCCGCCGCGCGCCGGCGACTGGCGCGGCTTTGTCGAAGCTGTCGGTGAACTCCGCAGCGGTGCCGCCGGCTGGCCGACCGAAATCGAGCGCGCGGTCGCGTGGTACGAGCCGCATCTCGGCCGCATCCACGAAGACGCCGAAACGCGTCGCGCCGATCTGGTGCAGCTCGCGCAGATCGCCTCGGGTTATCCGTCGCGCGAACGCTTCCTGACCGAGCTGACGCTCGACCCGCCGGACGCGACGTCCGATCAGGCGGGGGTGCCGACGCGTGACGAGGACTATCTGATCCTATCGACGATCCATTCCGCCAAGGGCCAGGAGTGGAAGTCGGTGTTCGTGCTCAACGTCGTCGACGGCTGCATGCCGTCCGATCTCGGCACCGGCACCTCGGCGGAGATCGAGGAGGAACGCCGGCTGCTTTACGTGGCGATGACACGCGCCAAGGACGATCTGCACCTCGTGGTGCCGCAGCGCTTTTTTGTCCACGGCCAGGCCGCGATGGGTGACCGCCACGTCTATGCGTCGCGCAGCCGCTTCATCCCGGACCGGCTGCTCGGCGCCTTCGAGCGCGTGAGCTGGCCGAAAGCCACGGCGACGCCGGGTTATCCGACCCGCAAAGCGCCGCCGATCGATCTCGGCGCCCGGATGCGCCGGATGTGGCAATAGCCGCGCAGATAGATTGCGTCGCTGCACCAGACAGCGCCGGACGCCTGTCACGTGCAGCATCGTGCGCTTGCTCGGATTTCTCCCAATTGCCGCGGCTGCATCGGCAGCGCAGGGTGAGTTCCCGACGGTTCCCGATTCCGAGTCCATTGATGGCAGTCTTATTCATCTTCTTCGCGATCGCTCTGGGAGCGGCTGCGGCGATCTTCTCCAATGCGCACGGCCAGCTGTACTACGGCACGTCGTGGGCGGTCAGCGCCTGCGAGACCGCGCCGCTGTTCTGCGGCCATCCCGAATATTTGGCCTACGCGGCCGGCGGCTGCCTGGTGCTCGGCCTCGGCGCGGCGCTGGGCGGCGCGCTCAGCTCGTGAACGCCTGCCCCGGTCAGGCCGCCGCCGTAATCGCGCCGCCGGCGGCATTGTCGACGATCACCGGGCTATCGAACCACGAGATCACCGGCTCGGCGCCATAGAGCTGCGCAACCCGCGTCCGCCATTCACCGGAGTAAACCGCCTCGGCGGCTGCACGCGAGTCCCACAGATAGACGCCGCCTGCGGTGCATCCGTCTTCGGAGCGGATGTAATATTTGCGGATCAGGCCCGGCATCTTCTGATACTTCGGCGCGCTGCTCCTAAACCGCTTCGCCGCCTCCCCGAGGCTGATCGGCTCGGCCAGAGCGAACTGCACGATGGTAGTGATCATCGAACTCCTCCCCGTTGGTCCTGATATTCGAAAGTTTTCAGACGGAATGGCATAACATCAGTCCAGCCCCGGCAGAGGGAGAGAATTTTCCGAACTTCACGGTTTTGATCGAACAAAACACTGACAACTTACGACCAAGCGACGTAAGCTAATCCAGCTTATTTCCAAATGCCCGATTTTTACCCAAGTGTTTTCAGGAGTTGCAGCCCATGGCCGCCCCGATAGATAGCGATCAAGCCTACGATGAACTCTTGTTGCAGCGCGCGCGGGAAGCCGCGGAGCGCTGGGACGCGCGCAGCCAGGTCCGCGACGCCCGCACCGCGGCGGTCGAGGCCGGCAAGCCGCTGCAGGCGGACAGCCCGGCCCGGCTGGCACTGCGGGTCAACTACCTGATCGACGACATCCGCCGGACCTCGCAGGGCGAGCGGCCGCCGTCGAGCCCGCTGCTCAAAGAGCTGATCGCCAGCCCCGATCCGGTCGCGCCCGAGGATCTCAACGATCGCCTGGTCAACGAAGTGGTGATGGGTGCCCGCGATTTCCTGTCGATCGAATTCCTGCAGCGCGGCCTCGCGAGTGCCCGCTCGGTCGGCCGCGTGGTGGTGAAGGCCAGCAGCGGCGTCCGCGAACTGGCGACCGGTTTTCTGATCGGTCCGGGACTGATGCTCACCAACAAGCACGTGCTGGACACCGCCGACACCGCGGCGGCGTGCGGCGTCGAAATGGATTACGAGCACAGCGCCTACGGTCCTGCCAAGACCCCGCAGGTGTTCTGGTTCGAGCCGGAGCGCTTCTTCGTCGCCGACGACAAATTGGACTATGCGCTGGTCGCGGTCGCGCCGAGGAGCGTGCGCGACGCCCCGCTGTCGCGCTACGGCTGGCTGCCGCTGCACCAGGCCCAGGGCAAGATCGCCATCAACGGCAATGACTATCTCAACATCATCCAGCATCCGCTTGGGCGGCCGAAGGAAGTCGTGCTGCGCGAGAACCGGGTGCTGGACCTGCGCACCGGCGACGAGAAGGACGCCAACGACGCGATGGGCCCGTTCATCCACTACGAGGCCGACACCGAAAAGGGATCGTCGGGCTCGCCGGTGCTGAACGACCAATGGGACGTCGTCGCGCTGCACCATTCCGGCGTCCCGGCCCGTGACGCCAACCGCAACTGGCTCAACAAGGACGGCGGTATCTGGCACCAGGGCGATCCGGTGGCGAGCATCCAGTGGGTCGCCAACGAGGGCATACGGGTCTCCAGCCTGATCGGCGCGCTGTCCGGCCTCAAGGTCAGCGGCGACGCGCTGGCGCTGCTCAAGGAGACCCTCGCGGCGAAGGAGCCCGATCCGCCGGCGGCCGAACCGCCGACGCCTGAAAACATCCAGCCGGAGCCGAAGCCGAAACCGACGACGAAGGTGTCGCCGAAAGAGTCCATCGTCGACGTCGTCGTCGACCCCGTCCGCAGCGCCGGCGCGCGCACGCTCTCGGTCGACATTCCGATCCGCGTCACCGTGTCGATCGGCGACGTTGCGGCGGCGACGACTGCGCGGGTTGAGGCGGCGTCCGCCGCGCCGGAGTCGCTGCGGTCGGAACTCGTAGTCGAGCGGATCAATCCGGCCGACTACGCCGATCGCGACGGCTACGACCGCAAGTTCCTCGGCGTCGAGGTGCCGCTGCCGACGATCAAGCGCCGGCCGCGGTTCGGCCGCCTGCTACGCGTCCCGCGCAAGGCGCGGCCGGACGACACCTACGAACTGCGCTATCATCATTTCAGCGTGCTGATGAATGCCGACCGGCGGCTCGCTTACGTCTCAGCCTGCAACGTCGATTTCGACGCCGCGGCGCAGGCGTCGCGCAAGGAAGGCGGCGGATCGTGGCGGCTCGATCCGAGGCTGGACGATGATCAGCAGCTCGACAACGAATACTACAAGGGGAAAGACAACCTCTACGACCGCGGTCACCTCACGCGTCGTGACGATGCCGCCTGGGGCGCCGACGACGCCGCGGCGATCGCCGCCAACAAGGACAGCTTCCATTACACCAACTCCGCCCCGCA
This sequence comes from Rhodopseudomonas sp. AAP120, assembly GCF_001295845.1. Classification (GTDB taxonomy): domain Bacteria; phylum Pseudomonadota; class Alphaproteobacteria; order Rhizobiales; family Xanthobacteraceae; genus Rhodopseudomonas. The sequence goes on along the minus strand of NZ_LJIC01000199.1, from coordinate 38,377 downwards.
GCACTATCTGCTCAACCAGTCGAACGAGTTCACCGGCGCGAACCTGGATCTTTGGGGCGATCTGGAAAACTACATCACCGAACAAGGCAACGCCCAGCGCACCCGGCTGAGCGTCTTCAACGGCCCGGTGTTCGGCACCAACGACAAGCCGCTGAAGGACGCGCTGGTGCCGCTGGCGTTCTTCAAGATCGTGATCTGGCGCGACGGCAACGCCGACCCCGGCGCAATCGGCTTCGTGCTCGACCAGGCGGACCTGGTCCGCGATCTCGCCGTGGAGGCCATCAATCCCGGCCGGTTCGAAATCCGTCAGCGCCGGATCGCTGACATCGAGAAGTCGCTCGACATCAGCTTCGGCCCGGTCAGCGGCTGGGACGTGCTGCGCGAGACCGTGACCGAGGAAGCGTTCTCCGACCGCGGCATCACCATCCGACGCACCGCGGACATCCGCCTGCCGAGCTGACCGCAGGCGTCAGCGCCCGCGAAACCGCGGCTTACGCCGCTGCAGGAAGGCGCTCACGCCTTCCTTGTGGTCCTCGCTCATGCCGGCGAGTGCGAACTGGTCGAGGTCCATGTGGCTGGCGAGGTCGTCGAGCGCGTGGGCCAGCCGGTTGACGGTGAGCTTGGTCATCGCCACCGACATCGGCGGCTGCGCGGCGACTTTCTCGGCGAGCGCCATCGCTCCCGCGAACGCCTGTCCCGGGTCTGCAAGTTGTTCGACCAGTCCCCATTGGTAGGCTTCATCCGCGCCGATCCGGTCGTCGGCCAGGATTACCGCCTGCTTGGTGCGCGCCGGCCCGATCAGATGCAGCATGCGCGGCACGCTCTGCCAGCTCATGTTCATGCCGAGGCCGATCTCCGGCACGCGGAGATGCGCGTCGCGGGCCATCACCCGGAAATCCAGCGCCACCGCGAGCGCCACACCGCCGCCGACGCAGAAGCCCTCGATCGCTCCGATCGTGATCTGCTCCATCTCCTGCCAGGCCCGCGTCAGCCGTGGGCCGAGCTTGAGATGCCGGCGCAGCGCGCCGAGATCCATTTCGGCCCGGCTGCGGCCCTCGGGGTCCTTGAGGTCGAAGCCGGCGCTGAACGCCTTGGTGCTCCCGGCGAGCACGACGACCGAGGTGTCGCCATCATCCTCGAAGCTGCGCGCCGCGTCGGTCAGCTGCCGCATCGCCTCGGGCGACAGCGCGTTGAGCCCGTCGCCGCGATCGAACCGCACGACCGCAATGCGGCCCTCCGGCCCGAGCCCCCGCTCGATCGTCACGAATTCCGTCACGTCGCCTCCCCGATCGTCGTTCTTGATTGCCCGCAGGCTAACAGCTTCCCGGCTCGACAGCGCGACAATTTCCAATCTATGTTGCGTCGCATGAGCAACCATCACGACGCGCCTGCGCACCACTATCATCAAGATCACGACCATTCCGAGCTGTCCGAGACCGAACTGCGGGTGCGCGCGCTCGAGACCATCCTGACCGAAAAGGGCTATGTCGATCCGGCGGCGCTCGACGTGCTGATCGAGACCTATGAAACCAAGGTCGGGCCACGCAACGGCGCGCGCGTCGTCGCCAGGGCCTGGAGCGATCCGGCGTATCGCGAGCGGCTCTTGAAGGACGCGACGGCGGCGATTGCCGAACTCGGCTACACCGGCCGCCAGGGCGAGCACATCGTCGCGGTCGAGAACACGCCGGCCACCCACAACATGGTCGTGTGCACGCTGTGCTCCTGTTATCCGTGGTCGGTGCTCGGCCTGCCGCCGGTCTGGTACAAGTCCGCGCCGTATCGCTCGCGCACCGTGAAGGAGCCGCGCGCGGTGCTGGCCGATTTCGGCGTGACGCTGCCGGACGAGACCGCGATCCGCGTGTGGGATTCGACCGCGGAGATCCGCTATCTCGTGGTGCCGATGCGGCCCGAAGGCACCGAAGGACTGAGCGAGGACCGCCTCGCCGATCTCGTCACCCGCGACAGCATGATCGGCACCGGGCTCGCCCGCTCACCGGCGGAGATCGCCTGATGGACGGCGCGCACGATATGGGCGGGATGGACGGGTTCGGGCCGGTCATCCCCGAGCCGAACGAGCCGGTGTTCCACGCGCCATGGGAACGCCGCGCCTTCGCGCTGACGCTGGCGATGGCGCGGCCTGGCGGCTGGAACATCGATATGACGCGCTTCGCTCGCGAGAACCGCTCGCCGGCCGACTATTTGTCAAAGAGCTACTACCAGATCTGGATCGCTGGCCTCGAACAGCTGATGGCGGAGCGCGATCTGGTGACGCCCGACGAGATCGCCGCGGGCCGGCCGCTGCATCGCCGCCGCGATGTCGCTGCGCTGCGCGCCGACGAGGTCGCGCCCATGCTGGCGCGCGGCGGCCCGACTGATCGTCCGGCTACGGGGCCCGGCCGGTTCAAGATCGGCGACCGCGTCCGCGCCCGCACGTTGCATCCGCGCGGCCATGTCCGGCTGCCGCGCTATGTCCGCGGCCATGTCGGCGTGGTCGAACTGCTGCACGGCGCTCACGTCTTCCCCGACACCAATGCGCGCGGCGCCGGCGAGCAGCCGCAATCGCTCTACACCGTGACCTTCGATGGCCGCGACATCTGGGGCGACGAGGCCGAGCCCGGGCTCCGGGTCTCGGTCGACGCCTGGGACAGCTATCTGGAGCCGGCGTGATGAGCGCTCACGCGCAAGCTTCCGCGAGTGCCGCCGGCAGCGTGCCCGGCCTGCCCCGCGATGCCAACGGCCCGGTGTTTCGCGAACCCTGGGAAGCGCATGCCTTCGCCTTGGCGGTCACGCTGCACGCGCGCGGGCTGTTCACGTGGCCGGAATGGGCGGCGGCGCTTGCCGAAGAGATCACCCGCGCTCAGCAGCGCGGCGATCCCGACACCGGCGATACCTACTACCAGCATTGGCTCTCCACGCTGGAGCGCATGGTCGCCACCAAGGGCGTCGCCAGCGCGGCCACGCAGGCGCAGTATCGCGACGCCTGGGACGGCGCCGCCGACCGCACCCCGCACGGCCGTCCGATCGAACTGGTGCCGGACGATTTCAAAGCGTCCTCCTAGAGCGTTTCAGTTCTTGACGAAATCAGGGTTGGCGATCGGGACGGCTGCCACATAGTCAACCTCATGGTGAGGAGGCGCGAAGCGCCGTCTCGAACCATGGGCCGCATGGGATGCGGTGCCCATCCTTCGAGACGCCCGGCTTCGCCGGGCTCCTCAGGATGAGGGCTCAGTGCAATGTGGAAAGGACGTTAGCGCTTCGCTCAATCGATGAAGCGTTCTAGCGCCTCAGCGACAGATGGCGGCGGCTACTCTGCATGCGCGGCGCCGCCGCGTTCGAATTTACGACAAATCGAGCGATTTCACCTCGTCGCCGTTAAGGTTGCTGTTTTAAAAACTATTCGATTGCTGCGTGGATCAACGATCTGGCCACGTCGATCGGTCATTGTAGCTCGCCCGGACATCTTCTGTGATGGCGCGGCTGCGATGAGTTGAAGGTCGATGTTGCAGATCGAGACGTGTGAACGGTCCATCGGATGGGTGGCAAAAGCCACTGAGCGCTATGTGGCGGACTGTACCGACAACATCGGCCGTTTCCTGTCGCGCGCCGCGACCCTCGGCCCACAGGCGGCGGCGACACCGTTCCAGTCGGTGAACTGGCTGGCGCCCTGGCTTCGCGTGCTCGGCCCGTCGGCCGAGGCGGAGCCACTGCTGGTCACCGTCCGCGACGGCGTGCGCGGCGAGATCGCGATGCTGCTGCCGCTGGTGCTGCGGCGGTTCTACGGCGTCACGCTGGTCGAGTTCGCCGATCTCTCCGTATCTGATTATGGCTTTCCGCTGCTCGGTCCTGCAGCCCCCTCGACGCCGGCTGCCGCCGCCGAGGCGTTCGACGCGGCGCTCGCCGCGCTGCCGCCGGTCGACGTGGTGCGGCTGTGCAATCTGCCGGGCGTCAACGACGGACGGGTCAATCCGCTGGCGCTGCTCGCCAACGCGGCGCACGGCTCCGTGCGCAACGTCGCCGCGCTGCCGGCGAGCTGGGACGATTACCTCGCGGCCCGGCCGCGCAAGTTTCGCAAGGCGCTGCGCCAGCATCACCGCGCCTTCGACGCGCATGGCGGCTTCACCGTTCGCATGATCACCGACCCGGCCGAAGCGCTGCCCCTGCTCGACCGGCTCGACAGCCTGCAGCGCGAGCGCGTCGCCGGCCGGGGCAAGCGCTACGTGCTCGACCGGCCGGCCTATTCCAGCTTCTATCGCGCGGTCGTCGACCAGGGCGCGGCGCAGCGCTTCGCGATGCTGTCGGTGCTGGAATCGGCCGGCACCGTCGTGGCGATCGCCTACAGCCTGCTGCATCAGCAGAGCTGCACCACGGTGCGGCTGGCGCATCTCGGCGCCGAATGGGACCGCTGCTCGCCCGGGATCGTGCTGGTCAGCGAGATCATCCGCTGGCTGATCGAGAGCGGCGTGCGCCGGTTCGATCTCGGCGCCGGCGGCTACGACTACAAGACGCGGCTCGGCTGCGAGGCGGAGCCGCTGCTGACGTTGGAACGGCCGATGAGCATCAAGGGCCGCATGGCGCTGTCGGCGTGGACGACCTTCGCGGGCCGCCGCGCATTGCTTCAGTCGCTCGCCGCCAGGCCGTCATAGAGCAGCTTCTTGAACGCTGGGCCGACCCGCCCGCGCTCCGTCTCGGTCTGCTCCATCAGGATGTAGATCAACCCCAGCTTGCGATCGACGCCGAAATAGGTGCCGGCGCCGCCGTCCCATTTCAGCTCGCCGAGCGATCCCGGCGGTGGCGGTTTGGCCTCGCCGGGTTCGACGCGGACCGCGAAGCCGTAGCCGAAGCCGAAGCCGTCGCCTGGGAAATAGAAGTAATCGCGCTCGACGCCCGAGCCCGGCCCGATGTGGTCGGTGGTCATCGCCGCGAACGCCGCCGGGCTGAGATAGCGCCGGCCGTCGAGCTCGCCGCCGTTCAGGATCATGCGGGCGAAGCGCGCGTAGTCGGTGATCGTCGACACCAGCCCGCCGCCGCCGGACTGCCACTCCGGATGCGCCCGGCGCTGGCGCTCGGCGCGGTTGAGCACGACATCGTCCGGCCGAGGCTCGGCCATCCGCGCCTTCTCGTCGTCGGTGTCCAGCACGTATTTGGTGCTGGTCATGCCGAGCGGATCGAACAGGTGCTGCTTCTCGAACGCATACAGCGTCTGCCCCGAGACGATCTCGATGATCCTTCCGAGCACGTCGGTGGAATGGCCGTAGCGCCACAGCGTGCCGGGCTGGCGCGCCAGCGGCAGGTGCGCGATGCGCTCGGCGAAGCTCGCATTGTCGAATGCGCCATCGAAGATGTGCGCGTCGGTGTAGGCCTGCCGGATCAGCTCGCCGCCGATATAGCCGTAGGTGATGCCCGAGGTGTGGCGCATCAGGTCTTCGACCGTCACCGGCCGGTTCGGCGCCACGCGCTGCAGCACCGGCTTGCCGTCCGCCACGCTCTCGATGCCGACCTGCACGTCGGCGAAGGCCGGGATGTATTTCGACACCGGATCCTGCAGCGACAGTTTGCCGGCATCGATCAGCATCATCGCCGCGACGCTGGTGATCGGCTTGGTCATCGAATGCAGCGCGAACAGCGTGTCGGGCGTCATCGGATGCACGCGCGCCGCCGTACGGAAGCCGAAGCATTGCAGATACAGCGGATGGCCGCGCTGCTCGACCAGCACCACGGCGCCCGGCAGCTTGCCGGTGGCGATCTCGTTGTCGAAGTAAGCGGTGACGGCCTTGAACCGGCCGTGGGCCGGCGCGGTCGCCTGCGGATCGCAATCCGCCGCCGCGACGGGCGCGGACAGTGCCAGCAGCGCGAGCGCTGCTATGACCAAGCGCGCGGCGGAGCGCGATAACGACGAAAACGAAGAAGATCGCACAGCATTTCCTGGCTAGTTGTTTTCCATCAAAGTCAAGCTGGGAAATTCGAAGCGCCAGCCACAAGTAGAACCTCATGGTGAGGAGGCGCGCAGCGCCGTCTCGGACCATGGGCCGCCGGCACTGCGTGGCCCCATCCTTCGAGACGCCCGGCTTCGCCGGGCTCCTCAGGATGAGGACTCAGTGCTCGCGGCAAGCACCGATCATTCAATCGACGAAACCGCTCCAGCCGCCGCACCCCGATCATCATGATCGCGGCCCCGCAGTCCATCATACGCAAGTGTGATTCCGATGACGTCTGCGCGAGCTAGCCCGCGCGCGCCTGATATTCGCGCCAGCCTTTGGCGCGCAGCGCGCAGGCCGGGCATTCGCCGCAGCCGTAGCCCCAGTCGTGGCGCGCGCCGCGTTCGCCGAGATAGCAGGTGTGCGACTGCTCGCGGATCAGATCGACCAAAGCGGTGCCGCCGAGATCATGCGCCAGTTGCCAGGTCGCGGCCTTGTCCAGCCACATCAGCGGCGTGTGCAGCGTGACGTCGCGCGCCATGCCGAGGCTGACGGCATTCTGCAGCGCCTTGATGGTGTCGTCGCGGCAATCCGGATAGCCGGAGTAATCGGTCTCGCACATGCCGCCGACGACGTCGGCGATGCCCCGGCGATACGCCAGCGCCGCCGCGAACGTCAGGAAGATCAGGTTGCGGCCCGGCACGAAGGTGTTGGGCAGCCCGTCCGCGCCCATCGCGATTTCGACGTCACGCGTCAGCGCCGTGTCGGAAATCGCGCTCAGCGTCGGGATATCCAGCGTGTGGCTGTCGCCAATCCGGGCGGCCCATTCGGAATTGATGGCGCGAAAACCGTCGAGCAGTCTGTCGCGGCAATCGAGCTCGACGGCGTGACGCTGGCCGTAGGCAAAGCCGATGGTCTCGACGCGGGCGAATCGCGTCAGCGCCCAGGCGAGGCACGTCGCGGAGTCCTGCCCACCGGAGAACAGCACCAGCGCGGTCTGGTCGGAACGGTGTTCGGTCATGCGGCTCGCTCTAGCACCACGCGCCGCCGCCGCCAAATCACGCTGATTTTTGCTGGGCCGCCGCGCCCGCTTGCGGCATAGGAAGGCATCGCCTCACACCGGACCCCGCCATGACCCCTTCCCGCGATATCTCCCGCCTGATCGAGATCATGGCGCAGCTGCGCACACCGGGCACCGGCTGCCCGTGGGACCTCGAGCAGGATTTCGCGACGATCGCGCCCTACACCATCGAGGAAGCGTTCGAGGTCGCCGAGGCGATCGCCCGCCACGATCTCGAAGATCTGCGCGACGAGCTCGGCGACCTGTTGCTGCAGGTGGTGTTTCATTCGCGGATCGCCGAGGAGCGCGGCGCGTTTGCGTTCGGCGACGTGGTCGAGGCGGTGACCCGCAAGATGATCCGCCGCCATCCCCACGTGTTCGCCGACGCCGACGGCAACATCGCGCCGTCGCATGTCGAAGGCGTGTGGGATCGCATCAAGGCGGAGGAGAAGGCCGAGCGCGCCGCCCGCCGAGGTGCCGTCGAGGAGCCGGCGAACTCGGTGCTGGCCGGCGTCAAGGCCGGGCAGCCGGCGCTGTCGCGCGCCATGGAGCTGCAGCGCAAGGCGTCCAAGGTCGGCTTCGACTGGAACGATCCGCGCGAGGTGCTGAACAAGATCCGCGAGGAAGCCGACGAGATCGAGGCGGCGCTGGAGCGTGGCGACAAGACCGAGATGGCGGAGGAAACCGGCGACCTGATGTTCGCGCTGGTCAACCTCGCCCGCCACACCGGCGCCGATCCGGAGATGGCGCTGCGCGGCACCAACGCCAAATTCGAACGCCGCTTCGCCTACATCGAGCGCGCCCTCGCCGCCCGCGGCCAATCGCCGGAAGCCGCCACGCTGGCCGAAATGGACGCCTTGTGGAACGAGGCCAAAGCCGCCGAATCCGCCGGCACGGCGAGATAAAGCTGCACCGGCCGGTTCCGGTCGGGCCTGCGACACCCTATCTTGAGCGCTGGTGTAACCAGCAGAGGGGGCGGCGCAGGCGCCATGCTATCGGTGGAATTGGCAATCGTGGTGACGCTGATCGTCGCCAACGGATTGCTTGCGATGTCTGAGCTGGCGATCGTCTCCTCTCGTCCGGCCCGGCTGGCCCTGCTCGCCCAGAAGAACGTTCGCGGCGCCAAACAGGCGCTGACGCTGGCCGAAGACCCCGGCAAGTTCCTCTCAACCGTGCAGATCGGCATCACGCTGGTCGGCGTGCTGTCGGGCGCGTTCTCCGGCGCCACGCTCGGCCAGCGGCTGACCGAGTATCTCAACGCGCTGTCAGTGCCGTTCGCCGACATCCTCGGCTTCGGCCTGGTGGTGGCGGTGATCACCTATGCGACGCTGATCGTCGGCGAACTGGTGCCCAAGCAGGTCGCGCTGCGCAATCCCGAAGCGGTCGCCGCCAAGGTCGCGCCGGCGATGGCGCTGATCGCCAGGATCTCGCGGCCGCTGGTGTTCGTGCTGGATTTCTCCGGCAAGGCGATCCTCAGCCTGCTCGGCCAGAGCGGCGTGATGCAGGACAAGATCTCCGAGGAGGAGATCCACAATCTGGTGATGGAGGCCGAAACCGCCGGCGTGCTCGAACCCGGCGAGCGCGAGATGATCGCCGGCGTGATGCGGCTCGGCGACCGGCCGGTCGGCGCGGTGATGACGCCGCGGCCGGAGGTCGATCTGGTCGACCTCGGCGACTCGCTGGAGGAGATCCGCGAGGCCTTTTTGAAAAGTCCGCATTCGCGTCTGCCGGTCACCGACGGCGACCGCGACGATCCGATCGGCATCATCCAGGCCAAGGATTTGCTCGAGGTCTATCTGCGCGGCGACAAGCCGGATCTGCGCGCGCTGGTGCGCGACGCCCCGATCATCCCATCCTCGGCCGACGCCCGCGACGTGCTCGCCACGCTGCGACAGTCGTCGGTACACATGGCGCTGGTCTATGACGAGTTCGGCGCTTTCGAGGGCGTGGTGACCACGGCCGATATTCTGGAGTCGATCGTCGGCGCGTTCGGCACCGAGGAAGGCCCGCCCGAGCCCGCCGCGGTGCGCCGCGAGGACGGCTCGTATCTGATCGCCGGCTGGATGCCGGTCGACGAGTTCGGCGACCTGCTGCCGGTGTCGATCCCGCCGCATCGCGACTATCACACCGTCGCCGGCCTGGTGCTGCAGCACTACGGCGCGCTGCCGGGCATCGGCGACAAGTTCGAGTATCAGGGCTGGCAACTCGAAATCCTCGATCTCGACGGCCGGCGGATCGACAAGATCCTGGCGACCCGGATCCCCGACGTCGAGGCGGCGGCGTGACCAGGCCGGCCGGCACGGCGCACAGCGCCCGGGCGCTCACTGCGGTGCGCGCTGCGCACACTGCGATCTGGGCGTTCTTCGCCGGTTCGATCGTCCTGATCCCGATCGCCACCCTGCGCGGCGAGCTCATCGCCGCGCTTTGGATGAGCCTGTTTGTTTGGGGCGAAGTCCTGGTGTTGCTGCTGAATCGGATGCGCTGTCCGCTGACCAGCGTCGCCGCACGCTACACCGACGACCGAGCCGACAATTTCGACATCTGGCTGCCGCGCTGGCTCGCGCGGCACAATCAGCGGATCTTCGGCACGCTGTTCGGCGCCAGCCAGCTGCTGCTCGGCCACGCGTTGCTGAGCGACTAAGCGCGGCGCAGCTCCAAACGGCAGCGGCCGCCCGGTTGCCCAGGCGGCCGCGCATCCCCCACCCCGCTGAATACTCAGAACGGAATATCGTCGTCCATATCGTTGGCGCGGCCACCGCCACCGCCGCCGCTGCTGGCCGCCGCCGGACGGCGCGAGCCGCCGCCCGAGCTGTAGCCACCACCGCCCGAGCTGTAGCCGCCCGACGGACCGCCCGAACCGAAATCGCCACCGGCATCATCCGAGCCGTAGCCGCCACCGCCGCCACCCGAACGACCGTCCAGCATGGTCAGCACCGAATTGAAGTTCTGCAGCACAACCTCGGTGCTGTAGCGCTCGGCGCCGCTCTGATCGGTCCATTTGCGTGTCTGCAGCTGGCCTTCGATGTAAACCTTCGCGCCCTTCTTGAGGTACTGCTCGACGACCTTGCACAATCCTTCGTTGAAAATCACGACGCGGTGCCACTCGGTCTTTTCCTTGCGCTCGCCGGTGGCACGATCGCGCCAGCTCTCCGACGTGGCGATCCGCAGATTGGCGATCGGCCGTCCGTCCTGGGTCCGCTTGATCTCAGGATCGGCGCCGAGATTCCCGACCAGGATCACCTTGTTCACGCTTCCCGCCATCGCCGTCTCCTTCAAGTTCGAATCGTCCACGCGCCTCGCGCGGACCGCCGCGCCGGGCGTCTGCTGTCCCGATAGCGCTTACGCTGTCCGCCACGCGGCGCCCATCCTCGGAGGGCCGCAAAGCGGCCGACAGCCCCCGTTATCCACCGGGATCATACATATACGTTCCATCTTTGTTCCGGCCAAGAGCAGAAACGCCGGCGGCAGAGCGGACTTTTGACGTGGCGCAACGAGCACGGCGGATCGGGCGGCCGCCGTTCGGTATCTCGATGCCTCGAACGGCGGATTCCGGCTGAAATATCATCGCGTTCCGTATGCCTCACTTCGTCCTCAAGTGTGACTTTTCGGAGACGGCATTTTTCGCGGAACCGCGTATAGTTCCATCACGAAATCGACAAGGCGCGCGCGCCGGGCGGCATTTGCGGGGGACACGCAGCCGCCAAGGGGATAACCGGGGTCATTACGATGAAAAAGCTTTTGCTCGGCACTGTTGCATTGATCGCTTTGGGTGCGGCGCCTGCGATGGCGGCCGATCTCGCGGCCCGTCCTTACACCAAGGCTCCGCCGGTCATCGTCGCGCTCTACAACTGGTCCGGCTTCTACGTCGGCGCCAACGGCGGCTGGGGCACCAGCCGCAAGAGCTGGGATTTCTATACTCCCGGCCTGCTGAGCGAAGGCTCGCACGACGCATCGGGCGCCACCGCCGGCGGCCAGATCGGCTACAATTGGCAGGTCGGCGCCTGGGTGTTCGGCGTCGAAGCGCAGGGCAACTGGGCCGACTTCAAGGGCTCGAACGTCAGCCTTCTCGGCCCGGCCACCAACCAGTCCAAGATCGAAGCCTTCGGCCTGTTCACCGGCCGCGTCGGCTACGCCTGGAACAACGCCCTGCTCTACGCCAAGGGCGGCGCCGCGGTGGTCAGCGACAAGTACAGCTTCATTCTGCCGAGCGGCGCCATCAGCGGCACCGCGTCGGAGACCCGCTGGGGTGCGGCGGTCGGCGCCGGCTTCGAATACGGCTTCACCCCGAACTGGTCGTTCGCGGTGGAATACGATCACCTGTTCCTCGACAAGAAGGACGTCACCTTCACCAACACCGCTGTCGAGCGCATCAAGCAGGACGCCGATATCGTCACCGCCCGCATCAACTATCGCTGGGGCGGCCCGGTCGTCGCGAAGTACTGAGCTTCGCGCCTTCTCCGGAAGGCGACTATCGACGACGGCAATATCTAAAACACGAAAGGCCGGCCTCGCGCCGGCCTTTCGCTTTTTCGGCCAATGCGCTCGTTCACCGGCCGGTAGCGCCACCTGAGAAGCCAGGCGCCTCGGAAGCGGAGGAGTCGGGCGAACCCGAATCTGATCACACTCGCCTCGTGCCGTCCGACGCCGGCTTTCCGCTCGATCCACCCACCACCGAACACCTCCATCTGCCTCCGCTCGGCTCCGATAGACGACTCGTCGCGGTACTCGCATATCGTGTGTCATGTGATACAGGTAAAACTACTGGTTGTAATTTGGAACCGAGTGTAGCGGCCCTGCTACAGCCGTTTCTGGGTGTCCGTACTATCGTTCCGGTTGGAAGTTCGAGTCTTTCAACTGGAGAATGCTATGAAAAGGCTGTTGCTCACCGGCGTCGCAGCACTTGCGTTCGCCGCTCCCGCCGTCGCGGCGGACCTTCCCGTTCGCGCCTACAAGGCCGTGCCGCCGCCGATCGTGCCGGTTTATGATTGGTCCGGCTTCTATGTCGGCGGCCACATCGGCGGCGCCTGGGTCACCCAGGAAGCGACCAACACGGCCAGAACCGCCGCTTTCGCCGACCTCTCGCCCGGCCAAGGAGCCTCGCAGAAGGGCAGCGGGGTCTTCGGCGGAGGCCAGATCGGCTACAACTGGCAGGTGTCCAACGTCGTGTTCGGCCTCGAGGGCACGCTGGCCGGCATCGACATCAAGAAGTCGCTGCTGAACAACGAGTTCGGTGCGCGCGATGACGAGTTCAGCTGGAAGCTGGAATGGCTGGCGACGGTGACGGGCCGCCTCGGCATCGCCGTCAACAACAACCTGTTCTACGCCAAGGGCGGCTATGCCGGCGTGCAGTCGAAGCTCAGCGTCAGCGACGTCGTCCTGCCCTTCGTGGGCTCCGGCTCGGATTCGCAATGGCACAATGGCTGGACCGTGGGGGCCGGCTGGGAATACGGCCTCACCCGGAACTGGATCGTCGGCCTGGAATACGCCTATTACAGCTTCGAAACCAAGAACTACCAGCTCGCCGGCGCCGCAGCTCCCGCGACCTATGCGTTCGACGTCAAGCCGAAGGATCTACAATCCGCGGTGGTTCGTCTGAGCTACAAGTTTGGCGGCCCGGTGCTCGCCAAGTACTGACTGCGCTGAAATCCAGGAGTCCTCGAAGGCCGGCCTCGCGCCGGCCTTTTTTCTCGCGAGGACCCTCGCAGGCGGTCGCGGAGTGGGAACATTGCCGGCCGCTCTGGCATGGCGCGAGGGCTGCGCAACAATCCGGTTGATGGGCACGCCTCGGCTCTGGAAATTGCTTGTCGTTCTTCCTATGTTCCAGGCTCCGCTCCCATGGCGGCGGCCTGGTTGATCCGGCCGCGCCCAACCTGCGCCCCGTCGCGTCTGGACACCCTGCATGGACGAAGTGATCAAGGCGAAGCGTCAGCCGGCCGCCCCCTCGAGCCGCACCGCCATCACCATTCGCGGCGCCCGCGAGCACAATCTCAAAAACGTCGACGTCACCATCCCGCGTGACAAGCTGGCGGTGTTCACCGGCCTGTCCGGCTCCGGCAAATCCTCATTGGCGTTCGACACCATCTACGCCGAGGGCCAGCGCCGCTACGTCGAGTCGCTGTCGGCCTATGCGCGGCAATTCCTCGAGATGATGCAGAAGCCGGACGTCGACCAGATCGACGGCCTGTCGCCGGCGATCTCGATCGAGCAGAAGACCACCTCGAAGAACCCGCGCTCGACGGTCGGCACCGTCACCGAGATCTACGACTACATGCGCCTGCTGTGGGCGCGCGTCGGCGTGCCCTACTCGCCGGCCACCGGCCTGCCGATCGAAAGCCAGACCGTGTCGCAGATGGTCGACCGCGTGCTGGCGCTGCCCGAGGGCACGCGGCTGTATCTCTTGGCGCCCGTGGTCCGCGGCCGCAAGGGCGAGTACCGCAAGGAGCTCGCCGAGTGGCTGAAGAAAGGCTTCCAGCGCGTCAAGATCGACGGCGCCTTCCACGAGCTCGCCGAAGCGCCGGTGCTCGACAAGAAATTCCCGCACGACATCGACGTCGTGGTCGACCGCATCGTCGTCCGCCCCGACATCGGCCAGCGCCTCGCTGAAAGCTTCGAGACCGCGCTGAAGCTGGCCGAAGGCCTGGCGGTGATCGAATTCGCCGACGCGCCTGCTGCGGCAGCTGCGCCCGCGCCGGCCGCTGACGAGCCCGCCGAAGACGCCAAGACCGACAAGAAGAAAAAGGCCGACAAGAAGGTCGCCAAGATCCACGACAAGAGCGGCGCCGAGCGCATCCTGTTCTCGGAGAAGTTCGCCTGCCCGGTGTCCGGCTTCACCATTCCGGAGATCGAGCCGCGGCTGTTCTCGTTCAACAATCCCTACGGCGCCTGCCCGGAATGCGGCGGCCTCGGCATTGAGCAGCACATCGATCCCGATCTCGTCGTGCCCGACAAGGAGCTGACGCTGCGCAAGGGCGCGATCGCGCCGTGGGCGAAGTCGTCCTCGCCCTACTATCTGCAGACGCTCACCGCGCTCGGCAAGCACTACAAGTTCACGCTCGACACCAAATGGAAGGACCTCACCAAGAAGGTCCAGAACGCGCTGCTGTACGGCTCCGGCGACGACGACATCAAGTTCTCCTACGAGGACGGGGTGCGTTCCTACGACACCAAGAAGCCGTTCGAAGGCGTCGTCACCAATATCGAGCGCCGCTTCCGCGAGACCGAGAGCGAATGGGCCCGCGAGGAGCTCGGCAAGTACTTCTCCGACGTGCCGTGCGACGCCTGCCACGGCCATCGCCTCAAGCCGGAGGCGCTCAGCGTCAAGATCGGCGGCAAGCACATCGGCGAAGTCTCCGAGCTGTCCGTGAAGGGCGCCGGCGACTGGTTCGCCGCGGTCCCCGGCCTGCTCAATACCCAGCAGAACGAGATCGCCGTCCGCATCCTCAAGGAGATCCGCGAGCGGCTGAGCTTCCTGCTCGACGTCGGCCTCAACTATCTGACGCTGGCGCGCTCGTCCGGTACGCTGTCCGGCGGCGAAAGCCAGCGCATCCGCCTCGCCTCGCAAATTGGAAGCGGCCTCACCGGCGTGCTCTACGTGCTCGACGAGCCGTCGATCGGCCTGCACCAGCGCGACAACGCCCGCCTGCTCGACACGCTGAAGCGACTGCGCGACCTCGGCAACACCGTGATCGTGGTCGAGCACGACGAGGACGCCATTCGGCTCGCCGACTACGTGCTCGACATCGGCCCCGGCGCCGGCACCCATGGCGGCCACATCGTCGCCGAAGGCACGCCCGCGCAGGTGATGGCCAATCCGAAATCACTCACCGGCAAATATCTCACCGGCGAGATGTTCGTCCCGGTGCCGGAGCGCAGGCCGCCGAACCATCGCCGCACCCTGAAGGTCGTTAACGCCCGCGGCAACAATCTCAAGAACGTCTCGGCCGAGATCCCGCTCGGCCTGTTCACCTGCGTCACCGGCGTGTCCGGCGGCGGAAAGTCGACGCTCTTGATCGACACGCTGTACAAGGCGATCGCCCGCAAGCTCAACAACGCCAGCGAGCCGCCGGCGCCGCACGACCGGATCGAGGGCCTCGAGCACATCGACAAGATCATCGACATCGACCAGTCGCCGATCGGCCGCACCCCGCGCAGCAACCCCGCGACCTACACCGGCGCGTTCACGCCGATCCGCGAGTGGTTCGCCGGCCTGCCCGAAGCCAAAGCGCGCGGCTACGAGCCGGGCCGCTTCTCGTTCAACGTCAAGGGCGGCCGCTGCGAGGCCTGCCAGGGCGACGGCGTCATCAAGATCGAGATGCACTTCCTGCCCGACGTCTACGTCACCTGCGATGTTTGCAAAGGAAAACGCTACAACCGCGAAACCCTCGAAGTGCTGTTCAAGGGCAAGTCGATCGCCGACGTGCTCGACATGACGGTCGAGGAAGCCGCCGAGTTCTTCAAGGCGGTGCCGCGCGTCCGCGAGACCTTCAAGACGCTGCAGCGCGTCGGCCTCGACTACATCCATGTCGGCCAGCAGGCCACCACGCTCTCAGGCGGCGAAGCCCAGCGCGTCAAGCTCGCCAAGGAGCTCTCTAAGCGCGCCACCGGCCGCACGCTGTACATCCTCGACGAGCCGACAACCGGCCTGCATTTCCACGACGTGGCGAAGTTACTTGAGGTGTTGCACGAGCTGGTCGCGCAGGGCAACACCGTGGTGGTGATCGAGCACAATCTCGAAGTCATCAAGACCGCCGACTGGGTCATCGACCTCGGCCCCGAAGGCGGCGACGGCGGCGGCGAAATCGTCGCCTGGGGCCCGCCGGAAGATATCGTCAAGGCACCGCGGAGCTACACGGGCAAGTTCTTGAAGCCGGTGCTGGAGAAGAAGCCGCCGGTGAAGGCGGCGAAGCGGAAGACGGACGAGGCGGCGGAGTGAGGGCATGTGAGCGAGACACTTCGCAGGGTGCAATCTCTTGTGTCAGCGGGCGACTATCTTGTCTCTCGGCACGGCTTCCGCGAACTCGCGAACGATGGTATTTTGGCAGAAGACGTAATTGCCGGACTGCCTGCGGCTATGGTGGTCGAGGACTATCCCGATAGTCGCAAAGAACCGTCGCTTTTGACGCTGCAGTTCGACCGCGTCGGTCCTATTCACGTGATGTGGGGAATTCCGAAGGCCACCAGCCGTCCGGCCGTTTTGGTGACGGCGTATCGACCTGATCCGCAACGATGGTCTGCGGACTTCATGCAGCGGAGGCCGCGATGACGCGAGTGTCGAAAGAGTTCATCCACGAAGGTCGATACTGCGCCGAGGTTCAAGTCGAATTGATCGAGGACGACACCGCATGGTCGCCCTATTTGTCGCCAGCAGAGGTGCGCAAGTTGGAATGCGCGCGCGAAGCGCTACGTCGCGGTGACCTGACCGAAGCGGCAAAATACGGACGCGTGTTCGAATTGATGCCTGTCGCTGCGGAGTGATTGCAGCATCCTGACCTGACTGATCTTCTATTTTCAATGCGTCCAGGGAATGACCGTCACCTCAGCCGAATGGGCGAGCAGCATGTGGAATCCAATTACACACTTGTGATCGTTCGTTGGCTCTTTAGTGCAAATCCGATTCTCACCGCAGGCCCGCTGTGCATGGAGAACCCTGCACATTTCGAATGCGCGAGCATCTCCGAACATCGGTTTTGCGAGACGATTTTTGAGACGGTAAGGAGCGAATTATTGATACAGCTGCCGCTTGTTGGCGGGTATCGAGTATTAGCCATTTGGACAATCTGTCCATCTTCTCGCTATCTTGATATTATAAAGGATTGTGAGACTCTTGATTTCCGACCACTCAACGCCCGTCATATTGGACGAATTCAATGAATTTCTTCAAAGACTACGGAGCTCAGTTTCTCGCCAACCCAATTCCTTTCATTGTGCTATTTCTACTAACCGTAGTTGGCACATTTGGAATTGCGCACCTGTTCTATTCAGAGCGCATTGAAACTGTAAAGGACCGTGCGGAGCTCGCACAGCGTCAGCGAGACGACTACAAAGAAAAGCTCAGCGGCGCCACTCCAGACGAAGCAAGAGCCCGCCTCGACAGGTTAGAGGCAACCGTCGCCTCGATGATGCCTCGAAAGCTGTCGCCTGACCAAACGAGGGCGATGTCAGGCGCGATTGGCAACGTCGCAGGCACCATCCTCATCACTAACGATATGGCCAGCGCGGATGCTACAGGGTATGCTGCCCACCTTTCCAATTTCTTCAAAAGTGTCGGATGGAAAGTTTCAAACGGGGCATTTTTGGGCAGCTCCTTTCATCCGAAAACTGGGCTCTCACTCAGTTTAAAGGACCCGAGCAATCCATCGCCTGCCGAAGCAGGTGTACTTCGCGCCTTAGCTGCCGCTGGGATCGCATTTGATGCGAAGTCTTCGCCACCGATGGCTCCTCCGAATGGAGGGCCGCCGGACGTGGAAATTGCGATTACGTCACCGCTTTGACTGGTATTCTCTCAACCTCCAGGGCCAGCAAGCGTAGCCCGGGTGAGCGAAGCGACACCCGGGGCTTTGGCGCTCCCCGCATGTCGCTGCGCTCATGCGGGCTACCGGCCAAACGCTGATCAGCGACGCGCCGACACCTCGATCACTGTTCTTCTCGCCCTATCCACTCGTCATGGCCGGGCTTGTCCCGGCCATCCACGCCTTTTGATATCATCAGGCTCTCAAGGCGTGGATCCCGCGACAAGCGCGGGCATGACGAGGTGTTGTCGATGCGTCGCGAAATCATTCCGCCGCGACGACCGGGCGATCCGCTTGCTCGGCGGCGAAGGCCAGGACCGCGTCGATGTCCGCGTCTTCCAGATACGGATAGTCTCGCAGGATGTCGTCGCGCGACGCTCCCGACGAGAGCTGCGCCAATACGTCGGAGACGCTGATCCGCATACCGCGAATACAGGGGCGACCGTGGAGCACGTTCGGATCGATGGTAATGCGTGCGAGCAGGTCTGACATCGAAGTCCTCCGTCACAATCTTAGCATCGGCGCGGACGATTGTCAGCGTGGCGACAGGTCGTAGCCCGGCTGAGCGAAGCGACGCCCGGGGCCATCGGCGCTCCCGCATGTCGCTGCGCTCATGCGGGCTACCGGCCGCGACCGCGCGCCACCCGCGTCGCACCCGAATGTGTCTCGCCCTCCCGCCCCCACCCGTCTAAACTCCCCCCATGACCCGCCTCACCTCCCTCACGCTCGCCGTCGCACTTGCGCTCGTTCCCCTCACCGCCTCGGCCGCCTCGCATAAGAAGGCCAAGCGCGCGCAGAGCAGCGGCCTGCCCGGCTATGTGCAGCCGCCGAGCAATTCGGTGCCGTTGTTCATGCAGAAGCTCAACCGCGAGCAGCTCGCGATGATGCACCGGCCGCGGCCGTGGTACATCGACCGGACGCCGGAATATTATCGCTGGAACGGCGGCTGGAGCGGCGAATGGCGCTATCTCGGCCGGCCGGGCTTCTATCGCGGCCGCTACAATGGCGGCAGCATCGGGCCGTGCTGGACGCAGACGCCGATCGGGCCGGTGTGGAATTGCGGGCAATGAACGCTGCGCGCATGCGGCGAGTCGGCCGCATTCAGAGAGCCTGAAGCTCGCCAGTCGCCGCGCTCGCGCCAGCGGCCCGCTAGACCAGCTTCCGCCCGAGCCGGATCATCGGCGTTTCGATCCAGCGGAAGCTGAGCAGGCCCACCACATTGGCGGCGATCAGGCAGGCGACCACGAGGATCGCCTCATAACCGACGCCGCCGAACGGCAGCACCACCATGGCGTGGCCGATCGCCGAGGCGACCAGCACGTGCGCCAGATAGGTCGAATACGACGCGTCGCCGAGACGCAGCATCCACGCCGGCAGCGCCAGCCGCTGGTGCAATTCCAGCCCCGCCACGCCGTACACGATCGCCGCGCAGGGCAACCCGATCAGCACGATCCGCAGCCACAGGCCGTGGCCATAGGTGAGCGACATCCGGTCGGACGTGAGGCCGATGCTCGCCAGCAAGGCGGCCGCGCCGAGCGCCAGCACGACGGCCGGCAAGCGAGCGCCGAACCGCTGCAGCGCGAGCGCGACGAGCACGCCGCCGATGAACTCGAAGGTGAGCGGATTGACCGCCAGCGCCAGCACCGGAAACACCGCCGCATTGCCCGCCTCCGCCGGCATCAGCAGCCACACCGCGCCGATCAGCGCCGACCATCCGGCGATGGCGGCGACGTAGGGCAGCCGCAGCGCCAGGATCAGCGCGAACACCACGTAGAAATAAGCCTCGTGGATCAGCGTCCAGCCGACCGCGAGCAGCGGAAACGTGCTGCCCGGGATCAGCAGATAGGAGCGCCAGATCGACGGCGCCTGGTCGAGCGCGCTGTTGACCCATTGCGGCTTGATCAGCGAGGCCGCCAGCACGAGCGTGGTGTAGAACCAGTATAGCGGCAGGATCCGGATGGCGCGCGCCGCCGCGAAGCTGTGCCAGCTCCGGCGCGTCAGCGACGCCATGATGAAGCCGGAGATGACGAAGAACACATCGACGCCGAACACGCCGCCGTCGAACCAGGCCGGCAGCAGCGCGGCGCCGTGATTGTACTTCTTCTCGATCACCGTGAGATGCGCGAGCAGCACCGCATTCGCTGCCAGCGCGCGCAACGCCTGGATGCCGTCGAACTTCGTCGCGGCGCGCGCGCTCGCCGCGGCCTCGGTGGCGGGGCGCAACGGCAGGGTCAGATCGGCAGGCATGATGATGGCGGCGGCTCGCTGCGGCGTCATAACACGCGCTGTGCAAGCGCCTTACCCCGATACTGTACCCAGGCGGCGGTATCCTGACAATGCCGCGGCGAGCTCGTCGGGCGAACCGACGCTCCGCGGCCGCGCGGGTGTCCATCGCGCCCGCTTGACAGGACTATAAACCTGTGACTATAGTCCGTTCGTCCCGCCTCGCTGCGAGGGGCGTTCGCGATCGTCACGGACGCGGGGCGGGATGCGGTGGACGGGAGAGGCGTTCTGGCCTCCGATCGCCTCACGGGTAACCGTGGCGCGTGAGCAGGGGTCGACGACCCGCGCAGCTCCCGGACGGCCAAAGTCGCGATATCCCGGCGCATCGTCCTTGCGCAGGGAGCAGCGCCAAGCCGCGCCCGCCCCGAGGTGCCCGGCCGCCGACCCGACAAGGCGGCGGCCTCACCTCCTCGGGCGAACGCGGACGGTGCGTCAGCCTCCCACAATGGTGGATTACTCAGGGCCGCCCACCAGGGGTCTTCGTCGAACCAGGCCGTTAAAACCACTGCGTGCGGAACGCCGGGCAAGTCCGGTGTGACCGTGGTGACTAACTCGTGTGCTTTGTTTGCTGCACACGAGGCCGCGGGTGCATCGGCACCCGGCGTTCCGCGCGCCCTCGTGATCCCGAGGGCGGAACGTTCACCGCAAAACCCGGGCGCGTCGCGCCGCGGGAACGGAGGGGTGTGCGTGACGTTCATTCGCGGCGATGATCCCCACCGACCGACCAGCTGCCGCCGCACCCGGTTCCGGCCTCGCCGAGCGTCCTCCGCGCCGGCTTGCTTCGGCCGCCCGTCCCGGCCACAACCGCGCCATGACGCTGCATGATTTCCGCGCCGGCGTGCGCGAACTCTACGAAGGCGCCTCGCCGCGCGGGGTGGCGTTCCGCTACGGCCTGCTCGCCTTCGACATCGTCACGGTGCTGTTCATCGTCGGCACCTCGTTCCTGCCGCCGCACGATCTGATCGAGACGCTCGACACCGTGTTCGGCGCGCTGATCCTGATCGACTTCGCGGCGCGGCTCTATGCCAGCCGCCGGCCGCTGCGCGAGTTCGGCCGGCTCGCGACCTGGACCGACATCGTCGCGATCGTGTCGTTCCTGGCGCCGCTGACCGGCGAAGCCGGCGGCTTCCTGCGCATCCTGCGCACGCTGCGGCTGCTCCGCGACTATCAGATGCTGGCGCGGCTGCGCAGCGACAGCAGCTTCTTCCGTCGCAACGAGGAAGTGGTGATCGCGATCGCCAATCTCGCGGTCTTCATCTTCGTGATGACGGCCCTGGTGTACGAGACCCAGCACTTCCGCAATCCGCAGATCGCCAACTACGCGGACGCGTTGTACTTCACCGTCACGGCGCTGACCACGACCGGCTTCGGCGACATCACGCTGCCGGGCACGACGGGGCGGATGATCACCGTGGTGATCATGATCTTCGGCGTCACGCTGTTCTTCAATCTGGCGCGCGCGCTGATCAGCCCCAACAAGGTGCGCTTCCCCTGCCCGACCTGCGCGCTGCAGCGCCACGATGCCGACGCGGTGCATTGCAAGGCGTGCGGCACCATCCTCAACATTCCGGACGAGGGGTTGGTCTGATGCTGTACCATCGCGCGCCTCAGGGATTTCCCGTATTGCGTCCGGCGTCTCCCTATGGCTTGAAGCGACGAGCCATCCACAGCGGTGCGCATTGCAGCCGTGACCGCCTTGCAATGCCGCACCACCCTTGACATGAGCAGACGCGACAACACCTGAAGGCCACGGCGCTGCCGGGGCGGCAGGAACCACAGCCAACACGGCGAAAGCAACCTAAGGGGAAATGCCATGAGCGGGACCACAACCGCGGCCGACGTGCGTGACAACAAGGCGCAAAGCCGCTTCGAGCTCGATGCCCATGGCGAGATCGCGTTCGCGAATTATCGCCGCGTCAATGGACGCGTCATCATCACCCACACCGAGACCCCGCCGCCGCTGCGCGGCCGCGGCATCGCCTCCTGCCTGGTGCGCGGCGCGCTCGAGCACATCCGCGCCGACGGATTGAAGGTCACCGCCGGCTGCGGCTTCGTCGCCGATTATCTCGACAGCCACCCGGAATATGCCGACCTGACGCGGTGACGCGTGCCCCGGACAAAGCGCAGCGCGCCGCCCTTCGCGGCGTGATGCGCTGCAGATCCGGGGCCCCGGTTAACTCTCCGAACACCCAAACCGGGGTCCCGGATCTGCGGAGCAGCACTTCGTGCTGCACCGCGTCCGGGACACGGAGTCATCAGACGATCTTGATCGACAAATCCGGCAAACCGTCGAGCTTGGCGAGTAGCACGTCGCCCTTCTACCCGCATCCTCACGACCAACGTAATAAAGGCCCGCCGAAGCGGGCCTTGTCGTTCCAGCGACTGTGCGGGCGCTCAGTGCTTGATATCGGCCGGCAGCTTGCCGCCATTGGCGGCGAGCTTGGTCATGACCTGCTTGTGCAGCCAGATGTTCATGCTGGCGCTGTCGTTCATGTCGCCCGTGAAGCCGAGCTCCTTGGCGAGTTCCTTGCGCGCCGACAGGCTGGAGTCGATATCAAGGGCTTTCATCAGGTCGACGATCGAGGTCCGCCACTCCAACTTCTCGCCCTTGTCGGCCACGGCCTTGTCGAGGATCGGCGCGACGTCGACGGTCTGGGTCGGAGCGGTCTGCGCCGGTGCGGTTCCAGCACCCGCCGTGGTCGTATCGCTCGCGCTGGGCGCGGTGGGCGATGCGGCATCGGCGCTGCTGCCGAAGATCGCGCTCATGATCTTGCCGAAAATGCTCATACGTTCTCCCATGTTGGCCGGAGCTGGCGACGATCCGCGCACTCCGGCTTGAAGCCTAGCCGCTCGGCGTGACCTTGCCAAATATGGCAGTGCGATGAATACCCACGTGACCCGATCACAGAGCGAACTAATCAATTTCTGCAGCGCATCCACCGCGGTGTGCGATCGTAACGCTGCATGTGCACAACTAACTCACCGCGAGATCGATCCATCGAAGCTCACCGAAGCGTGAGCAAGCGATCGCGGCAAACGGCGCTAAGCTTCACGCACAGCTCGCGGCATGCTCGGGTCAACAAGACCAGATCGTTCTGCTCTCGCGTCTGGTGCACTGTTCCTGATCGTTTCCGCGAACCAAGCCGGCCCGCCGGTCTCGGCCCAAGAGCCGGTTCGCAACATGTACCAACATGGGAGAAACGAACATGGCGACGATCTACCCTGTCGATAGTCCCGGAGTGACGACACGCGCGGCCGAGCCGATGGTTCATCGCCTCGCCTTCGCTGATCTGCACGACGCCCTGCGTCGCGGCTGGGAGGACTTCAAGGCGGTGCCGAGCCACGCCATCATGCTGTGCGTGATCTATCCGGTGCTCGGTCTGGCGCTGGCGCGGCTCGTGCTCGGCTACTCGGTGCTACCGCTGCTGTTTCCGCTCGCCGCCGGCTTCGCGCTGATCGGCCCGTTCGCCGCGCTCGGATTGTACGAGTTGAGCCGACGCCGGGAGGCCGGCGAAGACATCTCCGCGTGGCACGCCTTCGACGTGATGCGCTCACCGTCGTTCGGCGCAATGCTCGGGCTCGGCGCGATCCTGCTCGCCGTGTTCGTGGTGTGGATCGCGACCGCGCAGGCGATCTATGTCTCCGCCTTCGGCTATGCGCCGGCGGCTGCGATCCCGGATTTCCTCGCGCGCGTCCTGACGACGCCGGAGGGATGGATGCTGATCGTCGTCGGCTGCGGCATCGGCCTGTTGTTCGCGATTGCGGCGCTGTGCGTCAGCGTGGTGTCGTTTCCGATGATGCTCGATCGTCAGGCCGGCATCGCCGAGGCGATCGCCGCCTCGCTGCGCGTCACGGCGCGTAACCCGCTCCAAATAGCCGCCTGGGGCCTGATCGTGGCCGCGCTGCTGGTGCTCGGCTCCTTACCGGCATTCCTCGGCCTCGCGGTGGTGATTCCGTTGCTCGGCCACGCCAGCTGGCACCTCTATCGCCGGGCGGTCGAGCGGAACCCGATCCCGCCACAGATCCGTCCGTCCCGCCGCATCAGGCGCTCGGCCGCCGATTTCCCGGCGACCCTGCTGCAATGGAAGCCACGCAGCGAGGGCTGAGGGCCGGCACGCCCGATCCGGAAGCGTCGGCGCCAAACGGCGGCGCCGCGCTTCCGGACGATTGTGCATTGCGGCAGATCAATTTAACTGCTCGCATGAATACGAGTTCATTATGCGTTTAAGGCATGGACTTCACGACAATTGCGCCGATAGCTTAACCCGCTCAGCCCCCGGGTCGGAAAATTCCTGCATGCTTCCCGGGATTTTAGAGGCTTCAGAAGGCATCATCACACCTTCGAAATGCACTATATCTCCTAAATAGGCCGAATGTGAGCCAACCGTGACGAACTCGCGGCGTCTTGGGGCGGGCGGCGAGCTGCGCCGAAACGGTTAATCATTCCTTGTCGAAGGTATACCAATATCGCTTAGCTGCGGTGCAACATTTTCGCTGCTGGTTTCGGCGAGTCGCCCCTATATTCCGATCAACGGTTCGGCCCCTTCCGAAGGACTGAACCGCGACACAAGGAGACTTCGTCATGTTGCTTTCGCTCATTCGCGCCCTTCGCGCGTTCCGCGACTATCAGCGCAACCTCGCTGAACTCTCGCAGCTCAGCGATCGCGAACTGGCCGACATCGGACTCGACCGCTCGGACATTCCGCGCGTGGCGTCCGGTCACTTTAATGGCTGACCGTCCGAACCGACCCGTTCACGGATGACGCCCGCATCACTGCGGGCGTTGTCGTATCTGGACCTCGCCTGAGGCGGGACCTGATCGTGGGACGTATGGCCGGTCCGAAACGATTGACCCGGTGCTGAAACGCGCTAGCTGTAGCGCATGACCAGTACCCTCCCCACCTCGCATCATCCCGTCCACATCATCGGCGCCGGCCTCGCCGGCTCCGAAGCCGCCTGGCAGGTGGCGCGCGCCGGCGTTCGCGTCGTACTGCACGAGATGCGGCCGCACCGATCGACCGAGGCGCATAAGACCGACGGTTTGGCCGAACTGGTCTGCTCCAATTCCTTCCGCTCCGACGACGCCGCCAACAACGCGGTCGGCGTGCTGCATGCCGAGATGCGCAAGCTCGGCTCGCTAATCATGCGCGCGGCCGACGCCAATCAGGTGCCGGCCGGCGGCGCGCTGGCGGTCGATCGCGATGGGTTTTCGGCCGCGGTGAGCAAGGCGCTGGCCGAGCATCCGCTGATCGAAATCCGCCGCGAAGAGATTGCCGGCCTGCCGCCGGAGGATTGGGGCAACGTCATCGTCGCCACCGGGCCGCTGACCTCGGCGCCGCTCGCCGAGGCGATCCGGGCACTGACCGACGAATCCGCGCTGGCGTTCTTCGACGCCATTGCGCCGATCGTGCATCGCGACTCGATCGATATGTCGATCGCCTGGTTTCAGTCGCGCTACGACAAGGCCGGCCCCGGCGGCACCGGCGCCGACTATCTCAACTGTCCGATGAGTCGCGAGCAGTATGACGCCTTCGTCGACGCGCTGATCGCCGGCGAGAAGGTCGACTTCAAGGACTGGGAAAAGGACACGCCGTATTTCGACGGCTGCCTGCCGATCGAGGTGATGGCCGAGCGCGGCCGCGAGACGCTGCGTCACGGGCCGATGAAGCCGGTCGGCCTGACCAATCCGCACAATCCGACGGTGAAGCCCTACGCCATCGTCCAGCTCCGCCAGGACAACAAGCTTGGTACCCTGTTCAACATGGTCGGTTTCCAGACCAAGCTGAATTACGGTGCCCAGCAGCGTGTTTTCAGGACCATCCCGGGGCTGGAAAACGCTGAATTCGCAAGGCTTGGCGGACTGCATCGCAACACGTTTCTGAACTCGCCGAAGCTGCTCGATGAGAGCCTGCGGCTGCGCGCGGCGCCGCGGCTGCGCTTCGCCGGCCAGATGACCGGCTGCGAGGGCTACGTCGAATCCGCCGCCGTCGGCCTGTTCGCCGGCCTCGCCGCGGCGGCCGATGCGCTCGGGACGCCGCTGACCGCGCCGCCACCGACCACGGCGCTCGGCGCCCTGCTCGGCCACATCACCGGCGGCCACATCGAAACGATCGACGCCGGCCCGCGCTCCTTCCAGCCGATGAACATCAATTTCGGCCTGTTCCCGCCGCTGGCCAATCCGCCGACCAAAGGCCCCGACGGCAAGAAGCTCCGCGGCCCGGAAAAGTCCGTCGCCAAGAAGCAGGCCCTCAGCGCCCGCGCGCTGGCCGAGATGGACGGATGGATCGCCGAGGCCCTGCCGCGAACAGCAGCCGCAGCGTAGTTTCACTCCACCACCTCACCCCTGTGTCCCGGACAAGGCGGCGCGCCCAGCGCGTCGCCGCAGATCCGGGACCCCGGTTCAACGCCATCAACCTCGCGCGGAAGGGGTTGGGGAAGCACTAAAACCGGGGCCCCGGATCTGCGGCGCACCGCCGCGAGCGGCGCTGCGCCTTGTCCGGGGCACGGTTATTTCCGGGGAGGCCCGCGCATCAGCGGAAGCTGCGCGAGCGTGACGCCTTCCATAGGGTCCACAGCGTCGTCAGCCGCGCGCGATCGAACGGCGCGAACAAATCGGTGTCGGCCTCAGCCATCACGCCGAGGTCGCGGCGGGCGAGCGCCAGGGGCAGGAAGGTGCGCCGGGCGGCCGGAGGGGCTTCGGCGAGCAACTGCTGGGCAGCGTCGAGGTGCTCCAGCGCAATGGCGATGAGGTCATTAAGCGCTTGGCGCAGCGCCGGCGTCTCCTTGCCCGCATAGGCGTCCGCTTCGTTGCTGCCGTGGCGCTGGAGCAAATCGAGCGGCAGGAACAGCTGGCGCCGCGAGGCGTCGAATGGCAACCGCGCGATGGCCCGCGTCAGGCCCAGCGCCATGCCGGCGTGGCGGGCGAGATGGTCGATCGCGCCCGAGCCCTGATCGACGATCCGTGCGGCGAGCGCCAGCAGCGTGCCATCGGTATCGGCGGCGTAGGCCTCGAGCGCCGCCACGTCCGGCATCGGATCGTTGTAGAGGTCGAAGAAATGCGCCTCGATCAACTGCGACAGCGCCGCCACCGGCAGCGCGTGCTGGCCGACGGCGCGCAGCAGTTCGGCCGCGACCGGATTGCCCTCGACGCCGCCGTGGCCGCTGCCGGCCAGCGTGTCGGCCCACCATTGCAGCCGAATCTCGCCGGGCAGCGGCTGGCTGACCTGTTCGCGCACGCGGACGATCTCGGTGTTGAACGCATACAATGCCAACAGCGATCGCCGCACCGGCGGATCGACGAACAGCGTCGCGGCGTAGCGGTCGAAATCGGCGCCTCGCACCAAGGCGGCGCACAACGCCGCGCCGGTCTCGCCGCCGGGCTCGCTCATGGCACCGCGATCAGCGCGGCCGCAACCCGGCGGCGTTCGCCGATCATGATGTTGTAGGTCCGCACGGCGGGTCCGGTCTGCATCGTATCCAGAACGATGCCGACGGCGCGAAGTTGCTCCCGCAGCGGCCGCGGCGCGATCCAGACGTCGGTGCCGGTGCCGACGATCAGCGTTTCGATCGCGTTCGCATTGTCGAACACGCGCTGCAGCGCATAGCGGTCGATCTGGTCGGGCCGGGTGACGTCCCAGCCCCACACCGCGTCCGGCAGAAACAGCAGCGAGCCGACATGCGACATGTCGCCGAAATAGAACCCGCCTTTGCCATAGGCGTCGACGGACGCCGTCCGGGGAAAATGCGGGATCTCGGAGCGGTCCGCCAAACTCAGCGCTTCCCTGACTTGCCGGCCTTGGCGGGCTTCTTCGCCGCCGGCGCAGCCGCGGGGGCCGCAACCGCCGCGGCCGGCTCCGGGAGTTCCGGCTGATCGTCCGGCGTGTCGAGCCGGTGGGTGCCGACGCCGAGATAGATCAGGATCGGCGCCGCGATGAAGATCGACGTGTAGGTGCCGACCAGCACCACGCCGAAGATCATCACGGCGGTGAAGGAGTGGATCGCCTGCCCGCCGAACAGGAACAGCGCCAGCAGGGCCAGCGTCACGGTGACGTGGGTGATGATCGAGCGCGACAGCGTCGAGTTGATCGACTCGTTCAAGAGCTGCGGCATCGGCATCTTCTTGTAGCGCCGCAGCATCTCGCGGATACGGTCGTAGATCACGACGGTGTCGTTCAGCGAGTAGCCGAGAATGGTCAAGAGCGCCGCGATCGATGTCAGGTCGAAATCGACCTGGCTGATCGACATGAAGCCGATCGTCAGCACGATGTCGTGGACGTTGGCGATCATCGCGCCGAGCGCGAACTGCCATTCGAAGCGGAACCACAGATAGATCAGGATGCCCAGGATCGCCAGGATGAGGCCGAGCATACCGAACGCCAGCAGCTCGCTGGAAACGCGCGGGCCGACCACCTCGACGCGGCGATAGTCGACGGAGTCGCCGAGCGCCGCGCGCACCTTCTGCACCGCCGCCTGCTGCGCCTGGTCGCCGCCGGGCTGCTGCGCCACGCGG
The DNA here is from genome assembly GCF_001295845.1 of Rhodopseudomonas sp. AAP120. GTDB lineage: Bacteria > Pseudomonadota > Alphaproteobacteria > Rhizobiales > Xanthobacteraceae > Rhodopseudomonas. The sequence continues at coordinate 10,102 of NZ_LJIC01000199.1, read as the reverse complement.
ATCAGCACCTCGGCCGGGCCGCCGAATTGCTGCAGCTGAACGTCGCCGAGATCGAGCTTGCTCAGCGTCTGCCGCATCCCCGCGATATCAGCCGCGCCGGAATGCGCCCTCACCTCAAGCAGCGTGCCGCCCTTGAAGTCGATGCCGAAGTTCAGCCCGTGGGTGAAGAACAGCGTGATCGCGGCGATCGACAGCACCGCCGAGATCGGGAAGCTGATCCGCCGGAATTGGGTGAAGTCGAAATGCGTGTTGTCCGGGACGATCCGCAGCGACGGCAGCCAGCCCATGATGCTGACGATCGTCAGCACCGTCACCAGCGCGCCCAGCCCGATCAAAACCCACTGTGTCGATGTCACTTGCAGCTCTCTCGGATTAGCGTCGTCAGACCGGCACGACCTGCGGCCGCTTCCAGCGGACCCAGGCGGCGACGATCAGCCGGGTCACGGTGAAGGCGGTGAACACGGTGGTGATGATGCCGATGCCGAAGGTGACGGCGAAGCCGCGCACCGGGCCGGTGCCGATGTAGAACAGCACCGCGGCGGCGATGAAGGTGGTGATGTTGGAGTCGAGAATCGTCGCCAGCGCCCGCTTGAAGCCGGCGTCGATCGCCGAGATCGCGTTGCGGCCGGCGCGCAGCTCCTCGCGGATGCGCTCGTAGATCAGCACGTTGGAGTCGACCGCGATGCCGACGGTGAGCACGATGCCGGCGATGCCGGGCAGCGTCAGCGTCGCGTTGAGCAGCGACAGCACGCCGAAGATCATCGCGACGTTGACCGCCACGGCGATGTTGGCGAACACGCCGAACAGCCGGTAGGTCAGCAGCATGAAGATGATGACGAGGATCGAGCCGACATAGGCGGCGAGCTCGCCCTTGGCGATCGAGTCCGCGCCGAGGCCGGGACCGACGGTGCGTTCCTCGATGATCGTCAGCGGCGCCGGCAGCGCGCCGGCGCGCAGCAGGATGGCGAGATCGTTGGCCTGCTGCACCGTGAAGTTGCCCGAGATCTGGCCGGAGCCGCCAGTGATCGGCTCGCGGATCACCGGCGCCGAGATAACCTCGTTGTCGAGCACGATGGCGAACGGCTGGCCGACGTTTTCAGTCGTGGCGCGGGCGAATTTGCGGGCGCCATTGGTGTTGAAGCGGAAGCTGACGATCGGCTCGCTGGTGCGCTGGTCGAAGCCCGGCTGCGCGTCGGTCAGGTCGGCGCCGGACACCAGCACCTGTTTCTTGATCACATACGGCGTTTTCGGCGCCTGCGCGCTCATCAGCACGTCGGAATCCGGCGGCGCGCGGCCGGCCAGCGCCTGGTCCGGCGACACCGACGAATCGACCATGCGGAAGTCGAGCTTGGCGGTCTTGCCGAGCAGCTCCTTGAGGCGGGTCGGATCCTGCAGACCCGGCACCTGGACCAGAATGCGGTCGGCGCCCTGGCGTTGGATCAGCGGCTCGACGGTGCCGAGCTCGTTGACGCGGCGTTCGACGATCTGGATCGACTGGTCGACCGACTGGCGGACGCGCTCGGCGATCGCCGCCTGCGGCACAGTCAGCCGGATCACGCCGCCGCCGGCGTCGGCGACCTCAAGGCTGCGCTGGCCGCTCGAGCCCATCAGGCCGCCGAGCGGCTGCGACAGTTCGCGCAACTTGGTCAGGGCCTGCGGAACGTCGCTGTCCTTGCTGATCTTGACCTCGACGACATCGCCCTTCAGCGCCAGGCCGGTATAGGCAATCCGGGCCTCACGCAGCACGCGGCGGGCATCGTCGCGCACCGATTCCAGCTTGTCCTTCTTGACCGAATTGGCGTCGACCTCCAGCAGGATATGCGAGCCGCCCTGCAGATCGAGGCCCAGCACCAGATGGCGCTGCGCCCATTTCGGCCAGGTCTTGACGGTATGTTCGGGGAAGAAGTTCGGAACGGCGCAAAGGCAGACCACCAGCGCCGTCACAATGACCGCCAGCGCCTTCCACCGTGTAAAATACAGCATCGAGTTGTCCCGTCAGAAACCTGGAAGGCGCAGCGTCCGCATCAGCTCGATGCGGTGTCGTCCTTGGCGGGCTCGACCTTGGTGTCAGCCTTGGCCTCGCTCTCCTTGGCGGTGTCCTTCTTGCCTTTGCCCTTTTCCGGCACATCCTTGACCGGCTCGCCCTTGCTGCGCACGCCGGTGATCATCTGGCGCATCTGACGCGCCCGCACGCCGTCGGCGACTTCGAATTCCACGGTATCGTCGTCGATCACCTTGGTGACCTTGCCGACCAGACCGCCCGAGGTGATGATGGTGTCGCCGCGGCGGACGTTCTTCACCAGTTCGGCGTGCTCCTTCACCTTCCGCTGCTGCGGGCGCAGAATCAGGAAATACATGATGACGAAGATCAGCGCGAACGGCAGCAGCGACATCAGCATGCTGTTGGCGTCGCCGCCAGCGGCAGCGGCCTGAGCAAACGCAGGAGTAACAAACATCCGGATTCCCCGTGAAAACAAGCGAGCCGGCACGGCGCGGGGGCGACGTCCGGGGGGCGCAAATTCGCGCGGACTATAGCGGCCGCGGTCCCAATTGCAACGCTGCCACCTCCTTGACGGCGTCCCGTTTCCGCGGCTTGCCCGGGGTGCCACAGCCCGATATGGCTGCGCCGTCAGGAAGTGCAAGAATGGCCAAGACAACCAAATCCCGCTCCGCCCGCCCCGCCCCGAAATCAGCCGCCCGCAAGCCCGCCCGCGTGGCCTCAGCCAAGCGCCGCAGCCCGGCTGCCAAACCCGCCGCCGCGCCGCTCGACAGCGTCCTGCTGGAGCGTATCGCACACGCGCTGGAAGGCATTTCGGCCCATCTGGCCGGCACTTCGGCCCCGCCGGCCGACGCCGCGCTGGCCTCCGCGGAAGCCTTCATCTGGCATCCCGAGGGACGCCTCGCGCCGGTTCCCCGGGTCAGCCGGGTCGACCTGTCGCTGCTGCAGGGCGTCGACCGGATGCGCGACACCCTGATCGAAAATACCGAGCGGTTCGCGACCGGCCTGCCCGCCAACAACGCCTTGTTGTGGGGCGCGCGTGGCATGGGCAAATCGTCGCTGGTGAAAGCCGCTCACGCGCATGTCAACGCACGACCCGACGTCGCCGGCAACCTGAAGCTGATCGAAATCCACCGCGAGGACATCGAAAGCCTGCCGGCGCTGATGACGCTGCTGCGCGCCTCGGAGTATCGCTTCATCGTGTTCTGCGATGACCTGTCGTTCGACGGCAACGACGCGTCCTACAAGTCGCTCAAGGCCGTGCTCGAAGGCGGCATCGAAGGCCGGCCAGACAACGTGATTCTCTATGCCACCTCGAATCGCCGCCACCTGCTGGCGCGCGAGATGGTGGAGAACGAGCGCTCGACCGCGATCAATCCGGGCGAAGCGGTCGAAGAGAAAGTGTCGTTGTCGGACCGGTTCGGCCTCTGGCTGGGCTTCCACAAATGCAGCCAGGATGAATTCCTGGCGATGGTCCGTGGCTATTGCGGCCATTTCGGCGTGGCGATCGACGACGAGCAACTCGAACGTGAGGCCCTGGAGTGGTCGACCACGCGCGGCTCGCGCTCCGGCCGCGTCGCCTGGCAGTTCGTCCAGGACCTCGCGGGGCGGCTGAAGGTGCGGCTCGATACCAAGTAATCGTGGTCAAGTAATCGCCTCGATTACGATCCGCTTCGAAAACGGCGCCAACCGTTCCAAACTGCTCATATGATTCGTACATCGCGGTCGCAGGGACGGCGATGTCGGATCGGGGCAAACGGGGGAACTGGCGTGCGCAAATCCATTATCGGTCTCTCCACGGCGCTGGCCGCTTCCTGCGGCGCCGCCCAGGCATCGGATATCGCGCGCCCGTCGCCCGCTCCCCTGAATGCCGCCTGGAACTGGACCGGCTTTTATCTCGGCGCCCATCTCGGCGCCGGATATGGAACCACCAAGGTCGACAATCCCTACGGCCCCTCGATCTACGGCGATACGGTGAGAGTCCCGAAGGCCCTCGGAGGCCTGCAGGCGGGCTATAATTGGCAGCTGCCGGGCTCGCCCTGGGTGCTCGGCGTGGAGGTCGATGCAACGGCGCTCGATGCCGACGGCACCGATACCTGCCTGGCCTATTCGGGTCACTTCGTGTCGGCGAACTGCCGTGTGCGCGAACACGCGATCGGCACCCTCACCGGCCGGTTCGGACAGGCGTTCGGGCCACAGGGACGTTCGCTGGTTTATGTCAAAGGCGGCGCGGCGTTTCTGGTCGGCGACCTGACGATCACCACCAATGCGTCCGACTACTTGGAGCAGCCCGCCACGAATCTCAACGCGACCCGGTGGGGCTGGACCGTCGGCGCCGGCATCGAGCATGCGCTGTCGTCGCGCTGGGCGGTCCGCGCCGAATACGACTACGCCAATTTCGGCACGCGCGGGATCGATAGTCCTGGCGGCGGAATTCTGCAGACCCCTGGTGACATCACCAGCCTGCAGAACACGCTCGGCTCGCCGACCAGCGCCCGGCAGGACGCACATCTGGTGAAGCTCGGTCTCAACTACTATTTCGGCCGCCCCGCTGGCGCCGACGAAGCGGTCGGTTTTCTCCCGCTCACGGCACCGGTGCCCTCCGGGTCGGGGTGGCAGGTCGACGTCGGCGCGCGCTATTGGTACAGCCACGGGCGCTATCAGAACGACCTCACGCTGAACACCATCACGGCGCAGCAGAACCATCTCGTCTCCCGTCTCACCTACGAGAGCGAGGGGCATTCGGGCGAAGTGTTCTGGCGGATCGACAGTCCGCGCAAGCTGTTCGTGAAAGGCTTCGCCGGCGGCGGCGGTCTGGTCGCCGGGAAGATGAACGACGAGGACTGGTTCCCGACCGATCCCGACTTCGCGGCGGCGTATTCAAACACGTCGCACGCCAAGGTCACCGGCACGATCGCCTACGCGACCCTGGATGCCGGCATCGACCTCGTGAGTCATGCGTCCGGCAAGCTCGGCATATTCGCGGGCTACAACTTCTACCGCGACCGGAAGGATTCCTTCGGTTGCGAGCAGATCGCTCTGGTCGGTTTTGCCTCACCCTGTTCGGTGCCATTTCCGACGAACCAGATCGCGATCACCCAGAACGAAGACTGGCATTCGCTGCGGATCGGCGCGAACGGCAGCCTGACGGTAGCGCCCGGAGCGAAGCTGTCGCTCGACGCCGCCTACCTGCCCTACACCCACATCTCGGCGCTCGACATCCATCACAACAGGACCGACGTCGGCGTCAAGGATTCGCCGGCCTGGGGCGTCGGACAGGGCGTGCAGCTGGAAGCGATCCTCAGCTACGAAGTGACGCCGAATTTCAACGTCGGTGTCGGCGGCCGCTACTGGGCGATGTGGGCGACCGATGTCGAGACGGCGGGTTTCGGCAGCCCGGTGCCCACGCAGTTGCTGCCGATCCGCGTCGAGCGCTACGGCAGCTTCCTGCAGGCCTCCTACAAGTTCGACGTCAAGTAACAAGTCGGCCGCCGGCTTCACCGCTCCCAAGCTATCGGACGATCGGCAGCAACCGGGGTCCCGGATCTGCGACGCTGCGCGTCTTGTCCGGGACACGGATGAGCGGATATCGCCGTGCGGCTCGCCCGAGCCGGCCGGCTCGAGGGGCAGCGCGACGCGAGATAACAATCCGTCACGTGCCCCGGACAAGGCGCAACGCGCCGCTCGCGGCGGGTTGCGCCGCAGATCCGGGGCCCCGGTTTTCGGCGCCCGCCGCCGGCGAGAAGTAACCGGGGCCCCGGATCTGCGACGCTTGCGCGTCTTGTCCTGGACACGGCAGAGAACACCCGCAAAACAAAAATGCCCGGCATTGGCGCCGGGCATCCAGTCTGTCAGGCAGTTTCTCTCGACGGCGTTGCTCAGGCGCCGTTGAGGAACTTGAGCGGATCGACCGGGGACGATCCCTTGCGGATCTCGAAGTGCAGCTGCGGTGAGCCCACTTCGCCGGACTGTCCGGATTTCGCGATGACCTGGCCGCGCTTGATGGTTTCGCCGCGCTTGACCATCAGCTCGCTGGCATGGGCGTAGGCGGTGACGTAGCCGTTGGAGTGACGCACCAGCACGAGGTTGCCGTAGCCCTTCAGCTCGTTGCCCGAATAGGCCACGACGCCGTCTTCGGCCGCCTTGATCGGGGTGCCTTCCGGCACCGCGAGGTTGATGCCGTCGTTGGACTTGCCGTTGGTCTTGGCGCCGTACGCGGTGATGACGCGGCCACGCACCGGCCAGCGGAAGCTCGGCAGCGCGCCGGTGGCTTCGGCCGCCTTCACCGGCGAAGCCTCGGCCGGCTCGGCCGCAGCCGGCGTTTCGGTCGGCGCCACCATGCGGGCCTTCTGCACCGGCTCGGCCGGGACCGCAGTCGCCATCCGGACCGGGGCAGCCGCGATCGGCGCCGGCGCCTGGGCGACGGGAGCCGGCGCAGCAGCCACCGGGGCGGCCATCGCGGTCGCCTGCCCGCCCGGGATGTTGATCTTCATGCCCGGCTTCAGGTGCGCCGTGGTCGACAGATTGTTGGCCCGCGCCAGCTCGGACAGCGAGACGTTGTTGCGGCGGGACAGGCTCATCAGCGTGTCGCCGCTGTTGACGTAGTGCACCCGCGCAGGCGCCATCGCCGGAGCGGCGGCGACCGGGCGCGCGGCCGGCGGCGCCGCGACCGGAGCCTGGACCGCGGCGGTCCGCTGCGGGATCACCAGCGACTGGCCGGGCTGCAGGCGGCGCGGCCCCTTGTAGCCGTTGGCGTGCAGGATCTCGGCGGTCGAGACGTTGTAGCGGCGCGACAGGCCTTCCAGCGTGTCGCTGGTGCCGACGATGATGGTGGTGCCGGCGGCGGGCGCCGGGGCCGGACGCGCGGCGGCGACCGAGCGCGGCGCGACCGTGCCGGTCGCCTCGACCGGACGGGCCGGAGCCTCGTAACGCGGCGGCGGCTCGTAGGACGCCACACCGCGTCCCCCGCCGGACATGCCGTTGCCCCCACCCGCCACCGGATAGGAAGCCGGCGCCGAGATCGGCGGCAGGGCCTGCGACTGATACTGCGGCTGGGCGGGCTGATATTGCGGGCGCGCATATTGCGGCAGCTCGCGCGGTTCGGCGTAACGCTGCGGCTGCGGCCGCTGCTGCACCGACCCGGTGGATTCCACAGGCCCGAACGGCGCCTGCTGGAAGCGGGTCTGCATGTCCGCGCTACAGGCGCTGAATCCGACCGACACAAACGCCAGCACCGCCATCTGCGGAGCCCGACGCGAGCAAAGCAACTCGACTACGCGGGACATGGTTACTCACTCATACGCAACTCAAGGTAAATTGAGTAAACACGTACGGAGTAAACAACGCTTTAAGCCTGAGCCGAGACGGGCCTTGACGACACGCTTTGATGCACGCGTGTCACAGCTCGCGGGCGACGCCCGGTAGCGCCGCGACGAAGCGGACGTCGACCAGCGGCCGGCGGATCAGCTCGTCGTCCTTGCGCTGCACGCGGATCAGCGTCTGGCGGCCGCTCGCGGGCCCGATCGGCGCGATCAGCACGCCGCCCGGGTCGAGCAGGTCGAGCAGCGACTGCGGCATCTCGGCCACGGCGACGGTGACCAGGATACGGTCGAACGTGCCCTGACCGTCCGGCAGCGCGAAGCCGTCGGCCAGCAGCACCTCGACATTCCCGTAGTTCAGCTCGCGCAGCCGCCCCCGTGCGCGGTCGGCCAGCGTCCTGAACCGCTCGACGCTGACCACGCTTTGCGCCAGCCGCGACAGCACCGCGGCGTGATAGCCGGAGCCGGTACCGATCTCGAGCACGCGGTGGGCGGGCTCGATGCGGAGCTGCTCGGTCATGTAGGCGATGACGAACGGCTGGCTCAGCGTCTGGCCGCACGGAATCGGCAGCGCGGTGTCACGCCACGCGTTGGGCCGATGAATCGGATCGACGAAGCGATCGCGCGGCACCGCCTCCATCGCCTGCAGCACGCCGCGGTCGCTGATCCCGCGCCGCCGCAGGCTCAGCTGGAACATCATCTTTTCCGGCGGAGCCGCTACGGAACTGTGCATCACCCTCTCGCTGACCGGCACGAATCAGCGGCGTTCCGCCGCGATTGCCCGATTCCATCAAATTGTTGGATTGCTGCCGGAATTCTGGCAAGCCTGTGTTGCACTCCGGGCGAGCGGCGGAAGGTTGAGATTGCGTCCTACCGGTATATTTGCGAGTTTGTCGCCACCAGCCGACCCAGATTGCGGGCGGCTTCCAAGGGAATGATCCGATGACGATCGACAAGCCGGCCGGCACCGTCTTCCTGGTGGAAGACGAGGCCATGATCAGGATGATGGTCGTCGACATGCTGGAAGAGCTCGGCTTCAGCGTCGCCGCCGAAACCGGCGAGATCAATGAAGCCGTCAAGCTCGCCGGCACTACCGACTTCGACGTCGCGATTCTCGACGTCAACGTCAACGGCAAGGTGATTTCGCCGGTCGCCGACGTGCTCAAGGCCCGCAACCGCCCGTTCATCTTCGCCACCGGCTATGGCACCCAGGGCGTTCCCGAGGACTACCGCGACCGCCCTGCGCTGCAGAAGCCATTCCAGATCGAGTCGCTGAAAAAGGCGCTCGACAGCACCCTGCGGGGGGCGGTTTAAAGTCCCTCACTCATTGCGCGGCTCGCTCGAAGCGAGGCGCAGAACATTCGTCACGAACGCGTCTTTCGCAGCCCGATAATCGTCCATCGGCTGACCATCGTGCGCGATCTTCAGCGCATTGTAGCGGCTCACCAGAACCGGATCGGCGCGCAAGGCCGCGACGAAGCGGTGAAAGATGTCCAGCTCCCCGCCCTTCACGGTGAGCTGGATGCCCAGATGAGGCGTGCAGGCCTCGTCCTCGAAGGCAGCGAACGCATCGGTCTGGATTGAGCCCGAGTTGCGCGCGAACCTAGCGGCGAGCGCCGCTTCCGCGGCTTCGAAATCCTCACGTTTCACTCGCACGACGATGTCGAGGTCGCCTTTGGTGAGACAGCCCGGCACGGCCGTGGCGCCGATGTGAAGGACCTCGCAGGTCGCGGGGAGAACGGCAACGAGCTGCGCCTGCATCGACTCAAACAGCCGCTCGGCCGCCTCACGGGCCAGTTCGTGATCCGCGGCCACGTGAAACCGTTCAGGCAGGGTCACTTGTCGTGACCCCGCTTCACCCCAGCGTCTGTGCCAGCGTCGCCGAGAACGCTTCGTCGGTGCGGTCGAGACGGAGCGGCGTCACCGAGACGTAGCGCGCCGCGAGCGCGGCGAGATCGGTGCCTTCGGCCGGCATGTCGGCGACCAGAATGCGCTCGAATCCGATCCAGTAATACGGATTGCCGCGTCCGTCGTGGCGCTGATCGATCTTCAGGAAGCCCTGATTGCGCTTGCCCTGCCGGGTGACGCGCACGCCCTGCACCTCGTCCGGCAGGCAGGCCGGGAAATTGATGTTGATCACCGTGTTCTTCGGCACGCCGGCCTTGATCGCCTTGCGCAGGATGTCCGGACCGTGCGCCTTCGCGGTGTCCCACAGCGGCGAAGTGCGGGTGTCGATCGAGAATTCCTGCGACAGCGCAAAAGACGGGAAGCCGAGGATGGTCCCCTCCAGCGCGCCCGCGATGGTGCCGGAATAGACCACGTCCTCGGCGACGTTGCGGCCCTTGTTGACGCCGGACAGCACGAGATCCGGCGCCTTGTCGCCGAGGATGTGCCGCGCGCCCATGATCACGCAGTCGGTCGGCGTGCCGCGCACCGCGAAATGCCGCGGGCCGACTTCGCGCAGCCGCAGCGGATCGTTCAGCGACAGCGAATGCGACACGCCCGACTGGTCGAGCTCCGGCGCCACCACCCAGACGTCGTCGGACAGCGCCCGCGCGATCTCCTCGACCATCTTGAGCCCGGGCGCATGGATGCCATCGTCATTGGTGCACAGAATCCGCATGTCGCTCGGGCGCCTCTCTGAAGGTCGTTGTTGAGGCCGACGTCATATCCGGCCCGGGCCAGAGAGGCAAATTCCGGGCGGCTGCGGTTGCATCAACCACCCCGCCCCCGTGTCCCGGGCGCGGTGCAGCGCGCAGCGCTGCTCCGCAGACCCGGGACCCCG
>NZ_LJIC01000198.1 GCF_001295845.1 Rhodopseudomonas sp. AAP120 | reverse complement strand
GACCCCCACCCCGGCCTCCGCTTCGCTCGGCCGACCCTCCCCGCAAGGGGGAGGGGTTACAATCGACGCCCGAGCTTCAATCCGCAATCACCACATCGGCTACAAAGACCGGCTCGCGCACGGCTTCGCCGACGAATTCCGAGCCCTGCTCGAACCACGAGCGCGGCGCAGGCGCGCCCCACAGGGTCTGGCGGCGCGGGTCGCGCAGCGACCAGCGCAGCGGCTCGTGGTCGTGGTCCATCGTCTGATAGTCGCTGCAGTACAGCTCGATGCGGTGGCCGTCGGGATCGCGAATGTAGAGGAAGAACGCGTTGGAGATGCCGTGGCGGCCGGGGCCGCGCTCCAGATTCTGGATGTAGCCGTTCGACGCCATCACGTCGCAGAGGTGAATGATGTTGAGCGGCCCGGGCACCCAATAGGCGAAATGGTGCAGGCGCGGGCCACGGCCGTTGGTAATGGCGAAATCGTGCACATTGCCCTTGCGGTGCATCCAGGCGGCGGCGATGCGGCCGCCATCGCCGTCTTCCTCGGCGTATTCGGTGAGGCGGAAGCCGAGCTTGGCGTAGAAGTCGATGGTGTCCTGGGTTTCGGCGGCGAACACGTTGAAATGGTCGAGCCGCTGCGGATGGCAGCCCTTGTAGCGCTCGTAGCGGCGCAGCAGATGCGGCCGCTTCTCCATCGTGGCGTAGAGTTCGAGGCGGTAGCCGAACGGATCGGTGACGTGCAGCGTGCGGCCCTGGAACGGCCGATCGACGAACGCGTAAAGAACGCCATTTTCGGCGAACCAGCTCGCGGCCTTGTCCAGATCGGCCTCGCTGCCGACCTTGAAGCCGAGCCGCGCTGCGGCGGCCTTGTCGGCCTTGCGCAGCACCACCGAGTGATGCTGGTGCTCCTCGCTGCCGCGCAAGTAAGCCGCGATATTGTCGTGATCCTCGACATGCAGCCCGATGATGTTCTCGTAGAACGCCACGCTCTTGTCGAGATCGACGACATCGAGCACCACATGGCTGGAGCGGATGATGTTGAACGGCGGATCGAAAACGTGTTGCGGCACCGGCATCGGCGAGGTCCCCAGGAGTTACTTCAATTCACGATACGAACGTTCGTCATTCCGGGGCGCCGCAAAGCGGCGAACCCGGAATCCATAACCCCTGTATCGGTGGCTGTGCACGACCGCGCCGGCAGGGAGTATGGATTCCGGGTTCGCGCTTCGCGCGCCCCGGAATGACTCGGGGAGGGGGCGTTCATCACACCGCCCCCAGCTTCTGGATCTTATGCGTCCCGCGCGCGAGCGAGACGTGCTTGGTCTCCATGTAGAACTCGAACGAGTAGTCGCCGCCGTCGCGGCCGATGCCGGACTGCTTCATGCCGCCGAACGGCGTCGGCAGATGGCGGACGTTCTCCGAGTTCAACCAGATCATGCCGGCCTCGAGCGCGTCGGCGACGCGCAGGCCGCGGCCCATGTCGCCGGTCCAAACATAGCCGGTGAGGCCGTAGCGGATGTCGTTGGCGATCTGAACCGCCTCCGCCTCGTCCTTGAACGGGATGACGGTGAGGAACGGCCCGAACACCTCGTCCTGCGCGACCCGCATATCGCTTCGCGCGCCCGTCACCAGCGTCGGCTGCACATAGTGGCCGCCGCCGGGGCCGTCGTGGCGCGCGCCGCCGACCGCGACCGTCGCGCCGTCCTTCTTGGCGATGTCGAAATACGAGCACACCTTGTCGAGATGGCGCTGATGGATCAGCGGCCCGACTTCGGTGGCGGGATCGAGCGGATGGCTGACCTTCAGCGCCCGCACGCGGGCGGCCAGTTTGTCGATGAAGTTGTCGGCGATCGACTGCTGGACTAACAGACGGCTCGACGAGGTGCAGCGCTCGCCGTTCAGCGAGTAGATCATGAACACCACGGCATCGAGCGCACGGTCGAGGTCGGCGTCACCGAACACGATTACCGGATTCTTGCCGCCGAGTTCGAAATGCACGCGCTTCAGCGTCGGCGCGCCTTGCGCCATGATGGCGGCGCCGGTCGCGGTCTCGCCGACGAAGGCGATCGCCTTGATGGCCGGATGCTCAGTCAGCGCCTTGCCGGCTTCCTCGCCGAAACCGTGCACGGTGTTGAGCACGCCGCTCGGCAGGCCGGCGTCCTTGCAGATCCGCGTCAGCATGTCGGCCGTCACCGGCGACCACTCGGCCGGCTTGTGCACGACCGTGCAGCCGGCCGCGAGTGCCGGCGCGATCTTCCAGGTCGACAGCATGAAAGGCGTATTCCACGGCGTGATCACGCCGACCGGGCCGATCGGCACCCTCGTCGAGACGTTCCAATGCTCGTCGCTCGGCGTGTTCAGGCCGTCGCGCGCCTCGGCGCATTTGTCGGCGAAGAAGCGAAAATTCTCGGCGGCGCGGATCGCCGCCTTGGCCATGAAGCGATGCGCCTGGCCGGTGTCGATGCATTCCAGCACGGCGATGTCGTCGGCGCGCGCTTCGATCGCGTCGGCGATCTTGTTCAATATCTTCCGCCGCTTGGTAGGAGCCATGTCGCGCCACGCCGGAAATGCGTCCTTGGCGGCCTTAGCAGCGCGGTCGATATCAGCCGCCGTGCCGCGCGCCACTTGCGCCAGCTCCGCATTGTCGATCGGCGATGAGGTCGCGAACGTCTCGCCCGACGACGAGGCGACGATTTCGCCATTGATCAGATGGCCGATGCCGTCGGCTCGGAGCTGCTTCAGCAGCGGCGCGGCGCGGTCGAGATTGGCCTGGAAGGCCGAACTCGTCTTGGGGGAAAGCGTGGCGGCATCAGCCATGTCGGGCCTCGGCAATCAGCAGATCGTGGATGGAGTTGCGCTTCCACGACGTTTCCTTGTCGTTGATCATCATGTCGAACGACAACGCGAAACCTTCGTCGGCGAACAGCGGGTCGAGATAGTGGGACAGCTTGTCGAAGACGTGCTGGCCGGCTTTCTTGCGTGCGGCAAGATCGCGGCCTTCGCCGATCCGCAGCAGCATCGCCATAAAGGAAAAGCTCTCGCGGCCATCGGCGATCGCGTAGGTGTCGCAGCGGATGGCGCGAACGCGAATGCCGCCGATCGGGAAGATGCCGGTCTCGAGCGCGGAGGTGCGGACCAGATCGACGACGGCGCGCATGTCGACGCGGTCGTCGAGATTGGCGGAATATTCGATGGTGAAATGCGGCATGTGAGCCTCGCTCAAATCCTCATCCGAAGTAACAGCTGACGCTGCCATAGGCGCCGTAATCGGCCTGGATGGTGTCGCCCTTGCGGCATTCGATGGCGCGGATGAACGAGCCGGCGAGCACCACTTGCCCCGGCTCGAGCGCCAGGCCTTGCGGCGCGATCTTGTTGGCCAGCCAAGCCACCGCGGTCGCCGGATGGTTGAGCACGCCGGCGGCGAGACCCGTTTCTTCCAACTGGCCATTCTTGTAAGTCAGCGCGCCGATCCAGCGCAGATCGACATCCAACGGACGGATCGGCCGGCCGCCGATCACGATGCCGGCGTTGGCCGCATTATCGGCGATAGTATCGAAGATCTTGCGCGTCGCCTTGGTCTCCGGATCGACGCGTTGCACGCGCGTATCGAGGATCTCCAGCGCCGGCACGACGAAGTCGGTGGCGTTCAGTACATCGAAGATCGTGCAGTCGGGACCGGCGAGGCGATGCTTGATGACGAACGCAAGTTCGGCCTCGATCCGCGTCGCGATGAAGCGATCCGTCGGCACCACGCCGCCATCATTGAAGAACATGTCGTCGAGCAGCACGCCGGAATCCGGCTCGTCGATCCCGAGCTGGCTCTGCATCGCCTTCGAGGTCAGGCCGATCTTGTGACCGCGCACGCGGCGACCCTCGGCGACCTTTAGGTCCATCCAGGCGGCCTGGATCGCATAGGCGTCGGGAATCGTGATCGCCGGATGATCGAGCGACAGCTGGCGGATCTGCACCTTGGTGGTCTCGGCCTGGTGCAGCCGTTCGGCCGCTGCGCGAATTTCGTTGCTCGACAACGCCATGTGGGCTTCCGCCTCGATTTCCATCCCCGCGCCGGCGCCCTTCGAAAACGCTCGCGCGCGAACTGATTAACATGTTAAATGATCCGGCTCAAACCCAAACCGTGCTTATTGCGATGCAAAAATCGACCCCATCGTCATTGCGAGCGAAGCGAAGCAATCCAGCCGCACGTTCCGAAGCTGGATTGCTTCGGCGCGATGGGTCTCGCAATGACGGGGAGGGGCAGGCGCAGAATAGAGACGCGCCAATCCGCGAATTCTCGCGCTCGCTGCCGATGTTGCTGCTGCGCGGCCGCGAGGCGGTGATGCGGCATTTCCGGCCGCTGCTGCGGGCGCATGGGCTCAGCGAGCAGCAATGGCGCATCCTGCGCGCGCTCAGCGCGGTGGATGCCATCGAGGTCACCGAGCTGGCGCATGATGCCTTCCTGCTCGGCCCCAGCCTGTCGCGCATCCTGCGCGATCTCGAAACCCGCAAGCTGCTGGCGCGGAAGACCGCGCGCGAAGATCAGCGCCGCAGCATGGTGTCGATCACGCCGAAGGGCCTGAAGCTGATCGAAACCGTCGGGCCGTTTTCTGAAGCCATCTATGCGGAGATTGCGCGCCGCTACGGCGGGACGCAGCTCGGCGAGTTGCAAGATCTGCTGCGGGCGCTCGACGACAGCCTGTCGGCGATGCCGGTGCGCCATGCCGCGGGCGCGGTGGACAGCGACGCGGATTCTGGGTCAACTTCACGCGGCAAACGACGACCCGTGAAACGTCGGGCCGTACAGGGAGGAAGATGATGAGCCAGCAGGGCAGGGCGCCGCGCGCCCGTCGGCACGTGACAATCGGGCACGCGCCCGCATGGTGACGCTGCAGGTCGACAGGCTGATCGATTTTGTCGCGCAGGTGTTCGAGCGCGCCGGCTCGTCCAAAGATGAAGCACGCCGCATCGGCTCGTATCTCACGACCGCCAATCTCACCGGCCACGACAGCCACGGCGTCATCCGCGTGCCGGTGTATATCCGCTGGCGCAATGCCGGCGCGGTGCATCCGGATCAGACGGTCGACGTGCCGGTCGATCTGCCGTCGCTGGCGGTGGTCGACGGCAAGTTCGGCTACGGCCAGACCGTCGGCCCGCAGGCCGTCAGGCTCGGCATCGACAAATGCAAGACGCAGGGCCTGTCGGCGGTCGCGCTGAAGAACTCTGGACACATCGGCCGCATCGGCGATTGGGCCGAGATGGCGGCCGCCGAAGGCCTGGTGTCCATCCATTTCGTCACCGCCGCCGGCTCCATCCTGGTCGCGCCGTTCGGCGGCACCGAGCGCCGGCTGTCGACCGCGCCGTATTGTGTCGGCATTCCGCGTCCTGGCCAGACGCCGGTGGTACTCGATCTCGCCACCTCGATCGTTGCCGAAGGCAAGGTGCTGGTCGCCGCGCGCGGCGGCAAGAAGTTGCCGAAGGGCGCGCTGATCAATCCGGACGGCTCGCTCAGCGAGGATCCTGCGACGCTGTACGGCTCGCACGAGAAGGACGGCCCGATCAATCACGCCAATGGCCAGGGCGCGATCCGCGCCTTCGGCGAGCACAAGGGCTCGGGCCTGGCGCTGATCTGCGAACTGCTCGGCGGCGCGCTCACCGGCAATGGCGCGACCGGGCCGAACCGCCCGTTCGCCAACGGCATGTTTTCGATCTATGTCGATCCGCAGCGCATCGATCCGTCGCACATCTTCGATGCCGAGGTGACGCGCTACATCGACTTCTTCAAAAGCTCGAAGACGGTCGCCGGTGTCGATCAGGTGCTGATCCCCGGCGATCCCGAGACTGCTACGCGCGCCGAGCGCACCGCCACCGGCGTCCCGCTCCCCGACGACACCTGGGCCGCCATCGTGGCGACGGCGCGCGAGGTCGGTGTGCCCGAGACGGCAATCCAGGCGGCGACGGCGTGAGGCGCTTACTACACATTCGTTCGTCATGCGCGGGCTTGACCCGCGCATCCGTCCTCTTCGCGAAAGAGGATGGATTGCCGGGTCAAGCCCGGCAATGACGGGGCAACTAACAACTTCGTCGACCGTACAATGGGCAAGGACTGACATGGCAAATAAAGTCAAAGAACTCTGGGCCTCCGGCAAGGTGGTGATCAACGGCTGGCTCGCGATTCCGTCGGGGTTCTCGGCCGAGGTGATGGCGCAGTGTGGGTTCGACAGCGTCACGGTCGATATCCAGCACGGCGTGCAGGACTATCAGTCGATGGTCGCCTGCTTCCAGGGCATGCAGGCGCATCCGGTGACGCCGATGGTGCGGGTGCCGTGGAACGAGCCCGGCATCATCGGCAAGGTGTTGGACGGCGGCGCTTACGGCGTGATCTGCCCGATGGTCAACACCAAGGAAGAGGCCGAGGCCTTCGTTCAATATTGCAAGTACCCGTCGCGCGGCACGCGCAGCAACGGCCCGATCCGCGCCGGCCTCTATGGCTCGTCGGGCAATTATCAGACGACCGCCAACGACGAGACTCTGTGCATCCCGATGATCGAGACCCGCACCGCGGTCGAGAACATGGAGGCGATCCTCGACGTCGAGGGCATTGCCGGCGTCTATGTCGGCCCGAGCGACCTCGGCTTTTCCTACGGCCTGGTGCCGAAGCTTGACCGCGACGAGCCGGAGATCCTGAAGATCTACGACAAGCTGCTCAAGGAATGCGACAAGCGCGGCATTTATCCTGGCATCCACTGCTCCGGCCCCGCCGGCGCCGCCAAGAACATCGCGCTGGGCTTCAAGCTGGTGACGCTGCTCAACGACAGCGGCATCATGGCGATCGGGGCGAAGCAGTGGGTCGGCGAGACACGGAAGAATTCGGGCGGCAAGGCGTAGATCGTCGCACATTCTCATCGCGCGCGCATCCCCGTGTCCCGGGCGCGATGCGGCACCTTGTGGCGCTTCGCAGACCCGGGCCCCCGGTTCAGCAGCGGTCCCGCGGATACAACCGGGACCCCGGATCTGCGCCGCGACACTGCGTGCGGCGGCTTGTCCGGGGAACGGGGGCGTGGTGAGCTTCTCAAGATGAGCTTTCTCCACACCCACCATCCTCCGCGAAAGCGGGCGATGACGGCCGGTGGAAGGGGGAGGCGCCCTCCGCTTAAGCACCCCTTGCCCTTTGTTCGCACTTGATCGGCTCGGGTTCCAGTGTTCTGCTCAAAAAGAATGCTGGAGTTGCCCTGTGTCGATCTTCGTCGCCCTACATCACGTCACGCATTACAAATACGACCGCCCCATCGACCTCGGCCCCCAGACCATCCGGCTGCGCCCGGCGCCGCACACGCGGACGCCGATCCTATCGTATTCGCTGAAGGTCACGCCTTCAAACCATTTCATCAACTGGCAGCAGGATCCGCAGGGCAATTGGCTGGCGCGGTTCGTGTTTCCAGAGAAGGCCGACGAGCTCAAGATCGAGGTCGACTTCACCGCGGCGATGACGGTGATCAATCCGTTCGACTTCTTCGTCGAGAGCTACGCCGAGAGTTTCCCGTTCGCCTACAGCGCCGACCTGCAGCACGAGCTTGCGCCCTATCTCATCACCGAGCCGCCAGGGCCGCTGTTCAAGGCCTATCTCGATCAGATCCCGCGCGAAGCGGAGAGCACAGTCAACTTCCTGGTCGATCTCAACGCCAAGCTGCGCGAACGCGTCAACTACATCATCCGGATGGAGCCCGGCGTGCAGACGCCGGAGGAAACGCTGGCCAATGGCAGCGGTTCGTGCCGGGACTCGGCTTGGCTGCTGATCCAGACGCTGCGCCATCTCGGCCTCGCCGCCCGCTTCGTCTCCGGTTACTTGATTCAAATCAAGCCTGATATCCAATCGCTGGACGGCCCGAAGGGCGCCGAGAGCGACTTCACCGATCTGCATGCGTGGGCGGAAGTCTATCTGCCCGGCGCAGGTTGGGTCGGCTTCGACGTCACGTCGGGACTGCTCGCCGGCGAGGGGCACATCCCGGTCGCGGCAACGCCGCATTATCGCACGGCGGCGCCGATCTCCGGCGTGGTCGGCTTCGCCAATGTCGATTTCAATTTCGAGATGAAGGTCGAGCGGATCCGCGAGGCGCCGCGAATCACGCTACCGTTCTCGGACGAGTCGTGGTCGCGGCTGGATAAGCTCGGCGATAAGGTGGATGCTGATCTGGCTGCGCAGGACGTACGGCTGACGATGGGCGGCGAGCCGACCTTCGTATCGATCGACGACATGGAGTCGCCGGAGTGGAACGTCGCCGCGGTCGGCGGTGCCAAGCGGATGCTGGCCGACGATCTGATCCGCCGGCTGCGGACGCGGTTCGCGCCGGGGGGGCTCCTGCATTTCGGCCAGGGCAAATGGTACCCGGGCGAGAGCCTGCCGCGCTGGGCGTTCGGCCTGTATTGGCGCAAGGACGGCGCGCCGATCTGGAAGAATGCCGACCTGATCGCGCCGGTGTTCGGCCAGCGGCCTGCCAAGGTCGAGCAGGCCGAGCAGTTCGCGATCGGCACCGCCAGGCGGCTCGGCATCGACACCGACTACGTGCTGCCGGCGTTCGAGGATCCGAACCATTGGCTGCAGAAGGAAGCAAGCCTGCCGCCGAACGTCGATCCGTCCGATAGCAAGCTTGCCGACCCGGAAGAGCGCGCCCGGATGGCGCGGGTGTTCGACTCGGGGTTGACAACGCCGAAGGGATTCGTGCTGCCGATTCAGGCTTGGCAGGCGGAAGCACAGCAGCCGAAGAAGCGCTGGCGCAGCGAGCGTTGGAAGCTGCGCCGCGGCAACCTGTTTCTGGTGCCGGGCGACTCGCCGATGGGGTTGCGGCTGCCGATCGCGTCGCTGCCGCATATTCCGGAAGAGGACTATCCGTACATCGTCGAGCGCGACCCGCTCGATCCGCGCGGCCCTCTGCCGAACTACGCGCCGATGAGTTTTGCCCCGCCGCCTGCGGCCGAGCCCGAGCAGATGGCGGTGTTCGAGCAGTCGGCTGCCGCGATGGGCGCTGCTCATCAAAATGTCGAGGAGCAGAAGCTGCGCAAGGGCGGGGTGCGCACCGCGATGTCGATCGAGATTCGCGAAGGCGTGCTGTGCGCCTTCATGCCGCCGACCGAAAACATCGAGGACTATCTCGAACTGGTCGCTGCGGTCGAAGACACCGCCGAGGAGATGCAGCTTCAGGTGCATGTCGAAGGCTATCCGCCGCCGTTCGATCCGCGCATCGAAGTCATCAAGGTGACGCCCGATCCCGGCGTGATCGAGGTCAACATTCATCCGGCGCAGAACTGGCGCGAGGCGGTGACCACGACCTTCGGGCTCTATGAGGAAGCCGCGCAGGTGCGGCTCGGTGCTAATCGTTTTCTGATCGATGGCCGCCACACCGGGACCGGCGGCGGCAACCATGTCGTGGTCGGTGGCGCCAGCCCGGCCGATTCGCCGTTCCTGCGCCGGCCGGATCTGCTCAAGTCACTCGTGCTGTTCTGGCAGCGGCATCCGTCGCTGTCCTATCTGTTCTCCGGCATGTTCATCGGCCCGACCAGCCAGGCGCCGCGGATCGACGAAGCGCGGCACGACTCGCTGTATGAACTGGAGATCGCGCTCGCCCATGTGCCGCCGCCCGGCTTCAAGGGGCCGCTGTGGCTGACCGACCGGCTGTTCCGCAACATCCTGGTCGACATCACCGGCAACACGCATCGCGCGGAAATCTGCATCGACAAGATGTTCTCGCCGGACAGCCCGACCGGCCGGCTCGGCCTGGTCGAATTCCGCGCGCTGGAGATGCCGCCGGATCCGCGGATGTCGCTGGCGCAGCAGCTGCTGATCCGCGCGCTGATCGCGATGCTGTGGAAGCAGCCGCTGGACGGCAAGTTCGTGCGCTGGGGAACGGCGCTGCACGACCGTTTCATGCTGCCGCATTATCTGTGGGAAGATTTCCGCGACGTGCTCGGCGAGCTCGGCCGCGCCGGCTACGCGTTCGAGCCGGAGTGGTTCACCGCGCAGCTCGAGTTCCGCTTCCCTGTGTTCGGCAGCGTGTATCACGGCGGCGTCACTCTGGAAGTGCGGCAGGCGCTGGAGCCGTGGCACGTGCTCGGCGAGGAAGGCACCGCCGGCGGCACGGTGCGCTACGTCGATTCGTCAGTGGAGCGGCTGCAGGTCAAAGCCGAGGGCTTCGTCGAGGGGCGCCACGTCATCACCTGCAACGGCCGCCGGCTGCCGATGACGTCGACCGCGCGATCGGGCGAAGCGGTGGCGGCGGTGCGGTTCAAGGCGTGGCAGCCCGCATCCGGGCTGCACCCGACCATCCCGGTGCATGCGCCGCTGGTGTTCGACATCGTCGACACCTGGAACGGCCGCTCGCTCGGCGGCTGCGTCTATCACGTGGCCCATCCGGGCGGGCGTTCCTACGAGACGCGCCCTGTCAACTCGTACGAGGCCGAAGCCCGCCGACTGGCGCGTTTCCAGGACCACGGCCATACCCCGGGCAAGATCGACCCGCCGCACGAGGAACGCACACTTGAATTCCCGTTGACCCTCGACTTGCGGACCCCGCTGCTGCATTGATTCAGCCGGCAGAGGGGGCTTCCATGGCGCAGGGCGGCAGTCAGGCGAAACGCGGCCGTCCGCGCGACCGCAAGGTCGCGCAATGGACGCGCGACTATACCCGGCTACCCGGCATCCCGGACGAATTCCTCGGCGACGACGGCATGCCGCGTCCGGTGTGGTCGCGCTATTTCGACGCCTTCGCAGCGCTGTCGGCCGACGAAATCGAGCGTCGCTTCGGCGCCGCCGACCGGCATCTGCGCGACGCGGGCGTCACCTACCGGGCGCCGACCGACGCCGCCGAGCGGCCTTGGTCGCTCAGCCATGTTCCGCTGCTGATCGACGATGGCGAATGGCAGCAGATCGCCGCCGGCATCGCCCAGCGCGCGACACTGCTCGAAGCAGTGCTGCAGGATCTCTACGGCGACGGCCAATTGATTGCCTCGGGCGCGATCCCGCCCGCGGCGATCGCCGGCAGCCCCGAATTTTTGCGGGCCGTCGCAGGTGTGAAGCCGCCGGCGGGGCGCTATCTGCGGATCTACGCCGCGGATATCGGCCGCGGACCTGACGGGCGCTGGTGGGTGCTGGGCGATCGCACGCAGGCGCCGTCCGGCATGGGGTACGCGCTGGAAAACCGGCTGGTGCTGTCCCGCGCCTTCACCGATCTCTACAAGTCGATAAATGTCGAGCGCGTCGCGCCGTTCTTCGAGGCGTTCCGCGACAGCCTGCGCGCCAGCGCCGATCGCGACGAGCCGCGAATCGGCCTGCTGACCCCGGGGCCGTTCAGCGAGACCTATTTCGAGCACGCCACGCTGGCACGCTATCTCGGCTTCCTGCTGGTCGAGGGCGACGATCTCGCGGTGTCGGGCGATCGCGTCCACATCCGCACCGTCGCCGGGCTGAAGCGGCTGGACGTGCTGCTGCGCCGCGTCGACTCCAATTCGCTCGATCCTCTCGAACTCGACGCCTCGTCGCAGCTCGGCGTGCCGGGCCTGATCGACGTGCTGCGCAAGAATGGCGTGGTCATCGCCAATATGCCGGGCGCCGGCGTGATCGAGGCGCGCGCATTGCTCGGCTTCCTTCCCAGCCTCAGCCGCCGGCTGCTCGGCGAAGACCTGAAGATGCCGCATATCGCCACCTGGTGGTGCGGGCAGGCTTCGGCGCGTGACGAGGTGCTGTCGCGGCTCGACGAGTTCGTCATCGAGGGGGCCTACGGCGCAGTGCTGCCCGGATTTTCCCAGAGAGGGCCCGTGCTGCCGGCCGAACTGCCGCCGGTGGTGCGCGATCATCTGCGCGACGCCATTGCGACGCGCGGCATGGACTATGTGGCGCAGGAGCAGGTCCGGCTGTCGACCACGCCGGTATGGGACGGCGGTAAGCTGGCGCCGCGCCCCTTCGTGCTGCGGGTGTTCGCCGCAGCTACCGAAGACGGCTGGTCGATCATGCCCGGCGGCTTCTGCCGGATCGCCGAACGGCTGGATTCGCGGGCGGTGTCGATGGGCGAGGGGGCCCGCGCTGCCGACGTCTGGGTGGTGTCGGAGGGCGCCGTATCGACCGCCTCGCTGCTGCCGGCCGTGGATAACGTCCGGATCCGGCGCATCACCGGCCTGTTGCCCAGCCGGGCGGCCGACAATTTGTTCTGGCTCGGGCGTTATCTCGAACGCGCCGAGGCGACGCTGCGGCTGGTGCGTGCGCTCAGCGTGCCGCAGCGCGATCCGGGCAAGGGTCCACTGCATCAGGCGATCGAGCGCATCCAGCGTCTGCTGATCAGCTGGGGCGCGACGTCTCTGGCGGCGCGCGCCCAGACCTCGAAGATCGCCGCCGATGCGCTGCACAGCGAGGAGGAGTTCGGCTCGGCGCTGTCGCTGATCCGCGCAGCGCAGCGCAACGCCTCGTCGCTGCGCGAGCGGCTATCGCCGGATGCGTGGCAGGTGATCACCCAGACCGCCGATCGTCTGGCGCGGCCCGCCGAGGACGAGGAGGCGGTGATCGCACTGGCCGAGATCACATTGCAGGAACTCGCCAGCTTCTCCGGCCTGTCGCAGGAAAACATGAACCGCGCTGCCGGCTGGCGTTTCCTGCGCCTCGGCCGCCGCGTCGAGCGCGCCATCAACACCACGCGTTGGACCCGGCAATTCGCCGGGGAGGACGCAACCGCTGAAGATCTCGACGTCCTGCTGACGCTGATCGATTGCCAGATCACCTACCGGTCGCGCTATCTAGTCGCGCCGCTGCTGGCCCCAGTGCGCGATCTCGCGGTGCTCGATCCGTACAATCCGCGCTCGGTGGCGTTTCAGGTCGAGGAGCTCAACGAACATATCGCCAGCCTGCCGACGCTGAAGGAGGGTGGCATGATCGAGCGGCCGCAGCGGCTCGCGGTTGCGCTGCAGGCGACCTTGGCCACGGCGGAAGCCGCCGAACTCGACAGCCGCAAATTGTTCGCGTTGGAGCAGGACCTGCTGTCGCTCGCCGACGCGATCGGCTCGCACTACTTCCCACACGGTGCCAGCGCGACGCGGCCGGAGAAACTGACGGGGCTGGCGTGATCTACGATATCCGTCACGTCACCAGCTACAGCTACGGCAGCCAGGTCAGCTTCGCGCGCTGCTCGCTGCGGCTGACGCCGCTCAGCGACGCGCACCAGAAGCTGATCTCGCACAGCATCGAGATCAAGCCGAAGCCGGCGACACGCACCACCCGCGTGGATTTCTTCGGCATTCCGACTGAGAGCATCGTGATCGAGACGCCGCACAAAGCGCTGCGGATCGATAGCCGCTCCCGGGTCGAGGTCGACCGGGTCCCGCCGCCGCGCGATGCCGGCAGCAGCGCCTGGGAGAGCGTGCGCGAGGCGGCGCTGGCTTGCGCACGCCTCGATGCCCATGCGCCGGTCGGCTACGTGTTTCCCAGCGCGCTCGCGCCGATCCAGTCGGCAGTGACGCGTTACGCCGCGAAGAGCTTCCCGCCCGCGCGCGGCATCCTCGCGGCGACCGCCGACCTGATGCGCCGGGTCCACAGCGAATTCCGCTACGATCCGAAGGCGACGGTGATTTCGACGCCGCTCGCCGAAGTATTCGAGAAGCGCCACGGGGTCTGTCAGGATTTCGCGCATGTGATGATTGCGGGCCTGCGCGGGCTGGGGCTGCCGGCGGCCTATGTCAGCGGTTACTTGCGGACCTATCCGCCCGCCGGCCAGGAGCGGCTGCAAGGCGCCGACGCGACCCACGCCTGGGTATCGGTATGGTGCGGCAACGAGACCGGCTGGGTCGGGTTCGATCCGACCAACGATCTGCTCGTCGCCAACGATCACATCGTCCTGGCGGTCGGTCGCGACTTCTCCGACGTGTCGCCGGTCGACGGCGTCATCGTCGGCTCGCGGCGGCAGAAGCTGTCGGTCGCGGTGGATGTCATCCCCGTCGAGTAGGGGACGATCAGTCGCGAAGCCGGGTCGATGCTTTCGCTAATCGCCGGGTGTTCATCCTGAGTATCAGACCTCGTAACTAAGCGAGGTGCCGATTTAACGCCTCGTTCGCGTTTGATTGGCAGGCTGACGCGTCGCCGTACGGCTGGGGCGAGCCACAGGAGATTTGCGCGTGCACAGAAAATCCTTGTTTGCCATCGGCGTCGCGATTGCCGCCGGGGCCGCTACGCCTGCCTTTTCGCAAGCCAGCAAGGACGATGCGGTCGCCATCGTCAAGAAAGCCGTTGCGGCCATCAAAGCCGACGGGGCCGAGAAGACTTACTCGCTGATCAGCGACAAGTCCGGTCCGTTCGTCAAAGACGATCTTTATGTCGTGGTGTACCAGCTCGACGGCAAGGTGCTGGCCCACGGCGCCAACGCCAAGTTCATCGGCAAGGACATGATCGACGCGCAGGATGTCGACGGCAAGCTTTACGTCAAGGAGCGGGTCGAACTTGCCGGCAAACAGCCGTCGTTCTGGCAGGACTACAAATTCGTCAATCCGGTGAGCAAAAAGGTCGAACCGAAAGAGATGTACTGCGAACGCCTCGACAATACTGCGGTCTGCGCTGGCGTCTACAAACTATGACGAGGACGTCTCGCCGCCGCGGTCGGCGCGAGATGCGGTGCAGGCCGTCGAAATGAGGCGCTGGATGAAGGCCATCGGTCTGTCGTGGAAGGTGCAGCTCGCGCCGGCCCTGCTGGTGCTGGCGTTGCTGGGGATCGGCGGCTTCGCGTTGCAGGCGCTGCGCGTCAATCAACAGAGCGTGGACGCGCTGATCGCCGGCCCGGTGCGGCTGTCGGAGCAGGCCGGCGAACTCAACAACGCGGCGTGGACCGCGCATGCCCGGCTCTACCGGTTGGCAGCCACCGCCGCCAATGAGAGCGACGAGTCCAAGCTCGCGAAGGTGTCCAAGGAGGCCAGCGCCGCCCTGGGGCAAATTCCGGGTGCGCTCGCGGATGTCGAGAAGGCGCTCGGCACCGCCGCGGCACAGCCGCCGTTCCAGAAGCTGAAATCGGCTGCTGCCAGCTATCTGAAACAGGCGAAGAACGCGATCGAGATGGCCGACGGCGACGCCGGTTCGGCGATGCTGTTCATCAAAAGCGCGGAGAAGAGTTTCGCCGAGATCGACTCGTTGATCAGCGACCTGATCGTCGCCAGCAATGAGAGCCGCGACCGCGAGATCGCGCGTTCGGCGATTGCGCTGGACCGCCAGCAATGGATGCTCGGTGGGATCCTACTCGGCGTCTGCTTCGTGGGCATCCTGATTTCGGTCCTGATCGGTCGCGGCATCGCCAGGCCGGTGGTGGCGATGTCCGGCGCGATGCACGAACTGGCGTCCGGAAATTTCGGCGTGCAGTTGCCGGGGCTCGAGCGGGGCGACGAGGTCGGCCGGATGGCGCGCGCCGTCGAGGAGTTCAAGCTGCAGGCGGTGGCCAAGGCCGAGCGTGAGCACGCCGAGCGTGAGCGGCAGGAGCATGAAGCTGCGGCGGCCCGCCGCGCCGAACTGCATCAACTGGCCGACGGGTTCGAGTCGGCAGTGGGCGAGATCATCGAGACCGTCGGCACCGCTTCGCGCGAACTGGAACATTCCGCCGATGCGCTGGCGAAGGGCAGTTCTGCGACGCAGCAACTGTCCGACGTGGTCGCCGCTGCGTCTGCCGAAACCTCGCACAACGTTCAGTCTGTGGCGTCGGCCGCCCAGCAGATGAATGCCTCGGTGGCCGAAGTCGGTCGCCAGGTCGGCGAGTCGCGGAGCATCGCCGCCGAGGCCGTGACGCAAGCCGAGCAGACCGACAGTCGGATCGCCAAGCTGGCCCAGGCCGCGACCCGGATCGGCGACGTCACCCAGCTCATCAACACGATCGCCGAACAGACCAATCTTCTGGCCCTCAATGCCACCATCGAAGCCGCGCGTGCCGGCGATGCCGAGCGGGGTTTCGCGGTCGTGGCGCAGGAGGTGAAGGTGCTGGCCGAACAGACCTCGAAGGCGACCGGCGAAATCAGCGCGCAGATCAATGAAATTCAACTGGCGACGCGCGAGTCGGTGGTGGCCATCAAGGAGATCGGCGGCACCATCGCGCGGGTCGCCCACATCGCCTCGACCATCGCGGCGGCGGTCGACGAGCAGGGAACGGCGACGCAGGGAATCTCGCACAGCGTGCAGCAGGCCGCGGCCGGCACCAATCAGGTTGCAACCAGCATCGCCGACGTCAATCGCGGTGCGGCAGACACCGGCGAGGCTTCAGCGCGCGTGCTGACGTCTGCGCAAATGTTGTCCAGCGAAAGTGGCCGTTTGCGCGCCGAAGTGCAAAAATTTCTCGCAACGGTTCGGGTCGCGTAGTTTCCCGCCCGATGCTAGCCTGCCCGCGGCGCGCCCGTCAGCGCGCACGCGAGGATGTCATGAGCTATCGCCACGCCATCGGCAACGTCACCTACGTGTTCGACAATCTCCGGGATCTGCTCGCCAAGGCGACGCCGCCGCGCTCGGGCGACCGGCTCGCCGGCATCGCGGCCGAGAGTGCCGAGCAGATGGTCGCAGCGCGGATGGCGCTGGCCGAGGTGCCGCTGCGGCGGTTTCTCGACGAGACGGTGATTCCTTACGAAGACGACGAGGTGACGCGGCTGATCGTCGATAGCCACGACGCACAGGCGTTCGCCCCGATCGCGTCGCTCACCGTCGGCGGCTTTCGCGACTGGCTGCTGTCCGATGTCGCCACGTCGGCAGTGCTGGCGTCGATCGCGCGCGGCGTGACGCCGGAAATGGCGGCGGCGGTGTCCAAGCTGATGCGCAATCAGGACCTGATCCTGGTGGCCAAGAAGTGCAGCAACATCACCCGCTTCCGCAACACCATCGGCATGCCGGGCCGGATGAGCGTAAGGCTGCAGCCCAACCATCCGTTCGACGACGCGCGCGGCATCACCGCCTCGACCCTGGATGGTTTGCTGCTTGGAGCCGGCGATGCCTGCATCGGCATCAATCCGGCGAGCGATGATCCCGCGGTGCTCGGCGATCTGGTGCGGCTGCTGGACGAGGTCATCGGCCGGCTTGCCATTCCCACCCAGAGTTGCGTGCTCACCCACGTTACCACTTCGCTGCAGCTGATGGAGCAGGGCGCGCCGGTCGATCTGGTGTTCCAGTCGATCGCCGGTACCGAGGCGGCCAATCGCAGCTTCGGGATCGATCTGTCGGTGCTGAAGGAAGCGCACGAGGCCGGACTGGCGCTGAAGCGCGGCACGGTCGGCGACAACGTGATGTATTTCGAGACCGGGCAGGGTTCGGCCCTGTCTGCCAATGCCCACCACGGCGTCGATCAGCAGACCTGCGAGGCGCGCGCCTACGCCGTGGCGCGGGCCTACGCGCCGCTGCTGGTCAACAGCGTGGTCGGCTTCATCGGTCCCGAATATCTGTATGACGGCAAGGAGATCATCCGCGCCGGGCTGGAGGATCATTTCTGCGGCAAGCTGCTCGGCCTGCCGCTCGGCGTCGACATCTGCTACACCAACCACGCCGAAGCCGACCAGGACGACATGGATACGCTGCTGACGCTGCTGGCGACCGCCGGCGTCAGCTTCATCATGGGCGTCCCCGGCGCCGACGACGTCATGCTGAATTACCAGTCGACGTCGTTCCACGATGCGCTTTACGTCCGCGATCTGCTCGGCCTGAAGCGTGCGCCGGAGTTCGACGACTGGCTGGTGCGCACCGGCCTTGCCAATGCGGATTTCCGCCTGACCGCCGCCGACGGTCGCCTGCCGGACTTCGCAGCCCGCCTGATCGCCTGAGGTCCGCCGCCCGTCCGGTTTCGGTTTTGGGCAATGGCTTTGCGGAATCGCTGTCAAAGAAATCGGTGGCCGCGCGAATTGTGCCGTGATTAGATCGGCATAACGCGGCTGCGGCCGGTATTGTTTTGGGGATTTCGGAACCAGAATCGTCATTGGAAAGTTATGGCAGACGGCTTGAATTAAGCCCGTCATTCGAACCGTTCCGGGGCTCCGGCAAACAGATCAAGGACGGGTTTCGAGAATTGTTCCTTGGGGAGTCTGATGAGAGCTGAGTCCGGCAACACCAGCCGTCGCATTCTGTGCGTCTTCCCGCGCTACACAAAATCGTTCGGCACGTTTCAGCACTCCTATCCTCTGATGGACGGCGTCGCCGCGTTCATGCCGCCGCAGGGCCTTTTGGTGATCGCGGCGTATCTTCCGGAAGACTGGTCGGTCCGGTTCGTCGACGAGAACATCCGCACCGCGACTGCCGCGGATTTCGAATGGGCGGACGCGGTGTTCGTCAGCGGCATGCATATTCAACGTCAGCAGATGAACGACATCTGCCGCCGTGCCCATGATTTCGATCTGCCGGTGGCGATCGGCGGCCCCTCGGTCAGCGCCTGCCCCGATCATTACCCGAATTTCGATTATCTGCATGTGGGCGAACTCGGCGACGCCACCGACCAGTTGATCGCGCGCCTCGCGCATGATGTCAGCCGCCCGCAGCGGCAGATCGTCTTCACCACCGAAGACCGTCTCGATATGACGCTGTTTCCGATTCCGGCCTACGAGTTGGCGGAGTGCAGCAAGTATCTGCTCGGCAGCGTGCAGTATTCCTCGGGCTGCCCGTATCAGTGCGAGTTTTGCGACATTCCGGGCCTGTACGGCCGCAATCCGCGGCTGAAGACGCCGGAGCAGATCATCACCGAGCTCGACCGCATGGTCGAATGCGGCATCCGCGGCTCGGTGTACTTCGTCGACGACAATTTCATTGGTAACCGCAAGGCGGCGCTCGACCTGCTGCCGCACCTCGTCGAATGGCAGAAGCGGACCGGCTTCCAGCTGCAACTCGCGTGTGAGGCGACGCTCAACATCGCCAAGCGGCCAGAGATCCTGTCGCTGATGCGCGATGCGTATTTCTGCACGATCTTCTGCGGGATCGAGACCCCCGACCCGGCTGCCCTGAAGGCGATGCACAAGGACCACAACATGATGGTCCCGATCCTGGAGGGGGTGCGGACGATCTCGAGCTACGGCATTGAGGTGGTGTCGGGCATCATTCTCGGCCTCGACACCGACACGCCGGAGACCGGTGAGTTCCTGATGCAGTTCATCGAGCAGTCGCAGATCCCGTTGCTCACCATCAATCTGCTGCAGGCGCTGCCGAAGACACCGCTGTGGGACCGCCTGGAACGCGAGGGCCGGCTGGTTCACGACGATAATCGCGAGTCCAATGTCGACTTCCTGCTGCCGCACGATCAGGTGGTGGCGATGTGGAAGGACTGCATGGCGCGTGCCTACGAGCCCGAGGCGCTGCTCAAGCGCTACGAGTATCAGATCGAGCACGCCTACAAGACCCGGTTGCATCCGGTGACGCCGCAGCGCGCCTCCAAGGCGAATATCAAGCGTGGCCTGATCATGCTGCGCAACATCTTCTGGCAGGTCGGCATCCGCGGCGACTACAAGCTGGCGTTCTGGAAGTTCGCGCTGAAGCGGCTGATCCGCGGCGACATCGAAAACCTGCTGCTGGTGATGGTCGTGGCCCATCATCTGATCATCTACGCACGTGAGGCCTCGCGCGGCCAGGCTAACGCATCCAACTATTCGATCCGGCTCCGCGAAGCCGCGGTGCCGGCGGAGTAGCGGAATGATGGTGATCTCCTCCTGTCGGGCCGCCAGCGAAGGCGCGTCGCAAAGGGTTCAAGCATGACTTCGTCTTCGATGACCCCGCGCTCATTTGCCGATCTGCGGGGCCTCACCCCGGCGCGCGTGGCGCTGGGACGGTCCGGCGTCAGTCTGACCACCGATGCGCTGCTGGATTTCACGCTTGCCCACGCCCGCGCCCGTGACGCGGTGCATGCGCCGTTCGACGCCGCCGCGCTCGGCGCCGAGCTTGGGGCGCTCGGCCTCACTCCGCTGCTGGTGGCGAGCCGGGCCGGAAGCCGCCGCGACTATCTGGCGCGGCCCGATCTCGGCCGTCAGCTCGATCCATCCGCCCGCGCCGGGCTGGAGCAACGGGCCTCCGCCGCCGATCTGGCCATCGTGGTCGGCGACGGTCTGTCGCCGGTCGCGGTTTCGGCCCAGGCCGTCGAGGTGGTCCGCCGACTGCTGCCGCGGCTGGCGGCCGCGGGCATCAGCCTCGATCCGGCAGTGGTCGCCACTGGCGCCCGGGTCGCGCTGGGCGATGAGATCGGCGCGCTGCTCGGCGCCCGCATCGTGCTGGTGCTGATCGGCGAGCGGCCGGGTCTGTCGGCGCCGGCGAGCCTTGGCGCCTATGTGACGCTCGGGCCGAAGCTTGGCCTCACCGATGCCGATCGCAATTGCGTGTCCAACATCCATGCGGCGGGCATATCGGCCGACGAAGCTGCGTTCAAGATCGCGTGGCTGGTGCGTGAGGCGCTGTCCCGCGGCGTGTCCGGTGTTGCCCTCAAGGACGAAAGCGGGGAAGGTGCCTCCGCACCGGAGCTGACGGCGCCCGTGTGACGCGCGGCAGGACACCGGATCGCGCAGGCCGTGCGAATCTGATCGAGTGTGCCCCGTGCGCTCCCTCACGGGGGCATCGGGGCTGTACTCCACACGACGAATCCATCCCATGCCGTCACGAAAGATCGCGTTTTCGAGCGAAGTGGATCCCCGGTTCGCATCACGAAAACGCGTTGAAATTATCCTAGAGCGCCGGGTCTGATTCGATCAGAACCGGCTTGCTCGCGTCTTTCGGTGCGGCGGGTCGCAATCGTGCCGGAATTATCGCGGACTTGAACGATCGCCAGAACGGAACAGCGCATGCTGCACAAGAACATCACGGACGCCGAAGTGGACGAGCTGCACCGCAGGAAGCTCAGCATCGCCTTCGGGCTGGAGCGGATGGGGTTGATCGCGGTGCGCGCGCCGATCCTGTCCTGCCTGATCCTGGTCGCGCTGGTCGTGGGTGCCATCTTCGGGATTCAGCGGATCAAGATCGACGACTCGCTCAGCCAGCTGTTTCGGTCCGACACCAAGGAGTTCAAGCAGTACGAGGAAGTCACCAAGCGCTTCCCCTCGACCGAATACGACGTGCTGGTCGTGGTCGAAGGCAAGACGCTGCTCGAGCGCGAAAATCTCGAGAAGGTCCGTGACCTCGTCACCGATCTGCAGTTGGTCGACGGCGTCCGCGGCCTGATCTCGCTGTTCTCGGCGCGGCAGGCGCCGGAGCCGGGCAAGCTGCCGGCGGCGCTGTTTCCCAACGAACTGCCGGAAGGCGAGGCCTACGACAAGTTCATCGCCACGGTGAAGAGCAACGAGATCATCCGCGGCAAGCTGCTGTCGGACGACGGCACGCTGGCGCTGATCGTGCTGTCGCTGTCGCCGGAGATCGTCAGCAATAACAAGCTGTCGACCACCATCGGCGAAATCCGCAAGGTGATGGCCGAAGATCTCGAAGGTAGCAATCTGTCGCGGCAATTGTCCGGCGTGCCGGTGATGCAGCTCGAAATCCGCAACGCCGTGGAGCGCGACGGCCTGATCTACAACATCGCCGGAATCTTGGCCGGCTGCGTCATCGCTATCCTGTTCTTCCGCAAGATCTCCTTCATGGTGGTGGCGGCATTCCCGCCGCTGCTGGCGATCCTGCTGTCGCTCGGCGTGCTCGGCTGGGCCGGCTTCAGCCTCAACATGTTCCTCAACGTGATGACGCCGCTGATCATGGTGATCAGCTTCGCGGATTCGATGCAGCTCACTTTCGCGGCGCGAGATCGATTGATCGCCGGCGAGGACAAATACACCGCCTTCAAGAACGCCGTTCTGGTGGTCGGGCCGGCCTGCGTGCTGACCCACGCCACCGCCGGCATTTCCTTCATCGCGCTGCAGTTCTCGGATTCCGACCTGATCCGCGCGTTCGGCGAGGCCGGCCTCGTCGCCACGGTGATCGCGCTGATCGCGGTGCTGTCGCTGGTGCCGGTGTTCGGCGTGCTGCTGGTGCGCAACGAGCAGGCGTTCGCGGCGAAGTTTCAGGGTGCCGACCTTGGCGTCAACGCGCTGCGCCGGTTCTGCGCCTTCATCGCGGTGCGGATGGTCGGCCATCCCGGCCTGTTCAGCCTGCTGGCGCTGCTGCTGGTCGGCGGACTCGGCGTGATCTACGCCAATCTGGAGCCGCGGTACCGGCTCGCCGATCAGGTGCCCGACAAGGAGCAGGCGGTGCAGGCCAGCGACCGGCTCGATGCCAAACTCACCGGCGCCAATCCGATCGACGTGCTGATCGAATTCCCGAAGGGCCAGACGCTGTACTCGCCGGAGACCCTGCAGGTCATCGCCGACGTGCACAGCATGGTCGAGAAGCAGGCCGGCGTCGGCAACGTCTGGTCGCTGGAGACGCTGCGGCGCTGGCTCGCCGAGAAGGCGCACACCAACGACGTCGCCACGCTCAAGGAATATGTCGACGTCATCCCCGAGCATCTGACGCGGCGCTTCATCTCCGCCGACCAGACCGCCGTGGTGGTCTCAGGCCGCGTGCCGGATCTGGATTCCGCCCAGATCCTCCCGGTGGTGCAGAAGCTCGATCATGCGCTCGACACTGTGCGGCAGAAATATCCGGGCTATGAGGTCGCGGTCACCGGCCTTTCGGCGATCGCCGCGCGCAACAGCGCCGACATGATCTCCAAGCTCAACCACGGCCTGACCATCGAATTCCTGCTGGTCGCCGTGTTCATCGGGCTCGCGTTCCGGTCGGTGGTGGTGATGCTGGCCTGCATCCTGCCGGGCATTTTCCCGGTGGTGCTGTCGGGCACGCTGCTGTGGCTGATGGGCGAGGGGCTGCAATTCGCCAGCGTGGTGGCGCTGACGGTGTCGTTCGGCCTCGGCCTCAGCGCGACCATCCACTTCCTCAACCGCCTGCGGCTGGAAAGTCCGCCGGGCACCAGCGCAGCGCTCGCGGTCGAGCGCGCCACCGTGCTGGTCGGCCCGGCGCTGATCCTCACCACCGTGGTGCTGGCCTGCGGCCTCGGCGTTACCGTGTTCTCGGATCTGCCGTCGCTGCGGCTGTTCGGCTGGCTCAGCGCCTTCGCCATGGTGGCGGCGCTGATCGCCGATCTGTTCATCCTGCGCCCCACCGCGATGTGGCTGATCAGCACCGCCGAACGGCTGCGCGGCAAACCCAAAGCGGGGACGGTGGTGTAAGCCGGCGTAATCAGCTCACGCCAGCGCCGCCTGGATCTCGCCGAGAAACAACGCCGCCGCGGGCGGCAGCGTACGGCTCTTCTTCTTGATCACCGCGATCGAGCGCTCGAACGACGGATCGTCGATCGGGCGTGATTTGAGACTTGGCTCGGCCTTGATCTCCTTGGCCGAGGCGGGGAGCACCGTGACGCCGAGCCCGGCTTTCACCATGCCGACCGCCGTCATCATGTAGGTCGCCTCGCAAGCGGGCGCTGCGACCAGGCCCGCGCTTGCAAAGGCGGAATCGACGATCGCCCGCACGCTGGTTTCGGAATCCATCAGCACAAGCGGTTGCGCCGCCAGATCCTGCAAGGTGATGCGGCGTTTGCGGCTGAACGGATGCTGCGCCGGGAAGATGACCAGCATCTGATCGCGCGACCGGCAGATCACCTCGAAATCGTCCGCCAGATCGTCGCCGCCGGTGATGCCGAGATCGACTACCTCAGCGAGGACGCTCGCGCAGACACGGCTCGCGATGACATCCTTGACGACGAACGACATGCCGGGACGGGCGCTGTGAAATTTCGAGATCAACTCAGGTAACAGCCCGGCCGCGAAGGACGGCAGCGCCGCGATCCGGACGACGCCGTGCTTCTGCTGCGCCAGCGCCCGCGTGTCGACGATCACCGCGTCGAGTTCGCGCAGGATGCGCTGAAACCCCGGGAGCAGTTCGCGGCCGATCCTGGTCAGTTCGACCGTGCGGCTGTTGCGGTCGAGCAGCCGCACCGCCAGCAGCGCTTCCAGCTTGTGGATCTGCACCGTGAGCGCCGGCTGCGAGAGATGGAGCAAACTTGCGGCACGGGTGAAGCTCCTCAACTGCGCCACCGCGACGAACGCCCGGATTTGTCGCGTGCTTATGTCCATAATGGTTCATTATGGCTGCGATCCGAACATTGCAATTGTCAAATTGCCGGGTTTAGACGCTGGTGGCGCGGCGGCGGGCGCCTGCGTCCAGACCGCGAACAGCGACGCGTTCGGGAGGATTCAGATGTTGGCCATTCTCGGCCTCGGCACCGTGTCGGTGCTGCTGGCGACGATCTTGACCAAGCGGATGTCGCCGCTGATGGCCCTCATCCTGATCCCGATCGTCGCGGCGCTGATCGGCGGATTCGGTTTCGAGACCAGCAAGTTCGTCGTCGACGGGCTGAAGAGCCTGGCGCCGGTGGTCGGGATGTTCGTATTCGCGATCCTGTTCTTCGGCATCGTCACCGACGCCGGCATGCTCGATCCGATCATCGATCGCATCCTGCGCACCGTCGGGACGCGACCGACCCGGATCGTGATGGGCACGACGCTGCTGGCGCTGCTGATCCATCTCGACGGCTCGGGCGCCGTCACCTTCCTGATCACCATCCCGGCGATGCTGCCGTTGTACGACCGGCTCGGGATCGATCGGCGCATTCTCGCCTGCGCGGTGTCGATGGCTGCCGGCGTCAACTTCCTGCCGTGGACCGGGCCGATGATCCGCGCCTCGGCGGCGCTGAAGCTGCCGATCTCCGACATTTTCAATCCGTTGATCGGCGTGCAGCTCGTCGGCTTGGTTTTCGTATTCGCGATGGCCTATCTGCTCGGGTGCTACGAAGAAAAACGCCTCGGCCTGACCGGCGCGCAAGGTGACACCGTGATGCCGGAGCGCAAGCTCAGCGAGGCGGAGCAGGCGCTGCGGCGCCCGCAGAACTTCTGGATCAATCTGGTGCTGACTGTGCTGGTGTTGGGCACGATGGTGTGGATGGGCGAGAAGATTCCGCCGGCGATCATGTTCATGGTCGGCACCTGTCTGGCGCTGCTGATCAACTACCCGAACGTC
The DNA here is from genome assembly GCF_001295845.1 of Rhodopseudomonas sp. AAP120. Taxonomy (GTDB): domain Bacteria; phylum Pseudomonadota; class Alphaproteobacteria; order Rhizobiales; family Xanthobacteraceae; genus Rhodopseudomonas. Next base: position 3,946 of record NZ_LJIC01000198.1, on the reverse strand, counting down.
GACATGCAGCGGCAGCGCGTCGACGCCCATGCCAAGGCGGCGCTGATGATGGCCAGCATCCTGCTCGCCGCCGGCGTGTTCACCGGCATCATGCAGGGCTCGGGGATGCTGAAGGCGATGGCGATGGCCGCAGTCACCTTCGTGCCCGAGGGCATGGCGCAACACATCCCGTTCGGGCTCGGCCTGATCTCGATGCCACTCAGCCTGCTGTTCGATCCGGACTCGTTCTATTTCGGCGTGCTGCCGGTGCTGGCCGAGGTCGGCAAGCATCTCGACGTGCCGGCGGTGCAGTTTGCGCAGGCCTCGCTGCTCGGGCAGATGACGACGGGGTTTCCGATCAGCCCGCTGACGCCGGCGACCTTCCTGGTGGTCGGTCTGACCGGGATCGATCTCGGCGACCACCAGAAGTTCACGTTCCCGTTTCTGCTCGGTGCGTCGGTGGTCATGACCTTCGCCTGCGTCGCCTTCGGCGTGTTTCCGCTCTGACCATGGAGGTCCCCGCGTGAGAACCATCAGGATCGGCTCCGGCGCCGGCTATTCGGGCGACCGCATCGAGCCCGCGGTCGAACTCGCCGAGAAGGGCGACATCCAGTATCTCGGCTTCGAATGCCTCGCCGAGCGCACCATCGCGCTGGCGCAGCAGGATAAGATGAAAAATCCGGAGGCCGGCTTCGACCCGCTGCTGGAACGGCGGATGCGCGCGGTGCTGCCGATCTGCAAGGCGCGCGGCATCAAGGTCATCACCAATATGGGCGCCGCCAATCCGCGCGGCGCGGCCGCAGCGACCGCGCGGATCGCCAAGGCGCTTGGCGTCAAGGATCTCAAGATCGCGGCAGTCGGCGGCGACGACGTGCTGGAGGCGTGCCGCGACGGCAATCTGCCGTTTCTCGAATTCTCCGGCCGCGTCGCTGACCTCGGCAATAGGCTCTTGTCCGCCAATGCGTATCTCGGCGCCGAGCCGATCGTGCGGGCGCTTGCTGCCGGAGCGGACGTGGTAATTACGGGGCGGGTCAGCGATCCGGCGCTGTTCCTGGCGCCGCTGATTCACGAATTCGGCTGGGCGCTCGACGACTGGCACCGGCTGGGGAAGGGCGTGCTGGTCGGCCATCTGCTGGAATGCGCCGGCCAGATCACCGGCGGCTACTTCGCCGATCCCGGCTTCAAGGATGTCGCGGGGCTGGCGCGGCTCGGATTTCCGATCGGCGAAGTCACGGAAGACGGCGACGTCGTGATCACCAAGGTCCCGGGCTCGGGCGGCGCCGTGACGGAGGCGACCTGCAAGGAGCAGTTGTTGTACGAAATCCACGATCCGGCCAACTACATCCAGCCCGACGTGATCGCCGATTTTTCGCAGGTCCGAGTCGAGCAGATCGGCCTCGACCGTGTGCGCGTCACTGGTGCCACTGGCAAGCCCGCCACCGACACGTTCAAGACCTCGGTTGGCTTCATCGACAGCTATGTGGGCGAGGGGCAGATGTCCTATGCGGGCCCCGGCGCCTTCGCGCGGGCACGCCTGGCGCTCGACATCGTGCGCGAGCGGCTCGAACTGTGCGGCGTTCGGCTCGACGAGGTGCGCTACGATCTGATCGGCATAAACGCACTGCACGGCGCAGAACTGTCGAAGGGGCACGAGCCCTATGAGGTCCGGGTCCGCGTCGCTGGCCGCAGCAATAGCCGCGCCGAGGCGTTGCTGGTCGGCAACGAGGTCGAGACGCTCTACACCAATGGCCCGGCCGGCGGCGGCGGCGCCTTCAAGGCGACCCGCGAGGTGATCGCGGTGGGATCGGTGCTGGTGCCGAAGCGGCTGGCGACGCCGACGCTGCAGATGTTCAACGTGTAGTCGGCCGGCGCCGCGCGTCTTGCAGCGGCGCAACTCGGAGATTTCCATGAAGCTACGCGAGCTCGCTCATTCCCGCACCGGCGACAAGGGCAACACGTCCAACATCTCAGTGATTGCGTTCGATCCGGCGAATTACGCATTCCTGCGCGAACACGTCACCGCCGAGCGGGTCAAGGCGCTGTTCGCCGGGATCGTTCACGGCGAGGTCACGCGCTATGAACTGCCGAACATCGCGGCCTTCAACTTCGTGTTGACCGATGCGCTCGGCGGCGGCGTTACCCGCTCGCTCGCGCTCGACGCCCACGGCAAAAGCCTCAGCTCGGCGCTGCTGGATCTGGAGTTGCCCGAGCAGGCCGCCGCAGAGTCGATCTGAAGTAGCTGTCGCATAGAAGCAAAGCGGGGCGCTGCTTACCACCCTCCCCTGGAGGGGGAGGGTCGCTCGCGGAGCGAGCGAGGTGGGGTGGCGAAGAGTTCATCCGCAGTGCCCGCGGCTCACCCCACCCCGGCGAGCACCGCGCTTCGCGCGCTACTAGCCGACCCTCCCCCTTCAGGGGAGGGTGAAGGGACGCGGTGCCGTTGACCGGCGAATGTCGGCTGGCCGCCTTTGTCGCGGAGGCTCGGCCAAACGTTGATGCCCGGCACCAGGCGGCATAACGGCGTCCGAAACGCCTCTTAGAATCGTGCAAACCAAAAGCCCCCGGACCATCCATCCGGGGGCTTCGATGTCTCGACAGTGCAGACAGATGGCGTGCGATCAGCCGCCCTTGGTCATGCTGATGTTGACGCCGCGGATGTCGCCCTTGGAGCTGATCGCAACCGACTGCTTGTTGCCGCGGGTGGTCAGCGAAATGCTGGCGGCGAAGCCGGCGGCCTCGACGAACACTTCGATGTTGCCGCCGCCGGCCTTGCCCTGCAGGTTGCCGTTGATGTTGCGGCTCGCCTCGCTCCAGTTGCCGGTGATGCGGTCGCCGCTGCTGGCGACGTCGGCCGAGAGGTCGAACTTGTAGCTGTCGCTGGCGCAGCGCAGGGTCTGGGTCAGCTGGTTGCCGCCGCCGCCGACCTTGTAGGTGGCGCGGCAGCGGATTCGCTCCTTCGTGCCGTCGGACAGAGCGACGGTGCCGGTGCCCGACCAGGCGCCTTCGAAGCCGGCGAACGGCCCCTCGGCATAGCTGGCCGAAGCCGACAGCAGCATCGCAGCAGCGACGCCGGCAGCCTTCAGCGCATGAAGCGAACAGGATGAACGAAGCAGTGTCATTCTTGTCTACCCCTGAAATTCGTGCCGAAACGACGCTGCGCCGTATCAGCCTGTTAGTGTCTTTGCGTAACGACAGGTTCAAATCAAATAATATCGCGCTTGGTTCCGCGCAAACGAACCCGGGTTGCAGCAAACCCTGGCTGTAGCACGGCGGCCACGGCCGTCTCGCCGCCTCGGAACCGAACGCAATTGTCGTAAATTCGCAACGTCACGCGAGGAAATTCCCCAGGCTGAGGACTGCATTTGAAACATGGTCTCATGTGTCGCAGTATCAGCGCAAATTCGGCCGCATTCGCGGCTGAATGGCTGTCTAAACCTCAGACCCGTTAACTTCAGAGTCGTTAAACCTTAGAGTCGATCGGGCCCTCGCTGGCGCCGCTTTGCCGCTGATCGACGCTTGATTCAATCCCCCGCACCACCGAAGGAAGAAAATGCATAAGATCTTGGTTGCGCTGACGTTGCTGCTCGTCCCGGTGTCGACCGGCGCCTATGCCCAACAGCAACAGCAACAGCGCAGCGGGACGCCCGAGGAGCAGGCTGCCTGCTCGCGTGACGTGTCGCGCCACTGCCGTGCACTGATGGACCAGGGCGATCTCGCGATTCTCGCCTGCCTGAAGGAAAACCGCCCGAAGATCAGCCGCGCCTGCAACCAGGTGTTGCTCAACCACGGCCAATAATCGCATTCGCCAGCCGGGCGGGCCGACGGCCCGCTGCGGCTTTGCAGTCACGATCTGACGCCGGCGTTGCGCGCTCGCAACCAGCCCGCGTCAATATCGTTGGTTTCACCGGCGAATTTCCCGTATATGGCGTGCGCGAACGGATCAGCCCGGGATACCGGGAGGGTCCGTTCG
>NZ_LJIC01000197.1 GCF_001295845.1 Rhodopseudomonas sp. AAP120 | reverse complement strand
ACGTCCGATAATCTTGCATTATCGGACGTTTTCGGCGATATATAGCGAAATGAGCCTGTCACTCGGCTGAGATGGCTGGAATCGCCCGGAAACCCGTCGTTTTTCGCCTCCCCTCTTCCCGGATCGGTGGATTCCTCGCCCTGATTGAGCGGACCGCTCCGCCTGGATCGATGGACCGCCCGCGTTACCGAAGCAGTAAAGGCCACCACGGCCGGAAAATCAGCCTCACGACGCCCGGCAGGCGTCGTGCCAGCCTCTAAAACCCCTGAAATCGCCTGTTCTCCTCACAGAGCCCCATAGGCGGCCGTTTTGGCTCCTTTTGGTGCCGAGGCCCATCTACGGTGCCCGATCGGCCTCCACGGCCTTCTGGCGAGGTCGATAAAACGCGTCTGCAAAGGTTCGTTTGCTCAAATCTGTATTGATTGTACAAAGGCCCTATAATCGCCCCTGGAAGCACCATGGCCCGCCCCGCCTTCTCCCCTCCCCGGCCGGCTCGCCGCCTGATCGGCTATGCCCGGGTCTCGACCGACGAGCAGGCGACCGATGCCCAGGTCGACGAGCTGCGCGCGGCCGGCTGCCAGATCATCCACCAGGAGCACGGCTCCGGGGCCTCGCGGGCCCGGCCGGTGCTGGCCAAGCTGATGCGCGAGATCCGCGCCGGCGACGTCCTGGTGGTGGTGCGGCTCGACCGCCTCGCCCGCTCGGTCAGCCACCTACTCGTGGTGATCGAGGAGCTGGAGGAACGTCAGGCCCACTTCCGCTCGCTGCGCGACCCGATCGACACCTCGACGCCGCAGGGCATGTTCTCGCTGCAGGTGCTCGGGGCCGTCGCCCAGCTTGAGCGTGCTCTGATCGCCGAACGCACCAAGGCCGGCATGCGAGCGGCCAAGGCGCGGGGCAAGATCGCCGGCAATCCCGGCCTGCGCGAGCGTCGGCCGGAAGCCATCCGCGCCGCCTCGGCGGCACGTCAGCGTGTCTATGTGGGCGATCTGATCGCCTCGGCCTCGGTCTGGCTGCCGATCGTGCGGCGCCTGCGTCCGCAGCACAGCTGGGACGACGTGGTGCGGGTACTAAACAATCGCGGCCAGAGCTGGACCATCGAAAAGCTGCGGCGCGCCGTGCATCGACTCGTGCAGGAGAGGATGGCGGAGGCGGAGCTGCTTCGGCGCTCACCGCGGCGCCCGCCCGAGGATCGGCTGATGACGCTCGTCGCCGGCATCGCCATCGCCGACCCGGATCTCAGCTTGCGCGACATCGCCGCCCAGCTTGAGCGGATGCGCGAGCGGACGCCGCGTGGCGGGCGGCAATGGGCGGCCTCCTCGGTCAAGTCCCTGTTGGACCAAGCGCTCCGGCTGGGGCTCGTGGTGCCACAGCCGCGCGATGATGCCTGAGATTGTGCGGGGTCCGCTACGCAGCAACGAGGAAACGAAAATCGTTAGGCGCCGGCGCTCATGGCAACGCGGCCCGGTTTCATGTCGGTGGCAATAGGACCCGATCTGGTGAACTGAATCAGGAAGTTCATCTCTGACCCGACCGTGAGATTGAGCCAATCATCGGGAGACGCCTGGTCCTGCCGACCATAGATGTCCTTCGGGTAGGCTGATGATCTCACGAAGAGATAATTCAACTCCTGCTTTCTCACGATACCGCTATATCGGCCGAGGAGTTTCGAAATGGGAGAGTCCCGCCGGGGAATTGCCGACCTCCAATCGGCTGGCGCCCGTTTATCCACCTCGGCAAAAATCTCCGCAGCCTCGGCGGCCGATCCTATCAGGAACAGAAACTGTGCATGGAGGTGCCGGGAGTCGAAATTGTGATCACCCTTGCTGTAGCTGCGGGCCAGATGCCCCCCGATTAGATTGCGATCGCCCCCGCCGGCGAGAAGAAATTTGGCCATTTCGAGGTGCAGTTGCTTATCGTCCGGGAGCCGCTCCAAAGCTGTCGTGTAGATACTTTCTGCCTTATCCTTCTTCCCTCGTGCGACATAGGCATTCGCGAGTCTAATGGCCACACCGGAACCCCTGGCGCCGAGCGCAAAGGCACGTTCTAATGCCCTAAGAGCCTTCTCCGGTCGTTCGAGCACCTCATGGAGTCGTGCCTCGACTTGCTCAACGTCGGAGCTGTCGGGAGCGAGCTGATGTGCCCGTGCTAGTAGATCCTCGGCAGATTTCACTTGGGTGGCAAAGTAAGCAACATCGTGCTCTTTGCTGTCCTCAGCGAGACCGTCACCTAACGTCTCGATTTCGTCGATGATAAGCTTACAGCGACTGGTTACTGCCAGTGGGTCTTTCGAGGAACTCATCTCGTCGAGACGCTCGCGCGCCTGCCGCCGAAACTGCTCCTTGAGCACGATCGAGCGCTCTGCATTGGCGCGGTGTCGGGCGACCTCAGCCTGTGTGTGAATGATGGAGCCCGATCTCGGGGAAAGCTCACGAGCACGGCGGGCAAGATCTTCAGCTTCTATAAGCGATCCATGCTTGTGGTGCATTTCAAAGATCGCCCAGTGCTGAAGAATATGCGCATTCTCCGGGACAGCGGTGACCGCAGCCCGATAAAGCGCCCGGCCAGCCTCGACGCTCGACAGGTCCTCGCTCAGCTTGCGCCCGCGTACGATGTCTTGGAGCACTTGGCTGTCGGTTGAATAGCCAGGATCCAGACCGTTAATGATGCGGGTGAGTTGAGCGACCTTCTCCTCGTCCGTTGGGCAAGCTCCCCTGAACACGAACTGCGCAACGCGCGAGTGGCGCGCGCGATACTGGAAATCGCCGGTGTAAGGGTCACGCAACGTCATCACGACATTCTGCAAAGGGTCGAAGAAATCACGCTGGTAGTCTTCGAATCGGATACCGGAGATGCGCGAGATCGTTCCAGCACGGACTGGCACGGCGAACTGATTCATGGTTGCAATGTCTAAGTAGAGGCGCTGCGCCTGCCCTGGAACGATGCGCTGATATTCCTCTAAAACGATCTCCTCGAACCGCTTGCCTTGGGTCGCCTCATGCAGGGCCACAAGCAGTTGGCGCTCGGCTCGCTGTTGGAAGGCCTCAACCTGCTCGGCTCTCGTCATCGTGGCCAAGAGCCCAAGAGACTGATGGCGGGTGAGAAGATCCAGGAGGCGCTCGATCTCCCCCATGGACAAGTTTGCGACGCGCAGCTCAATCGGTGCAAAGGGCTTCAGGGGGTCAGCATAGACATTCCAGTCGGTATCGCGCTCGGCAGCGATCACGGTCAGCGGCATCTTGCGAGATTTCGCGAGTCGGAGGACGGCGGCAACACGATCAGCATGGAGGGCGACACGATCGACGAAAAGGAAAATCCGGCGTCCAGTTAGTTCGTGCAACTCGACCAGACGCTCGCCTATAAGCGCCCCGCCCGGCTCGAACCAAAGCGCCAGCGCGCCACAAATGGTGGCCGCATCCCATGCCGCACGCTTAAGGGCGATGGTCTTTCCAGCTCCACCCGGCCCGCGTAGCAGAAAAAAGCGCAGGTCCGTGGAATCGGGCTTTTCGTCCGTAACGGCCTTAAGCACGAGATCGCCAGTCAGACGTCGCTCGACATCGAGCCGCTGCACGATCGCGCCCCAGCCAGTGTCAAAGCCTTCGTAGAACTTCCTGGCATCCTGGGGCGGGTGCGGCAGATCCTGGTGCAGAAAGGTGAAGTCCCGCTCCAGTGCAGCCTTAAGCTGCGGTGTCTCAAAGGAATTGATCCGATAGAGCTTGCGGATCGGCAGCTCCTTCACATCGGCCGTTACCGCAAGCGAGCGAAACAGTGGGTCAACCGCTCTATCAAGCGCTTCCATGAATTCACCGAAGCGGGCGTTGATGACGGTGACGTTCATGCTCGACCAGTAGGTGATCTCGGGCTCCGGGAGGTTTGGAACGACGAGATAGTATCGAGGTCGAGTACCTAGTCCGACGAAGCGATGAACGAGCTTGCGAATGTGTCCATCCGCCATCCTGTAACCACAGAAAACGATTGGGCTCTCTCGAGCACGGTCTTCCAGACGACCGAAGAGGCGGGTGCGTCCATTGGCGTAGCGGTCATAATGCTCGTGGGAGAGAATTGGCGGCAGCGCCGGATCGTGTAGCTGATCGAGGCATCCGTGAAGCTTCAGAAATTCCACACCGCGAGTCGCGGCCTGCATCCGCTCCTCGACCGGCTCGGTATCCCGAACGAATGTGACAAGGTTCTGCACACGATTAGGCGTCGCCGCATAACCCCGCTCAACGAGCAGGTCGTAGTTGGTGGTAGCGATCGTCCGCCAGCGAAACGTTGGTAGGAGCTTGTGGGCGTCCGATGGCTCGTAGCTCGCCAAAAGGGTACGCAGATATTCGAAGACGACGCCGTTCCCATGTGCTTGCAAAGCCATTTCCGCAACGGACATCAGGTCGTAGCCGCCCATCTCGGTGCCGAAGAACTGCTTTGCTAAGGATGCCCGGAGAGAGTCGCCGGAGGGAGCTCCTGCCTCCATAGACGCGCCAGCCCCCAAAAACATGATCACCCGCTGCTGCTGCATCGAAGCAACCAGGGCGTCGGGAATACCGACGGAATTGCGCGAACGTCTTGCAGCCATTGTCGCAGGCCTCAGCACTTTGAATGTTGCCAGCCGTCGCCTTTTCTCGGCATGAGTCGGCCCTTTCGATTAGGGGACCATGCAGAGCGCATCTTTTGCAAGGCAAGGTTGCCGGTATCCCGACCCTCTTGGTAATAGTGCACGTTCGGCCAACACCTGCTCAATAAGGGAGTTGAGCGTCCGACGCTGCGTGCGCGAATCCTGCCCCTGTACGGCACGCCATTCCGCACTGGCCAGGATAGATTGGGCGAGCGTCAGATAGTCCGAATCCGATCGGCCGAGGGTCTTCGCGCGCGAAGAAACCGCCATCGGCACGGACCGCTCTTTGACCTGCCGGGGCGGCTCCTCGGTCCAAGCCACCATCTGGTCGAGAGAGAAGGACAGGTGACCCAGCCTCATCGAGGAGCTGCCAAGGTCCAGCAACGCTGCGACGCCCAGCAGCGTCACCATGCGCCAGCCGATCGGCGCCGTTGCCAGCGGCTCGGCGGGATCGACCCGCGCCTGTGCCGTCGGTGTCAGACGAAGATCCGGCACAACATCTGCCACGAACGGTGTGCGACGGCCGGTGCGCGGGCGCGGCGGATTCCATAGCAGCCGGGCGACATGGAGCATCCGATCCCGAACCGCAGACTGATCGTTGATCGCTGCCGCCACCAGCGTCGATACGGCGGCAAATAGGTCCGCGGAACCGCCGCGCCGCTCCTGGGGCATCGTTCGGGCGATGCTACCGCATCGGACACAGGCCAGCCGAGCTGCCGCCTCATGAACAACGAAGCGAGAACCGGAGCTGTCGAGACAGTGAGGACAGGCTTCGTCGAGAACGCGATGATGGCGCTCGCAGACCACAGTCTCGACCAGGGCCCAAGTCCGGCGGATATGATGGTCACGGCAAGCGGCGGCATCATCATCAAGACAGGCCAAGCAGACCGGCCGCCGGAAAGCGCCGGCCACTCTCCCCTCCCCCCAGACATACCAGCTGCGCGACCGTGGCCGCGAGGAGAGCGCGAGGGCCCGCACGCGCTCTTCCGGAAGACGGCACGACGCCGCCCACGCCTGCACCATCGCGGCCGAGGGTGCGAAGTCCCGCTCGGTGAATCCGGCACAGCGGTCGTCCCGGAGGACGCCAAGCCACCTGGAAAGGTCGTCGGGGATGAAGTTATAGCGGCATGCGACGCGACCTTGCCAAGACGACAGCAGCTCATCGCCTTCCGGGCGGGGCGCAAGCGGGAGCTCGCGCCGTATGGTCATCTGCCGGCCCGCGGCTGAAGGCGCGCCTCGACCTTGCGCGTCATCGCGACGAGCGGCAGCACCAATTCCTCGGTCTGGAAGCTGTCCATGGTGATGCATTCGGCGCCGGAGCGGATCGCCTCGACCGCAACCGTCTCGATCAGGCGGAAGATCCGCACCGTGACGCCATCGGTGAGATCGAGCACGCGCGAACGGATCGCCGGCGCCGCCAGGTTCGAGGGCCGGCGCAGCGGCAGTATCGTCGCCAGGCTCGCCAACAACTGCGCGAGGCGGGCGTCATTCTTCCAGTGCCGCAGGTGGAGGGCCTCGAATCGCTCTGCCAGCTGCGGATCGGTCAACAGCGCCTGGCGCGCGAGGTCCGTCCCCGCGCAAACCAGAGGAATCCTGAGATCGTTAGCCAGAAACCGGATGGCGTTCAGAAAAATCCGCTGTTGCCGGAAGCTTCCGGCGAGCATGGCGTGGATCTCATCGATGATCAGCATGCGGGCGCCCATGCTGCGCAGCAGCCGGCGGCAGACCTCCTTCTGCCGGTGGGTCGCCCCGTCTGCAGGCCCGGGCGCCCCGAGCGCCGTGAGCAGCTCGCTGTAGATGTCCCGTTCGATCGGCTCGGCCGGCATCTGCATAGCGACGACCGGCATGGAGGTCACGCCCGTGCCCTGGTCGAAACTGGCGGGATGGTCGCGCAGGAACTTGCGGATGATCTTGGTCTTGCCCATGCCGGTGTCGCCATAGATCAGCAGGCACGGCATGCGGTCGCGTGGCGGATATACCAGAAGGTCCTCGAGACGTCCGAGCGCGGCCCGTGCCTGATCGAGGTCGAGCCACCGATCCGCTCGGATCCAGGCGATCCGCTCCGCATCCGTCAGAGTGGCCTGGTGGCGGTATGCCGGCAGAAGATGGGCGTAGTCGGTCATGACCATTCCTCGACCGCAAGAACGGACAGCGTCTCCGGCTCTTCCTTCGGGCCAGGCGTGACGCCCTCCGCCGCGGCGCCCTGATCTGCGGCGCTGAGCGATCTCGTCCGCCGCGCGACCTGACGGCGTGCGGATTTCGTGATCGATGCAGAGGTCTCCAGAAGCTCGCGCTGGGCCTCGACCGTGTCGAAGATCAGTTGCTCGTCGGTGAGCCGCACACCGCGCTGCCGCAAGGCCGCCTGGGCCAGCCGATGCTCGCCGAGCGTGATGCGGGGGCGACGCAGATCGGCATACCGGATCGGCCAATGGGCGCCGTCGGGGCCCTCGACGAACACGCAGGACAGGTCGCGGGGATCGTATTTGACCCGCAGCTGTCGGTCGAGCCGGCCTGCCCAGGGGCTCAGAACGTCATCCCAGTAGCGCAGGCCGAAGATGTGCACGCCATCCCGACGGATGCTGCGCTCCTCGAACGGCAGGAAGTCGTAGAAGAACTGCTGATCATCATGCGGGTGCCGGAACGGCGCGCGGCGACGATCGAGAGCCTCCCGCCAGGCGGCATTCGGAGGCATATGCAGGCTGCTGTGGACCTCGTTGTGGTAGCGGCCAACGATTTCGAGCGTCAGCCAGCGTTCGAGCTCCTCGATCGTCATGACGGCGTGACGCTCGGGATCGTAGTCGCCGCGCTCTGCAGTTGAACTGAACGTGGTACCGGGGAGCATATGGACCGCTCCCATCATGGTGCCGATCAGCCGCTCGATGTGGCCGCCATAGTGCGGAGTTGCCACCGGCCGGTGGACCAGCGAGATGCCGTACTCGGCAGCTCCACGGGCCAGCGCCCGGGCGCGGAACTCGCGCGCATTGTCAACGTGGATGATGTCCGGCAGGCCCGACACAGGCCAATCGAGCTCGATGCCGCGCGCCAGGAGCCACTCCGCCTTCGGCATCACCGCATGATGTATGGCTAGGGCGACCGATGCCGACGAGGGCGCCTCGAGGCTCAGATAAAAGCCCACCACGATGCGGCTTGCCACGTCGATCGCGAGCGTCAGCCATGGCCGCTGGATCGGCAGGCGGTAGATCGTGTCCACCACGAAGAGATCGACGCGCGTGTGATCGATCTGGACGATCTGCAGCGCGTGATCGGCACGGTATTCCTCCGGAACCGGTCTGAGCCGATCTCTGGCGGCCTTGTTGCCTTCACGCTGGCGAACAAGCTTGAAGCGATCGATCTGCTCGACACGGGCTCGAACGGCTTTCCAGGACGGAATGTCCAGCCCGCGTTCACGACAAAGATGCCGGATGTGGTCATGAAGCGTGCTGACGGACGCCTTTTGCCGGGTGAGATACTTGTCGCGGATCGCCTCCTCGATGGCCGCCTCGACCTCGACGGCGAGGCGCCGGGCTCCTTTCTTTGGGCCAGGCCGCGCCGCAGCGAGCGAACTCGTCACCGGCGTGTTGCGGTATTGTTCGATCAGCGCGTAAAGCCGGCTCCGGCGCAATCCGAGGATACGGCACGCCGTCGCCACGTCGACAGGCGACAATTGTCCTGCGTTGATCAGTGGCTGGATGACCGCCTCTCGGGCGACCGCGACCTGCCATCTGGCGTCATCGATCGCGTGCTTGTCTTGGTCGCGCGGCACGTGTCGACCTCCGCACTCGCCTTGATCCAGTGATCAGGGCTAAGATTCCAACGAACAAGGCTGAATCCACCGAATTAGGGTGAGCCGAACATGTTAAAAATCAATCAAATGGAATCCGGGGAAAAAAGCAGTGCGACAG
>NZ_LJIC01000196.1 GCF_001295845.1 Rhodopseudomonas sp. AAP120 | reverse complement strand
GGGGGGGGGGGGGGGGGGGGGGGGCCGCCCCAGCCGCTGACTCAACGACTCGCGGAGGGGAGAGCCCTCACCCGGATCGCTGCGCGATCCGACCTCTCCCGCAAGCGGGAGAGGTGACAGCCCCGCAAGCGGGAATGCCCTGCTCACGCCTAACTATGCAGCCCCGGCGCCTCGTGGCCGGTCCTCGCCACATACTCGGTGTAACCGCCGCCGTATTTGTGGATGCCGTCAGGCGTCAGCTCGAGCACGCGGTTGGACAGCGCGCCGAGGAAATGCCGGTCGTGGGACACGAACAGCATGGTGCCTTCGAAATCGGCCAGTGCCTTGATCAGCATTTCCTTGGTGGCCATGTCGAGATGGTTGGTCGGCTCGTCGAGCACCAGGAAATTCGGCGGATCGTACAGCATCCTGGCCATCACCAGCCGCGCTTTCTCGCCGCCCGACAGCACCCGGCACTTCTTCTCGACATCATCGCCGGAGAAACCGAAGCAACCGGCGAGCGCGCGTAAGCTGCCTTGGCCGGCCTGCGGAAACCATTCTTCCAGTGATTGGAATACGGTGAGGTCGCCGTCGATCAAGTCCATGGCGTGCTGCGCGAAGTAGCCCATCTTGACGCTGCCGCCGAGCGCCACGCTGCCATCGTCGGGCGGGGTCGAGCCGGTGACGAGCTTGAGCAGCGTCGATTTGCCGGCGCCGTTGATGCCCATCACGCACCAGCGCTCGCGGCGCTGGATCTGGAAATCGAGCCCGTCATAGATCACGCGGCTGCCGTAGCGCTTGCTGACGCGCTTGAGACTGACCACGTCTTCGCCCGAGCGCGGCGCCGGCAGGAAGTCGAACGCGATGGTCTGGCGCCGCCGCGGCGGCTCGACCTTCTCGATCTTCTCCAGCTTCTTGACCCGGCTCTGCACCTGCGCGGCGTGCGACGCGCGGGCCTTGAAGCGCTCGATGAACGCGACTTCCTTGGCCAGCATCGCCTGCTGGCGTTCGAACTGCGCCTGCTGCTGTTTGTCGGCGAGCGCGCGCTGCTGGGCGTAGAAGTCGTAATTGCCCGAGTAGCTGGTCAGTGTGCCGGCGTCGATCTCGATGATCTTGTTGACGATGCGGTTCATGAACTCGCGGTCGTGCGAGGTCATCAGCAGCGCGCCCTCGAAGCCGCGCAAAAATTGTTCGAGCCAGATCAGGCTTTCGATGTCGAGATGGTTCGACGGTTCGTCGAGCAGCATCACGTCCGGCCGCATCAACAGGATGCGCGCCAGCGCCACGCGCATCTTCCAGCCGCCGGACAGCTTGCCGACGTCGCCGTCCATCATCTCCTGGGTGAAGGAGAGACCGGCCAGCACTTCGCGGGCGCGGCCTTCCAGCGCGTAGCCGTCGAGCTCCTCGAAGCGGTGCTGGACTTCGCCGTAGCGTTCCAGGATCTGCTCCATCTCGTCGGCCTTGTCGGGATCGGCGAGGGCGTCTTCCAGCTGCTTCAGCTCGGCCGCGACCTCGCTGACCGGGCCGGCGCCCTCCATGGTCTCGGCGACCGCGCTGCGGCCGCTCATCTCGCCGACGTCCTGGCTGAAATAGCCGATGGTCAAGCCGCGATCGACCGAGACCTGGCCTTCGTCGGGCGTCTCGGTGCCGTTGATCATCCGGAACAGCGTGGTCTTGCCAGAGCCGTTCGGTCCGACCAGACCGATCTTCTCGCCGCGCAACAACGTCGCGGACGCCTCGATATAGAGGATCTGGTGGCCGTTCTGCTTGGAGATGTTGTCGAGACGGATCATGGGCTCACAGGACGATAAAAATGCTGCGGCGCGTTTAGCCGATCGGAGGCTTCGGCGAAAGAGCGCGCGACAAGGCGATGCGCACTCCCTCTCCCCGCGTGCGGGGAGAGGGCTGGGGTGAGGGGGCGTCTCCGCAAGTCTGAGCCGCTCGGCTTTGTCGA
>NZ_LJIC01000195.1 GCF_001295845.1 Rhodopseudomonas sp. AAP120 | reverse complement strand
CCCCCCCCATCCACGCCTTTTCCGCATTTGCGGCGGCAAGGCGTGGATGCCCGGCACAAGGCCGGGCATGACGTGTGGAAACGAATGTACCTGACGTTACGGGCCGCATGTCCGGTGACGCTATACGGGGGACGGCGATAGAGTCGAAGTGTGGCGTTCCGTTCTGCCGCTAACCCCCCGCTCGCCACTCCGGCACGCCATCGGCGCCTGCCGTAATCGCTCCGCGGGCGCCGACGGGGGTGCGATCCAAATCCGTTAGCACCGCGAGCGTTGCCTGATCCTGCGCCGGGACGCGCGCCAGCGTGCGGGCGCCGTCCGGCGTACGCAGCACCACGACGCCGTGCTCGACGTCGCCGCGGCCGGTGTAGATCACCGTCGAGCTCTCGATGATGGCGTCGCCCGTCACGTCGGTGACGAATGGCGGCACGTCGCCGTAGGCCGCGTCAGCCTTTGCCTGCACACTGACGTTTTCATCAAGCGCCGCCTGCGCCGCCTCGCGCGACACTACCAGCGCGTGGTGTTTGGTCACGAAGCCGCCTTGCCCGTACAGCAGGCCGAGCTTGCCGCCGGCGCGCAACTTGCGCACCATCGCGCAGGCGGCGTGGGTCATGTAGGTGTTGAGCGGCGCACCGAAGAACGTCAGGCCACCGGTCACGGTCGGCTGCACGTCGTCGCCGAGCCCGAGCGTGCGGCGAGCCATCTTCGGCACCACCGGGAAGCACGAGTACAGCTCGATCGCATCGAAGGTGCGGCCGTTGCCGCCGACCATCGCCAAGATGGTCTCCAGCACAGCGTTCTGCGCGTGGCTCTGCATGAACTGATCGCGCGCCAAAAAGTCGCGCGGCTCTTCGGCCGAGGCGCCGCCGTGGATGTAGATCAGCTGGCTGTCAGGGATGCCGGCCGCCCGCGCACGGGCCAGCGAGGTCAGCAGCACAGCGCCGCCGAAATTGACGCTCGGATTGGCGACCATCAGCTTGGTGTAGGGCCAGGCGATCAGCCGGTTGTCGGCGGACGGCGTGGTGATTTCGTCCGGCCTGTAGGCGCGTTTGATCCACGCATTGGGGTTCGCCGCGGCGGCCTCCGCGTAGCGCGACCACAGCACGCCGGATTCCGCGAGCGCCTGGCGCGGCGTCTGGCCCCAATGCGCCGCCGTTGCGGCTTCGTACAGCGGATACACGGTGATCGGCCGGGCGACGCCGAGTTGCGTCGCCAGCGGCTTCTGGAACGCCGCGCCGCGCTTCGGCTCCGGCGCATCGCTGGCGAACGGCGTCCACGGTAGCTCGAGCTTGGCGCGCGCCGCCTTGGTTGCGGTCGACTGGGCCTCGGCGCCGCACACCACGGCGACATTCGCCTCGCCGCGCTGGATGCGTAGCGCCGCCTCGTGGATGAAACGGATCGGGCTCTCGCCGCCCACCGGCCCGTAGAAGCAGTGCTTGGGCGTCACGCCGAGACGCTTGGCGAGTTGCTGCTCGGGATCGTGATAACGCCAGCTCAGAAAGTTGACGATGTCGAGGGAGTCGATGTCGCGAAGCAGGCCGGCGGCGCTGTCGTCACCGGCGCGCCGTACCGCGGCTTCCAGCAGCGCCAGCGGCTCCAGCCCTTGCGCGATGTCCTTGGGATGATCGGCGATTTCGCCGACACCGACGATAACGGGAATGCGCTCGGGCGGGAGCTGGCTGATCATGGCGATTCTTCTTGTTAGTGGAGAGAGGCGATCGTCAGAGCCGGACGTTGTCATTGCGAGGAGCGAAGCGACGAAGCAATCCAGCGCCGGATACGCGGCATCTGGATTGCTTCGTTTCGCTCGCAATGACGACGAGAGACTCCAATGAAGAACTCAGAACGCCGTGTAGCCGCCGTCGATCACGAACGTGTCGGCGGTGTGATACGACGACGCCTTGCTCATCAGATACACCGCGATGCCGCCGAAATCTTCAGGCTCGCCGAAGCGGCGCACGGGGATGCGGGGCATGACGTTGCCGACGAACTTGTCGTTGCCCATGATCCCGGCGGTCATGTCGCTCTTGATCCAGCCGGGCAGGATCGCGTTGGCGGTGACGTTGTGGCGGGCGAGTTCGACCGCGAGCGCACGGACCAGCGCGTTGATCGCCGCCTTGGTGGCCGCGTAGTGCTCGTTGCGCGCGGTGCCGAAGATCGAGGCGAGGCTGGAGGTCGCAACCAGCCGGCCGAATGCATCACCGTTCGCGGCGCGCTCCGTCATGTGCCGCGCCGCGGCCTGGAAGGCGTGGAAGACGCCGTCGAGATTGGTGGCGAACATCGAGCGCCACTGTTCCTCGGTGCGATCGATGAACGCATGCCGTCCGCCGCCGCCGATGCCGGCATTGGCGAAGCAGCCGTCGACGCGACCGAAAGCTTTCAGCGTCGCGTCCATCGCCGCCTTCACGGAGGCCGGATCGGTGACGTCGCAAACGTGCGACTCGGCTTTGCCGGGCAAGCTGGAGAGGCTCGCGACCGCGGCCTTGTTCTTGTCCGGATTGCGGCCCCAGATCGAGACGTTACAGCCCGCGGCGGCAAGCGCCTGCGCCATGCCGAGACCGATGCCGCCATTGCCGCCGGTGACCACTGCGACGCGGCCGCTCAGATCGAAAATGCTCATACAGCGTTTCCATTTTTGTTGTTGGGCGCTAAACCGTGCACCACGGCAGCGCGCTGTTATCGTGGCTCGACCATGGACAAGCGCGCCGCAAAAATCAAATATGGCTTCGCCGAAAGAGGCCTTCCATTCCGCGGAATAACGCGGCCATAGCGAGGAAACTATGCAGTTCAAACACGTCACGCTCGATTTCGAAGGCCCGGTCGCCGTCCTGAAGCTAGATCATCAGGAAGTCATGAACGCGGTGTCGATCGACATGCTGGGCGGCCTCGGCGAAGCGCTCGATGCGATCGAAGACAAGCGCGCCGAAGTACGTTGCCTGGTGATCACCGGTGCTGGCCGCGCGTTCTGCACCGGCGCCAATCTGCAGGGCCGCAACTCCGGCAACAACATGAGCCAGAGCGGCAAGGGCGCGGGAGCTGCGCTCGAAACCGCCTTCCATCCGTTCCTGCGCCGGCTGCGCAAGCTGCATTGCCCGATCGTCACTTCGGTCAACGGTCCGGCCGCCGGCGCCGGCATGAGCTTCGCGCTGATGGGCGACATGATCCTGTGCGCCAAGTCGTCCTACTTCCTGCAGGCGTTCCGCCGCATCGGCCTGGTGCCGGATTGCGGCTCGACCTGGCTGCTGCCGCGCCTGGTCGGCAAGGCACGTTCGGTCGAATTGTCGCTGCTCGGCGAAAAGCTGCCGGCCGAGAAGGCACTGGAGTGGGGCCTCGTCAATCGCGTCTACGACGATGCCGAGCTGTGGGCCGAGACCATGAAGCTGGCGCAGGAACTCGCCAACGGCCCGACCATCGCGCTGTCGCTGATCCGCAAGATGTACTGGGATTCGTCGGAGAATTCGTTCGAGGACCAGCTCAACCTCGAATTCGAATGCCAGCGCATCGCCGGCTCGACCGACGATTTCAAGGAAGGCGTCGGTGCGTTCCTCGAAAAGCGTCCCGCGCAGTTCAAGGGCAAGTAACCGCGCATGGCTCAGGCCGCGATTGCGGACGCGCTCGCGCACAGCGTCAGACGCTGGTGCGCGGGCGCCACGGGTGTTCGCGCCGCCGCGCAGCTGTCCGGCGGCGCGAGCCAGGAGACGTGGTCGTTCGTGATCGAGCGGCCTGACGGCGACATCGCCGCGATCCTGCGCCGCTCGCCGCCGGGCTACGGCAGCGTGTCGGGCCGCGCTGCGGGGCTCGATGCGGAAGCGGAGCTGATGCGGCTGGCTTACGACGCCGGCGTGCCGTCGCCGCGCGTGCTGCACGTGCTGACCGAGGACGATCAGCTCGGTGCCGGCTTCATTATGCAGAGGGTCGAGGGCGAAACCATCCCGCGCAAAATCCTGCGCGACGATCAGTTCGCCGCTGCGCGGCCGAAGCTGGCGCGGCAGATCGGCAGCATTCTGGCCGGCCTGCACGGCATCGATCGCGCCGCGCTGCCCGCGTTGCGCACGATCAGCTCGACCGAGGAGATCGGGCTGTTGCGGGACGATTATCGCGCGATGGAGTGGCCGCGCCCGGTATTCGAGCTGGCGTTGCGCTGGCTCGCCGATCACGATCCCGGCGCATCGAAAGTGGTCACGCTGGTTCACGGTGATTTCCGCCACGGCAACCTGATCATTGGCCCGGACGGCGTGCGCGCCGTGCTCGACTGGGAGCTGGCGCATTGCGGCGATCCCATGGAAGACCTCGGCTGGGTCTGCGTGAATTCCTGGCGGTTCGGCGAGATCGACAAGCCGGTCGGCGGCCTAGGCTCGCGCGAGGACATGTTCGCGGGCTATCAGGAGGCGGGCGGCACCGTCGACGCCGATCGCGTCAAGTTCTGGGAAGTGATGGGCACGCTGCGCTGGGGCATCATGTGCTGCGGCATGATGCAGCGGTTCCGGCAGGGACCCGATCATTCGATGGAACGCGCGATGATCGGCCGCCGCTCGTCGGAAACCGAAATCGATCTGCTGCGGCTTTTGGCGCCGCGCGGGTGACACGGACGCGCACGGTCGGCGTGCGACCAAACGCTTGCTGAGCTAAACGAGGAGTCGATGCAGGACGAACCGAGGCCCGACGAACTGATCAAGGCGGTGGCCGATTTCCTACGCGACCACATCGCGCCGCAGATCACCGGCCACGCGGCCTTCAAGCTCCGCGTCGGCATCAACGCGCTCGATCTGGTGACGCGGCAGCTGGCACTGGCGGATGACAGTGACGCGGCCGAGGCGGCGCGGCTGAGAGAATTGCTCGGCGCCGACGGTTCGCTGCACGAGCTCAACGGCGTGCTGTCGGAACGCATCGCCTCCGGCGCGATGGACCTGTCGACGCCCGGGTTGACCGACCATCTGTGGCAGACGACGCTGGCCAAGCTCGCGGTGGATCAGCCGAACTACGCAAGCTATCGGCGGGAGATGGGCCAGAAGTAGTTGGTCGGCTGAGCCGGAGTCGGTTTGCCGTCGCCGCGTCCGACACCTATCGTTCGTCATTCCGGGGCGCGTTGAGCGAAGTCTCGGTGCCCGCCATGGGTCACAGCAAATGCTGCGGCGTATGGATTCCGGGCTCGCGAGCTGCGCTCGCGCCCCGGAATGACGAACGAGCGGGCTTGTGCGCCATTGTCGTCTGCCGTCATTGCGAGGAGCGCAGCGACGAAACAATCCAGCTCAGTGCAGGATCATGGATTGCTTCGCTTCGCTCGCAATGACGGGGAGAGGTCTTACGACCAACTACTTCCCCGTCCAGTTCGGCTTGCGCTTCTCCGAAAACGCCTTCGGGCCTTCGATGTAGTCCTGCGAGGCGACCATCGCCTTCACGGCCGGATAGTCGCGCTGTTCGGCGATCGCTTGCGGCAGCGATACTTCCAGGCCGCGGCTCAGCGTCTGCTTTGAGGCACGGATCGACATCGGCGACACGGTGCAAATCGTCTCCGCCCAGCGCTCCGCAGCGGCGAGCGCTTCGCCTTGCGGCACGACTTCGTTGACGAAGCCGAGTTCATAGCCCTCCTGTGCCTTGACGTGGCGGGCGGTGAGGATCATGCCCATCGCGCGCTTCAGCCCGATCTGGCGGGGCAGGCGGTGCAGGCCGCCGGCGAGGGCGGCGAGGCCGACGCGCGGCTCCGGCAGCGCGAAGGTGGCGTTCTCCGACGCGATGATCAGGTCGCAGGCGAGCGCAATCTCGAAGCCGCCGCCCATCGCGACACCATTGACCGCGGCGATGATCGGTTTGTCGCAATCGAACCGCGACGTCAGTCCGCCGAAGCCGCTCTCGCCCCAGCCGCGCTTGCCGCCGCTCGCCTGCCACTTCAGATCGTTGCCGGCGCAGAACGCCTTGTCGCCGGCGCCGGTGACGATCGCCACCCACTGCTCGGGATCCGCCGCGAAGTCGTTGAACACGCCTTCGAGCTCGTAGTGCGCGTCGGTATGCAGCGCGTTGTACACTTCGGGCCGCGACAGCGTGACGATGGTGATCGGGCCCTTGCGGGTCACGGTGGAGAATTGCAACGCCATCGACGTGTCCTTTTTTCGTTGGGCAGAATTGATGCGGCTGAAGCGCGCTTGACTTGTCGTGCGCAGCGCATGTTAATCACTCGCTTAACAAGATCAACAACAACACGAAGACCGTGGGAGCACGCCTTGGATCTTTCTCTGCCGCAAGATCTGGTCGCCTATCTGTCCGAACTCGATCGCTTCATCGATGCCAAGATCAAGCCGCTGGAACAGGCGGACGACAACATCCGCTTCTTCGATCACCGCCGCGAATGGGCGCGGACCGATTTCGAGAACGGCGGGCTGCCGCGTCACGAATGGGAAGAGCTGCTGCGCAAGGCGAAGAACCTCGCCGACGATGCCGGGCATCTGCGCTTCGCGATCCCGAAGCGTTACGGCGGCCAGGACGGCAGCAATCTTTGGATGGCGGTGATCCGCGAGCACTTCGCCTCGCAGGGCCTCGGCCTGCATAACGACCTGCAGAACGAGCATTCGATCGTCGGCAACTTTCCGATCGTCAAGATGCTGGATCTGTACGGCCGCGACGATCAGAAGGCGATGATCGACGGCTCGATCAAGGGCAAGTATCGCATCACGTTCGGACTGACCGAGCCCGACCATGGTTCCGACGCCACCCACATGGAGACGCGCGCCGAACCGGCAACGCGCGACGGCAAGAAGGGCTGGGTGATCAACGGCGAGAAGATGTGGACGACGGGCATGCACGTCGCCACGCATTGCGCGCTGTTCGCCCGTACCTCGGGCAAAGACGGCGACGCGCGCGGCATCACCTGCTTCCTGGTGCCGGCCGATGCACCCGGCGTGAAGGTCGAGGAATATCTCTGGACCTTCAACATGCCGACCGACCATCCCCGGGTGTCGTTCAAGGACGTGTTCGTCACCGAGGAGGCGCTGTTCGGCGAGGTCGGTCGCGGCCTGTCACTTGCGCAGTGCTTCGTGCACGAGAACCGCATCCGCCAGGCGGCGTCGTCGCTCGGCGCGGCGGTGTTCTGCATCAATGAGAGCGTGAAGTACGCGCGTGAGCGCAAGCCGTTCGGCGAGGAGCTGGCGCGCAACCAGGCGATCCAGTTCCCGCTGGTCGAGCTTGCGACCCAGGCCGAGATGCTACGCCTCTTGATCCGCAAGACCGCGTGGGAAATGGATCAGATGACCCAGGCGCAGGTCGAGCACACGCTGTCCGACAAGGTGTCGATGTGCAATTACTGGGCGAACCGGCTGTGCGGCCAAGCGTCCGACCGCGCGATCCAGGTCCACGGCGGCATCGGCTATTCGCGCCACAAACCGTTCGAGCACATCTACCGCCATCACCGCCGCTATCGCATCACCGAAGGCAGCGAAGAAATCCAGATGCGCAAGGTCGCGGGCTTCCTATTCGGCTATATGGGAGCCAATAAGCGGTGAGGTCACGTGCCCCGGACGCGCTGCGGCATGAAATGCCGCTGCGCAGATCCGGGGTCCCGGTCCTGTTAGTGTGAGACATGAAGCAACCGGGGTCCCGCATCTGCGGAGCAGCGCCCCGCGCTGCACCGCGTGCGGGACACGGTGCTAGCAGCTTAGTTCACCTGCCGATCTTTCCCCACCCAATACGGATCGCGCAGATGCCGGCGCAGGATCTTGCCGGAGGCGTTGCGGGGCAGGGCCGGGATGAAGTCGATCGACTTCGGCGTCTTGAATCCGGCGATGCGGCTGCGGGTGAAGCCGATGATGTCCTGCGCGGTCGCTTCCTTCCCCGGCTTCATCACCACCACGGCCTTCACCGCCTCGCCCCATTGCTCGTCGGGCACGCCGACCACCGCGACTTCGGCGACGTCGGGATGATCGCAGATCGCGCTCTCGACCTCGGCGGGGTAGATGTTCTCACCGCCGGAGATGATCATGTCCTTGATGCGGTCGTGGATGTAGACGTAGCCGTCCTCGTCCATGTAGCCGGCGTCGCCGGTGCGCAGCCAGTTGTTGGCATTGATGGTCTTCTTGGTCGCCTCCGGCAGATTCCAGTAGCCCGCCATGTTGGAGCCGGAGCGGGTGGCGATCTCACCGACCTGCCGCGGCGGCAGCGGATTTCCGTCAGGATCGAGAATAGCGATCTCGACACCCGGCAGCGCCTTGCCGGCCGAGCGCATCCGCTCCAGCCCTTCGACGTGATCCTCCGGCGGCAGCGCCACGATGGTGCCGGTGGTCTCGGTCATGCCGTACATCTGCACGAAGCCGCATTTGAAGACCTCGATGCATTCCTTCAGCAGCGCCGCGGGAATCGGCGAGGCGCCGTACAGCATGTACTTCAGCCGCGAGAAATCGACTTCACGGGCGCGCGGCTGCCGCACGACGAACTGCATCGCGGCCGGCACCATGAACAGCTTGGTGATCCCGGACTGTTCGAAGAAATCCAGCACCTTGGTCGGATCGAACTCGCGCGCGATCACGCCCTTGGCACCGTGATAGATGCTCATCATGCCCCAGCCGGAGCCGCCGATGTGGAAGATCGGCATCGCGACCAGGGAGACGTCGTCGGTCGTCCAGGTGTTCCACTCCGGCTTGTTGTCCTTCCCGGCGCGGACCAGCGACAGGAAGTTGGCGTGGCTCAGCATGGCGCCCTTCGGCTTGCCGGTGGTGCCGGAGGTGTAGAGCTGGATCGCGATGTCGGACGGCGCGATCGCGACCTGTGGATCGTCGCTCGGCTGCGCGTCGCGCCACTTCTGAAAGTCCTGCCATTCCGGCGCGCCGCCCTCGGTGGTGATGATAGCGCGTACGCTCGGGATCTGATCCTTGAGGCCGCGGACCTGATCGACGAATTCCGGGCCGACGAACAGGATCGCGGCCTTGCAGTCCTCGACGATGTAGGCGACCTCGGGGCCGGCCAGCCGCCAGTTCACCGGCGCCATCACCACCTTGGCCTTGATGGCGCCGCCCCAAATCTCGAAATAGAAATCGCTGTTCTTGCCGAGATAAGCGATGCGCTCGTTCGGCTTCACGCCGGAGGCGGCCAGCGCCCTGGCGATCTGATTGGTGTGCGCATCGAACTGCGCGAAGCTGGTGATGCGGCCTTCGAATTCGTAGACCACGTCGTCGCCACGCGCCTTGGCCTGCGCGCGAATGACGTCGGCCAGCGTGGCCGGCTCGGACGATACAGCCGGCGCGGAGGGCGCCTTCTCCTGAAGGTCGGACATTGTCTCTCCCTGATTTTTATTAGTTGCTTGTTGTTTGGCCGAAGTCTGCCGCGCTTCGCGAGCAAACACAAGCGGGGAGGGATGTCGCGGGGAGGCGAGTGCGAGCTACGGGTGTAGGTTGCAGTCGATGCGCCCATCGAAATGAGCGGTCGGTTCGATCGACACGTTGTTAGTTGGCGCGGCGCGAGTTGAAGCCCCTCCCCCTTGCGGGGAGGGTCGGCCGAGCGAAGCGGAGGCCGGGGTGGGGGTC
>NZ_LJIC01000194.1 GCF_001295845.1 Rhodopseudomonas sp. AAP120 | reverse complement strand
CGAAGCCCGCGGCGAGGACCGCGCGACGCGCGAGACCCGCGAGCCGCGAGAGACCCGCGAGCCGCGCGAGACCCGCGAGCCGCGTGGCGAAAGCCGCCGCGAGCCCCGCGATGCGCGCAAGCCGCGTCGCGAGCCGCGTAGCACCCCCGCGCCTGCGCACGCTTCGTTCGGTTCGGCGCCGCCGCCGCGCGACGCCTCCTCGGAGCCCGGCGATCACTCGCACCTGCCGGCCTTCCTGCTGCGCCCGGTGCGGGCGCGCGGCTGAAATGCTGCGGTGCGGCGCATGAGCTTTCTCGCTCCGCACCAGCCCTGCACTCACGGCCTCACGAAAGTTTACCCGGCGTTCACCGTCACCCCGTAGTTTTTGCAACCGGGAATGGCGGACCCGGTTGGTCCGCCGGGGGACGCGGTGGCCGGTATGCAGGATGAACACGAGCGCAGCATGGCGTATGCCGAGCTTGCGCTGAACCAGATCAAAGCACTGCGGCAGCCTGCAATGCCGCGGAACTACGAGATCTGGTACGTTTACGCCACCGGCTACAACGCCGAGCTCAACAAGGCGATCAACGAGGCGCTGGCCAACCGCGGCCGATTGAGCGACTCGGACCTCGAACAACTCCACGACTGCTATCTGTCGCCGAGCCGGACCAATGACCGGATCGACCGCATCGGCGCCCGCGTCGTCAGCGAGATCGACGACATGATGTCGCTGCTCGCCGATACGCTCGGCACCACGGCGACGTTCGGCGCCAACCTGAAAGGCGCGAGCCAGAACCTGTCGCTGGCCACCGATCACGAGCAGATCAAGACCATCGTCGAACGGCTGGTGTCGGCCACCCGCGAAATGCAGGAAGCCAACA
This sequence comes from Rhodopseudomonas sp. AAP120, assembly GCF_001295845.1. Taxonomy (GTDB): domain Bacteria; phylum Pseudomonadota; class Alphaproteobacteria; order Rhizobiales; family Xanthobacteraceae; genus Rhodopseudomonas. The sequence continues at coordinate 1,344 of NZ_LJIC01000194.1, read as the reverse complement.
GCGCGCTGGAAGAACGGCTTTCCACCTCGCGCCTGGAAATCACCAATCTGCAGGCCAGCCTGGAAGCGATCCGCGCCGAGAGCCTGACCGATCCGTTGACCGGCCTCGGCAATCGCAAGCATTTCGACCGCGTCGTGAGCGAGGCGGTTCGCAGCGCCGGCGTGAGCCGGCGTCCGCTGTCGCTGCTGATGATCGACATCGATCACTTCAAGTCGTTCAACGACAATTACGGGCACCTTACCGGCGACCAAGTGCTTCGTCTGGTCGGCATGACGCTGAAGCAGACCATCAAGAGCAACGACATCCCGGCGCGCTACGGCGGCGAGGAATTCGCCGTGGTGCTGCCGGAAACGCCGCTACGTCAGGCCCTGATGATCGCCGATGACATCCGCCGCGTCGTGATGTCCAAGGAGCTGAAGAAGAAGTCGACCGGCGAGATACTCGGCCGCGTCACGCTGTCGGCCGGCGTCTCGACGCTCAAGCCCGACGACGATGCCGACGCCCTGATCGAACGCGCCGACGCCTGCCTCTATTCGGCCAAGCGCAACGGCCGCAACCGCGTCATCTGCGAAACCGACCCGGAATTCCGCAAGGTCGAAGCCGCGAAGGTCGCGTAGTCGACCTCCCCCATCGAGTCGACAACGATGCTGGCACTGCTTACTTCGCGCGCGAACGGCGCGATGCAGTTGCCGGACTGTGACGCGGCTTCGCCCCCGCTTTGCCGTTAGGCTCACCGGCATTCTTGGGCCGCGTGGATCCGCCTGCTTTCTGGTGCTCTGCTTTCGCCGTTCCCTTGGCCGTCTTCGCCCGCACGGCAGACGTCGTCGTGCCTGCCTTCGCCTTCCGTGGCTTGCGTGACTTGGCCAGCGCCGCACGCTCCGCCGCCGCGAGCGCTGCGCGCGACCACTCCACCAGTTCGTCGGGTTCGTCGAGCAGCCGGTCCGGCAGCCGCCAATACGATGCGACCGTCACCGTCCGCTGCCGGGTCGTATAAGAGAACGGCTGCGAGCCTTCGCTCTCGAACCTGGCGATCGTCGCAGCATCGGCACGCAGATAGATCGTGTCCCGCAGCACCAGCGCGAAGGTGATGCCGTCGGCCGAGACGCCGAAGCCGGAGAACATCCGCCGGATCGTCACCGGCCCGAACGGCTCGAACAAATCCGCGAGGTAATCACGATCCATCGGCGCCCCCGCCCTGCGTTGCCGCGGGCAAGCATAGTGGGCTTCAAGTTCGAGGCAAGATGGCCACTGAACCGGGCCCGCGGACGCGGTGCACCACGCCGCCAGAGCGGCGCGCTGCGCAGCGTCCGGGGCACGGAGCGTTTGAAGTGCAGCAGCGTATTT
>NZ_LJIC01000193.1 GCF_001295845.1 Rhodopseudomonas sp. AAP120 | reverse complement strand
CCCCGTCATTGCGAGCCAACGGGTCGGCGCGGAGCGCCGCCCGATGACAGGCTCCGCGAAGCAATCCAGCTCAGGGCACGGCGCTGGATTGCTTCGCTTCGCTCGCAATGACGGTGGACTAGAGCATCACCGGGTCGCGCAGCTCCTGCACCGTCTCGGTGCCGGCGAAGCCGCGGCTGCGGTGTTCGCAGCGCCAGACGCCGCCTGCTTCGCTGATCGTGAAGAAATTATACGCCGCCGATGGGCGGTGGTGGTCGTTGAACGCCGAGGCGGACGGCACGCCGACCACGGGGACCGGCTTGGTCGGCGTGTCGATCCAGATCGTGGCGTGGACGTGGTCGTGGCCGTGCAGCACCAGCTCGACCGGATAGCGCTGCAGCAGCGCGATCAGCTCCGGCGCGTCCGTCAGCCGCTTGAAGCGCGAGCGGGAGCGCAGCGGATGATGGATCATCAGTACGCGAAACACCGGCTGATCCGCCAAGCCCGCGAGCAGGATTTCGAGCTTGGCGCGCTGCGCGCTGCCGAGCCGGCCGGTCGCCATGAACGGCGCGGTCGGCACCGCGCTGGAGACACCGATCAGCACGACATTGCCGCGCCGGCGCAGATAGGGGAAGCCGGCGACGCCGTCGTCGCCGCTGAGATAAGCGGCGAAATCCTCGCCGAACCGCAGTGCCGTCGAGGTGACATAGGAGTCGTGATTGCCCGGCACGACGCTGACGCGGTCGGGCGGGCCGACGCTCTCCAGCCATTGCCGGGCCGGCGCGAATTCGCCGGTCAGCGAGATGTTGAGCAGGTCGCCGGTGACGGCGATGTGGTCGGGCTGCTGCGCCTGGATGTCGCCCACCAGCGTGTCGAGAATGTCGCGGCGATGGATGGCGTGGCGGTTGCGGGCATAGTTGAGGTAGCCCAGCGCCCGCTTGTTCGCCAATTCCCGATATCGCGGCTTCGGCAGCGGCAGATGCGGGTCGGATAAATGCGCCAGAGTGAAGGTCATCGCGCTTTCCTTCCGGCCCGGAATCGGACCCGCAATCCCTGTCAAAATCGATCCGGTTTTGGCAAGCTCGGCCGAACGGTGCAAGCGCCCGCTGCATCATTCGAAGGATCGTTCGCTTGCCGGCCTTGCAGACCCTACGATTGAAGCTCGAACCGGTATTGCGGCGGGTTTTTCATCTGTATTGGCGGTTCGCTCGCGGCATGACGCTGGGCGCGCGTGGTGTCGTGCTCGACGCGCAGGGCCGCGTCTTCCTGATCAAGCACAGCTATGTCCGCGGCTGGCACCTGCCGGGTGGTGGCGTCGAGGTCGGTGAGACCTTCGTCGATGCGCTTCGACGGGAACTGATGGAGGAGGGGCGGATTGACCTCACGGGAGAGCCGGAACTGCACGGCATCTTCCTGAACAGCCACGTCTCGCCGCGCGACCATGTGGCCGTGTACGTGGTGCTCGAATACCAGCAGGATCGGCTGCCGTCGCCGAACCTCGAAATCGTCGAATCCGGCTTTTTCGATGTCGCGGCGCTGCCGGAGGAAACCACGCACGGGACCCGGCTGCGGATTGCCGAGGTGCTGGGGCAGGAGCCGGTGCGCACGACCTGGCGATGAGGCCAACGGCGACCGGCGCGGATCGGCGGCCGTAATCCCGCCGGCGATCATATCTAGGGCTCATTTCTCTGGTCAGAACGCCGCATCCAATCTCCCGCTTTTCGAAAGGACCAGGTTTGACGGCATCCGCGAGAGCCATCGTTCGATCATTGCTGATCGTTTGGGCAATTCTGGCGACCAACGTCGCGTTCGCACAAATTCCGACCCCCGGCGGCAACGGTTCCGATCCGGCCGCAAAGACCGAGAAGGTGGCCGATCCGCTCGGCCGCGACACCCCGGCCGGCATGGTGGCGGGCTTCATTAGTGCGGCTGCCGAGCAGAACTACGAAAAGGCGGCGCAATATCTCGATCTGAGCCAGGAGAAAGGCGCCTGGGGGCCGAGCGTTGCGCAGCAGCTGCAGCGCATCCTCGACCAGGGCGGCTATGTGTTCTCCCGGCTGCGGCTGAGCTCGGAGGCCGCCGGCGACGTCGATGACGGTCTGCCGCCGGATCAGGACAAGTTCGGCGCGGTTCGCACCACCAGCGGCTCGGTCGATCTGATCGCCCAGCGGGTCGACGACAAGGACGGCCACAAGATCTGGCTGGTGTCGAGCCGCACCGTGGCCGAGCTGCCGTCGCTGTCGCGCACCGTGATCTCCAGCTTCGTCGACCGGCTGCTGCCCTACTCGCTGCGCGACGACTACCGCTTCGCCGGCGTGCCGGTGGGGCACTGGCTCGCGGTGCTGGTGCTCGCGGTGATCTCGTTCCTGCTGGTGTGGGCGATCATCTCGTCGCTGCTGTGGGTGGTCTTCAAGATTCGGAACCGGCAGGACTCGCGCGTCCGCAAGGTGCTGAGCGCCTCGGCGTTTCCGATCCGGCTGTTCTTCACGGTCTGGATGCTGCGGGTCGCGATGGTGCTGGTCGGCGTTTCGATCGTCGCCCGGCAGCACATGTCGAGCGTCACCGAGATCATCGGCTGGATCGCGCTGTCCTGGATCATCTGGCGCGTGGTCGATGCGCTGGGCGAATTCACCATCGCCCGCATGACCTTGCGCGGCCGGCTGTCGATGCTGTCGGCGGTGACGTTCATCCGGCGCGCGGTGAAATTCGCACTGGTCGCCTTCGCGGTGATCGCAGGCCTGAATGCGCTCGGCTACAACGTCACGGCCGGCCTTGCCGCTCTCGGTATCGGCGGTATCGCCATCGCTCTGGGCGCGCAGAAGACCATCGAGCATCTGGTCGGCAGCCTGACGCTGGTCACCGATCAGCCGATGCGCGTCGGCGATTTCTGCAAGTTCGGCGAGACCATGGGAACGATCGAGGACATCGGCATGCGGTCGACCCGCATCCGCACGCTCGACCGCACTCTGATCACGGTGCCGAACGGCACGCTCGCGGCATTGCCGATCGAGAACTTCAGCCGCCGCGACAAGTTCTGGTACCACCCGACGCTGGACCTGCGTTACGAGACGACGCCGGACCAGCTGCGCACGCTGATGGCGTCGATGCGCGAGATGCTGCTGGACCATCCCAAGGTCGACAGCCCGGGGCGGGTGCGGATGATCGGCTTCGGCCCCAACTCACTGAAAGTCGAGATCTTCTCCTATGTCCACGCGATGGACGTCGACGAATTTCTCGAGGTTCAGGAGGAGCTGTCGCTGCGTCTGATGGAGCTGGTCGAAGAGGCCGGCACCGGCTTTGCGCTGGCGTCGCAGACGCTGTACCTCGCACGCGACCGGGCGCTGTCGATGACGCGGTCGCCGCAGCTCGCCCCGCAGGATGACCAAGGCTCGGATAACGGCGACGGGCGCGCCGAGAAGATGGCAGCCGTCCGGGCCTGACTCTGCGGCAACGGACGACACTGCGCCGGGCGATGGACCGCGCCCGGCGGCAGTGCTATTGCGCCTCCGCCATGACCGATCTCAACCTCACCATCCTGCCCGAAACGCCGAACGACGCGCACGCCATCGAGCGGCTGCACGAGCGCACCTTCGGCCCCGGCCGGTTCGCGCTTTCCGCCTACCGGCTGCGCGAGCATGTTGACCACATCTGCGCGCTGTCGTTCACCGCCCGAATCGGCACGCTGCTGGTCGGTTCGGTGCGGCAATTGCCGGTGACGATCGGCGAGACGCCGGCGCTGCTGCTCGGCCCGCTGACGGTGGAGCCGCCGTTCCGCTCGCGCGGCGTCGGCCGGCTGCTGCTGGACCGCGCGATTTCCGACGCGCGGGCGCAGGGCCACGGATTGATCGTGCTGGTCGGCGACGAGCCGTATTACAGCCGGGTCGGCTTCAAGAAGATCCCCAAGGGGCGCGTCACCATGCCGGGCCCGGTCGATCCCGGCCGGCTGCTGGTGCTCGAACTGGCCGACGGCGCCTTCGAGGGCGTCACCGGCCCGATCCGCCCGGATTGGAGCAAGGCGCGCTGACGCGCCTTGCTGTCTCTGGCGCTCAGAATTTCTGCGAGATCCCCGCATAGAAGCCGCGGCGCGGCCCGTATTGCGGGGCGAACACGCCGATGCCGGAGCCGTCGCGGATCTCGTAGACGCTGTCGAACAGGTTGACCACGTCGAACCGCACCGTGGTCGGCTTGGTCGGGCTCGCCAGATAGAAATCGTGTGCCACGCCGAGATTGACCTGGGTGTAGGACGGCAGCGATCCGATATTGGCGAAGCCCGAGCGCAGGCCGCTGCCGTAGATCATCGACGCGCTGAAACTGGTGTCGTGCCAGCGATACGACGCGCCGGCCGACGCCGTCATCAGCTGCGCGTGATCGGTGTAGATGTAGTTGCTGGCGATATAGGCGAGCTCGTCCGGATCGAACAGATACTGGTTCGACACCACCTTGGTGGCGATCTGCCGCGCCAGTGCGAGATTCGCATACACCCGCAAATTGCCCGTCGTGTACGAGCCCTTGAACTCGACGCCGACGTTCTCGGCGCGGTCATAGTTGAAGGCCGACAGCACATAGGCGGCGCCGAACTGGCCGTCGTCGAGCAGGTCGCGGGCGGTCTTGTAGTAGGTATCGATCCCGACTTCGAGGCCGGGCATCAGTCGCTGCGTGACGCCGATGTCGAACACGTTCGACCGCTCCGGCAACACCGGACTGCTGGCATTGACGGCGGGCTGCAGCGTGGTGTTCTGCACCAGCGCCAGATTGGTCGGCGCCGCCAGCACCTGCGCGGGCGGGGTGAAGTTGCGCGAATAGCCGGCGTGGAAGGTGGTGTCCTCGAACGGCTTCCAGGTCACGCTGATGCGCGGGCTGAGCTGGTTGGCGTTGGTGTACTCGTTCATCTGGTCGAAGCGCAGGCCGGAATTCAGCGTCACCGTGTTGGTGACCCGCCATTCGTCCTGCAGATAGGTGCTGAATAGCCAGCCCAGCTTGCTGCTCGAATCGACCACGCCGAACGGCGCGTCCAGCGGATTACCGCTGTCGTCGAGCGGCAGCACCACCGAGGAATTCGTCACCCGGGTCTGTTCGGCGGTCACCTGGAAGCCGCCGCGCAGGGTGTGCGCGTCGCTGAGCCGGTAGGAGCCGTCGGCCTGGATGCCGCTGGCGACGCTCTTGCGATAGACGTCGGAGGCGACGCCGTTGAACACCAGATCGCCGATCGTATCCGGCATGAAGTGCAGCGTGCTGGAGCGCGAGAACGCCGACAGCTGCAGATCGAAGCCGTTGATCGATTTCTGCAGCGCCAGCACGCCGAACGCGTTGCGCTCCTGCTGGGTCTCGTTGAGCAGAGCCGAGTCGAAATTCGACACGCCGAATGCAGTGAAGCCCGGCGTCTGGCCGGGATTGTTGGGGATCTTGTAGTTGTTGGCCGAGGCGCCGCCGATGAAGGTCAGCCGGGTCGAGTCGTCGATCACGGTGGACAGATAGGCGAAGCCCTTGCCCTGCTGCGTGTCGTCATGGATCGCGTTTGGCGCCGAGGTCGGATTCTCCAGCCCGAGCGCGGTGCCGAAATAGCGGCCCGAGACGAAATACTGCGTACTGCCGGCGGTGCCGCCATATTCGATGCTGGGTGTGATGGTCTGGCGACTGCCGCCATAGACGCTGACGGTGCCGCTGTTGTTGAAGGCATCGGTCCGCGTGGTGATGTCGACGACGCCGGCGGTGCGCAGGCCGTATTGCGCCGGCAGCGCGCCGGTCAGCAGCGTCAGGCGTCCAACCAGCGAGGTGTCGAGCATCTGGCCGAAGCCGCTGACGCCGTCGGGCAGCGCGATGCCGTTGATCCGGTACTGCACGTTGGCGTGCTCGTTGCGGACGTGCAGGTCGCCGCTGGCGGCGGAATCCTGCGAGACGCCGGGCGCCTGCAGCAGCACCTTGTCCAGCGTCGCGTTGGTGCCCTGCGGCAGATTGGCGATGGCCTCGTGACTGACCTCGAAGGCGCTGGCGCCGTTCGGCTTGAAGATCGCCTGCCGCGCGGCATCGAAGCCGGCGTGCTTGGTAGCGACCGCTTGTGCTGCGGTTTGCGCGGCGGTCTGAACGTCACGCTCCGGCGGTGTCGTCGCGGCGCCCCGTCGTCCGCGCGCGGCCGTCTGAGCTTTCGGCCGGCGGGCCGGATGCGGGGTGCGTTGCGGCTGGATCACGTCGATCTCCGGCAGCGCCGTGGTGCCACGCGGGACCGCCGCGCTCTGGGCGAGGCCCGGCGAACTAAACGCGGCCAACAGCAGCGATGCCGTGCTGCAAGCCGCAAGGCTTCGCTTCCTGTGCGAAAGGCTTCGTTTGATGTGAGAAAGCATGTGAGTCTCCTCGAAGCCACGCATGCGCGCACTGGCGACGCTGATCGTCGCCGCAGATGAGCGGGTGGCTTGCCGTCGATGGCCGACGGGCTTGGCTGACATCTGATCGAGCCCGCACCGCGAAAGGCGAGCTCTTGGTTCACGGCGTGAGATGTCAGCAGGCGGGAGGCGCGCGGGGATTGAAGGCGGCGCGGATGCCGTCGGAGCGGATCAGCACGAGATCCGGAACGGAAGGGACAAAGGCGGTCGATTGCCGCAGCGGCAGGGATGGCGGCGAGGCGTCGAGCATCGCATCGGCCATCGCCATCACGGCGCAGATCGTGCAGGTGTCGGCGCTGTCGTCGGAGTCCGGATTGGAATTGGGCGTGGCCGGAGCGGCAGTGAGCGCTGCCACCGCCGACTGAGTCACGATCTGGTGGAAGTGGCCGAACGCCACGACGAAGTGCACCGCCAGCGCGATCAGCGCCAGCCGCGTCCCCAGTCGGATATTCGCCCGCACCCAGTTCATGGTTCATCCGCGTTCGGCGCGCATTGCAGCAGCGCCGAGGATAGTCAGTAGTCGAAACCAGCGCCGTCGACAAACCCGGCGACGCGGCTGGCCTCTCGTTCGTCATTCCGGGCCGTCGCGAAGCGACGAACCCGGAAGCGCGATGGGGGAGACGGAGCGTTGCCACAACTTCTGGATTCCGGGGTCGCCCGCAAGGGCGGGCGTTCCGGAATGACGGAGTGAGGCAAATCCCCGCGCCATGCTGCTCAGAACTTCAGGTTCGCGAACGCCCGCACGCCGATGCCGGGCATCAGCACGTTGTCCTTGTTGTAGGACACCGCGTTGCGGATGTTCTCGTTGAGCAGATTGTTGCCGACCACGCCGACCAGCATTTCGCGGGCGCCCCAGGCGTTCGGGTCGAGCTTGGTGCGATAGCTGATCTCGGCGCGCAGCAGGTTGTAGCCGGGCGTCGTGGTCTCGGCGATCGACGCGACGTCGTTCTGCGCGAAGGCGTGCAGCAGGTTGATGCGGGTCAGCCAGTTGGCATCGCGCCAGAACAGGCCGCCGCCGAGGCGCATCGGCGGGATCCGCGGCACGTTGCTGCCGTCCGCGAAGGTGGCGCGGACGATGTCGAACTGGTTCTCGATGCCCCAGGTGCCGCCATAGAGCTGCGCGACGTCGAGCTGGCTCTGGAATTCGCCGCCCCGGAAGGTGGCATCACGCTGCGAATAGATCGCCTGGTTGAGCTCGAGCGTGCCGGTGCCGGGATCGACGCAGGCGCCGTCCTCGCAGGTGTTGCCGGTCAACCGCCGATAGATGAAGCCGCTGAACTTGGTGTAGTAGGCGGTGATCTCGAACCGGAACGGTCCCTCGGCACGGCGCAGCCCGAGTTCGATCGACTTGGCGGTCTCGATGCCGAGATTCGGATTGCCGATGTCGAAGGTCTCGGTGGCGTCGTGACCGCCGCGCGAAAACAGTTCGGCCGGCTTCGGCGCACGCTCGACATACTGGCCGGTGATGCTGGCAGACAGCCCCCACGGCAGCGCCTGGATCAGGCCGAGGCTGAAGCTCTTCGGCGTGAACGACCGGTTCTGCGACACCGAGGCGCCGATCGCGTTCGGATCGGCATTGAGGTCGAACAATTCCGGGATGGAGGAGGGCGTCGTGCCCGACAGGCTGACGTGCTCGATCCGCCCTGCGACCTGCGCCTTGGTGGTGTTGGTGAACTGCAGCTCGTTGAAGACGTAGCCGGCGACCTTGGTGTTCTTGTTCGGATCGAACAGGCCGTTGAGCGGGCTGGTCGGATCGTCCGGGCTCGGCGCGTTCAGTTCCTGATGGCTGGCCTGGACGCCGACCGCGGTGGTCACCGCCGCGAAACCGGCATTCCACGGCGTCAGCTGGACTTCGAGCCGGCCTTCCTGCTCGCGGTTGGTGAAGGTCTGGCGCACGCCGTCGGTGGTCGGATCGCCGGCGGTGGCCTGGCCGATTTCATTGTGCTTGTAGTCGGTGGCGCCGACCCAGAACCGGATCGCATCGATCGCGGCCGCGTCGGGCCGATACTCGCCCTTGACGTTGAACTTGGTCTGTTTGGCGTCGATGCGCGTGCCGACCTGCGAACCTTCGACACCGGGGATGTGATAGATCGAATTGTTCTGCGTGATCGACGCGCCGATGAAGCCGCCGTCGAACAGATAGGAGCCGCCGATCGAGGCGCCGGCCGCGGTCGCCGCCGAATTCGGCTGACGACCGTTGAAGGGCAGGCCGGGCTGCGCATACGGATAGCTCGGCACATTGTAGTCACCGGCGTTGCGGCCGTAGACGTCGGCGTGCACCGCGACGTTCTTGCCGGCGGCGTCCAGCAGCACCGCGCCTTCGACGCCGCGATCGACCGAACTGACCGAGGTGCGGACTTCGGCGTTCATGCAGCCGGGCGATCCGCCGATGACGGGCGCCTTGGTCGGCAGGCCGTAGCTCTGGAACGGCTGTGCGCAGGGCGGCAGCGCATCGGGAATGCGGTTGTTGGTGGCGCTGACGACGCCGCCGATCGCGGTCGAGCCGTAGCGCAGCGTCGCCGGGCCGCGGATCACTTCGACCTGGTTGGTGGCGAGCGGATCGATCGGCACGAAATGATCTTCGCCGAGGTCGGAGGCGCCGTTGCTGCCGATGCCGTTCTCGATGATGCTGACGCGGTTGACGTCGAGGCCGCGGATGATCGGCCGGCTGGACGCGCCGGGCGCGTAGCTCGAGCCGGTGATGCCGGGCTTGTTGTTGAGCAGGTCGCCGAGCGTGCCGCCGCCGCTGCGGCGGATTTCCTCGTTCGGCACAACGGTGACGGTGGCGAATTGGTCGGTGACGATCGGCAGCGTGCCGGGCAGCGGCGCGGCGGGCTGGGCCACCACCGGCTGGGCTTCGGCCGGCGCCGGTCCGCGCTGCCGGGCAGGAGCGGCGACACGCGGAGCCGGGCGGGGCGCCGGCGCGGTATGGCGGCGTACGATCGGGCTCGGCGCCGTCACGGTGACTTCCGGCAGCGTGGTGGCGGCCTGCTGGGCGAGCGCGGATGAGACGGGCAGGCCGTGGAAGCCGGCGAAAGCCGCGCCTCCGAGCAGAAGGGCGCGTCGGATGGGAAACGACATGGTGAGACTCTGGTCCTGACTGGGCCGGCCCGGGCTGTACCCGGTGGCCGGTCTGCGCATGGCAGATCGAATGCGGAGGAACTGCGCGCACCGGCGAAGGTGCTGCGCAGGGCGCGGTTCGAGCGGTCAGGAGAGAGGAGGCGCGCGGGGCTGGAAGCCGCCGGGCTGCGGGCCGGGCTCGGCAGCCGCGTAGGCGGCGGAGCGATAGCGCAATCCATGGCCGACCTGCAGCGGCAGCGACGGCGGCGATGCATCGAGCATCGCATTGGCCATCGCATGCACGGCGCAGATCGCGCACAGATCGGCGCCGCGATCATGGTCCTGGTCGGCCGGCGAAGTGTCGACGGTGGAGGCGACCCGCGTTGCGTCGATGCCAGCCTGATCGGCCTGCGTGATCGCCTGCGAGGGCGGCGCCGCGATGGGGTCGAAATGGCCGAACGAGGCGACGAACTGGATCGCCAGCGCGATCAGCGCCAGCCGTGCTCCCAATCCGATGCGTGCCCGTACCCAGTTCATGCCCACCACGCCCCCGTCGGTCGCGGCGAGTGGCCCCACCGCGCGACGTTACAATGTAACATCACGACAAGAACCGCTGCTGTCAACGGAGGCGGGAACGATGGTTGTGGGGTGTGACTTTTCCGCCAGAGCGGGACGGAGCAGTCGTGGATTTACTCTTCTCCACCTGCACCGTCATTCCAGCACCGTCATTCCGGGGCGCGCTTCTTGGCGTGAACCCGGAATCTCGATGGGTGACGGGAGCGTTGCCGCAACCTCTGGACTCCGGCCTCGCCCGCAAGTGCGGGCGCCCCGGAATGACCGGGGAGAGGCGCTACTTCTTCGGCACCAGCGCCTTGAGTTTCTCCATGTCGGCGATGTTCATCTTGATGCCGCCCGGCATCACGATATCGCCCGGCTTCTGGCCATCCTTGCAGGGGCCGAGCCATTTGCCATCGAGCGTCATGCTGGTGGTCTTCGGCACGCCGGGGAGCGGGTTCTCGTTCTGCGACGTGACCTTGACGGTGTAGGCCGAATTGAAGTCGCCGGTGATCTCCGCGTGCGATGTGGTGGTCATGCCGGCGATCTTGCACACCGTGTCGTTGGTGTAGCCGGTCGCGGTCTTCTGCAGGTCCTGCTTGGAGCAGGACTCGGTCGCCATCGGCTGCACCGCCGCTGTCATCTTCTTGTCGGTGGTCTCGTCGGTGCAATGCTGCATCGACACGTCGTCACCGGCCGAACCGGGGCGCTGCATCTTCAGCTCCCACAGGCCGGGCTTGCGGGTCGGCAGGTCGATCGCCTGCGCGGCCGTTGCCGGAACGGCGAACATCAGCGGCAGCAGCCAATATCGAAGCGCGGTCGCGCGGCTCATCGTCGGCTCCGCTCAGTAGCCGACGCGCAGCGGACGCTCATTGGCGCCATACGGGACCCAGCGGCAGGAGAACGAGATGTAGCCGCCGTAATTGGCCTGGACGCCGAGCAGCTTCACCACCTTGCCGTAGCGCGCGCAATGCTCGATCGCCATGGCGCGAACATCGGCCACGCCGACCAGATTGTAGGAGATGATCCCGCCGGTATCATTGCCCTTGAAGGCCGGCACGGTGTCGGCGCGGACGGCGGTGCCGGACAGCACGGCAGACAGAACGGCAAGGCCGGCGGCCCCAAGCATGCGCATCAGATTCTCCTTCATGGCTGATACGATTCTAGTGCGTGATGGTGGCGATGGAAAGAACGTGCGGACGTTCCGGTGTGGGATGTGCGAAGGTGTGGCTGCGCTGCACTTGACCTCGTGATGGCTTCGCGGCACCGTCCGCGCAGCAAAGATCCGGTGAATCATCCATGCGCGCTATTTCTGCTCTGAAGTTGTCCTCGGCTGGCCTCGCGGTTCTGCTGGGGCTGTTCGCGCTGGCACCGGCGGCCAAGGCCGCCAATCCGCTCGAGATGAACTTCTGGCTCTCCGGCCCGCGCTATGACGGCAATCTGCCGAGCTGCGAAGCCGGGCTGCCGGCGATCACCCATCAGTTCGCCGAGAAGGAAGGCACCTACTGGAATTCGGCGCTGCGGATCACCGCCTATTCGGGGATCCACGAGGTCGCGTTCCGCCCCTGGCAGAGCGACAACATTCCGCGCCGCTACTGCAGCGGGGATGCGATCCTGAACGACGGCAAGGCGCACCGCCTGCACTATTCGATCATCGAGGACGGCGGGCTCGCCGGCTTCAGCGACGGCGTCGAGTTCTGCATCGTCGGCCTCGACCGCAACTGGGCCTTCAACCCGGCCTGCAAGGCTGCCAAGCCGTAAGGCGTAGCAGCGCGAGCGGCTGTTCCGGCCGTGCCGCAGCGCGTCGCCTTCCACCATTTGCGTTCTTGAAACGTTCCTGGTCGATCGCTAGGCTTCCGTATCATTGGGAGCGGGGGCTTTTTCATCATGCGTGATTTCATCGTTCGCGGGCGGTCGATGATCGCCGCCATGGCGGCTTGCGCGGCCGGGCTGATGGCGACGGGGGCCGTGGCGCAGGACACCCGGCAGAACGCGCCGGGCGAATTCGATTTCTACGTGCTGGCGCTGTCGTGGTCGCCGTCTTATTGCGAGCAGGCATCGGAGCGCGGAAACAGCGGCCGCTCGCAGCAGATCCAATGCGGCGGCCGGCCGTTCTCCTTCGTGGTGCACGGGCTGTGGCCGCAATATGAGCGCGGCTTTCCGGAATACTGCCAGCGGCCGTCGCCGCGGCTCGACCGCCGCATCGTGAATTCGATGCTCGATTTGATGCCGGCGCCGGGGCTGATCTACAACGAGTGGGAGAAGCACGGCACCTGCGCCGGTAACTCTGCCCGCGACTATTTCGAGAACATCCGCAAGGCGCGCGCCGCGGTCCGCATCCCGCCGGACTTCATCGACGCCAAGGAAGCCCGGACGGTGACGCCGGCCGAGGTCGAAGACGCCTTCGTCAAGGCCAACCCCGGTCTCAGCACGTCGGCGATCTCGGTGATCTGCGACCGCACCCGGCTGACCGAAGTGCGGATCTGCCTGAGCAAGGATCTGCAGTTCCGGGCCTGCGAAGAGATCGACCGCCGCGCCTGCCGCCGCGAGCGGCTCGAAGTCCCGCCGGTCCGCGGCGGCTGAGCGGCCGTCCCCCTTCGCATTGAATCTCCTCCGTCATGCCCGGGCTTGTCCCGGGCATCCACGTGATGGACCGGTCCGGCAGGCAAGGCGTGATGGCCGGGAGGAGCCCGGCCATGACGGAAAAGCATTGCTCTACATGCCTTTAGCCGATTGAGAGACGGCTCGCGGCGGTGTTCGAGGCGGGGTCTGCCTTGACTTCCCGTCCCGCTCCGCGTCACCGTCATTTTCTCACCTTTCAAGCGATGAATTGAAATCCGAAATGACTGGCTTTGTCGTGATCCGCGATGACACTCCCGCGTCCGCCATTCCGAAGGGCGCGGTGGTGGCGATGGGCAATTTCGACGGCGTGCATCGCGGCCATCGTGCCGTGATCGGGGCCTGCCTCGACATGGCGCGGATCCGCAAAGCGCCGGCCTTCGCGGTGACCTTCGAGCCGCATCCGCGCAAATTCTTTGCGCCGGACGCCCCGCAGTTCCGGCTCACCGACGAGCGCGGCAAGCTGCGGCTGCTCGCGGGCACCGGGCTCGATGGCGCCGTGGTGCTGCGCTTCGACGCCGCCCGCGCCGCCACCACGGCGCATGATTTCATCCGGCACGAGCTGATCGAGCGCCTCGGCGTACAGGGCATCGCGATCGGCTACGACTTCCATTTCGGCAAGGGCCGCGGCGGCTCGCCGGCGATGCTGGTCGGCGAGGCGCCGGCGCTCGGCATCGAGGTCGACGTCCAGCCGCATGTCGATTTCGGCGACCACCCGGTGTCGTCGAGCGCGATCCGTAAGGCGCTGGAGGAGGGCCACATCGCCGCCGCCACCGAGATGCTGGGCGCGCCCTGGTTCATCACCGGCGAGGTGATCCACGGCGAGAAGCGCGGCCGCGACCTCGGCTATCCGACCGCCAATATCCGGCTCGATCCCGAGTGCACGCTGAAACACGGCATCTACGCGGTGCGGGTCGGCCGCGGCGGCAGGCATTACGACGGCGTGGCGAATTTCGGCCGCCGCCCGACCTTCGACAACGGCGCGCCGTTGCTCGAAACCTTCCTGTTCGACTTCAAGGACTCGCTCTATGGCGAGCAACTCGACATCGCCTTCATCGCGTTCATCCGCGAAGAGGAGAAGTTCGAGAGCATCGAGGCGCTGATCCGCCAGATGGACGACGACAGCGCCCGCGCCAAAGCGGCGCTCGCCGCCGACCACGGTGCGTTTCCGAAGCTCGGCGAGGTGGCATGACCAAGACTGAGAAAGAGAAGATGCTGGCCGGCGAACTGTATCGCCCCGGCAGCCCGGAGCTTGCCGCCGACGAGGCCGCCAACAAGGCCTGGATGGCGCGCTACAACGTCTCCGGCGCGCAGCCTGCCGCCGAGCGTCGCGTGCTGCTGGCCGAGCATCTCGGCCATGTCGGCACGGGCGTCGTCGTCCGCCCGCCGTTCTTCTGTGACTGCGGCTACAACATTTCGCTCGGCGACGGCGTCTTCCTGAATTTCAACTGCGTGATCCTCGATATCATGCCGGTGAAAATCGGCGACCGCACCCAGATCGGCCCGGCGGTGCAGATCTACGCCGCCGACCATCCGCGCGACGCCGCCACCCGCCGCGACGGTCTGGAATTCGGCCGCCCGGTGACGATCGGCGCTGACGTCTGGATCGGCGGCGGTGCGATCATCCTGCCCGGCATCACGATCGGCGACGGCGCCGTGATCGGCGCCGGCAGCGTCGTCACCCGGGACGTGCCGGCCAACGCGATCGTCGGCGGCAACCCGGCCAAGCTGCTCGGGAAGGGCGGCCAGACGCAAGGATGACCGAAGCGGGGCTTTGCGATCCTGCGACCGCCTGCTAATGAATGGCCGCATGTCTGCACGGCGCGCCATCATCAGCATTAGTGGCCCGGCTTCCGCCTGAGCTTCGAGTTCGGCGCAAGACCGGGACCGTCTACTTTCATCGCGATCGATCGCGTCAGCGCCTCTTGACCCAGAGCTTCCATGTCCGACAAGCCCGCCAAGACCGACGCCGCCCAGAGCGGTAATGATTATTCCAAGACCCTCTTCCTGCCGCAGACGGAATTCCCGATGCGCGCCGGGCTGCCGCAGCGCGAGCCGGAGATGCTCAAGCGCTGGGAGGAGATGAACCTCTACGGCAAGCTGCGCGAGAGCGCCAAGGGCCGCGCCAAATTCGTGCTGCACGACGGCCCGCCCTACGCCAACGGCCATATCCATATCGGCCACGCGCTCAACAAGATCCTCAAGGACGTCGTGACCAAGAGCCAGCAGATGCTCGGCCACGATTCCAACTACGTGCCGGGCTGGGACTGCCATGGCCTCCCGATCGAATGGAAGATCGAGGAAGAGAACTATCGCTCCAAGGGCAAGCCAAAGCCGAACTTCAAGGATTCCGCCGCGATGGTGGCGTTCCGCAAGGAATGCCGCGCCTACGCGCAGAAGTGGCTCGACGTGCAACGCGAGGAGTTCAAGCGGCTCGGCGTGATCGGCGACTGGGATCATCCCTACGCCACGATGAATTACGCCGCCGAAGCCCAGATCGCCCGCGAACTGATGAAGTTCGCCGCCAACGGCACGCTGTATCGCGGCAGTAAGCCGGTGATGTGGAGCGTCGTCGAAAAGACCGCACTGGCCGAGGCGGAGGTCGAGTACGAGGACTACACCAGCGATACTGTGTGGGTGAAGTTTCCGGTGAGACTTTCTGCAGCCGAGACTGCGACGGATAGTCGATTGATCGGTAGTGCTTCGGTCGTTATTTGGACGACCACGCCTTGGACCTTGCCGGGCAACCGCGCGATCAGCTTCTCGTCCAAGATCGGCTATGGCCTCTACAAAGTCACTGATGCTCCAGTCGATAATTGGGCCAAGACCGGCGATTTGCTAATCCTAGCCGACGCACTCGCTGAGAGTGTGTTTAAGCAAGCGCGCGTTGCTGCCTATGAGAAGGTCCTCACTGTTCCCGCCGATGATTTGGCGATCATTGAGTGCGCTCACCCACTGAAGGGGCTCGCCGGCGGCTACGAGTTCACCGTGCCCCTTCTCGACGGCGATCACGTCACCGACGACACTGGCACCGGCTTCGTTCACACTGCGCCGGGCCACGGCCGCGAAGACTTCGATATCTGGATGCACAATGCCCGTGCGCTGGAAGCGCGCGGCATCTCGTCGGTCATCCCCTACACCGTCGATGAGAACGGCGCGCTCACCGAGCAGGCGCCGGGCTTCACCGGCAAGCGGGTGATCAACGACAAGGGCGAGAAGGGTGACGCCAACGAGGCGGTGATCCAGGCGCTGATCGAACGCGGTGAGCTGTTGGCGCGCGGCAAGCTGAAGCATCAGTATCCGCATTCCTGGCGCTCCAAGAAGCCGGTGATCTTCCGCAACACGCCGCAATGGTTCATCGCGATGGACAAGGACATCGCCGATGACGGCGTCGCCAAGCCCGGCGATACACTGCGCGCCCGCGCGCTGCAGGCGATCTCCGTCACCCAATGGGTGCCGCCGGCCGGCCAGAACCGCATCAACGGCATGATCTCCGGCCGCCCCGACTGGGTGATCTCGCGGCAGCGCGCCTGGGGCGTGCCGATCGCGGTGTTCATCAAGGACAGAGGGGACGGCTCGGTCGACATCCTGCAGGACGAGATCGTCAACCAGCGCATCGCCGAGGCCTTCATGCAGGAAGGCGCCGATGCCTGGTACGCGGACGGCGCTGCTGCGCGCTTCCTCGGCGAACGGGCCGCGGAAGGCTGGCAGAAGGTCGACGACATTCTCGACGTCTGGTTCGACTCCGGGTCGACCCACGCCTTCGTGCTCGAAGACGCGCAGAACTTCCCCGGCCTCGCCGGCATCCGCCGCAAGGTCGATGGTGGCGCCGACACGGTGATGTATCTGGAAGGCAGCGATCAGCATCGCGGCTGGTTCCATTCGTCGCTGCTCGAGAGCTGCGGCACCCGCGGTCGCGCGCCCTATGACGTCGTGCTGACCCACGGCTTCACGCTCGACGAGCAGGGCCGCAAGATGTCGAAGTCGCTCGGCAACACCACCGATCCGGCCAAGGTGATCGCGTCGTCGGGCGCCGACATCCTGCGGCTGTGGGTGTGCGCCACCGACTACGCCGACGATCAGCGCATCGGCCCCGAGATTCTCAAGAACGTGGTCGAGACCTATCGCAAGCTGCGCAACTCGATCCGCTGGATGCTCGGCACGCTGCATCACTTCAAGCGCGACGAGGCGGTGGCGATCGAGGACATGCCGGAGCTGGAGCGGCTGATGCTGCATCAGCTCGCCGAGCAGAGCGCCGTCGTGCGCGCCGCCTACGCCGAGTTCGACTACAAGACCGTGGTGTCGTCGCTCGCGGCGTTCATGAACACCGAGCTGTCGGCGTTTTATTTCGACATCCGCAAGGACACGCTGTATTGCGACCCGCCGTCGTCGCTGGCGCGCAAGTCGGCACTGACCGCGATTGACATCATCTGCGACGCCATCCTGAAATGGCTCGCTCCGGTGCTGTCGTTCACCGCCGATGAAGCCTGGACGATGTATCGCCCCGACGCCGAGCCGAGCGTGCACCTGACGCTGTTCCCGCTCGACCTCGGGTCGTATCGCGACGACGCGCTGGCCAAGAAGTGGACGCTGATCCGCGCGGTGCGCCGCGTCGTCACCGGCGCGCTGGAAGTCGAGCGCGCCGCCAAGCGGATCGGCTCTTCGCTGGAAGCCTCGCCGATGATCTATCTGCCCGAGCAGTTCATGGGCGACATCTTCGACGTCGACTGGGCGGAGATCTGCATCACCTCGAACGCGATGGTCGAGATCCTGCGCGGCAACGACACGCCGCCGGCGGACGCGTTCCGGCTGCCGGAGCTCGCCGACGTCGCCGTGGTGGTCGAGCGCGCCCAGGGCACAAAATGCGCCCGGTCCTGGAAGATCCTGTCCAGCGTCGGCAGCGACCCCGACTACCCCGACGTCTCCCCCCGCGACGCCCAGGCGCTGCGCGAGTGGAAGGCGCTCGGCGGCGCGGCCGCTTGAGCGTGATGCCTCGCCGATTTCAGCCGTCATGGCCGGGCTTGACCTGTGTCCCGGGCGCGGTGCGGCATTCTTCATGCCGCTCCGCAGACCCGGGATCCCGGTTAGGCCGCTTAAGCGGGGCCCCAGCTCTGCAACGCACCACGCCGCAAGGGCGGCGCGCTGCGCTGCGTCCGGGGCACGTTGTGGATCGGTTGCGCGTCATGATGCAGGAGGCCAGCCGATGACACCCCTACGCCTCGGCATCCTTGCCGCCGTGATCGCCCTGGCGCTCGATCAGGTCACCAAGCTGTGGCTGCTGTTCGGCTTCGAGCTGGCTCGCAAGGGGCTGGTCAGCATCACGCCGTTCTTCGACCTGGTGCTGGCCTGGAATACTGGCATTTCCTACGGCTGGTTTTCCGATCAGGGGCCGGTCGGGCAGGCGGCGATGCTGGCGTTCAAGGCGGTGGCGATCGTGGTGCTGGCGATCTGGATGTCGCGCTCGACGACGCGGCTTGCGACGATCGGTCTCGGCCTGATCATCGGCGGCGCGATCGGCAATGCGATCGACCGGCTGGCCTATGGGGCGGTGGTGGATTTCGCGCTGTTTCACATCGCAATCGCGGGAAAAACCTATAGCTGGTACGTGTTTAACCTTGCCGATGCGGCGATCGTTGTCGGCGTCGCGGCGCTGTTGTATGACTCCTTCTTCGGAGCACCCGCCGCAAAAGCGCCCTGATCCCGGCCGATACGGGCACCGCGGCAAAGGCCGCGCCGGCGACCTGTCGCGGCCGGCGATCGATCGCAAGACGTGAACAGGATCAACGCCATGCGCCAGACCTTGCAGACCCCCCCGTTGTCGCACGCCTCACCGGCGGCGCTGCTGCGTGCGGCCCGCCTGGCCGCCGCTGCGCTGGGTGTGGGACTGGTGCTGACCGGCAGCATCGCGCGGGCGCAGGAAGCCGGCGAGGAAGACGACCGGACCTTCGAAGAGAAGCTGATCGGCGGCCTGATGAAGGGCATCGGCGCCACCAATATGGAAAACTCCGGCATCGACTATCGCGAGCGCTCGCCGCTGGTGGTGCCGCGCAATCTCGATCTGCCGCAGCCGGAAGCGTCCGCCAAGGACGTCAATGCGCCGAACTGGCCGAAGGACCCGGACGTGCAGGCCCGCAAGGAGGCGCGCGCCGCCGCCCGCCGCAGCAAGCCGACGCCGCAGGAATCCGCGCGTCCGCTGATGCCGTCGGAGCTGGCCGCGGTTCGTTCGGATTCGTCCAACAAGGCCAATGGCGACCCGAGCCAGCCGGGCAATCAGGTCAACAATCCGATGCTGAGCCCGTCGCAGCTCGGCTTCAACGGCAGCTTGTCCAGCCTGTTCGGCGGCGGCAACAAGGCCGAGACCGCGCCGTTCACCGGCGAGCCGACCCGCGAGACGCTGACTCAGCCGCCGGTCGGCTACCAGACCCCGTCGCCGAATTTCGCTTACGGCACCGGCCCGAAGGAAGCGCTCGGCAACAAGCGCATCGACGTGATGACGGGCAAAGAAGTCAGCAATTGATCCGGGGACGACGGCTTCGCACAGAGCTCGTCACATCCCGCCCGATGCGGCCTCGCCGCATCGTGTATCGCCTCCACACCATCGTTGTTCACCAAGGCGCGCCCCGACGGGGCGCGCTGCCGCGCCCTGCTGCCGGCTCGAGCCGTTTTCTCCCAACGGGATGATCGCCTGACCATGACCGCATTCGCTTCGCCGCTGCGCGCCGCCTTCGCCGTCCTCGCTACGCTGTGCCTCGCCGGCGCCGCCAGCGCGCAGACCGTGACGGCCAATCCGCCCGCGACCTTCACGCTGCCCAACGGCCTCAATGTCGTGGTGATTCCGGATCACCGCACGCCGGTGGTGACGCAGATGATCTGGTACAAGGTCGGCTCGGCCGACGAGACGCCGGGCAAGTCGGGGCTGGCGCATTTCCTCGAACATCTGATGTTCAAGGGCACCGCGAAGCATCCGGCCGGCGAGTTCTCGCAGACGGTGCTGAAGATCGGCGGCAACGAGAACGCGTTCACCTCGTTCGACTACACCGGCTATTATCAGCGCGTGCCGCGTGACCAGCTCGAGCGCATGATGGAGTTCGAGGCCGACCGCATGACCGGCCTGGTGCTGAAGGACGAGAACGTGCTGCCGGAGCGCGACGTCGTGCTCGAAGAATACAACATGCGGGTCGCCAACAATCCCGACGCGCGGCTGACCGAGCAGATCATGGCGGCGCTGTATCTCAATCATCCCTACGGCCGGCCGGTGATCGGCTGGCATCAGGAGATCCAGAAGCTCGACCGCGACGACGCGCTGGCGTTCTATCGCCGCTTCTACGCGCCCAACAACGCCACGCTGGTGATCGCCGGCGACGTCGAGGCCGATCAGATCCGCCCGGCGATCGAGCGCATCTACGGGTCGATCCCGCCGCAGCCGGCGATTCCGGCGCAGCGAACCCGGCCGCAGGAGCCGACCCCGGCCGGCCCGCGCACCGTGACGCTGGCCGATCCGCGCGTCGAGCAGCCGAGCGTGCGGCGCTATTATCTGGCTCCGTCGGCTCACACCGCCGCCAAGGGTGAGAGCACCGCGTTGGAGGTGCTGGCGCAGCTGATGGGCGGCGGCAGCAATTCGTATCTGTATCGCGCGCTGGTGATCGACCGTCCGCTCGCGATCAGCGTCGGCGCCAACTATCAGGGCACGGCGCTCGACGATACCCAGTTCGTCGTTGCGGCCACGCCGAAGCCCGGTGTCGAATTCTCCGAGATCGAGAAGGCGATCGACAACGTCATTGCGGACATCGTTCGCAATCCGATCCGCTCGGAGGATCTCGAGCGCGTCAAGACCCAGCTGATCGCCGAGGCGATCTACGCCCAGGACAATCAGGCGACGCTGGCGCGCTGGTACGGCGCCGCGGTGACGTCGGGCCTGACGGTGCGCGACATCCAGACCTGGCCGGATCGCATCCGCGCCGTCACCGCCGAGGAAGTGCGTGCTGTCGCGCAGCAGTTCCTCGACCGCAACCGCTCGGTGACGGGCTATCTGGTCAAAGGCACGCTGCCGAAGCCCGAGGAGAAGCGCTCGTGAGCATCGCCGTTCGTTTCCTCACCCGCGTTGCGGTCGTCGCCGGCCTGACGCTCGCTGTCGCATCGCCGAGCCTTGCCGCGGCGAAGATTCAGAATCTCGTCACGCCCGGCGGCATCCATGCCTGGTTCGTGCAGGACGCCACCGTGCCGCTGATCTCGATGGAGTACTCGTTCGACGGCGGCGCCAGCCAGGATCCGGCCGACAAGCCCGGCGTCGGCCACATGGTGGCCAACCTGCTCGACGAAGGCTCGGGCGATATGGATTCGGCGACCTTCCACGAGCGGCTCGACCGCCGCGCCATTCAGCTGTCCTACAGCGTCACCCGCGATTACTTCCGCGGCTCGCTGCGGATGCTGAAGGAGAATCGCGACGAGGCGTTCGGCCTGCTGCACACCTCGCTGACCGCGGCGCGGTTCGAGCCCAAGGACGTCGAACGCATCCGCGCGCAGCTGATCTCGACGCTGCGCCGCCAGTCGCTCGATCCGAACACGATGGCCAGCCGCAAGTTTCTGCAGGTGGCGTTCGGCGATCATCCCTATGGCCGGCCCTCGACCGGCACGCTGGAGAGCCTGCCGGGCGTCACGGTCGACGACATGAAGGCCTATGTGGGCAAGGTGCTGGCCAAGGATACGCTGAAGATCGCGGTGGTCGGCGACGTCGATGCCGACACGCTGGCGAAGCTGCTCGACGCGACGTTCGGCAGCCTGCCGGCCAAGGCGCAGCTGACCCCGGTCGCCGACGTCGTCGCCACCAAACCGCCGCAGCGCAGCTTCGTGCCGCTCGACGTGCCGCAGACCGTGGTGATGTTCGGCGGTCCGGGCTTCAAGCGTCACGATCCGGATTTCATGGCCGGTTACGTCGTCAACCACATCCTCGGCGGCGGCTCGCTGTCGTCGCGGCTGTATCGCGAAGTCCGCGAGAAGCGTGGCCTTGCTTACTCGATCTACGAGTCGATGGTGTGGATGGAGCACTCCGCGCTGTTCACCGGCGCCACCGGAACGAGGGCCGATCGCGCCACCCAAAGCATCGAGGCGATCGAGGCCGAGGTGAAGCGGATGGCCGAAGAGGGCCCGACCCAGCAGGAGCTGGACGAGGCGAAGTCGTATCTCAACGGCTCGCAGATGCTGTCGCTGGATACGTCCGCCAAGCTCGCCCAGGCGATGCTGCAATATCAGAACGACGGCCTGCCGATCGACTACATCGACAAGCGCAGCGACGTGATCAACGCCGTGACGCTGGACGACGCGAAGCGCGCCGCCAAGCGGCTGTGGTCCGACGGGCTTCTCACCGTCGTGGTCGGCCGCACGCCCCAGGCTGCGGCTGATCCGAACGCCGTGAAGCCGGCGGGGACTCCGCCGCCGCCGCGGGCGAATTAGCCTAGCGGGCAGCTAACCTCACCCCGAGGACGACTTAACCTCTCCCCGCGCGCGGGGAGAGGTCGATCCGGCTAAGCGCAGCGAAGCCGGGTCGGGTGAGGGGGCGCCTCCGCGATGCCGAGAGCCCGCGACCCGCGGCTTGCCCCTCACCCCACCCCTCTCCCCGCAAGAGCGGGGCGAGGGAGCACGCCGCGGTGCGGGGCGGGTGCTTCGGCCAGCAAATATGCTAGACAACGCTCGCGCCGTGCGGTCCGCGCGGCATCAACTGTTTTGGTGCCCCATGCTGCGGATCAGCCGCAACCTCGTGGTCGACGAGGATGACATCGAGATCAGCTTCATCCGCGCCTCCGGGCCGGGCGGGCAGAACGTCAACAAGCTCGCCACCGCGGCGCAGCTGCGCTTCGACACGGCCAAGATCACGCTGCCGGAGGATGCGGCGGCGCGGCTGGTCGGGCTCGCCGGTCAGCGCATGACCAAGGACGGCGTCATCGTCATTCGTGCCGACCGTTATCGCACCCAGGAACGCAACAAAGCGGATGCGCTGGAGCGGCTGGAAGAGCTGCTGAAGGCCTCGCTGGTCCGCCCGATCCCGCGTCGCGCCACCCGGCCGACGCTCGGCTCCAAGAAGCGTCGCCTCGAAGGCAAGAAACGCCGCGGCGACGTCAAGGCCGGGCGCAGCGGCAAGAGCTTCGACGATTAGTTCCCGCGGACGCGGCAATCGCATTGGGCAATGAGGCCGCTGCAAGCCTCACCCTCCCCTGGAGGGGGAGGGTCGCTCGCGCAGCGAGCGGGGTGGG
>NZ_LJIC01000192.1 GCF_001295845.1 Rhodopseudomonas sp. AAP120 | reverse complement strand
CTCAGTGCCCGCGGACCCCCACCCCCGACCCCTCCCCGCAAGGGGGAGGGGAGCGCGCTGTGCTCGGCGCGATGTTCGTCGCCTCTATGAGCATCGTCCTCTCGTTCGTCATTCCGGGGCGCCGCTTAGCGGCGAGCCCGGAATCCATAACCACGGTCTGGGGATATGGATTCCGGGCCCGCGCCAACAGGCGCGTCCCGGAATGACGTTGATAGTTTGTCCGCGCTCGCTGGCACCGAACCGGGAGTTGATCCGATGAGCTACATCACCGGCGTCGGCCTCACGCGCTTCGGCAAGATCGACGACTCCACCACGCTCAGCCTGATGCGGGACGCGGCAGAGCTTGCGCTGGTCGATGCGGGCCTGACGCGTGGCGAAATCGATGGGCTTTTGTGCGGCTACTCGACCACGATGCCGCACATCATGCTGGCCACGGTGTTCGCCGAGCATTTCGGCATCCGGCCGAGTTACTGCCACGCCGTGCAGGTCGGCGGCGCCACCGGCATGGCAATGGCGATGCTGGCGCATCAGCTCGTCGAAAGCGGCGCAGCCAAAAATATACTGGTTGTCGGCGGCGAGAACCGGCTCTCCGGGCAGAGCCGCGACGCCTCGGTGCAGGCGCTGGCACAGGTCGGCCACCCGCTTTACGAAGTGCCGCTCGGGCCGACCATTCCGGCGTATTACGGCCTGGTCGCCTCGCGCTACATGCATGATCACGGCGTGACGGAAGAGGATCTCGCCGAGTTCGCGGTGCTGATGCGGGCGCATGCGGCGACGCATCCGGGCGCGCAGTTTCGCGAGCCGATCAGCGTCGCCGACGTGATGGCATCGAAGATGATCGCATCGCCGCTGAAGCTGCTCGACTGCTGCCCGGTGTCGGACGGCGGCGCCGCCTTGGTGATCAGCCGCGAGCCGACCACCTCGCACCGCATCAAAGTGCGCGGCTGCGGCCAGGCCCACACGCACCAGCATGTCACCGCGATGCCGGCGGAAGGTCCGTCCGGCGCCGAACAATCGATCGCCCGCGCCAAGGCTGCCAGCGGCGTCGCGATCGCCGACGTGAACTACGCGGCCGTGTATGACAGCTTCACCATTACGCTTCTAATGCTGCTGGAAGATCTCGGCCTCGCCGGGCGCGGCGAGGCAGCGGCGCTGGCGCGCAGCGGGCATTTTTCATGCGATGGCGCGATGCCACTCAACACCCATGGCGGGCTGTTGAGCTACGGCCATTGCGGCGTCGGCGGCGCGATGGCGCATCTGGTCGAAACCCACCTGCAGATGACCGGCCGCGCCGGGGATCGCCAGGTCCGCGACGCCTCGCTGGCGCTGCTGCACGGCGATGGCGGTGTGCTGTCGTCGCATGTCAGCATGTTTTTGGAGCGCGAACGATGAGCGAGCCGGCAATGACGGATTGGACCACAGGCGACGAGGCGGTCGTGTATCAGCGCTGCAATGGCTGCGGCGCCGTTCAATATTTCCGCCGCGACTTCTGTGCTGCGTGTGGCAGCAATGATCTGACTCATCTGCGCGCCAGCGGCGAGGGCACGGTGTACGCTGCGACGCTGGTGCACCGCGCCGCCACCGCCGAAGCGCGTGAGCACGTGCCGTTCATGATCGTGCTGATCGACGCCGCCGAAGGTTTCCGCATGATGGCGCACGGCGCTGGCGACCTCGCCATCGGCGACCGGGTGACGGTGCGATTCGCGCGCTTCACCGGCCGCCTCGTTCCGTATTTCGAAAGGACTTCTGCATGAGCCGCCTGCGCGCCGCCCTCGATCCGAAATCCATCGCCGTGATCGGCGCGTCGGACAATCCCAACAAGGTCGGCGGCCGGCCGGTGCATTTCCTCGGCAAGTTCGGCTTCACGGGCAAGATCTATCCGATCAATCCGACGCGGCCCGAGATCCAGGGCCACAGGAGCTACGCGTCGCTCGCCGATCTGCCGGAAGCGCCCGAGATGGTGATCGTCGCGGTCGCCGGCGACAACGCAATCGCCGCGGTCGAGGATTGCGCCGCCGCCGGCGTCAAGGTCGCGGTGGTGATGGCGTCGGGCTTCGGCGAGGTCGATCAGCACGCCGGCAAGGCCAAGGAGCGGCGCATGGTCGAAGCGGCGCACAAGGCCGGGATGCGGATCGTCGGGCCGAACTCGCAAGGCCTTGCGAATTTCGGTACCGGCGCGATCGCGTCGTTCTCGACGATGTTCGTCGACATGGAGCCCGTCGCGCCGAATGCCAGGGGCCATGTCGCGATGCTCAGCCAATCGGGCGCGCTGTCGACCGTACCGGTCGGGTTCCTGCGCCAGAGGGGCATCGCGGTGCGCCACACCCACGCCACCGGCAACGACTCCGACATCACTGTTGGCGAACTCGCCTGCGCCGTTGCGGAGGATCCGGAGGTCAAGCTGATGCTGCTCTATCTCGAGAGCATCCCGGACAAGACCTATCTGGAAGAACTGGCTGCGATCGCGCTCGATCGTGATCTGCCGATCATCGCGCTGAAATCGGGCCGCACCGATGCCGGCAAGGCGGCCGCCCAGTCGCACACCGGCGCGCTCGCCAACGAAGACCGCGTCGTCGACGCGTTCTTCGAACATCACGGCATCTGGCGCGCGCCGGACATGCGCGGCCTGGTCGAGGCGACCGAGCTGTATCTGAAGGGCTGGAAGCCGCAGGGGCGGCGGCTGGTCGCGATCAGCAACTCCGGGGCGGTGTGCGTGCTGACGGCCGATGCCGCCACGCAGGTCGGCATGCCGATGGCCAAGCTCGCGCCCGAGACCGACGCCAAGCTCAAGAGCATCCTGCCGAGCTTTGCGACCACGACCAATCCGATCGATCTCACCGCCGCGCTGCTGTCCAACAGCGCGCTGTTCGGTGACATCCTGCCGGTGATCGCCAAGGATCCGGCCGCCGATGCGTTTCTGATTGGTGTGCCGGTGGCCGGTCCCGGCTACGATGTGCCGGCATTTTCGCGGGACACCGCCGCGTTCGGCCAGCAGACCGGCAAGCCGGTGGTGGTGTCGGCGACGCAGCCCAGCGTCGCACAGGTGTTCGCCGCCAACGGCACGTCGGTGTTTCCGACCGAAGTCGAGGCGGTCAGCGCGCTGCATCAGTTTCTGGCGCATCATGAATTGATGGCCAAGGCGCGCGCGCGTCGTGAAGTGAATCGTCCGAGCGATGTGCTGACTGCTGCGTCGGCCGAAACGCTGATGCTCAACGAGGCCGACAGTCTCAGGCTGCTGTCGTCGCGCGGCGTCGCGGTGGTGTCGCATCGGCTGTGCCTGTCGCGCAGCGAGGCAGTCGCCGCCTTCACGTTGATCGGCGGCCCGGTGGTGGTGAAAGGCTGTTCGGCGGATATCGCGCACAAATCCGAACTCGGCCTCGTGCGCCTCGGCGTCACCTCGGCGGATGCGACCGGTGACATTTATACCGAGATGGAACAGATCATCGCCAAGGCCGGCGCGCGGTTCGACGGCGTGATCGTTGCGGCGATGGCCGGCGGCCGCCGCGAGATGATGATCGGCGCACATCGTGATCCGGTGTTCGGGCCGGTCGTGGTGGTCGGCGACGGCGGCAAGTATGTCGAAGTGTTTCGCGACACCAAGCTGCTGCTGCCGCCATTCGCGGCGGACGAGGTCCGGGCCGCGCTGCAGACGCTGCGGATCGCACCGCTGTTCGCCGGGGTCCGCGGCGAGACGCCGATGGATATTGATGCGCTCGCCGACATGGTGGTGCGTGTCGGCGAGCTGATGCGCGATCCGTCTGCGCGCATCGCCAGTGTGGATCTCAATCCGGTTATGCTGGGCTCCGTGGGGCAGGGCTGTGTGGTGGTCGATGCGGTGGTGTTCCACGACGTGTGAGCCGGGCGGATGATATGCAACGGCGCCAATGATAGCTGCCGCTCGCTTTCGCCGGCGCGAGCACGCCGGCGAATCACGTCGCGCCCAGCAGTCGCGCGTTCGAGGAGAGTGATCGCCTCGAGGCCCCACCGTCTTATTAGAACGGCGGCGAGATAGTTCGATGTTGCGCGGCACGGGTGCGTCCGAAGCCGCCAGGCACGATGCGGCATTACGTCGCCGAACTTATTGCTGCGGAGGTGGTGGCCGCGCTCGCGCGTCTCGAATCGCGGGCGCGCAGCGCTTCAGGTAGCTCGGGTTTCGAGTGTCTTGCGAATTGTAGCTAAGCCGCAATCCAAAACGCAGACTGCGCGATGCTCGGGCCGTCGCTCTCAATCCAGGATAGTAATCCCTGATGGTTCGCGCGCGTCCGGCGTCGCGGCCGGCGGTAATCGGAGAAAATCTTGCGCCGAGTAGCCGCACGCAGGGCAGCAATGCCGACGTGTTGGTGTTGTGGACACCGCGGGTGTGATGTAGCGTTGCCATCAAGTGGAATAATGTTCCGCACAGCGAAATAAGAAATGTGCGCCGTTCGGTGGTGAACGCTTCCGCACGACGCATTGGGCACCAAGAACCAAGCGAGAAGAAGAAAATGGGACGACGCTCGGAGCGACTTTGCAAGCGGGGACAGGGTGATATCGCCGGTGAAGGCGATGTAATTCAGGTAGTGTCGCGCGCGTTCGACGTGCTGCGCTGCTTTGAAGGCGCGGATACGCGGCTCGGTAACCTCGAAATTTCCAATCGCTGCGGGCTGCCGCGTTCCACGGTGTCGCGGCTGACCCACACGCTGACGCGGATGGGGCAGCTCGTGTATCTGCCGCGCGATCAGAAGTATCGAATCGGGCCGAGCGCAGTGGCGATGAGCACCGCGATGATGCGCGGGCTGCAACTCCGCAATCTGATCCGCGCGCGCCTGCAGGAAGTCGCCGATCAGATCCCTGGCACGGTCGGTTTCCTGATCCCGGATCGCTTTCATCTGGTGTACTTCGAATACGCACGCGCGGCGCATACGCTCGGTCTGCATTCCACCACGGGCAGCCGCATCGCGATGTCGCGGAGCGCCGGCGGTCATGCTTACCTCGCGGCGCTCCAGCCGGAAGCCGCCAACGCGTTCCTGACAGAGATCGAGCGCGAAGAGCCGGAGCAGGCTCCTGTGTTGCGCGAGCGTCTCGAGGCCAGCCGCACGATGCTGCGCGAGCGCGGTTATGTGATCTCCTGCGGGGTGTTCAGCCCGCACGTCAACGGCGTCGCGGTGCCGATGTGGTCGCCGCAGTACCAGACCCATGTGGTGGTGAACATCGGCCTGCTGGGCGCGATGTACGACGAGCAACGGATCCACGACGAGGTCGCTCCGGCGCTGCTCCGCCTGAAGGACGTCATCGACGCGCTGGTCCAGAACGCCGAGAGCGGACTGGTCGCCGTCGGCCAGGGCGCCGCCAAGCGGGCGCGTCCGGACGGCAAGAGCCTCCAAGCGACACGTCGCCCGGCGCCTTCGCACAGCCTGACGATGTCGGATACCCGGCGGCGGCAGGGGCAGGCGCCGGCCTGATCTGAGGCGCAACCGCCGCCGGCGCCGGCTGCCGGCCATGCGCCGGGGGCCTCCCGCGTTTGATTGATAACTATGTCTGTCAAGACGATCCCCTGAGCAGCGATGCTGCTCGGGGGATCGTTGCGGGAGGCGACTACGCGCTGGCGGGCCGCGGATGCTTGGCGATCGTCAGTACGATCGCCGCAGCAATGATGCAGAGCACACCGGCCGCGAAGAACGCCGGCAGGTAGCTCAGCAGCACGGTGCGCGACAAGCCGGCGCCGAACGACGCCGTGGCGGCGCCGAGCTGGTGGCCGGCGAAGATCCAGCCGAACACCAGGCCGGCACGCTCGGCGCCGAACTTCTGCGCGGTGAGCCGCACCGTCGGTGGCACGGTGGCGATCCAGTCGAGTCCGTAGAAAACCGCGAACAGCGACAGGCCGTAGAAGGTGAAGTCGCTGTAGGGCAGGAACAGCAGCGAGAGGCCGCGCAGCCCGTAGTACCAGAACAGCAGCCAGCGATTGTCGTAGCGGTCCGACAGCCAGCCCGACAGGATCGTGCCGACGAAATCGAAAATGCCCATCGCGGCGAGCAGGCCCGCGGCCTGCACCTGGGGAATGCCGAAATCGGCGCACAGCGGGATCAGGTGAACCTGGATCAGTCCGTTGGTCGACGCGCCGCAGATGAAGAACGTCGCGAACAGGATCCAGAACACGCGCGTCTTCGCGGCGTCGCGCAGCGCGCCGAGGGCGGCCGCCATGATCGGCGCGGTGGTCGGGGGCGGCGGCGGCAATGGCTCGCTGCCGGCGTCGCCGAACGGTCGCAGCCCGACATCGCTCGGCCGGTCGCGCATCAGCAAGATCACGCCCAGTGCGGCCACGCCGAGGCCCACGCACAGCAGCAGCAGTGCGACGCGCCAGCCGAAGCGCTCGGTGAGTGCCGCCAGCATCGGCAGGAACACGAGCTGCCCCGTCGCGACGCTGGCGGTGAGGATTCCGACGACGAGACCGCGGCGATGGTTGAACCAGCGCGCCGCGACCGTGGCGCCGAGCACCATCGCGGTGAGGCCGGTGCCGATCCCGACCGCCACCCCCCATAGCAGCACGAGCTGCCAGACCTGCGTCATCGCCACCGAGCCGATCAGGCTCAGCGCGATGATCACCTGACCGGCGATGGTCACGTTGCGCAGGCCGTAGCGGTTCATCAGCGCGGCCGCAAACGGTGCCATCAGGCCGAACAGGATGAAGCGGACCGACAAAGCGGACGAGATCTCCGCGGTGGTCCAGCCGAATTCCTGCTGCAGCGGGACGATGAACACGCCCGGCGCGCCGACCGCGCCAGCCGAGACCAGCGCGGTGAGAAAGGTCACGGCGACCATCACCCAGCCGTAGTGGATGTCGCGACGGGAGAGGACAGAGGAAAGCCAAGTCGAGATCATGTGGCGTGTCCTGATGCGGCGAGGGCCGGGCGGCATCGCGCCTGGAGGTATGATGATGATCATATAAAACGCGGCGGGCTTTGCAAGCTGCCGCAACGCAACACGTCGTGAGGATCAGCGTTTGCGGTTGAGAAACTCGCCCATCAGCCGCTGCGGCTCGCCGGTCAGATAGGCGCGTCCGAACTCTCCGACCGAATGCGCGACGGCCTCGCCGAGCGGCATGTCGTGCCAGGCGGCGAGCAGCGCCTTCTGCGACCGCAGCGCCTGCGGCCCGCAGGCCAGCAGCGATTCGACCAGGCTTTCGATCGCCGCATCGAGTTGGTCAGCAACGGCGATCTTGTCGATCAGGCCCCAGGCAAGCGCGGTCGGCGCATCGATGGTGTCGGCGGTCATCAGCAGCCAGCGGGTGCGGCTCCAGCCGATCAGCCGCGGCAGCAGCGCCGCGTGAATCACCGAGGGAATGCCGACGCGCACTTCGGGCATCGCGAACTTCGCATCCTCGGTGGCGACGCGAAAATCGCAGGCTGCGGCGAATTCCAGGCCGCCGCCGAGGCACCAGCCCGGAATGCGGGCGATCACGGGGCAAGGCATGGTGCGGACCGTCTCGCACAGATTGCCGAGGCCGGTGATGAAGCGCTCGGCGGACGCCTGATCGAGCGTCGCCATTTCCTTGATGTCGGCGCCGCCGATCATGCTACGGCCGCTCTCGCCGGCGATGATCAGCACGCGCAATGTTTCGTCGGAGGCAAGTTGTTCCAGCCCCTCGCGTACCGCATCGATCACGGTGCTGTTCAGAATGTTGAGCGGGCCCGCATTGCAGATCGTCAGCGTCGCGACGCCGCGGGAGTCGCGGTCGAGGCCGCAATGGGAGTTCAGCATCTGCATGGATTGCTCGCGAACAGGGGCGGGACGTGCGGCATCTTGGCCGGCAATCGGGCCGGGCTGTCAAGCGTGATGCCTCGGCCCTTGTCGCAGCGGCGCGATTTGTAGTATGATGATCATCATTACAAGAGATGCGCGATGACCCTGCTGGACGAGCCTGGATCCTTGGAATTGTTCGCGCCCTCGCGGCGGCGCAGCCGCACCGTCGATTGGCAGGAGCCTGGGCCGGTCGCGCGGGCGAGCATGACGATGCCCGGCATCGAAGCGATGGCCGCCATTCGCGACGGGCGTCTGCCGCCGCCGCCGCTGGCGCGGCTGATTGGCTTCAAGATGGCCGAAGTGCATCCCGGTCGTATCGTGATGCAGCTCGACCCCGAGCAGAGCCTAGAGAATACGGTCGGCTTGCTGCACGGCGCGGTGGCTGCGGCCCTGCTCGACACTGCGATGGGATGTGCAATTTCGACCGAGCTGCCGGCCGGAAGAGGGGCCGTCACGATGGATCTGAAGTTGACCTATCTTCGACCCCTCTCGGTACGTTCAGGCACCATTCAGGCGGAAGGGCGGGTGGTGAAGCTCGGCCGGCAGTCGAGCTATGCCGAGGGCTTCGTATATGACGGCGCCGGCAAGCTTGCGGTGCACGCGACCGCGACCTTCGCGATGATCGGTGGCGAGGGGCCGTCGCAAGACGGGGCGCCTCCGCAAGACTCCTGAGGGCGCTCGAAACTTGCAG
The DNA here is from genome assembly GCF_001295845.1 of Rhodopseudomonas sp. AAP120. Classification (GTDB taxonomy): domain Bacteria; phylum Pseudomonadota; class Alphaproteobacteria; order Rhizobiales; family Xanthobacteraceae; genus Rhodopseudomonas. The sequence continues at coordinate 23,224 of NZ_LJIC01000192.1, read as the reverse complement.
CGTAGCGCGGCGTTCGATGTCATAATATGATCCCGGACATATCTCAGTCCGGGCATCTATCATTCGAGACACGGCACGGAGCGCAGATGCGCTATTCCAAGGAACATAAACTCGAAACCCACGCCCGCATCGTGCAAAAGGCGTCGGTGCGGCTGCGGGAGAAGGGCGCGCACGGCGTCGGCGTGGCCGATCTGATGAAAGAGGCCGGCCTCACCCATGGCGGCTTCTATGCGCATTTCGCCTCGCGCGAGCAGTTGCTGATCGAAGCCTTCGCCTATGCGATGGATCGTTCGACCGAGCGCTGGCGCAAGCTGGCGGCCGATACGCCGCGCGAGCAGCGGCTGGCGCTGATCGTCGAGAATTACCTGTCGGCGACGCACCGCGACGATCCCGGACGCGGTTGCGCCGTGCCGGCGCTCGGCGCCGAGATCGCTCGTGAGAGCTCGAAGACCCGCAAGGTGTTCGCCGCCAAGCTCGACGAGATGATCGACGCGATCGCGTCCGAATACGTCGACGCTTCTCCCAAAGCCGCGCGAAAGCAGGCGATGGCGACGCTCGCCACCATGATGGGCACGCTGCTGCTGGCCCGGATCGCCGGCACAGGAGAGCTTTCGGACACGATTCTGCAGGCGGGGCGCGAGGCGGTGCTCGGCCGCGCGGAAGCGACGAAGGCTCCGGCGAAACCGGCCGGAACAGGTCGGGGAGTTGGAAAATCCGCTGACAGGTCCGCAGCCAAAGCCGCGGGCGCGACGAAATCGAAGTCCAAGCTCGCCGCACAGGACTGACGCTCGACACGCTCCACTTGCGGTCGCGCCGCCCGCAACGGTGGCGTTATGCCGCTTGCCGCGGCGTCCGCATTTTGGCGGGGCTCGTCCGCGCGCAGGCTCTTCCCAAAGCCCAAAAAAGGCTGTTCAAGGGGGACAGAAAACACCCCTTCGAGGAGGAATGAATGCGCACGATCGGGCACTTCATCGGCGGCAAGGACGTCGAGGGCAAGTCGGGACGGTTCGCCGACGTGTTCGAGCCGATGACCGGCGAGGTCAAGGCCAAGGTCGCGCTGGCCACCAAAGCCGAGATGCGCGCCGCCGTCGAGAACGCCAAGGCCGCGCAGCCGGAGTGGGGCGCCACCAATCCGCAGCGCCGCGCCCGTGTGCTGATGAAGTTCCTCGAACTGGTGCAGCGCGACTACGACAAGCTCGCCGAGCTGCTGGCGCGTGAGCACGGCAAGACCATTCCGGACGCCAAGGGCGACATCCAGCGCGGCCTCGAGGTCGCCGAATTCGCCTGCGGCATTCCGCATCTGATGAAGGGGGAATACACCGAGGGCGCCGGCCCCGGCATCGACATCTATTCGATGCGGCAACCCTTGGGAGTCGTCGCCGGCATCACGCCGTTCAACTTCCCGGCGATGATCCCGATGTGGAAGTTCGCCCCGGCGATCGCCTGCGGCAACGCGTTCATCCTGAAGCCGTCGGAGCGCGATCCGGGCGTGCCGATGGCGCTGGCGGCGCTGATGCTCGAGGCCGGCCTGCCGCCCGGCATCCTCAACGTCGTCAACGGCGACAAGGAAGCCGTCGACGCCATCCTCGACGATCCGGACATTAAGGCCGTCGGCTTCGTCGGCTCGTCGCCGATCGCGCAGTACATCTATGAGCGCGCGGCGCAGACCGGCAAGCGCGCGCAGTGCTTCGGCGGCGCCAAGAACCACGCCATCATCATGCCCGACGCCGACATGGACCAGACCGTCGACGCGCTGATCGGCGCCGGCTACGGCTCGGCCGGCGAGCGCTGCATGGCGATCTCGGTCGCCGTGCCGGTCGGCAAGGCCACCGCCGACAAGCTGATGGAAAAGCTGATCCCGCGCGTCGAGTCGCTGAAGATCGGCCCCTCGACCGATCCGACCGCCGACTACGGCCCGCTGGTGACCAAGGAAGCGCTGGAGCGCGTCAAGAACTACGTTGAGATCGGCGTTCAGGAAGGCGCGACGCTCGCGGTCGACGGCCGCGGCTTCAAGATGCAGGGCTACGAGAATGGCTTCTATCTCGGCGGCTGCCTGTTCGACAACGTCACCAAGGACATGCGGATCTACAAGGAAGAGATCTTCGGCCCGGTGCTGAGCGTGGTCCGCGCCCACGACTACGCCGAAGCGCTGGCGCTGCCGTCGGACCACGACTACGGCAACGGCGTCGCGATCTTCACCCGCGACGGCGACGCCGCGCGTGACTTCGCCGCCAAGGTCAATGTCGGCATGGTCGGCGTCAACGTGCCGATCCCGGTGCCGATCGCCTACTACACCTTCGGGGGCTGGAAGAAGTCGGGCTTCGGTGACCTCAATCAGCATGGTCCGGACTCGGTGCGGTTCTACACCAAGACCAAGACCGTCACCTCGCGCTGGCCCTCGGGCGTGAAGGAAGGCGCGGAGTTTTCGATCCCGCTGATGAAGTAAGCGTCGGCTGCCATGCAGTTCGACCTCAACGAAGACCAGCGCGCCATCCGTGAGATGGCGCGCGACTTCGCGGCCGAGAAAATCGCGCCGCATGCGCTGCAATGGGATGAAGACAAGCACCTGCCGCTGGACGTGATCCGGGAGGCGGCGGCGCTCGGCATCGGCGGCATCTACATCCGCGACGACGTCGGCGGCAGCGCGATGACGCGGTTCGATGCGGCGTTGATCTTCGAGGCGCTCGCGACCGGCTGCCCGGCGGTGTCCGCCTTCATCTCCATCCACAACATGGCGGCGTGGATGATCGACAGCTACGGCTCCGATGAGCAGCGGCAGCAATGGCTGCCGAAGCTGTGCAGCATGGAGCACGTCGCGAGCTATTGCCTGACCGAGCCCGGCTCCGGTTCGGATGCGGCAGCGCTGCGGACCCGCGCGGTGCGCGACGGTGATCACTACGTGCTGAACGGGCAGAAGCAGTTCATCTCCGGCGCCGGCGCCAATGATCTTTACGTCGTGATGGTGCGGACCGGTGGCGATGGCCCCGGCGGCATCTCGACGCTGGTCGTGGACAAAGACACGCCCGGCCTCAGCTTCGGCGCCAACGAGCGCAAGATGGGTTGGAATGCGCAGCCGACTCGCGCGGTGATTTTCGAAAACGCGCGCGTGCCGGTCGCCAACCGGCTCGGCGACGAAGGCATCGGATTCAAGATTGCGATGGCCGGGCTTGACGGCGGCCGCCTCAACATTGCCGCATGCTCGCTCGGCGGCGCCCAGGCCGCGCTCGACCGCGCGCTCGACTACACCAAGGAGCGCAAGGCGTTCGGCAAGCGGCTCGACGAATTCCAGGCGCTGCAGTTCAAGCTCGCCGACATGGCGACCGAGCTCGAAGCCGCACGCACCTTTCTGTGGCGCGCGGCCGCGGCACTCGACCGAAAGGATCCCGACGCCACCAAGCTGTGCGCGATGGCGAAAAGGTTCGGCACCGACACCGGCTTCGACGTCGCCAACGCCGCGCTGCAGCTGCATGGCGGCTACGGCTATCTGGCGGAATACGGCGTCGAGAAGCTGGTGCGCGATCTGCGGGTGCACCAGATCCTCGAGGGGACCAACGAGATCATGCGGCTGATCGTAGCGCGCAAGCTGATCGAGGGCGCACGATGAACGCAGCCACGAGCGAACCCGACCTGATCGTCCGGCGCGAGGGCGCTGCCGGCGTCATCCGCCTGAACCGTCCCAAAGCCATCAATGCGCTGACGCTGGAGATGACGCGCGAATTCGATCGCGCGCTGATCGCCTTCGCGGCCGATCCGCAGATCGCGCTCATCCTGGTGGAAGGGGCGGGCGAACGGGGCCTGTGCGCTGGCGGCGATATCGTCGGCCTGTATCACAGCGCGCGCGAGGGCGGCGACCTCGGCAAGGTGTTCTGGCGCGAAGAATACATCATGAATGCGCGCATCGCGGCTTATCCGAAGCCCTATGTGGCGTTCATGGACGGGCTGGTGATGGGCGGCGGCGTCGGCATTGCCGGTCATGGCAGCCATCGCATCGTCACCGAGAAGACCAAGATCGCGATGCCGGAAGTCGGGATCGGTTTCTTCCCCGATGTCGGCGGCACATGGCTGCTGACACGCGCGCCCGGCGAGATCGGCACGTATTTCGGCCTGACCGGCGAGATCATGAACGGCGCCGATGCGATCCACGCCAAGTTTGCCGACAACTTCGTGCCCAGCGTGGTGTGGCCCGATCTGCGCGAAGCACTGACCGCGGCCCCCGCGGGAGCCACCGCTGCGCAGGTGCGCGAGATCATCGCGCGCTTCAGCCTCGCGCCCGATCCGGGCCCGGCGCAACAGTATCAGGCCGAGATCGATGCGGCGTTCGGCAAGGACAGCATCGACGAGATCGTCGCAGCGCTGGAGCAGGACGGCTCCGAGTTTGCACAGGCGGCCCTGAAGACGCTGCGCATCAAGTCGCCGACCAGCCTGAAGGTGACGCTGAAGCTGCTGCGGATGGCGCGCCGTGCGGCGTCGCTGCAGGAGTGTCTGGTGCACGAGTATCGTGCCGCGCTCGAAGTGTTCGCCAGCTACGATTTCGTCGAGGGCGTGCGCGCCGCGGTGATCGACAAGGATCGCCAGCCGAAATGGCGGCCCGCGACGATCGGGGAGGTGACGCCCGACATCGTGGCGCGCTACTTTGTCGATCGCGGCGCTGACGAACTGAAATTTCCGGGCTGAAGAAACCGGGATCATCGAGGGACCAAGGGGACGAACATGACGGCGATTGCATTCATCGGTCTCGGCAACATGGGCGGCCCGATGGCCGTCAATCTGGCGAAGGCCGGGCAGAAGGTCACTGGTTTCGATCTGGCGGCGGCGTCGTGTGACGCGGTCAAGGCCGAGGGCGTCGCCACCGCGCCGACCGCGATCGACGCGGTGAAAGGCGCGGACGTGATCGTCACCATGCTGCCCGCCGGCAAGCACGTGCTGGCAGTGTGGAACGAGATCCTGCCGCACGCCGCCAAGGGCTCGCTGATCATCGACTGCTCGACCATCGACGTCGAAAGCGCCGTGCAGGCGCATGCGCTCGCCGCCAAGCATGGCGCCGCTTCGGTCGATGCGCCGGTCTCCGGCGGCACTGGCGGCGCCAAGGGTGCGACGCTGACCTTCATGGCGGGTGGCAGCGAAGCAGCGTTCGCTGCGGCCAAGCCGATCCTCGAAATGATGGGCAAGAAGATCGTGCATTGCGGCGGCGCCGGCGCGGGGCAGGCGGCGAAGATCTGCAACAACATGATCCTCGGCATCTCGATGATCGCGGTCGGCGAGGCGTTCACGCTGGCCGAAAAGCTCGGCCTGTCGCATCAGGCGTTGTTCGACGTCGCCTCGACGTCGTCGGGTCAATGCTGGTCGCTGACGACCTATTGCCCGGTGCCCGGCCCGGTCCCGACCTCGCCGGCCAACAACGGCTACAAGCCCGGCTTCGCCGCCGCGCTGATGCTGAAGGACCTCAATTTGTCGCAGGAAGCGGCAAAATCCTCCGGCGCCGCGACGCCGCTCGGCTCCCACGCCGCCGAACTCTACGCCGCCTTCGAACAGGCCGGCCACGGCGGCACGGATTTTTCCGGGATCATCAACTACCTGCGCGAGCAGGGGCGGAAGTAAGCAGTCTGATGTTGCGCACGGCGCCGCCACCTTAGCGGCCGTCATGCGCGGGCTTGACCCGCGCGTCCATCGCTCTTTCGCAAGAAGATGGATGGCCGGGGCAAGCCCGGCCATGACGGGCGAATGAGAGTGGCCGCCGTGCCTCGCAAGCGAGGTGTCGCCATGACCACGTTCCAGCAAGCGCGTTCGTTCCTGCTCGACCACCGCACCGACTACACCGCTGCCGTCGCCGGATTCCGCTGGCCTGATCCGGTGCCGTTCAACTGGGCGCTCGACTGGTTCGACGCCGAGCTCGCCAGCAATGCCGATAGCCGCAACCGACCCGCACTGTGGATCGTCGACGGCACCACCGGCAGGGAAGAAAAGCCGACCTTTGCGCATCTGTCGAAGCGCTCCAACCAGGTCGCGAACTATCTGCGCGCCAAGGGCCTGAAGCGCGGCGATCATCTGTTGCTGCTGCTGGGAAATGTCGTGCCGCTGTGGGAGGTGATGCTGGCGGCGATCAAGCTCGGGCTTGTCACCATCCCGGCGACCACGCTGCTGACGCCGGAGGAACTGCGCGACCGGCTCGACCGCGGCCGCGCCAGGGCGGTGGTCGCCGCGCCCGATCAGGTCGCGAAGTTCAAGGACCTCGGCGGCGACGATCTGCTGCGCATCGTCGTCGGCGACGCGCAGGACGGCTGGCTCGCTTATGCCGAGACCGCGCAGCAGCCCGACAGCTTCAGCCCGGACGGGCCGACGCAAGCCGACGATCCGATGCTGCTGTACTTCACCTCCGGCACCACGGCGAAACCGAAGCTGGTGCGGCACAGCCAGCGCTCCTATCCGGTCGGCGCGCTGTCGACGATGTATTGGCTCGGGCTGCAGCCGGGCGACGTGCATCTCAACATCTCGTCGCCGGGCTGGGCCAAGCACGCCTGGAGCTGTCTTTTCGCGCCGTGGAACGCCGGCGCCACCGTTTTCGTCGTCAACCAGCCGCGGTTCGACGCCAAGAGCCTGCTGACGACGATCGGTCGCTGCGGCGTCACCACGCTGTGCGCGCCGCCGACGGTGTGGCGGATGTTCATTCAGGAGAAGTTGGCGGACTACCAAGTCTCGCTGCGCGAGGTTTGCGGCGCCGGCGAGCCGCTCAATCCGGAAGTGATCGATCAGGTCAAGGCCGCCTGGGGTCTCACCATCCGCGATGGTTACGGCCAGACCGAAACCACCGCCATGGTCGGCAATTCGCCGGGGCAGCCGGTGAAGATCGGCTCGATGGGCCGGCCGCTGCCGGGCTACGTCGTCAAGATCACCGATGCCGACGGTCATCCCGCGACCGAGGGCGAGATCACGCTGGCGCTCGGTGAGGCTCGTCCCGCAGGGCTGATGCAAGGTTATCAGGGCGAGGGCGGCAAGCTGTCGGGCGCCGAGGGCGAGGCGTATCGCTCCGGCGACGTCGCCTTCGCGGATGAGGATGGTTACTTGACGTTCGTCGGCCGTACCGACGACGTGTTCAAGTCGTCGGATTATCGCATCTCGCCGTTCGAGCTGGAGAGCGTGCTGCTCGAGCACGACCTCGTGGCCGAAGCCGCGGTGGTGCCGAGTCCCGATCCGATCAAGCTGGCGATTCCGAAAGCCTATGTGCTGCTCACTGCGGAGGCCGAACGCTCGCGCGACACCGCGCTGTCGATCTTCAAGCACATGCAAGGCCGGCTGGCCCCGTTCAAGCGCATCCGCAAGCTCGAGATCGTCTCCGAACTACCGAAGACGATTTCGGGAAAAATCCGCCGCGTGCAGCTGCGCCGCATCGAGCATCAGCAGGATCAAGCCGAAACGCCGCGCGGCCTCGAATTTCGCGAAGAAGACTTTCCGGAGTTGAAGGCCGCGCCGGCCAAGGATGGTTAGTCGTATGGGTTGAGCGCAGCGAACCCCATCAGCGGGGATCGCATGCGGCGATGGGTTTCGCCTTCGGCTCAACCCATCCTACGAGCTGTTGCCGGCTAACCAGGGTGAGCCGTGTCCCGGGCGCGGTGCAGCGTGCAACGCTGCTCCGCAGACCCGGGACCCCGGTTGCCTGGCTCTACAGCCGTAACCGGGGCCCCGGATCTGCGGCGCAACACGCCGCAAGGCGGCGCGCTGCGCCTTGTCCGGGGCACAGCGTTCGATGTTATGGTCGAGCGCTTACTTGTACTCGCGCTCATCCCACCACGGGAAATAGGGCGGCATGTCGGTGGTGACCTTGTTCTTGAACTGCGCCGGGCGCTTTTCCAGGAACGAGCTCACGCCTTCCTTGACGTCGTCGGAGCGTCCGCGTTCGTAGATGCCGCGGCTGTCGATCTTGTGGGCTTCCATCGGATCGTCCGCGCCCATCATCCGCCACATCATCTGCCGGATCAGCGCCACCGACACCGGCGCGGTCTTGGCGGCGATCTCCTTGGCGAGCGTGCGCGCGGTCTCGAGCAGCTGGTCGGCCGGCACGACGCGGCTGACGAGCTTGCCTTCGAGCGCTTCCTGCGCCGGGAACACGCGGCCGGTGTAGCACCACTCGAGCGCCTGGGCGATGCCGACGATGCGCGGCAGGAACCAGCTCGACGCCGCTTCGGGTACGATGCCACGCTGTGAAAACACGAAGCCGAACCGCGCCGCGTCGGAGGCGATGCGGATGTCCATCGCCAGCTGCATGGTGACGCCGATGCCGACCGCCGGGCCGTTCACCGCCGCGATCACCGGCTTCAGGCATTTGAAGATGCGCAGCGTCACCTGGCCGCCGCCGTCGCGGACCTGCGGGTCGGAGTAATCGGCCGAGCCGTCGGCGTTCCGGCGCACCGGGCCGCGCCGGGCGTCGCGATCGAACGTATCGGCGCCGGACGACAGGTCGGCGCCGGCGCAGAACGCGCGGCCTTCGCCGGTGACGATGATGGCGCGGACATTGTCGTCGGCATCGGCCTTGTCGAACGCCTCGATCAGCTCGCGCTGCATCGTCGGCGTGAACGAATTCAGCTTCTCAGGCCGGTTCAGCGTGATGGTGAGGATCTGGTCGGCGACCTCGTATTTGATGGTCTCGTACGGCATCTGGTTTCCTCCAGCGTGTTTTTGTTTGTACGACGTCATGGCCGGGCTTGACCCGGCCATCCATCCCTTATGAAGGAGATGGATGCGCGGGTCGAGCCCGCGCATGACGGCCGTGTGCGACTAAGCGCTCACACAAGCCATCGTCCTCCGCGGCTAGCGCGGCGCCACCGGCCACGGCTTCTGCGCGCCGCGCAGGCCTTCGAAGGCTTTTGCCACGCGCAGAACGCCGAGGTCATCGTAGCGGCGGCCGACGATCTGCACGCCGATCGGAAAACCTTTCGAACTATAGCCACCGTTGATCGAGGCAGCGGGATTCTCCGCCATATTCCACGGAACGGTATAGAGGATATGGTCGAATGGAGTATTCGGATCGTCGAGCGGCGAGGCAATGTCGGCGGCGAAGCTGACTACCGGCGCGACCGGCGAGATCAGGTAGTCGATGTTGGCGAACAGCTTGGCTCCCATCGCACGAATCGTCATGGTCTGGTTGAAGCCGCGGACCACATCGACCCCGGTGAGATTTGCGCCGCCTTCTGCCCAGCGCACGATGTAGGGCAGCACTTGGGCGCGCTGTGCTTCGCTGAGCTTGCTGACGTCGTCCCACATCCGCGCGCGCCAGAACATATCCAGCCCGTCCATCGCCTCGCGGGTGAAGTCGAGCTGCACCTCCTTGACGATCGCGCCCTGCTGTTCCAGCAGGCGCGCGGCGTCGGTCACGACGCGGCGGACGTCGTCCTCCAGCGCCATGCCGAAGCCGAGGTCGGTGAGCAGGCCGACAGTCTTGCCGCGCAGATCGATCTCGAGCTCGCTCCAGGCGATGTCCTGCGGCGGCAGGCTCATGCCGTCGCGCGGATCGGGCTGTGACAGCACGCTCATCATCAGCGCCGCGTCGTCGACGGTGCGCGTCATCGGCCCGGCGCAGCGGCCGACATAGGGCGGATCGATCGGCACGCGGCCGAGCGACGGTTTCAGCGCGAAGATGCCGCACCAGTTCGCCGGCAGTCGCACCGAGCCGCCGATATCCGTGCCGAGATGCAGCGGCCCGTAGCCGGCCGCACCCGCGGCGCCCGCACCAGCGGATGAGCCTCCGGTGTTCTGCGTGACGTCCCAGGGATTGCGGGTGACGCCGTGGAAGCTCGACAGGCCCGACGACAACATGCCGAAATCCGGCATGGTGGTCTTGCTCCAGATGATGCCGCCGGCCTCGCGCAGCCGCGCTGCGGGTGGGGCATCGACGGCGGCCGGCGCCAGCGCGGTGATCGGCACGCCGAGCGGCACCGGCGTGCCCTGCGTGGCGACGTTCTCCTTGATGGTGACCGGCACGCCGTCGAGCAGGCCCTGCGGCTCGCCCTTCGCCCAGCGCTCGGTCGCGGCCCGCGCGGCGCGCCGCGCGCCGTCCGGATCGAACGCATACAGCGCGTTGAGATGCGGCTCCCAGCGCTCGGCCTGGGCGATCACCTCGTCCATCACCTCGGCGGGCGAGAACTGCTTGCCGTAGTAGCCGGCGAGCAGTTCGGTGGCGGAGAGGTCATTGAGCGCGGTGGTCTTGCTGCTGATGCCGTCAGACATTGGCGGCCACCGGCAGGCGGGTTTCGACGATCCGGGCGAACATGCTGGCGCCGATCGGCAGGATCTTGTCGTCGAGCACGTAGCCGGGATTGTGCACCGGCACGTCGCCGTCGTGGCCGACCCAGAAATACGCGCCGGGGATCGCCTGCAGCATGTCGGCGAAATCCTCGCTGCCCATCTTCGGCTGCTCGCGCAGCTTGACGTTGGCGTCGCCGACCACGCCGCGCGCCACTTCGGCGACGACGTCGCTCTGCTCCTGCTGGTTCACCAGCACGCTGAAGATGTCGCGGATCTCGACGTGGATCTCGACGTCGAACGCCGCCGCGATGCCGGCGGCAAGCGCGCGCATGCGCTCGCGCACCAGCTTGCGGATGTCGTCGGAGAACGCCCGGACCGTGCCGGCGAGCCGCGCTTCGCCGGGAATCACGTTGTAGGCGGAGCCGGAATGGATCTGGGTGATCGACAGCACCGCCGAATGCAGCGGGTCGACGTTGCGGCTGACGATGGTCTGCAGCGCCTGGCCGAGCGTCATCGCGATCACCACCGGATCCTTCGAGCGCTCCGGCATCGCGCCATGGGCGCCGTAACCGGAGATGGTGATGTCGAAGAAGTCTGCGCCGGCCATCGCCGGGCCGGGCAGGACGGCGATCTCGCCATGCGCGAGGTCGGGCGCGTTGTGTAGCCCGTAGAGCTCGTCGCACGGGAACTTCTGGAACAGCCCGTCTTTCAGCATCGCGCGGGCGCCGCCGAGGCCTTCTTCGGCCGGCTGGAAGATGAAATGCACGGTGCCGTCGAAATTGCGAGTCTCGGCGAGATAGCGCGCGGTGCCGAGCAGCATGGTGGTGTGGCCGTCATGGCCGCAGCCGTGGAAGCGGCCGGGGATGGTCGAGCGCCAGCCGAGATTGGTGTGCTCCTCCATCGGCAGCGCGTCCATGTCGGCGCGCAGGCCGATCCGACGGCCGCCGTCACCTTTTCCCTTCAGCACGCCGACGACGCCGGTGCCGCCGAGCCCGCGAAACACCTCGATGCCCCAGGCGTCGAGCTTCTCGGCGACGATGTTGGAGGTGCGGACTTCCTCGAAGCCGATCTCCGGATGCATGTGCAGATCGCGGCGGATCGCGGTCAGCTCGTCGGCGAAAGCGTCGATGCGGTCGATGGTCGGCATGTGGTGAATTACCCTTGCGATGGCAGGTTGCGGCAGGACGACGTCGGCGCCTTGTATGCAAGGACCGGGCAACCTCGGCGGAGGATGCGCGCACCACGCCGCATCGATCCGCCGAACCCCCGGCATGCAAGCACCTGGCGGTATCTCACTCGAAAGTCGGGGGTGATGTCAAAGCGCGCGGCCGGCGAAGCCGCCCCGCGGCCGCAACCCCGCTTTGCGTTGCGCCGCGCCCTCGACTATGAATGCGGCGCTCTGGCGCGGAATCGGGCATTGCGGCGGCGACGCGTCAGGGCAGGCCTTCGGGCGTGATGCAACGCGGCATCGAACTTAAGGAACGGCGCAGTGCGCCGCACACTCCTCGATGCTGCGAAAGCACCACGGCGCGAGCGCGCCGATGCGGGCGTGGCGAAATTGGTAGACGCAAGGGACTTAAAATCCCTCGGACCGAGAGGTCTGTGCCGGTTCGACCCCGGCCGCCCGCACCAATATTAATCGTCAATGGATTTCCAATGAAAAGGCCGTTTACGAAATTTGGTAGTTTTGTTGCGGACTTGCGCCAAAGGGTGGGCATTGCCACTCGGAGTGACCTTGCCAAGCTGGTTAAAATCCCGCTGCGATCGATCGACAGGTGGGAAGCTGGGCAATCTAGGCCACAAGACAAGCAAATCCCGCTAATAGCCGCCGTTCTCAAAGCGGACGCGGAAGCCTTGCTTGCCGCTGCTGGCTACACCGCAAAGACAGTGGTCGCGAGCTTCGATCAGCCCTTTCCGATCGATGCCCTTTCCCCTGACAGCTTCGAGCGCTTTTGTAAGTACTTCTTGCAGGTCCGCTACCCTACCGCCCGCGTCGAGCGGGCTGGCGGACAGGGGCATACGCAAGATGGCGTCGACATTATGGTCCATTTTTCCGACGGCAATTCCCACAGCTTTCAATGCAAGCGAGTGACCAAATTCGGTCCGGGGAAGGTCCGGGCCGCGGTAACCGCCCACACGGTGGTTGCCACGAAAAAAGTCTTGCTACTCACCAAAGTAGCCAGTCCCAAGGAACGCGCCGAACTCAAATCGGAGCCGGATTGGGAGATTTGGGATCGTGAGGATATTTCGCACATAGTTCGTCAACTCCCGAAGGAAGAGCAAATTCGTTTGGTCGACATCTTCTTTCGAGGGCAACGCTTTGCTCTCTTAGGAGAGGACTACACGAGTCCCTGGGAAACGACGGCGGAGTTCTTTTCTCCGTTTGAAAGTCCAGAGAGTCTCTTCAATCACGAATGGGTACTCGTCGGACGGCGGCAAGACCTGGCGGACATGCGCGACGCTCTGGATGATGAAGGCATTTCAGTCGTTATGCTGACCGGCACAGGAGGCTCGGGTAAGTCGAAGCTCCTGAAGAAAACCGTCCAAGAATTTGAGGAAACACACACTGGGGTTGTTGTTCGCCATCTATCCAGGAATGCTGAACTCTCTAAAAGGAGCCTTGAGGACCTTGGGGGGCGCCCGAAACTTCTCGTCGTCGATGACGCCCACGATCAGGACGATCTAGAGCTCCTGTTTCAGTATGCTGCGGACCCGTCCAACGAGGCGAAATTGTTGCTGGCCTTGCGCCCCTACGGCCTGACTTACCTCGAATCGCAGGCCAGTACGTTCTCTTTGGTCGGAGAGAAGGTCCGGACGGTCAACCTGGTCCCGCTCACCCTTGAAGAGGCGGAAGAGCTGGCGAAGCAGGTACTTGCCAAATATTCCGGACCGGAGGCGGCCGCCAAGTCAATCGCATCTGTGACCCGCGACTGCCCGCTCGCCACCGTCGTGGGCGCCCAAATCGTTGCAAAGCAGCGGCTCAGTATCGATTTTGCACAGCATGAGGACTCGTTTAGAAAGCTGCTTTTCGGGAGGTTTCGCGACGTCATTGCCGGTGAAATCGGAGCAAAGGGCGATATCACAAATATCAAAGCCATCCTTCGCGTACTTGCCTTGGTGCAGCCATTTCATCCTGATGATGATTCACTTCCGCAACTCATCGAGCAGGTGGAAGGAATTAAGGCTCATGAATCGAAGCGGCTTATTCGCTTGCTGACTGAAGCAGGTGTCGTCTTCAAACGTGGCACCCGATATCGCCTTTCCCCCGACGTCTTGGCGGACTTCTTGATTGAAGATCATTGCGTGGGGCCGGAGGGTGCCTCCTCGGGCTACGCCGAGCGGGTATTCGAGGCCGCCGACCCGCGCAAGCACGGAGAGCATCTTCTCGTCAATCTGGGGAAACTCGACTGGCGGCGCGCCAACGGAGACACCAGCAATAGCAAGCTGATCGACGGCGTCTGGCGTAGATTGAAGCCGCAGCATGAGTACGGCGACCCTCACATCAATGCCGTGAAGGCCGTGGCTTACTACCAGCCAGAAAAGGCTCTGGACTTCGCTGAAGATCTCATTCGGAAAGGTTTGTTTCTGAATCAGTTGCCAGGCATTCTTCGTCTAGCAGGCTACAATTTCGAGCATCTTGAGCGCGTATGCGAAGATCTCTGGGAGCTAGGAAGTGACGATAAGCGGGAACTGAATTCGACTCCCGAACACCCCATCCGGATCCTTGCTGAAATGTGTGAGGTTCGGCCTAACAAACCCTTTAAGTACAACGAAAAGGTCGTTGAGTTCACAATTGGATTGATGAGGACGCCGAACGCCTGGACCCGTGCATACTCACCCATCGACATTCTTCGCGCAATCTTCAAGACAGAGGGCCATACGACCGAGTTCAAGAAGTCCGCGATGTCGTTCGGCCCGTTCTATGTATCCGCGACCTTCGTGAAGCCGCTACGCGAGAAGGCGTTCGATGCGTTGGTGGAGTTGTTGACTGGGAAAAGTGTTCGGGCTGGGGTTTCGGCTGCTAACTCTCTGGCCGATGCCTTTCGCTACCCGATGGGGCTGTTCGGCGCCATCGTGCCCGACGAAACGCGCAAATCTTGGACAGGAGTTTTCATCGATGAAATGAAGAGAGTAGAGAGCGTCCTTCAGGCTGGAGCAGTCGATCCCCTTGTCGCGCTCTCGGTATGGCGTTCAGTCGCATGGCACGCGAATTACGGTCAAGGACCGACGACCGAGGTGGCTCACCGGATCAAGAAGTGCCTCCCGAGTAATCTGGAGTTTCGTACTGTTGCCGTCCTGATTGGCGGTTACGACGTCGATCTTGGTCGCTTTAACCCAAATGACTACGAAAAGAAGTTCAACGCCCATCTCGAACGGTTGGCAAAAGACCTGCTTGTTGCCTATCCGGTTGCAGAAGAGCTTCACGCCTATATAGCCCAACTGCTTCGCGGAATTCGCGCCAGTATGGACAAACCCGGCACACCTTTTGCCGTGTATGGAACCTTGATCACGGCTTCAGCGGATTTCGCGACAGCGATCATCCGCGATGCAATAAGGCGCGAGACTTCGGAGACCCAAGGTTTCGTTTCGACGGCTCTCAGTACCATCTGGGACACTGACCCGGAGGAGGTCAGGGCGCTGATTGCGCAGCTTCTTGCCACCGGCCAGCCACCGCTTCTTGCGCAGGTGGCGCACGCGTTGGAGAGAATCCTCAGAACTGAACGGTGGAGCGAACAGGAACTGGACGTCCTCCGTCTCCTGCTTGTTCATGAAAGTGTCGAGGTCGTTAGTGGTGCGATTGCGGCAATCCGTTCGGTTGCCAAAGCGCGACCGGACCTCGCCCTCGAATTCGTTCGGCTGGCCAAGATCGGGGACTCGAAGGGGCTGGCGAGCGAACTGTTGACGATCTTCGCCTGGGAACAGCTCCTGGGCTTTGCAGTGCTGAAGATTGAAGATGTGCTGATGCTCTTCGAGAAGATCATGCCGCTTCCCAACCTTGAGGATCACTGGATCGAGACATTCCTTGCTCATGCTTCTCAGGTGTTTCCGAGAGAGACCGCGCAGTTTCTGATGAAGCGGGTGGAGGCAGCAGGAATGGAGGATTGGAGCTTCCGGCCGATAAACCATGGGCCGTACGGAAGCGTTCCTCTGAAATTCAAGCAATCGGAGGTTTGCGGCGAGTTGCTTGTCATGCTGGCAAACTGGATGAAGGAAGGGAAGGATAAGCCCTTCTCGTTCCAATATCGTTCGCGGGAGTTGTTCGAGGCGATGTTTGGCCCCTACGAAGGCGAGACAGTCGACTTCCTCGAGAATTGGGTCAAAGTCGGTGATGCGAACGATATTAGACTGATTGCAGGCATCCTTGCCGAGGCTGACCCGGGGTTTGTTTTCAGGGAGGTCGGTTTTGTTGGACGCCTTCTTGAGAAGGCGAAAATGATTGGCTCAGAAGCGCAAAAGGAGGCAATCAGTTCCTTGTACGGTTCGGCCATTAGCGGATTGCGATCTGGTGTTGCGGGACAGCCGATGCCGCGTGACCTTGAAACAAAGAAGAAGTGCGAGGAGATTCTAGCCACTCTCCCCCGTTTCTCGCCTTCGTTTGAGCTGTACGACGCACTTCTGAAGGATGCGACGCGTGATATCGAGAGATCACTCAAGCAGGCGGAGGAGTGGGAAGAGTGATAAGTCCAGAGGGGGCAATGGTCTGCCGGTGCCGCGTTGAGCGGCTGTGACTTTTCCCTACTCCGTACCTAATATTTTTGAGGGCAAGAAAGTGGGTAATTGCCGCTACCCGATCCGCTTCACCATATGCACCACGCGGGCTCCGTTGGCGCGGGTTTCCAAGCGCTCCTGGACGTAGCCGAGCGACGCGTAGAGTCGGATGTTTTCTTCGAAGCGTTCGTTCGTGTAGAGCCGCAGCGTGTCGCGGCCGGCCTCGGCGGCGATCCGTTCGGCCAGAGCCAGCAGGCGGCGGCCGTAGCCGCGCTTCTGTGCGTCCGGCGACACCGCGACGTTGACGATCAGGAGGTCGTCGTCGCGCAGCTCGGTTTCGATCAACGCGACGAGGCGGTCGTCGGCTTCCAGCAGATCGAAGCGATGCTGCCGGATCGCCGCCGCGTAGTCGGCGAGCATCGGCAACGGCTCGTAGCCGATCAGTGCGAGCCACTTGGTGTAGGCACGCATCGTCAGGTCGGTGATGGCCTCGACGTCGGCGGCCGTGCCGCGCCGGATCAGGTCGGGCATCGCGACGGACTTGCTGCGTTTGCCGAGACCAGCACGCAGGAGCTCCGGGTCAATGTCCACGCCCCATCGCGATCTGCACCATCGCGACCACGACCTCGATGGCGATCAGCAGGACGACGATCAGCTCGAGGCGTAGCGCGCGGCGGGTATCGATGATGTCGGCGAGCGTCGAGGCGGTGTCGGCGACGACTTCGAGCTTGCGGTTCAGCGTGTCGACGCGCTCTTTCAGTTCGTATTCGTCCTCGAGCCTGGCGTAGAGGCGTTCGAGGTCGGGGCGCTCCCACAGCGCGTCGGGCTTTTCGGTGATGGCGACCCGCCCGGAGACGCGGTGCTGCACCAGCAGCGCGTTGCCGATCAGCTTCATCATCGCCGGGCGGCTGCGCCGGGTGTGGCCGTGCTCGGCGAGTTCGCGGGCGAACGGCTCGATCACTTCGAACACCTTGGCGACCTCGCGCTCGTCATGCGCGAGCACGACGCTCTTGGCCAGCACGTCGGCGATGATCAGCAACCGCTCCAGCGACATCTGGCGGAGCTGGATCGGCCCGCCGGCCGCGACCTGATCTTCGCCGTCGAGCTGGAACGCCGCGGTCTCGTCGTCGATATTGCCGAAGGCGCCGCCGATGCGCGGCTTCAGCCGCTGCAGGAAGGCGGCTTCCTCCTCGGTCGTCAGCCCGATCAGCACCACCACGCCGTAGCGGAACAGCACCGCGATTCCGGCGCCGGCCCGCACCGCCAGCGGCACGGAGGACAGGGCCTGCTCCTCGAAGCCGGAGGTGTTGATGCGGTCGCCGACATACAGCGCGTGCGCGTTCGCCTTGGTGGCGAAGGCCTCGGCCGGGAAGGTCGGTGGGGTCGGCATTGCGTCGATCCTGCGTTGGCCCTGCGTGTCCCGCCGGACCCTATCGCTGCGCGGATGGCCCGCCAAGGCAGCGGCGGCCACACTGCGGACATGCGAGGCTGATTTTACGAACGCCTCGTTTGTGTCTATAGACGCGGCCCATGACGATGTCTTTCAGGCTTTCTCGTTTCGTGCTGCTCGGCGCCGGTCTGCTGTCCGGTGCGGGGCTGTCCGGCTGCGCGGCGATCGGCGACAGCGCGATGTCGCAGGCGTTCGTCGATCCGGCTCGCTATGAGCTGTACAACTGCGAGCAACTCGCCGTCGAGCGCAAGGGCCTCGACGCGCGGCTGGCCGAACTCGACGGGCTGATGCGCAAGGCCGAAACCGGTGTGGCCGGTTCGGTTGTCTCCGAGGTCGCGTACCGCAACGACTACATCAACCAGAAGGCGCTTTCGCGACTGGCCGATCAGACATGGCGGGACAACAAATGCACCGAGCCGGCACCACCGGCGACGGCGCCCGCCGCCGGGAAGCCGCGCGCCGGCCGCGCCACGCGCTGATCGCCACGGCTCACAGCCGCCAGTCGTAGATCCAGGCCTGCCGCGCCAGCAGCCGCTCGCCGCCGAGCGCCTGCATCGCGAGATCGCGCGCCAGCGCCATCGGGCCGGCGAGGTGATAGATCTGGCCGTTCTGCCGGGCGAGCCGCTGGACCCGCGCCACCCGCGCCCGCCGCGCCTCGGCATAGCGCCGCAGCGAGGCCGGCACCGACAGCGCATCGCCGGTCGTCCCGGCGCCGTGGCTGTCGCCGAGGCACTGCGCCAGCACAGCCGCATCTTCGATCGCCATCGCTGCACCCTGGGCCGCGAACGGCAACATGCCGTGCGCTGCGTCGCCGAGCAGGGCGGTCGCTCCGGTGGTCCAGGCGCCGCCGTCCGGCATTGCGAACAGAGCCCAGCGCTTCCAGATCTCGACCGCTTCGATCAGCAACCGGGCCGCCGGTGCCCAGCCGGCCGCGGCGAAGCGGCTCTGCATCTCGCGCGGTTCGCCCGGCGCGCTCCAGCCTTCGCGCTGCCAATCGTCCGGCACGATTGCCACCAGGTTGACGAGCCGTCCGCCGGAGATCGGATAGGCGACGAGGTGAGCACGCGGCCCCATCCATAGCTGGACGCCGCGCAGCGGTTCGCCGCTCGGCAGCGCCGGGGCTTCGATCGTGCCGCGCCAGGCGATCAGCCCGCTGAAATGCGGCCCGCTGCTTGGAAACAGCTGGCCGCGCACCGCCGACCAGATGCCGTCGGCGCCGATCAGCGCCAGCGCCTGCGTGTCGCCGCGTTCGCCGTGACGGCGGTGCCCGACGCTGATGCCGTGGACATGGCTGGCGTAATCCTCGACCACGCAGCCGAGCCGCAGTTCGATCGCCGGATGAGCCTCGGCCTGGGCGTGCAGCGCTGCCTGCAGATCGGCGCGGTGGAGCACCCAATAGGGCGCCCCGGCGCGCGTTGCAGCCTCTGCGCCGAGCGGCAGCCGCACCAGCGGGCGCCCGGTGCGGGCGCTCATCACCGTCACGGCATCAGGCGCGATCGCACGCGGCGCCAGCCGGCCGGCGAGGCCGAGATCGACCAGCACGCGGCTGGCATTGGGGGAGATTTGCAGGCCGGCGCCGGCTTCCGCCAGCCGCTCGGCCTTCTCAAGAATGATGACTCGAAAGCCCTTCGCCGCCAACGCGAGCGAAGCCGTTAGTCCGCCGATACCCGCACCTGCAACGACGATCGTGCGGGCGTCCGACACGAGACGATCAGGCGACCTTGTCCTTCAGTACGCATTCCGGCGGCCGCGCCTGGCCGGGCGCGAGGTCGGGCGCGTAGCGATACAGCGTCGAGCAATACGGGCAGATGATCTCGTTGTCGTTGCCGAGATCGAGGAACACGTGCGGATGATCGAACGGCGGGTTTGCGCCGACGCACATGAATTCCTTCGAGCCGATCTCGATCATGGCAACACCGGCATCGTTCTGGAAATGTGGAACCACGTGGTCGGACATCAGCTCACCTTTACTCGCGACGGAGAGGGCACATCACGGTGCAGCGCACCATACCGGCGACGCTGCATGATTCCTAGAGCGCCCGGACAGGCTTTGCCCATCGAAATTCGACACAATCCCATGATGTTGGAGAAGCCCTTCTTTGGTCGGATCGGTTGTGTCCGAGGTGTGACACCCCCACATGAGACTGGTGAGGGTTGGTTGATGGGTCTGAAGCTGGGCATCGCGAAAGCCGGCATCGCACTCTGCGCGGTTGCGCTGGTGCTGACGTGGCCGCATGCCCGACGTAGTGCGGCGTTTCTTGCCGCGCAGGACGATCCGGCGCAACTGTCGGAACTGCAACTCTCGGCAGCTTTGCAGCGGGACCCCAGCCTCATCGGGCGGAATATCGACGAGGCGCTGCAAGCTCACGATCCGGAACTGGCGGATAGTTTGGTGCAGCTTGCCGCCGCGCGGAACATCACGCTTCCCGACGATGTGATACAGCGTGTCGCCGAAACGGTTGCGGCCGAGCGATCTGCAACCGGCGTCGCTACGCGTTTCGCCACCGGACTGATCACCGGCCAGGCCGACGACGGGGCCAGCCTGTCCGGCACGGTGGCAGGCGATCTGTTCGTGTTCGGTGATATCCGCGACGTGATCCGCGAAGGGAGCAACCTGGCGACCGGGGCCGAGGCGGACCGGCTGGTGCTGGGGCTCGCCGCGGCGGGAATTGCGATCACAGCAGCCACCTATGTGACGGTCGGCGGGGCCGCGCCGGTGCGGGCAGGGCTGACGCTGGTGAAGGACGCCCGCAAGGTCGGCCGGCTCGGCGAAGGCCTGGCGAGTTGGGCCGGCCGCTCCGCCCGCGAGGTGGTCGACGCTCCGGCGCTGCGGCGCGCGGTGGCGGATGGGGCCGTGGTGCGCCCGGACAAGACCGTGACCGCCGTCAAGGCGGCGTTCCGGACCGAGAAGGCGGGCGGGCTGATGCGGCTCGCCAAGGATGTCGGCCGGGTCGGCGAAAAAGCCGGCACCCGCGGCGCCCTCGATACGCTGAAGATCGCCGAGGGCCCCAAGGACGTCGCCCGTGCGGCGAAGCTCGCCGAGTCGAAGGGCAGCCAGACCCGCGCCTTCCTGAAGATCCTCGGCCGCGGCGCGCTGCTGCTCACCACCGGCGCGTGGAATTTCGCCTGGTGGATCTTTGGTGCGCTGATGACGCTGTTTGGCCTGGTCGCCTCCTTGAAATCCGGTGTCGAACGCCTGACGCAAAGCTGGATCGACCGCGGCAAGGCCCGCCGCGCCCGTCGCCTGATCGCCGAAGCCAAACGCGCCGAAGCCGAACGTGTCCGCGCGGACACGGCGGTGGGTCGTCTGATGGCGCCGTCTTAACCAGCGGATGGTGTCGCGCGGAAAAAATGCGCCGTCTGCCTCACAATCGTCATTGCGAGGCGCGAAGCGACGACGCAATCCATGTTCCGGCGGGGCAACGCGTGGGCCGGGATTGCTTCGCTTCGGCTCGCAATGACGCCGGGCATGCTGAAAGCCCGCGCGTATCGCCTCATCTGAATGCTTTCGTCGTCAACTAACAACCTTCCCGCTCACAACATCCGGACAATGCATGCCGAGCTTCGATCACGGCGGAATCGATATCGCGTATCTCGACGACGGCGAGGGTGAGCCGATCGTGCTGGTGCACGGCTTCGCGTCGAACAAGAACGTCAACTGGGTGTATCCGTCGTGGTTGTCGGAGCTGAAGCGTGCCGGCCGCCGCGTCATCGCACTCGACAACCGCGGCCACGGCGAGTCGGCCAAGCTGTACGATCCCGCCGACTATGAACTTGGCAAAATGGCCGGCGACGTCGCGGCGCTGATGCAGCATCTGGCGATCCCGCGCGCCGATCTGATGGGCTATTCGATGGGCGCGCGGATCAGCGCCAATCTGGCGCGGTGGCAGCCGCAGCTCGTGCGCTCGGTTGTGCTCGGCGGCCTCGGCATGGGGCTGCTGAGCAACGAAGGCCGTCCGGGCGAGAACGTCGCGCAGGCGCTGCTGGCGCCGTCGCTCGACGATGTCACCGATCCGGTCGGCCGGACGTTTCGCGCCTTCGCCGATCAGACCCGCTCCGACCACGCCGCGCTCGCTGCCTGCATGCGCGGCTCGCGCGGCCTGATGAGCGCAGAGGATGCGGCGAAGATCCCGGTGCCGGTGCTGATCGCGGTCGGCACCGACGATGACGTCGCCGGCTCGGCGCTCGAACTCAGCGGCATCATTCCCGGCTCCGAAGTGCTCGACATCCCGCGGCGTGACCACATGCGGGCGGTCGGCGACCGCGTCTACAAGGAAGGCGTGGTCGATTTCCTGGCCCGCCGGCCGTGACGGCAACGACCACCGCTTGACGCCATCGCGACGCTCCCCACCTCAAGATCTGCGACTTTCGCGAGACGGAACCGGTCCGCTCCGTGAATGTCGCATTGGATCAATGTGTTACGCAGGTGGCGGAATGGTCCGGAGACGGACTGCGGCCGCCGCGACAGGTTCACCGCCGGCGTGCTATAGTGACCGGAGCAGACGAGATCGAGAGAGCCGGCATGGTGATGCATCAGGTCAATCCGCAGACGGCGACGCTGACGACGCTCGATCCGATCTGGGAGCGAGTGCGTAGCGAAGCGGAAGACGTCGTCCGCCGCGAGCCGGAGCTCGCCTCGTTCATCTATGCGAGCGTGCTGCATCATGATCGTCTCGAGGACGCGGTGGTGCATCGCGTGGCGGCGCGGCTCGATCATTCGGCGCTGTCGAGCGACCTGATCCGCCAGACCTTCGAAGACGCGCTGCGCGACGAGCCCGACATCGGCAACGCCTTCCGCGCCGACATGGTGGCGGTGTTCGATCGCGATCCGGCGACCTCGCGCTTCATCGATCCGCTGCTGTACTTCAAGGGCTTCCACGCCATCCAGGCGCATCGTCTGGCGCACTGGCTGCATCTGAAGGGCCGCAAGGACTTCGCGCTGTATCTGCAGAGCCGCGCCTCGGCGGTGTTTCAGACCGATATCAACCCGGCGGCGAAGATCGGCCGCGGGATTTTCCTCGACCATGCCACCGGCCTCGTGGTCGGCGAGACCGCGGTGATCGAGGACGACGTCTCGATCCTGCACGGCGTGACGCTCGGCGGCACCGGCAAGGAGCACGAGGACCGTCATCCGAAAATTCGCCGCGGCGTGATGATCGGCGCCGGCGCGAAGATTCTCGGCAACATCGAAGTCGGTCACTGCGCCCGCATCGCCGCCGGCTCGGTGGTGCTGAAGACGGTGCCGCACAACATGACCGTCGCCGGCGTGCCGGCCAAGGTGGTGGGCGAGGCGGGCTGCGCCGAGCCGTCGCGCACCATGGATCAGATGCTCAACGCAATCGGTTTGTGACCGCCGGAATCGCCCGTGCACATCGCCGCGAATGCGGTTCGCAACTCGGCGCGAGGGGTTGCGGCGGGCGGCTCGAAAACGTACTGACGGCGGCCTCGCTCGCAGCGATCGCCCGGCGGATCATCCGGCCCGCATCGCCTCGGAAGCCTTTGTTTTAGATTGGAGATCACCGTGGACGTTCAGGAAGTCAGAAAGCTCGATGCCTATCTCAAGAAGGTGTTCGGCAATCCGAAGATCCGCGTGGTGCCGCGGCCCAAGAAGGACGATTCCGCCGAAGTGTATATCGGCGAGGAGTTCGTCGGCGTGCTGTTCGTCGACGACGAGGACGACGATCGCTCGTTCCAGTTCCAGATGGCGATTCTCGAAGACGACCTCGCCGACGTGTGAGGTTGGTAGCTCACTGGTCGCTCGTTGCCGCCAAGTGAGTGTCGCTGTTATTCGTTCACTATCAACTCGTCATGGCCGGGCTCGTCCCGGCC
>NZ_LJIC01000191.1 GCF_001295845.1 Rhodopseudomonas sp. AAP120 | reverse complement strand
TTGACGGCCGCGACCTTGAGGCCGCCGCGCAGGCGGTTGACGACGAGGGTGGCGAGCGCTTCGCCTTCGACGTCTTCGGCGACGATCAGCAGCGGCTTGCCGGTCTGGACGACGGCTTCGAGCAGCGGCAGCAGCTCGTTGAGCGACGACAGCTTCTTCTCGTTGATCAGGATGTAGGCGTCATCCATTTCAACGCGCATCTTGTCGGCGTTGGTGACGAAGTAGGGCGAGATGTAGCCGCGGTCGAACTGCATGCCCTCGACGACGTCGAGTTCGGTCTCGAGCGACTTGGCTTCCTCGACGGTGATGACACCCTCGTTGCCGACCTTCTTCATCGCGTCGGCGAGGAACTTGCCGATCTCCGAGTCGCCGTTGGCCGAGATGGTGCCGACCTGGGCGATCTCGTCGTTCGAGGTGACCTTCTTGGAGTTCTTGACGAGGTCGGCGACGACGGCTTCCACCGCCAGGTCGATACCACGCTTCAGATCCATCGGGTTCATGCCGGCGGCGACGGCCTTGGCGCCTTCGCGCACGATCGCCTGGGCCAGCACGGTCGCGGTGGTGGTGCCGTCACCGGCGGCGTCGGCCGACTTCGAGGCCACTTCGCGCACCATCTGGGCGCCCATGTTCTCGAACTTGTCGTCGAGTTCGATGTCCTTGGCGACGGTGACGCCGTCCTTGGTGATGCGCGGCGCGCCGAACGACTTGTCGAGGACGACGTTGCGGCCCTTCGGACCCAGCGTGACCTTCACGGCATTGGCGAGAATGTCCACGCCGCGCAGCATGCGGTCGCGGGCGTCGACGCCGAATTTGACTTCTTTAGCGGACATAAGAGGTTTCCCTTGGGTTGGATCGTTTCGACCTCATCCTGAGGAGCGGACCGCAGGTCCGCGTCTCGAAGGATGAGCGGTGTTAGCTTGTGGAGCTCACCCTTCGAGACGCGCCTTGCAGGCGCTCCTCAGGGTGAGGGACCTCCAAAGGCTCAGGCCGCCTTCTTCTTGGCGCCGGCGTCGGTGATGACGCCCATGATGTCGCTTTCCTTCATGATCAGCAGCTCTTTGCCGTCGATCTTGACCTCGGTGCCCGACCACTTGCCGAACAGCACCCGGTCGCCGACCTTGAGGTCGATCGGGATCAGCTTGCCGGCTTCGTCGCGGCCACCCGGGCCGACGGCGACGATCTCGCCCTGCGAGGGCTTCTCCTTGGCCGAGTCAGGAATGATGATACCGCCTGCGGTCTTCTCTTCGGCGTCGATGCGCTTGACCACGACGCGGTCGTGAAGCGGACGGAAATTCATGCAAGTCCTCCTAAGTTTCTGAAGTGTTTTCAGAATTTCTGGAATTAGCAGTCGCGCCCGACGAGTGCCAGCACGACGCTGAGGAGATAATCCAGCGCTTTCGGAGAGACAAGGGTGGGTAGCAGAAAAATTGGCACTCGGGTGAAACTTCTGCCAATTCCGCGGACGAGGATTAACGGGACGCGGGCCGGAGCCGCGGTGAGGCTGGCTTGCGGCTGTTAGCACTTTCTGTAAGTCGCTGCTAACGCTTGTGTTTTCAACATAACGTTAAACTTTTAGGCTTGAGATCGGGGACATCGTCGCGTCACATTTGAACCGCGGCCCGGTCGGAGGTGGAAACTCCGGATCCGGCCAGGCCGAAAGGAAGCTGTAGGGCCATCGATACGCAAGCCGGACGACCACTTTTGCTGAATGCGCTCTACCCAGGAGGTTGGCATGGACGGAAAAGGTGCGGTTTCTGACGACTTCAGGAAGCAGGTGCTCGGCTACGGTCTGACCACGGCGGAGATTCTCTACCGCCGGCCCGACCGCCACTGGCTGCTGCAGAGCTACACCTGGCAGAATTACGACATGTACCCGCACTTCCCGGCCCTGAAGGACTTCCTGGCGTTCTGGGAAAAGGAGCTCGAAGGCCCGCTGTTCTCGGTCACCGTGGCGCATTCCAAGCTGATCAAGCCGGCCGAGCTGCGCGCCGTCGACGGGGTGTTTCGGCTGCATTGAGCTGCGGGCAATGGCTTCGTCACGCGCGCGAATCTAGACCAGTGAGTGCGTGACGGGGACACGCCGCCACATCAGCCTGTTGCGACCTGTCGCCAACTGAATCGCCCGGGTTCGGCGCTCGGCGTCGAAGCGGCTGGGCCCGTCGTGTGAAGGACTGGACGCGATGACGGGCGGTCGTCCTCACGTCATTCGCTGCGCGGCGCCGCGTCCGCCGTTGGCTGCAGAGCCGGCGGGATGAGGGACGGCGCTGGTGCTTGCGGTTCGAAATCCGACCACGCGCGGGTGTCGCGCTGGTAGCGGCAGACGTGCTTGGTCATGTGGGTCTGTTCGATCCAGCGCCGCGCGGCGTCATCGTAATCCGTGTCGGGATCGGCCAGCTGCCAGCCGGGTGGCGACCATCCGGAATTGCCATTGATGGTCGGCAGGCCGACGCGCAGCGATATCCACATCGCATCGAACTCGCGAACGCCGTAACCCTGGTCGTCCCGGGCGTCGACCAGGAACGCCTCGCATCGCGCCGGCGGGGGCGTCACCGCTGCCAGCCGGTCCAGTTCGGCGCGGCGCGGCAGCGAGCCGTCGCGCAGATTGAGCTGTTCGAGCAGGCAGAAGGCCACGATCAGCGAGGTCACGGCGACCCGAGCGCCGGCGCGCTGCGGCCAGACAGCCGGCCATGCGTGCTGCAGCAGGACAGCCAGCCCGGTCACGACCCACGGCTGGTGCAGTTCATCCCCACGGCCGTGCTGGTGTTCGTCGCCGGCCATGCGGTCGATCATTTCGACCGCAAGCGGGTGGTGCAACTCTGCCAGATTGTGGAAGGGTTGACCGCGCTGTTCCTCGCAGCCGGCACGTTCGGCGGCTGGCTGACGGTGACGCAGATCTTCGTGGCGATGACCGTGGTGGGCATCGCCACTTCGTTTGAAAGCCCGGCGGTCGCGGCGCTGCTGCCCTCTGTGGTGCCCGAAGGGACGCTGCAGCGCGCGACCGCAACCTCGACCGGCGTGGCGCAGCTCGCGATGATCACCGGCCCGGCGATCGGCGGTTTCGCCTATGCGGTGTCGCCGACGCTGCCTTATGCGATCATGGCGGCGTTCTGGCTTGCCGGCAGCCTGCTGATCCCGCTGGTCGACGTCGCTCGCGCCGCGCCGAAGGAGCCGACAGCGGAAGTCGACGACCTCTATTCCGGGCTGCGCTTCGTCCGTTCCAATCCCGCAATCCTCGGCACCATCTCGCTCGATCTGTTCGCGGTGCTGCTCGGTGGCGCCACCGCGCTGCTGCCGATCTATGCGCGCGACATCCTGCACACCGGGCCGTGCGGGCTCGGCGTGCTGCGCGCCGCGCCGGCGATCGGCGCGCTGGCGATGACGGTTCTGCTGGCGCGCCACGCCATCACCAGCCGGGTCGGGCTGCGGATGTTTCAGGCCGTCATCGTGTTCGGCATCGCCACCATCGTGTTCGCATTGTCGTGGTGGCTGTGGCTGTCGGTGGCGGCACTGGTGATCATGGGCGCGGCCGACACCGTCAGCGTGGTGATCCGGTTCTCGCTGGTGCAACTGGCCACGCCGGACAATATGCGGGGCCGGGTCGGCGCGGTGAACTTCCTGTTCATCAACGCGTCCAATCAGCTCGGCCAGTTCGAGAGCGGTGTGACAGCTGCCTTGTTCGGCGCGATGCCGGCGGCGGTAATCGGCGGTATCGGCACTGTGGCGGTGGCGCTGCTGTGGATGAAGCTGTTTCCGTCGCTGCGCAGGATCGAGCGGCTCGAATAAGCCGGCCATCACCGCGTTGACATGACGATTGTGCTACACAGGCCGACGCGGCGCAGAACGCCGGCGAACGGCATGATCGGATGAGCGGCCACCACATCATTGCGACTTACCACGTCACCAGTGACGCGACGCGGATTTCCGATCGCGCCTTGGCGCTTGCGATCGAGCAGAGCGTCGAATGCCCGCTCGAGGCGATCGGCGATCCATGGGTGCGAGATGCCATCCTGGCGCGGGTCTCGCTGATCGATCAGATCGCAGAGCGCCGCTACGCGGTGCGTATCCTGCTTGCGGCCGCGACCGCGCCGCCCGAGCCGGGGCAACTGCTCAACATGCTGTTCGGCAATGCCTCGATCCAGCCGGATGTCGAGCTGGTCGATGTCAAGCTGCCGCGAACGTACGCCGCTGCGTTCGGCGGGCCGCGGCTGGGCATTGCCGGGATTCGGGACGCAACGGGCGCGCAGGGCCGCGCCCTGACGGCGTCTGCGCTGAAGCCGCAGGGGCTGTCGTCCGACGCGCTGGCAGCGATCGGCGGCCGGTTGGCGCGCGGCGGCGTCGATCTGATCAAGGATGATCACGGCCTCGCCGATCAGGCCTACAGCCCATTCGTCGACCGGATCCGAGCGGTCGGCCGCGCCGTGCGCGACGCTAATGATGCCAGCGGGCGGCGGACGTTGTATGCGCCGCACGTCTCCGGTTCGCTCGACACGATGAGGCGGCAGCTGGACCTGATCCGGTCCGAGGGCATCGAAGCGCTGATGCTGATCCCGATGATCGTCGGGTTGTCGAACTTCCATGCGCTGGTGCGCGAGGCGGAGGGGCTGGTGGTGCTGGCGCATCCGGCGATGTCCGGCGCGACACGAATCGCGCCGCCATTGCTGCTCGGCAAGCTGTTCCGGCTGCTCGGCGCCGACGCCACGGTGTTTCCGCATTCGGGCGGCCGCTTCGCCTACACACCGGAGACCTGCCGGGCATTGGCAGAGGCCGCGCGACAACCCTGGGACGGGATGAAGCCATGCCTGCCGGTGCCGGCCGGCGGCGTCACGATCGACCGTGTCGCGGAGCTGTTGTCGTTTTATGATCAGGACGTGATGCTGCTGATCGGCGGCAGCCTGCTCGCGGCGGGTGAGCGGCTGACCGAGCAGGCGGCACTGTTCACCGCGGAGGTTGCGCAACATGGCGGATGACCACACGCCCCCGGATTCTGCCAGCACGTCCGGCGAACGTCCCGGCGTGCGCGCTCAGACGTCGCCCGGTCGTTGGGAGGGCGTTCCCGTCATGCCCTACAAGCAGACGCTGGACGCGCCGTTTCGCGATGTGACGCGGCAACTGCTGTTCGCCGATCCGAATCTCGGCTGCGAATGGCGTTACTTCGAGGTGGACGAAGGCGGTTACTCGACGCTGGAGCGGCACGCCCACGTTCATGCGGTGATGATCCATCGCGGCAAGGGACAGTGCCTCGTCGGCACGGCGATCAGCGAGGTCGGACCGGGCGATCTCGTCTTCATTCCGCCGATGACCTGGCATCAATTCCGCGCCAACCGCGGTGACTGTCTCGGCTTTCTCTGCGTGGTGAACGCGGTGCGTGACCGGCCGCAACTGCCGGCGCCCGAGGATCTTGCCGCTTTGCGCAGCGACGCTGCCGTGGCGGGATTCATTCGCATCGGCAAAGAGCACGCGTAATCGCGACGGTGTCTCAATGCCGCCAGCCGCGGCGTCCGGCGAGGCTGGTACGCCGATCGCGCAAAATCAGGGTCTTTCATTGCGAGCCGTCAGCAATCGTCAGACACAATTAGCAACATGTTAATGAGTCGGGGCATACCCATAATGATCCTATGAGGAGGCCGGGTCATGCGCATCGGTTACCCCGCTTCGCACCAGTCTGATCTCGCGGCGCTTCAGCTTCTACGCGCGGCTTCGTCCGCCAAGGCCGGCCGCGGCGGCAGCAATGCGCCGTCATCCACCGGGTTCACGGCGCCGACTTCGTCTTCGCTGCAGACCTATTCGGCCTCGGGCACGTTAACCGGAAGCTCTGGGACGGTTGCGCTGCTCAAGACGATGGCGGCTTCGGGCACCTTCGCCAACGCGGCGCGTGGCGTCGTCGACGATCAGGTCCGCGCGCTGGTGCGTGACGGCAAGATCGCGCAGCTGCCGCCGCCGAAGGACTTCGATCCGTCGGGGCTGAGCGAGGCGGAGCAAAACATCTATCACGTGGTGGAAGGGCTCCAGAGCCTGTACGACGCCCAGCCGAAGTCCCTCGACGACGCGCTCGCCAGCCACGTGAAGGTCGTGGTCGACAGCTATCCCGAGATGATCGCGCGGATGAAGGATGGCCTCGCCAGCGGCACGCTGCCGGAAAGCGACGGCTGGAAAGAGGTCATCGCCAAGTCCGAGGCCGAATTGGAGGCCGCGCAGCAGGGCAGGATGAAGATCACCGGCATCGATGATCCGAACCTGGTGCATACCACCAACGAATTCACCGTCGCGTTCGACGGCATCGGCTGGAGCGGCCGCGGGACCTCCACCAAGGCCAACATCCCGGCGCTGCAGCAACTCACCGGCACCACGAACGTGCTGCCGGGTGGCGGTCCCTACACCGGCAGCTATGTGATTTCCTGGTAACGGCCGGACGTTGCGCCGCGCGCAGCGCAACGCGGTGTCACCTCGGTGGATCAGGCGAGGTCGAGTGGGCCGTGATCGTCGCAATGACCGCCGTGCGGATGGTGCAGGCGACCGTTCACCAGATAATCGACGTGATCGCCGTGCGGCACCGCTTCGTGGCCGCAGCCGGGGCCGTGAGTGTGGCCGGCGCAAGCATTGTCGGGCGTGCACTGGGCCGGATTGGTGCTGTCGACGGCGATGACGTGTTCGTCGACATGGTCACCGTGCATATGATGCAGATGGCCGTCGTGCAGATAGTCGACGTGGCCGTCGTGCTTTACGGCCGTGTGGCCGCAGCTCGGGCCGTGCTTGTGGTCGTGGTTGGCGTGATGCGGCTGGGTGCAGGCGCTCATGATGGTCCTCCGGCGATGCGAGGCGCTCATCATCCGCGCCACGCGGCGCCGGGCAATCGAATAATTTGCGGCCTCGGCATCGACCGGGGCGAACCGGCCGATCGATGCGAGCATTGGTTGCGCAAGCGGAGTGATGACGCGGCTGGTCAGCCGGTGCGCGCTCAGCCGCGGCCGACGAACGGCATCTTGGTGGCCATCACGGTCATGAACAAAACGTTGGCGTCGAGCGGCAGGCCGGCCATGTAGGCGACCGCATCGCCCACTGCTTTGGCGTCCATGCGCGGTTCGGCGATAGTGCGGCCGTCGGGCTGCGACACGCCTTGCACCATGCGATCCGTCATCGGCGTCGCAGCGTTGCCGATGTCTATCTGGCCAACCGCGATGTCGTAGGCGCGGCCGTCCAGATTGCTGGCCTTGGTGAGGCCGGTGATCGCGTGTTTGGTCGAGGTGTAGGCGGACGAGAACGGGCGCGGCGCGTGCGCCGAGATCGAGCCGTTGTTGATGATGCGACCGCCGCGCGGGCTCTGGTCTTTCATGATGCGGAAGGCGTGCTGCGTGCACAGGAACGGCGCGGTCAGGTTGGTGTCGACCACGGTCTGCCACTGCTGCAGCGACAGCTCCTCGAACGGCACCGGCGGCGCGCCCATGCCGGCGTTGTTGAACAGGAGATCGAGCCGGCCGTAGGTCGCCACCGTCTTGTCGAACAGCGCTGCGATCGAGGCGGGGTCGGCCATGTCGGCCTGCACCGGAAGGCTCTGGCCGACGCCTTCGCCGAGCTTCTGCGTCTCCTGCAGCAGTTCGAGCCGGCGGCCGGCGAGCACGACGGTGAAGCCGGCCTGCATCAGCGCCAGCGAGGCGGCTCGGCCGACGCCGGTCCCCGCGCCGGTGACGATTGCGATCTTGGTGGCGGACATGGACGGCTCCCCGAAAGTGTTCTGTCGTTGTGATGAGGAGGGGATCGTAGAGCCTGTCCGCCGTCGCAACAAGCCGACGCGATCAGCGTTCGACAACGGCTTCCGGGACCGCGCGGCGATCGTCGGCAGCGGGCTTCGTCTGACGACTCTTCGCGCGGCCGCGATAGGTCTGCACCGCGTGCCAGACTCGGTCCGACTGCAGCGCCGCCTTTCCCAGCAGCGTGCGGCCGCCGACGAAAGATGCCAGCGTCACCTGCTGATTGGCAAAGCGATATTTGTAGTCCTCGTCACCACACAGGAAATCGATGCTGGTGGCGCCGTGATCGATCGCCCAGCGGATGTAATCGAACAGCAGGATGTAGCCGGGCGAGCTGCGCTCGAACGCGGCGTCGTAGGTCGTGACATAGGCCATCATGGTGTCGTGCTGCACGAAGTTGATGGTCATGGCGACGATCACGCCGTCGCGCTCCAGCACGAAGACGTGGAGTAGATCCTTGTCGGCCAGCACGCGCGCCAGCGCCTGCAGCATCGGCGAGCCTTCGTCGAACAGCTGCGCGACCAGGCCGTTGCGCGCGCACCAGGCGCGCTTCAGTTCGGCGCAGCGCTGCAGCGCCGGCCCGAGTTGTTCGTCGGGCTCCAGGCGGCGGAATGCGACGTTGGCGCCTTCGGACAGGTTCTTGAGCGCCCGGCGATAATTGCGCCGCGCATTGCCCGATTGCGAGTCGAACCAGGCCTGACCGTTGGCCCAAGGACCGACGACGCGCAGGCTGGTGGCCTGCCGATGGTGGCGCTGCAGGGCAAGACGGCTGCCGGTCGCGCGGCGGGTCAGCGTTGTCGCAGCCGCGGTCGGCAGCAGATGGCCGAGATAGGCGGCATCGAAGCCCCCCTGCGCGCAGGCGTAGTTCCACATCCGCTCGACCAGGGACGGATCGGCACCCGGGCGCAGCAGCACGTCGCAATAGTCGGAGTAATCCTTGGCGGCCCATTCGAGCACGCGGATGCCGTGCAGCCGGCAGGTCGCGAGCGGCATCACCGCGTCGAGCTCATCGCCGCGCCAGGCGAGTACGATCACCAGCGCGCGCCGCTGCTGATCGGGGACGGCGCCCCACCACGCCGCGACCCAGGCGTGGCTTTGGAAAACCAAAGCGCCCGATCGCTCCCACAGCGTTTCCCAGGCGGTGCCGATCTGTTGCAGACGCCCGGGCGTCCGCACGATCTCCAGCCGTTCGCCGTCCGCCGTTGCGCCGGACCTGCTCGTCATTCCTCGTCCCTCGTGTTGCTCGCGCACCTGCAAGCGCTGCGCGCCGCATCGATCGCGGGCAACCTAACATTGAGGTCCGGTCGTTTGAATTTGCGGCACCATGGAACAGCAGACAGAGTTAACCACGGCCAGGGCGATTTCCGCTGCGTTGCCAGCAATTTGGAGGGTTCCGAAACAGCGGCGCCAGCGTCCACCTTGCGACTCTTCAGCGCGGCGGCTGTCGCGGGGCGCTCGCTTCAGCGTCACTCAGCTGACGTTGCTCGCTCCGGCGGGATCGGCGGAGAGCGGGCGGGTCATGTAGCTGGCGTCTGTTCCGTAGCTCGCGAGTTTGCGTGTGAGGGCGGACGAATCTCTTGAGGCAAACTTGTGGCGGCGCCAGAACGGTACGGTTCCACCGACTGCCACCAGAGAGACGTTGTCGGCGATGGTCGCCGCATGAGGCAGCAGTGTCGCCAGCACGGCGTCCGTCGCGCCGCTGCCGCGCGCTCGTGGCAGCAGCGCGATGTCGTGGATGTAATAGGTCGAAGCCGGCGAGGGGACGGCGCCGAGTAGCGCATTCAGCGCCGGCGGTTCGCCGAGTCGCCAGGGATGGCTGATGATGTAGCCGGCGAGGCCGGCGTCGCTGCTGTCGGTGGCGCCGAGGACGTAGCAGCCCTGCGGATGCAGCGCGAGCCGTTCGGCGAACACCGCGGCGTCTTCCGGGTAGTCCACATGCACGGCGGCCGCGATGGCGTTCACTGCGGCGAGGTCGGCGGCGGTCATCGGACGCCAGTGCAGGGTGGCGGTGGTGGTGTCAACGATGGTCATAAAAATGCTACGGCGGCGATGGGCGAATTCACCGCCTCTCGTTCGTCATTCCGGGATGCGCCCGTAGGGCGCAGGCCCGGAATCCATATCCCCTGGCGCATCCTAGTGAGCACAGCGGGAGAGGCCGTCGTGCCGTCGAGGGCCCAGGGGTTATGGATTCCGGGTTCGCGCTGCGCGCGCCCCGGAATGACGGGGGGATGTGGGTGCTGGGAGACACGCGCCATCGCGGCGAACTACTTCACGTCCTTGTAGGGCGGCCGCGGGATGTTCTTGTGGGCGGCGCGCAGGGCGGCGGACCAGCGCGAGCGGAGGTCGTGGAAATACGGCTCGCCGGCTTCGATGCGATGATTGAGGTCGGCGTCGCAGACGTCGGTGCGCACCACCAGCACGTCGATCGGCAGCCCGACGCCCAGATTGGAGCGCATCGTCGAATCCATCGAGATCAGACTGGTCTTCAGGGCCTCGTAGAGCTCGACGTCGTAAGTAATCGCCCGGTCGAGCACCGGCTTGCCGTATTTGTGCTCGCCGATCTGCAGATACGGCGTGTCGATGGTGCATTCGATGAAGTTGCCGGCCGGGTAGATCATGAACAGGCGCATCCGTTCGCCCTTGATCTGGCCGCCGAACAGGAACGACACTTCGTAGTTGATGTCTTCGGCCTTGAGCGCCTGCGCCTCGGTGGCGTTGACGTGGCGGATAGCGCGGCCGATGAGTTGCGCCGCCTGGAACATGGTCGGCGCCTCGATCAGCGTCTCGCGCGTGCCGGTCTCGGGATCCTCGAGGCCTTCGGTCAAAGTCGACAGCACCGACTGGCTGATCGACAGATTGCCGGCGCTGGCAATCGCCACGATTCGGTCGCCGGGACGGTTGAAGACGTGCAGCTTGCGGAAGGTCGAGATGTTGTCGAGCCCGGCATTGGTCCGCGTGTCGGCCACCATCACCAGGCCGTCCTGGACCAGCACTCCGCAGCAGTAAGTCATCTCGTCCTCGGCACGTCTGTCGATGAGGGGAAGCCGGCGGCGCGTCGATGCCCGCGGCGGTGCCGGAAGACTAGAGCATTTCGCCGCGCAGGGGAAACCGGCCACGCTCCGCAATTGTGCGCAACTGCTTGCGGCGATTGCCGCAGGTGTCGGTTCGATGACGCTATTGCGACTGTGACTGCGTTTGCGAATGCCGGCCGCCGGCCTGATCGACCTTGACGGCAACGGTCAGCGTTTCGAGGCCGCCGCCGTAGCGCGTGCCGCGCACCGGAGCCGCGCCGAGATAGTCGAGGCCGATGGCGATGCGGGCGTGGGCGTCGGTGGAGCAGATGCCGTTGGCGGGATCGAAGCCGACCCACCCCAGCGCCGGCACGTAGGCTTCCACCCACGCATGGCCGGCCTGCTGATGCACCTGGCCGTCGGCGCGCAGGAAGTGACCCGACACGAAACGCGCCGGCACGCCGCCGGAGCGGGCGCAGGCGATGAACACATGCGCGTAGTCCTGGCAGACGCCGCGCCGCAGCGTGAAGGCTTCGGCCGCCGTCGTGCCGGAATGGGTCGGATCGTCGTCGAACGTCATGTGATCGTTGAGGCGCGTCATCAGCGCGTGCAGGAAGCTGATGACGTCGCCTTCGGCGCCGCCGATCTCGCGGGTGAAGGCGGCGATCGCCGGGCTCGGCTCGGTCAGGTCGGTGGAGCGCAAGAACAGCTGCGGCGGAAACCGCTCGTCGGTGCCGCGCATGATGCCGCCGGTGTCGGTGGTCTCGATCAGACCCTCGGCGGTGATGGTGAGGTCTTCGGTGGTGCCGATCGTCAGCACATGGGTGATGTTGCCGAACGCGTCGTGGTGCATGTCGAGCTTGGCGTCGGACGACACGTCGATCTGCCAGTCGGCGACGTATTGGCCGTCATGGCTGCCGGGCGTCATCCGCAGCACCTGGATCACGCCGGAGGCGGCGGGCTCGTAGCGATAGGTCGTGGTGTGGGAAATTCGCAGGCGCATGGGTCGGCATTTCCGGATCGTCGGGCGCAAGGCGCGCGGACTATATCAGCTACGGAGGCGGGGGCTTTGCTGGAATTGCCGGCGGGCCCGCATTTTTCAGGTGCGCATCGACCGGCCCGCGGAAAGCGGGCCGGGGGCCGCGCTCAGATCAGATACTGCTTGGCGATGATCTCGCCGAGGCGGCTGTTGTCGGCCAGGAACTCCTGGATGAATTCGTGCACGCCGCGCTGGAAGATATCTTCCATGTCGGAATGCTCGAGCCGGTTGCGGATGCCGCGGGCATGGCGCTGCGCCGGGCCCTGGCGGCCATAGGCGACGCCGATCTGGTCGAGATTGCGGACGAGATCGCCGTAGCACGAGGCTAGCGAGCGCGGCAGGCTGTCGTTGAGGATCAGGAGGTCGGCGATCAGCCACGGCTTCAGCGTCTGCCGGTACACCCAGTGATAGGCGGTCTGCGCCGAGACCGAGCGCAGGATCGACGACCACTGATAGTAATCGAGCGGGCCGCCGACATGTTCCTCTTCGGGCAGCAGCAGATGATATTTGACGTCGAGAATGCGCGCGGTGTTGTCGGCGCGCTCGAGATGCACGCCGAGCCGCGAGAACCAATAGGCGTCGTTGCGCAGCATGGTGCGATAGGCCGAGCCGTCGAACCGCAGCGAGGCTTCCTGCACGAAACGCAGGAAGCCGTCGAGCTGCTCGCGGGTCTTGGCACCCTTGCTCCAGGTCTCCTGCAGTTCGATCCAGGTGCTGTTGATGGTCGCCCACATCTCGCCGGTCAGCGCGGTTCGCACCGAGCGCGCGTTCAGCCGCGCCGCTTCGATGCAGGCGCGGATCGACGACGGATTGGTCGAGGCGAACGCCAGATATTCGACGACGTTGGCCTCGTTGGCCTCCTCGTAGTGATTGTAGAAGCTGGCGGCGACGCCTGCGGTGAGCAGCGCCGAGTCCCACTCGTTGCCCTGGCCCGCATAGGTGTTCGGCAGAGCGGTGACACGCAGCGTCGCCTCGATCGTCCGCGCCAGATACTCCGCGCGTTCGACGTAGCGGGCGAGCCAGAACAGATTTTCAGCGGTGCGGGAGAGCATGGAGCGAACTCGGCGACAGCGTTCTCCCTGCCCCCTTGCGGGGGAGGGGCGGGGTGGGGGGTGACACGAGGTGAGGCTCCCGTTGTGGACCCCCACCCCCGACCCCTCCCCGCAAGGGCGAGGGGAGCAGGGTCGTTCGTCGATACATGCACTGTCCCTCATGGTGAGG
Source organism: Rhodopseudomonas sp. AAP120 (assembly GCF_001295845.1). GTDB lineage: Bacteria > Pseudomonadota > Alphaproteobacteria > Rhizobiales > Xanthobacteraceae > Rhodopseudomonas. Next base: position 3,639 of record NZ_LJIC01000191.1, on the reverse strand, counting down.
AGCCCGCCGGGACGGCGGGCGTCTCGAACCATGAGGTGCGTGGCGCGCATCCTTCGAGACGCGCGCCGATGGCGCGCTCCTCAGGATGAGGGCGTTGCGCGTGGATGGAGCGGAGGCGGAACTACTCATCCAAGATCCACGTGTCCTTGGTGCCGCCGCCCTGGCTGGAGTTGACCACCAGCGAGCCCTCCTTCAGTGCGACGCGGGTCAGGCCGCCGGGCACGATGGTGACGCGGTCGCGGCCGGTGAGCACGAAGGGGCGGAGGTCGACGTGGCGCGGGGCGAGGCCGGCTTCGGTGCAGGTCGGGCAGGTCGACAGCGCCAGCGTCGGCTGGGCGATGAAGCCTTCCGGCTCGCGCTTCAGCTTGTCGCGGAACGCCTCGATCGTCGCCTTGGTGGCGGCCGGGCCGATCAGCATGCCGTAGCCGCCCGAACCGTGCACTTCCTTGACGACCAGTTCGCCGAGATGGTCGAGCACATAGGCCAGATCGGCCGGCTCGCGGCAGCGCCAGGTCGGGACGTTCTTCAGGATCGGCTCCTCGCCGAGATAGAACTTCACGATCTCCGGCATGTAGCTGTACACCGCCTTGTCGTCGGCGATGCCGGTGCCGACCGCATTGGCGAGCGTGACGTTGCCGGCCCGATAGGCCGACATCAGGCCCGGCACGCCGAGCGCCGAGTCCGGGCGGAAGGTGAGCGGATCGAGGAAGTCGTCGTCGACCCGGCGATAGATCACGTCGACCCGCTTGAGCCCCTCGGTGGTGCGCATGAACACCTCGTCGTTCTTGACGACGAGATCGCGGCCCTCGACCAGTTCGACGCCGAGCTTATCGGCCAGAAACGAGTGCTCGTAATAGGCGGAATTGTAGACGCCCGGCGTCATCAGCGCGACGGTCGGTTCCGACGACGAATGCGCCGGCGCGACCGAGCGCAGCGCGGTCAACAGTTCGTCCGGATAGCGTTCGACCGGGGCGATGCGGTGGCGGGCGAACAGGTCCGGAAACAGCCGCATCATCACTTCGCGGTTTTCCAGCATGTAGGACACGCCGGACGGCGTCCGGGCATTGTCCTCCAGCACGTAGAAGTCTTCGTCGTCGACCCGGACGAGGTCGATGCCGGCGATGTGGACATAGACGTCGTGCGGCACTGCCTGGCCGTTCATCTCCGGCCGGAACACCGGATTCTGAAAGATCAGATCGTGCGGGATGATGTCGGCGCGCAGGATGTCGCGGCCATGATAGATGTCCCGCAGGAACATATTGATGGCACGCACCCGCTGCTTCAGCCCGAGTTCCATTCGGGCCCATTCGGTGCCGGACAGGATGCGCGGGATGACGTCGAACGGGATCAGCCGCTCCTGGGCCTCAGCGTCGCCATAGACCGCGAAGGTGATGCCGATCCGCCGGAACAGCATCTCGGCTTCCTGGCGACGATGGGCGAGGGCCTCAGGCGGCGTTTCGGCAAGCCAGCGGGATAATTCCTCATAGGCCCGGCGAGGCTCGCCACCCGGGCCGTTCATTTCGTCGAACGCAACTGCCATATCGCCAAACTGATTCCAAAGCTGTTTGCACGAGAGTGCAGCACGGAACACGATGGTAGCAAGGGCCGGGCCAGCACGATATGCAGGGAGTGGACCGATTTCTGCGATCGGTTCAGGATGTTGCCCGAAAAACGGGCGGCGCGCCGCCCAATCAAGTGTCAGCGTGCGCGATCAGACGGCTGAACATCAGCCGGGAGGGACAAGGGACGTCATGAGCGACATCGTCACGGCGGGTATTCTGGTGATCGGCGACGAGATCCTGTCCGGCCGCACCAAGGACAAGAACATCGGGTTCATCGCCGAATACCTCACAAACATCGCTATCGACCTGCGCGAGGTGCGCGTCGTCGCGGACGACGAGGACGCGATCATCGAGGCGCTCGACGCGCTGCGCAGCCGCTACGCCTACGTGTTCACGACCGGCGGCATCGGGCCGACCCATGACGACATCACCGCGGACTGCGTCGCAAAGGCGTTCGGCGTTGCGATCGGCTATCACCCGGAGGTGGTAGCCCGGTTCCGCGAGCGGTTCTCGGAAGCCGAGCTCAACGAGGCGCGGCTGCGAATGGCGCGCATCCCGGACGGCGCCGAACTGATCCAGAGCGCCACCATCATCGCGCCGGGCTTCAAGATCGGCAATGTCATCGTGATGGCCGGCGTGCCGTCGATCATGCAGGCGATGATGGACATCGTCGCGCCGAAATTGAAGTCCGGAGTGAAGATGCTGTCGGAATCGGTCAAGGCCGATGCGCGCGAGGGCGATATCGGCGGCCCGCTGCGGGCGATCGCCGCCGCGCATCCGGACACGATGATCGGCAGCTACCCGTTCCTCGACGAGGAGCGCAAGCCGAATACCAACCTGGTGGTGCGGTCCCGCGACCCGGACAAGCTCCAGCAGGCGATGACTGCGGTGACACAGATGCTGGCGGAGCTGCACAACAACAAGAACAACTAAGCCGCCAGCGCAACCCGGGAGGGGGCGGTGGACAGGGACTCGGTGTTCTGGAAGATCGCGGACGGGCGGATGCCGCCGCCGGCTTGCGCCAAGACGCTCGGCATGACGTTCCGGCGGGTGGATCTCGCCGGCTGCATCGAAGTGGCGTTCGAAGCGACGCCGGCGTTTCTCAATCTGGCGGGCCATGTCCAGGGCGGCTTCCTGGCGGCAATGCTGGACGACACCATGGGGCCGGCGCTGGTCGCTACGCTCGACGCCGGCGAATTCGCCCCGACCGTCAATCTCGCCGTGCAATTCCACCGTCCCGCCAAGGTCGGACCGTTGAAAGGCATCGGCCGCGTGCTATTGCGAGGCCGTGAGGTGTGCCAGCTCAGCGGCGAATTGCTGCAGCAAGAGCGGGTGGTCGCCACCGGGACCGCGACGGCGGTGATTCGCAGGATGGGAGCAGACACATGGTCAGCGGTGGAGAAGCCGGCATAGCGGAGCGGCGGCCGTTCCCGGTGTCGTGGGATCAGTTTCACCGCGACTGCCGGGCGCTGACCTGGCGGCTTAACGAAGTCGGCCCGTTTCATGCCGTGATCGCCATCACCCGCGGCGGCCTGGTGCCGGCCGCGATCGTGGCGCGCGAACTCGGCCTGCGGGTGATCGACACCATCTGCGTCGCCAGCTATGCCCACGACAAGCAGGGCGACCTGCAGGTGCTGAAGGGCGTTTCCGAACAGACCGCCGCGCTCGGCGGCGGCACCGGCAAGGGCCTCTTGATCGTCGACGACCTGGTCGACACCGGCAAGACCGGCCGCATGGTGCGCGAGCTCCTGCCCGACGCCCATTTCGCCACCGTCTACGCCAAGCCCAAGGGCAAGCCGCTGGTCGACACCTTCATCACCGAAGTCTCGCAGGACACCTGGATCTTCTTCCCCTGGGACACCGGCCTATCCTTCCAGCCGCCGCTGAAGGATGGGGCGGCGTAGGGGGCAATGACTCCGTCATTGCGAGGAGCGCAGCGACGAAGCAATCCAACGCCGAGCACGAAGCTGGATTGCTTCGTCGGCTTCGCCTCCTCGCAATGACGCGGAGAGGGCATCGCAGCCTAACCTCTCCCCGCGCGCGGGGAGAGGTCGGATTGCGTAGCAATCCGGGTGAG
>NZ_LJIC01000190.1 GCF_001295845.1 Rhodopseudomonas sp. AAP120 | reverse complement strand
GGGCCGCCGGCGCTGCTGTCGTTGATGCTTGCCAACAACGAGACCGGGGCGATGCAACCCGTTGCGGAGGCAGCGGAAATCGTCCACGCAGCGAGCGGCGTGGTGCATGTCGATGCGATCCAGGTGCTCGGCAAAGTTCCGTTCCGGATCAAGGACTTGGGCGCCGATCTTGTGTCGCTGTCTGCGCACAAGATCGGAGGCCCGAAAGGTGTCGGTGCGCTGGTGCTCGGTGCAGATGTGCAGGGGCTGGAGCCGGTACTGCGTGGCGGCGGACAGGAGCTCGGGCGGCGGGCCGGGACTGAGAATGTCGCGGGCATCACCGGCTTCGGGGCGGCGGTCGCGGCGACGATGCCAACGATTGTCGCTGACATGGCGCGGGTCGAAAACCTGCGGAATCGGCTTGAGGCAAACCTGAGGCAGACCAACGACAGTGTGATCTTTTGCGAATCTGTTGCACGGCTGCCGAACACGACACTGTTCGCCGTCCCCGGGCTGCGCGCGGAGACGGCGGTGATCGGTTTCGACCTCGCCGGCGTCGCCGTGTCGTCCGGGTCGGCGTGCTCGTCGGGCAAGGTGCAACCCTCGCACGTGCTGCGGGCGATGGGATGCGGTCCGGAACTTGCACAGTCCGCGATACGGATCAGTCTCGGCTGGTCGAGTAGTGAATCCGACATCGAGGCGTGCCTAAAAGCTTGGAAAAGGCTCGCCGGCAACCTAACTAAAAGGGATCATGAAACAGTGCCAGAACGGTTCTAAGAGGGTTTCATCCCGCGCCGGATCGTGTAAGCATGTTCCAGCAGATCCACCGCGGTCCTTGAAACCGCGAGCGGAGGTTTAAATGGCTGCCGTCCAAGAGACCGTCGATCGGGTTCGCCAGATCGACGTTGATCAATATCGCTATGGATTCGAGACGCTGATCGAATCCGACAAGGCCCCCAAGGGGCTGTCGGAAGACATCGTCCGCTTCATCTCAGCAAAGAAGAACGAACCGGACTGGATGCTGCAATGGCGGCTCGAGGCCTATCGTCGCTGGCTGACGATGACCGAGCCGACCTGGGCGCGGGTGAACTATCCGAAGATCGACTTCCAGGATCTGTATTACTACGCCGCGCCGAAGCCGAAGAAGACCGTCGGCTCGCTCGACGAGATCGATCCGGAGATCCTCAAGACCTACGAGAAGCTCGGCATTCCGCTGCGCGAAGTCGCGCTGCTGGAAGGCGTCGAGCCGGCGCCGGGCGGACCGGACACGCCGAGCCGCAAGATCGCGGTCGATGCGGTGTTCGATTCGGTGTCGGTGGCGACCACGTTCCAGGCCGAGCTGAAGAAGGCCGGCGTGATCTTCATGCCGATCTCCGAAGCGATCAAAGAGCATCCGGAGCTGGTCAAGAAGTATCTCGGCAGCGTCGTGCCGACGACCGACAATTTCTACGCGACGCTGAACTCGGCGGTGTTCTCCGACGGCTCGTTCGTCTACGTGCCGCCGGGCGTGCGCTGCCCGATGGAACTGTCGACCTATTTCCGCATCAACGAGCGCAACACCGGCCAGTTCGAGCGCACGCTGATCATCGCCGACAAGGGCTCCTACGTCAGCTATCTCGAAGGCTGCACGGCGCCGCAGCGCGACGAGAATCAGCTGCACGCCGCGGTGGTCGAGCTAGTCACGCTCGACGACGCCGAGATCAAGTACTCGACGGTGCAGAACTGGTACCCGGGCAATTCGGAAGGCAAGGGCGGCATCTACAACTTCGTCACCAAGCGTGGCGACTGCCGCGGCGCGAATTCCAAGATCTCCTGGACTCAGGTCGAAACCGGCTCGGCGATCACCTGGAAATATCCGAGCTGCATCCTGCGTGGCGACAATTCGCGCGGCGAGTTCTATTCGATCGCGATCTCGAACGGCTATCAGCAGGTCGATAGCGGCACCAAGATGATCCACCTCGGCAACAACACCACCAGCCGGATCATCTCCAAAGGTATCGCGGCCGGCAAGTCGCAGAACACCTATCGGGGGCTCGTCACCGCCCACCGCAAGGCCAAGGGCGCGCGCAACTTCACCGCCTGCGACTCGCTGCTGATCGGCGATCAGTGCGGCGCGCACACCGTGCCCTATATCGAAGCGAAGAATGCCTCGGCGCTGTTCGAGCACGAAGCCACGACGTCGAAGATCTCCGAGGACGTGCTGTTCTACTGCATCCAGCGCGGCCTCAGCCAGGAGGAGGCCGTCGGCCTCGTCGTCAACGGCTTCGTCAAGGACGTGCTCCAGCAACTGCCGATGGAGTTCGCGGTTGAGGCCCAGAAGCTGATCTCGATTAGTCTCGAGGGGAGCGTGGGGTGATGGCCAAGGAGCGCGAGGTTCTATCCGACTGGGTCACAGTCGGCAGCCAAGGCGAACTGACCATTCCGCCCGAGATGCTGTCGGCTCTCGGCGTTGCTCCGGCTGACTTGGTCAATCTGACGGTTGTGGATGGTGTTCTCGAGATTCGCTCCGCGGACTCGGCGTGGCTTGGGGCGCAGCGGATCCTCGCTCCGGGAATTCTGCCCGGCGTTTCCATCGTCGACGAATTGATCGCGGATCGAAGGCGTGAAGTGCAACTCGAAAGCGATGTGAAAGGCGATGCAGCCGAGTAGTTCAGCCGTCGTGCTGGATTCTTCCGCGATCCTTGCAGTCCTGCTGCGGGAACGTGGAGAAGACATCGTCAGGGCGCTGAAGGGATTGTTGCTGGTTTCTGCGGTCAATTTCGCGGAGGTGAGATCCAAACTGTTCGATCGCGGATATCTGCGTGAGGCAGTGGACCGCGCGGTCGGCCCGCTTCCGCTGAAGGTCGTGGATTTTAACGTTGAACAGGCGAGGCTCGCTTCGGATCTACGTCCTAAGACGAGCCAACGCGGACTGTCTCTGGGCGACCGAGCGTGTCTCGCGCTCGCCATAGCAACCGGTGCCGTCATCTACACGGCAGACCGGGCGTGGACCGAGATGGAGCTTCCGGTCGAAGTTCGCGCAATCAGATGAAGGATCGAACGATGGCACTACTCGAAGTCAAAAATCTCCAGGTCAGCGTCGCGGATCGCGAGATTTTGCATGGGCTGAACCTCACGGTGAACGCCGGCGAGGTGCACGCCATCATGGGGCCGAACGGCTCCGGCAAGTCGACGCTGAGCCATGTCATCGCCGGCAAGCCGGGCTACGAAGTCACCGGCGGCGAGATCCTGTTCAAGGGCGAGGACCTGCTGGCGATGGCGCCGGACGAGCGCGCCGCCAAGGGCGTGTTCCTGGCCTTCCAGTATCCGGTCGAGATCCCCGGCGTCGCTACGATGACGTTCCTGCGCACCGCGCTGAACGCGCAGCGCAAGGCGCGCGGCGAGGAGGAGTTCTCGACGCCGGATTTCCTCAAGCGCGTGCGCGAGGTCGCGTCTTCGCTCGGCATCCCGCAGGAGATGCTGAAGCGCGGCGTCAATGTCGGCTTCTCGGGCGGCGAAAAGAAGCGCAACGAAGTGCTGCAGATGGCGCTGTTCCAGCCGAGCCTGTGCATCCTCGACGAGATGGACTCCGGCCTCGATATCGACGCGCTGCGCGTCGCCTCCGAGGGCGTCAACGCGCTGCGCACGCCGGACCGCGCCATGGTGGTGATCACCCACTATCAGCGTCTGCTCGACTACATCGTGCCCGACCATGTGCACGTGATGTCGCGCGGCAAGGTGGTGAAGAGCGGCGGCAAGGAGCTGGCGCTCGAGCTCGAAGCCAACGGCTACGCCCAGTATCAGGAAGCGGCGGCCTGACGCCGAGGATTTGATCATGAATATCGCATTGGCGAAGACCGACAAGGCAGACGTCGCGGGCGCGAATTTCGCGAGCGTGCTGGCGGGCCAGCCGGGGGCCGGCAAGGTTGCCGACGCACGGCGCCGTGCCTTCGATCAGTTCCAGCTGATCGGCCTGCCGCATCGGCGGATCGAGGACTGGAAGTACACCGACCTGCGCGCGCTGATGCGCGAGGTGCTGCCGATCGCGCCGGCGCCGGATGCCGCCGCGCTCGCCCGCGCCGCAGCGGCGGTGAAGCTGCACGCCATCGATGGCGTGCGCCGGCTGGTGCTGGTCGACGGCGCGCTGATCGCCGAGTTGTCCGATCTGTCGGCGCTGGAGCAGGGCCTGTCGATCCGCAGCCTGCGCGACGCGCTGGCCGCTGGCGACGAGCGGCTGCTGTCGCTCGGCACCGCCGATCCGATGGTCGCGCTCAACACCGCGCTGATGACCGACGGCGTGGTGATCGACATCGCCGATGGCATCAAGCTGTCGCAGCCGCTGCACGTCGTGCATGTTGCGGCGAGCGCCGTAAAGGCCGCGAGCTTCACGCGGTCGCTGACTCACCTGGGCAAGAATTCGGCCGCGACGCTGGTCGAGAGCTATGTGGCGGGCGAGGGCGTCGGTGCCTATCAGGTTCACGACGCCGCGGTGATCAGCATCGCCGACGGCGCTCGGCTCGACCATGTCCGCCTGATCGAGGACGCGCGCGATGCGTTCAACATTGCGGCGGCCGAAGTTCGGGTCGGTACGCATGCTTATTACGGCGTCGTCGGCGTCAACACCGGCTCGCTGGTCAGCCGCTATTCGTCCACAGTGACGATCGCCGGCGAACACGCCCGGGTCGAAACGAACGGCGTCAACCTGCTCAACGGAACTCAGCACGCGGATACTACGCTGGTGATGAACCACGACGTGCCGCATTGCGTCAGCCGCGAGGGTTTCCGCGCGGTGGTGGATGATCGCGGCCACTCGGTGTTTCAGGGCCGCATCAACGTGCGCCAGCCTGCGCAGCAGACCGACGCCAAGATGATGACGCGGGCGCTGCTGCTGTCCGACGACGCCGAGGCCGACAACAAGCCGGAGCTCGAGATATTCGCTGACGACGTCACCTGCGGCCACGGTGCCGCGATCGGCGCGCTCGACGATCAGCTCTTGTTCTATCTGCGCGCCCGCGGCCTGCCGGAGAAGGAAGCCGAGGCGCTGCTGATTCAGGCTTTCGTCGGCGAGGCAATCGAAGCAATCGCCGACGACAATCTGCGCGCGCTGGCGATCGGTGCGGCGGAGCGCTGGCTGGCGGCGCGGGGGTAGTGCGGACAATCATGCGGTCGACGTTTCGGAGCCAGAAGCGAGCACGGCCTTCACCTCTCCCCGCGTGCGGGGAGAGGTCGGATCATCGCGTAGCGATGATCCGGGTGAGGGGGCGTCTCGCCGAGTTTCGGCCTCGCGGAGAC
>NZ_LJIC01000019.1 GCF_001295845.1 Rhodopseudomonas sp. AAP120 | reverse complement strand
GGATCACCCTCCCCTGGAGGGGGAGGGTCGCTCGCGCAGCGAGCGGGGTGGGGTGGTGAAGAGTTCATCCGCCGTGCCCGCGGCTCACCCCACCCCCTCACGCATCCCGCTGCGCGGGCTACGTGCCGACCCTCCCCCTCAAGGGGAGGGTCGAGTCATAAGCCGATGGTGAGGGCGCGCGCGCCGTCTGGAATCCTGCGCTGCCGGCGATGCGCCTCCCCATCCTTTGAGATATTCGGCGTTGCCGGGCCCTCAGGGTGAGGCGCCAGGGCTGTGGCGCCCGTCAGCTGCTCAGCCGCGCCTTGGCCACCGCCTTCTTGAACAGCGCGTCCATGGCCTGCGAGATGCCCTGGGTCGGGCTTACCTCGAAATAGAACCCCGGCGACGCGCAGTTCTGCATGTTGGCGGCGATCTGGCTGTTGGTCGAGGGGCCGTAGGGGCCGGGATTGAACGGCGCGATGTAATTGTTGTACCAGTCGTTGGTCGGCAGCGCCAAATAGGTGGTGTACAGCACCGCGATCTGCACGCCGCGGTTCTTCATCGCGGTGCATTGCGCCACCGTCAGCGGCTCCTGGCAGCGGCCGTTGCCGAGCGGCGTCCGGCTGCAGGTCGACGGATAGTTGGCGTCGGCGACGCCGTCCGACACGAAGAACAGCCATTTCTGCGGATTGTCGGCGGTGCCCGAGCCCGGCGTCGGGATCGTGCTGTTCATCGCCGTCAGCGTGTTGTCGAAGTCGGTGCACTGATCGTTGTTGTAGTTCTGCTTCGGGATCGTCATCAGGTCGATGGCGTCGGCGGACGACTGCACGCTCGACATGCTCGAGGTCAGGCTGGAAATCGTCGTCAGCCCCAGCGACGAGCAGGAGCTGCCGAACGTGTACACCGCCATGCGGAACTGGTTGCTCACCGCGGAGATCGCGGTCGCCGTGGTGGTGAGCTGCTGCACGGCCTGGCGGACGACGTCGATCCGCATCGTCACGCCGAGCTTCTTGGCCAGGTTGTAGTAATTGTTCGAGTTCGACAAATCGTGACAGGCGAAGGCGCACTTGTCCGAGGTGTTGGCCACCATGGTGGAGATGTCGGTGGTGGTGGCGGCGACGCCCATCGACGGCGAGTTGTCGAGCAGCAGGTAGAAGTCCTGGTACACCGGCATCGATACCGTGGAGGTCGATTTGTCGCCGACCGTCAGGGTCGGGTACCCGACCAAATTGAGGAAGCTGGTGGTGACGGTGGTGGAGAAGTTCGAGCTGGCGCTGCGCTTGCCGTTGCTGTCGGTGACGCTGAGATTGATGCTCGCGCTCAGCCCGTAGGCGCCGACGGTGGCATTGAAGAATTTGACGGCGTCGGCCTGGGCGTCCGCGGCCGTTTTGTTGATCTCGGCATTGCTGACCGCCAGCAGCACCGCGGCGTCCTGGGCGGATTCCAGCTTGGTCCGGACCCGGTTGGCGGTCGAATAGTCGATGGCGGCGCCGACGAACCCGAGCAGAGGCAGCAGGGAGATCGCGAAGATCACCGCGACGTTGCCGGAGCCATCGCTCACAAAGCGACGAAACAAATTAGTTGCGCGACACTTTTCGAACAACCCCTGCATGTGCGGCCTCGATCCCGCGCCCCGCGCGCGTCGAAACCCAGTCTTGGCAGGATGGAACTAAAGCACCGTAAAGGCGGGTGAAGAAACTACCGGGCAATTAGCAACGCGGTGAATGAAAGCCCCGCCGAAGGCGGTTCGCCGTCCGGCCCGCCCGGCCGCTCAGCTCGGATGGCCGTCCTGGGCATGGTCGATGTCGCTGCGCTTCAGCAAGTAATCCAGGCCGCCGGCGCGGTACCAGCGATAGCCGTAGGCGTCGAGCATCACGGTGTGGCGGCCGCGCTCGTCGGCCCGGCTGTGATCGTCGCCGAGCAGATCGATCAGCCGTGCGCCGGCTTCGCCCGGCAGGCCGGTGGCGAACGAGATTTCGTGCGGCTTCTCGTCGAGATTGTGCAGGATCACCACCGAATTGCCGCGCCAGTCGTAGCGGACGATCAGAACGGCCGGATTGCGGCTCGGTATCACCCTGAAGTCGCCCCAGCCGATCTCGGGGACTTCCTTGCGCATCCGGATGATGCGCTCGGTCCAGTTCAGCATCGATTCCGGATCGCGGCGCTGCTGCGCGACGTTGACGTGTTGATAACCATAGGGGCCCTGGTCGATCACCGGCACGTCCGGCCGGTCGCTTTTGGTGAAGCCGCCGTGCGGCTCGGTCGACCATTGCATCGGGGTGCGGGCGCAGCCGCGTTCCGGCAGCGCCAGATCGTCGCCCATCGCGATTTCGTCGCCGTAGCGCAGCACGGGCGTGCCCGGCAGCGTGAACATCAGGCTGTAGGCGAGCCGCAGCCGCCTGGCATCACCGCCGAGCATCGGCGCCAGCCGTCGGCGAATGCCGCGGTCGTAGAGCTGCATCGATTTGTCCGGGCCGAACTTGTCGAACACTGTCTTGCGCTGCGCCTTGGTGAGACGGCCGAGATCGAGCTCGTCGTGGTTGCGCAGGAACAGGCCCCATTGCGCGGTCGCGGGCCGCGGCTTGGTCTCGGCCATCGCCTTGGCGAGCGGCCGGGTGTCGGCCGAGGCCAGCGCGTAGAACAGATGCTGATTGACGTGGAAGTTGAACATCATCTGCATGCGGTCGCCGTCGTCGCCGAAATATTCGAAATCGTCCTCGGGCAGCACGTTGGCTTCGGCCAGGATGATCGAGTCGCCCTTGCGCCATTGCAGAAATTCCCGAAACGTCCGCAGCATGTCGAACTGCTCGACCGGCTTGCGCACCTTCGGTCCCTTAGTGGCGATGACGAACGGCACCGCGTCCATCCGGAAGCCGGAGACGCCGAGCTGGATCCAGAACCCCATGATCTTAAGGATCTCCGCCTGCACATGCGGATTGGCGGTGTTGAGGTCGGGCTGGAAGTCGTAGAAGCGATGGAAGTACCAGGCCTTGGCCTGCTTGTCGTGCGTCCAGGTGGTCTTTTGCACGCCGGGAAACACCATGCCTTGATCGGCGTGCGGCGGCTTCTTGTCGGACCACACGTACCAGTCGCGATACGGCGAGGTCTTGTTCGCGCGCGCCGCCTTGAACCACGGGTGCTGATCGGAGGTGTGATTGACCACGAGGTCGATGATCACCCTTATGCCGCGCTGCTTGCAGCCATGGGTGAATTCGACGAAGTCGCCGAGCGTGCCGTAGCGCGGATCGACGCTGTAATAATCGGAAATGTCGTAGCCGTCGTCGCGGCCGGGCGAGGGCTGGAACGGCATCAGCCAGATCGCGGTGACGCCGAGGCCCGACAGATAATCCAGCCGCCGCAACAGCCCGCGGAAGTCGCCGACCCCGTCGCCATCGGCGTCCATATAGGTCGCGACCGACAGGCAGTAGATCACACCGTTCTTGTACCAGAGATCGTCGATCATCGGAGTGCACGGGGTGAAGGGAAACGGAAGGTGGGCGCGGCGCAACGTGCCCATGCGACACAGCCGGGTCCGGCAGGGTGGGCGCGGCGCTTTCGCGCCTGTGCCCACACCTGCGAAGCTTACGTCAGCGCAACGCCGTAATAATCGTCGACCTTGCGGGCGCCCTTCCAGTCGTATTCGTCGTCGCGGGCATAGTGTGGCGCGTTCTGCAGCTGATCGTTGGTGATCATGGTCTGGTAGCCGCCGAGCTCGACATTGTACTTCAGCGACGGCCAGGGCAGCGGGTAGTGGTCGTCGCCGATGCCGAGGAAGCCGCCGAAGCTGAGCACCGCATACGACACCTTGCCGCTCACCTTCTCGATCATCACCCGTTCGATGCTGCCGATCTTCTCGCCGTCGGGGCCGTACACCACGGTGCCCTGAACCTTGTCGCTGCCGATCAGGCTGACGGTTTCGTCTGCTTCCGCTGTCATCTGGCTTCTCCCTGTGAGCAGGAACAACCACGAGACGGGACGCCCGTTCCGCGCCGCGCGCGATCGGTCGCGGCGGGGCTTTGCAAACCGAAGAATCATTCCTATCTTGAGGCTTCCTGAAACAACGAAAGGAGGTGATCCAGTGTCTCACTCGAAACGCTGTCACCTCGCTGGGGACGCCCGCTGAGGTAGGCTCCTGATTGAGCCGCTTCGGCCTGGGCGCCCCGGCGCCTGGGAACCAGCGAGTAACGAGGGGCGCACCGGCGGACACCGTCGGTGCGCCTTGTCGTTTGTGGGCTGCCCCCAGTCAGTTGCGCCTCAGCGCAGCGCCAGCATCAGGCCCTGATCGGGCGGCACTGTGCCGGCGAGCGTCTCACGATAGGCCTGTTTGACGGCTTCCGGGCCGGACCGCGTGGTGATGGTCAGGCTGCGGTCGAGCAGGGGCACCAGGCCGGTCCACGCCGTCGCCAGTCGCTGTTCGACTCCGCCCGGTCCCCATTCCCTGGCGCGCTTGCGAATTTGATCGGGCGCGAAGAACCAGGATGGTGCCGCGCCCGGCAGTTCCGGATCGTGTTCACCGCTGTCCTGATGGGTGAGGCCGACCCGGCCGCTGTAGCGTAGCGCCGCGCCGAAGTGCGCATGCAGCCGCTGCCGCAGGGCGGCGCTTCCGGCCATGTCGACATACAGCACGGGCTCGCCGGCTGGCAGCGACTTCAATTGGTCGTAGCCGATCGTTCGGGTGTAGCAGCCGAGCCGCTCAACGAACGCTGTGTTGGCCTCCGAGGTCAGGCCGATCACCTCGAGATCACCCCGCGCGTGCAGCAGATGCGCCAGCCCGAATGCGGTCTTGCTCGACGCGCTCGACAGGATCACCCGCCGCGCGCCGAAGAAGTTCTGTTCGGCGAGAAAATCGTCGACCAGGAACGACAGCATGAACAGCGGCCGCAACAGCGCCTGATAGTCGCCTTGCTGCCCAGTGAAGGCCGGATCGTCGCCGACCCTGGTGTAGGCGTTGTACACCGGCGCGACGCCTTGGCGATGGGCCGCGCCGTCGCGCAGCCCACGGTCGCCGACATGGCTCGGTTCGATCACGAGGTGCGTGGCCATCGGGAAGTAACCGAACAGCCGCTCGCCGATCGCGACCTGCGGATGGTTGGAGGCGATGACGTTGCCGAAGCCCCAGACCGGAATGATGCCGAAGCCCTCGGGCGCCGGGAACAGCTGCCAATAGCCGAGTTGATCGCCGAGCATCGCGTAAGTGATGTTGTTGGCCGTGAAGGCGAAGCGATCGACGGCGAGCAGTACGGCGCCGTCGTCGAGCGTGCCGGCGTCGGGCAGGTCGCGCTCGATCAGCGCGGTACGGGCAAGATCGTCACGGGCAACGGTGAAGCTGGAACCTTTCATGCGGGCGCGTCCTCATTGTCATCACGGCTGCCACTCTGCCCCGGTGCCGATGTCGACTTTGCGACGCGCGTTGTTTTAAACTTTGTTAGTCTCGGGCTTCCCCGCGATCACGCCCTCGCGCTTCTTCACCGCGTGATAATAGGCCCACCACAGATGCGCGGCGGCGCCGCGCAGCGGGCGCCAGGGTTCGGCGAGCGGCGCCATTTGCTTGACGGTCGGCCGTGCCGCCAGCCCGAGCCCGATCCGCATCGCCTCCTGCACCGCGAGATCGCCGGCCGGCCAGGCGTCGCCGTGGCCGAGGCAGAACAGCAGATAGATGTCGGCGGTCCACGGTCCGATGCCGTGCAGCGCGGTCAGCGTGGTGTGGGCGACGTCGGCATCCTCGTTGGCGAGGACGTCGAGGTTGAGGCGTTCGTGGTGCAGTTCCTGGGCGAGTGCCTTCAGCGTCTTGATCTTGGCGGCGGACAGGCCGAGTCGTCCGAGCCGGTCGGTGCGGGCGCGCTTGATCGCCGCGTGATCGAACGGATCATACGCCTCGCTCACGCGCGCCCAGATCGCCGCCGCGCTCGCCACCGACAATTGCTGGCCGCAGACGATCGCCGCCAGCCCCTTGAAGCCGGGGTCACGCCGCCGCAGCGGCGGCATGCCGGCGGTCTTCAGCACCGGCCGCAGCCGCGGATCCTGCTTCACCAGCGTGGTGATCGCGGCTTCGAGGTCGGCCTGGGTGTCGAGGTGGATGGTCATGGGGGCGGTTTCGTTTGCTCTGTCGTCATGCGCGGGCTTGACCCGCGCATCCATCCGCGATCGTAAGAGGGATCGTCTACGCGATGGATTGCCGGATCAAGTCCGGCAATGACGCCGGGGTTTCGATGCCGCCACCCGTTTTCCGATTCGCCCCCAGCCCGAACGGCTATCTGCATCTCGGCCACGCGTACTCGGCGCTGCTCAATGCCGATCTGGCGCAAGCCGGCGGCGGGCGGCTGCTGCTGCGGATCGAGGACATCGACGCCACGCGCTGCCGGCCGGAGTACGAGGCGGCGATCTATCAGGATCTGGCCTGGCTCGGAATCGTGTGGGAGCCCGAGGTGCGGCGGCAGTCCGATCACCTCGACCTTTATCGCGACGCGGTCGCGCAGCTCACCGCGCGCGGGCTGGTCTATCCGGCGTTCGAAAGCCGCGCCGAGATCACCCGTTTGGTCGCGGACAAGGAGGCGGTCGCGCCCTGGCCGCGCGACCCCGACGGCGCGCCGCTGTATCCCGGCGTCGGCAAACAGCTCAGCGCCGCCCAACGCGCCGAGCAGATCGAGTCCGGCGCGCCCTATGCGCTGCGGCTCGACATGGCGGCCGCGCGCGCGCTCGTCGGCGAACTCACCTGGGCCGAACTGGGCGAAGGCCCTGCCGGCGAGACCGGAACGGTCGCGGCCCGGCCCGAGGCGTGGGGCGACGTCGTGATCGCCCGCAAGGAGACGCCGACCAGCTATCATCTCTCGGTGGTGATCGACGACGCGCTGCAGGGAATCACCGAGGTGGTTCGCGGCGCCGACCTGTTCTGGGCGACCAGCGTGCACCGGTTGTTGCAGGCTCTGCTCGGTTTGCCGGCTCCGGTATATCGGCACCACTCACTGCTGCGCGATGCCGAGGGCCGCAAGCTGTCGAAGTCGTCCGCCGCGACCGGACTGCGCGAGTTGCGAGCGAATGGCGTCACGCCGCAACAGATTCGCAACATGGTCGGGCTCGCACCCGCCGCCTGAGCTTGCCCCAGGTTTGCCACATGGTCCGCGGCGCGGGATTCGTTTTCCCGATGACTCCGTTAACGGCGTCATGGCATGGTGCCGGGCGTTGGGTGGGGGAATGATGACAGTGAAGTCGCGCGCCCTGCGGAGCGGGCGAACGGCGCTCAAGCGGGCGCCGGTCAAGCGCGTGCGCCGGAAAACGGCCGCTCCCGGTATGGTCGAGACGGCGTTGGCGGTGTTCGCGCATGAAGTCCGCACACCACTGACCGGCATCCTCGCCGTCAGCGATCTGCTGGCGACCTCCGACCTCGGCGAGCGCGAGCGCCGCTGGGTCGAGACCATCAAGGCCGGGGCCGAGCATCTCGCTGGACTCGCTACGCTTTTCGTCGACGCCGCGCGGCTCGGCGTGATCGACGGAGGGGCTGGCCTCGGCGCCCGCAACGAGTTCTTCGATCTGCGCGCGCTCGCCCGCCACGCCGGCGACTCGCTGTCCGGCCGCGCTGCCGCCAAAGGGCTGCGCGCGGTCGTGACGATCTCGCCGCGGCTGCCGGCCTTCGTGGTCGGCGATGCGGTGCGGTTGCGGGCTGCGTTGGAAAATCTCATCGACAACGCCGTCAAGTTCACCGACCACGGCGACGTCGCGCTGAAGGTCAGTTCGAGCAGCGCTGGCAAGGACGCCGCGGAGGTGAGCTTCGCAGTCTCCGACAGCGGCATCGGCCTGACGCTCGCTGAAATCAAGCGGCTGTTCCGGCCGTTCTCTCAGGCCAATGTCAGCATCGCGTCGCGGTTCGGCGGCGCCGGACTCGGGCTGTCGTCGGTGCGGCAGATCGCACGGGCGATGCATGGCGACGTCGCGGTGACGCCGCGGCCGAAGGGCGGCGCGGTCTTCACCCTGACCGTCAAACTGACCCGGGCGAAGCCGCCGCAGCCGCAAACACCCGGGCCGCATAGTTCGATTGCTGCGCTGAGCCGCCCGCTACGGCTGCTGAGCGTCGAGGACAATCCGTTCGGCCGCGTCGTGCTCAACGCGATCCTCACCGAGCTCGGCCATCACACCGAGTTCATCGGCAGCGGCGAGGCCGCGCCGGAGCGCCTGGGGCAGGGCGGCTTCGACGCGGTGCTGATGGACATGGTGCTGCCCGGCATCAGCGGGCCCGAAGCGATCCGCCGGATTCGCGGGCTCGCCGCGCCGCTCGGCGCGATCCCGATCATCGGCGTCTCCGGCCGCGATCAGGACGAGGCCGCGGCCCGCGACGCCGGGGCCGACGCCTTCCTGCTCAAGCCGGTGTCTCCTCGTGCGCTCGCAACTGCGCTGCTTGAAGCGTCACGCCGTCCGGCAACCGCGACTTGATGATGGCGGCGTTGAGTTCGCCGCCATAGACGAAGATCGCCGAGATAAAATACAGAAACACCAGGGCGATGATCGCCGACGCCAGTCCCGCATACATCGTCACGTAGTTGTTGGCGAAGCGCGCCAGATACAGGCCGAACCCCATCCCCGACACCAGCGACGCCACCATGGTGAAGACGATGCCGGGCACGATCTGCTTGATGGTGCGCCGGCCGGCGGGCAGCCGGGCGTGCAGGATGAATAGCGCGACGGTCAGCGCCCCGATCGCGATGCCGTAGCGCGCCACGGTCAGCAGCGTCTGGTTGTCCTCGACCAGCAGCGGCACGTAGTGTCGGGCGGTTGCCAGGATCAGCGGGCCGAGCACGATCAGGAACGCCATCGCCAGCGCGGTGAACGCCGCCACCAGCGTGTAGCCGATCGACTCCAGTCGCAGCATGTACCACGGACGCACCTCGATCACCGCATAGGCGCGGTTGAGCGCGACCCGCAGGCTCTCGACGCCGTTGGAGGCGAAGTACAGCGCCAGCAGCAGGCCGATGGTCAGCGCGCCGCCCCGCGTGGTGGTCAGCACGTCGTGGATCTCCCCCGACAGCGTGCTGGCGACCTGGGCCGGCCAGATGTCCAGCATCAATTCGGCCGCCTGGTCGGCGAGGTCCTTGGATCCGACGAAGCCGGCCAGCGAGGTCAGCACGATCAGGAACGGAAACAGCGCCATCAGCGACGACAGCGCGATATGGCTGGCGATCGCCCACCCGTCATCCGCCAGAAACGTATAAAAAGCGTCCATCACGACCGCGTAGACGTAGCGGATTTGCCTCACGGGTCACCTGACTGAGGGTTGCGGCGCGGGACACTAGCATCGGCTACTAACCCGCTCAAACCGACTTCGTTGCGGGTGCGGCCGGGTGGCGCGGTCGACACGACGGTGCTATGAGACCGAAATGGCCACCTTTCTCAGCACGCTTGTCCTGCCGATCGCGCTCTGCGCCGTGGCGCTTGTCCTGCTGCTCGGCCTGATCAATATGATGCGGGGCGGCTCCCCCAACCGGTCCCAGAAGCTGATGCGGCTGCGGGTTTTGCTGCAATTCGCCGCCATCGTGATCACCATGCTTGCGATCTGGGCGCTGGGCCGCTAGCCACGGGCGCCAATCGTCAAATCGTCCCGACAAACAAGCCGGTTCTGCCGCCGAGGTTCTGCGCGATGGTCGTTCTCAATCGAATCTACACCAGGACCGGCGACGACGGCTCGACCGCGCTCGGTACCGGCGAGCGCCGGCCGAAGCACGATCTGCGGATCGCCGCCTACGGCACGGTTGACGAAACCAATGCCGCAGTGGGCGTGGCGCGGGTGCATATGGCGGACGAGCCCGAGATCGACGCGATGCTGGGCCGGATTCAGAACGATCTATTCGACCTCGGCGCCGATCTGGCGGTGCCGGATCGCGACGGCAAAGCCGAGCGGCTGCGGGTCCTATCGACGCAGGTGGAACGTCTCGAGCGCGAAATCGATCAGCTCAACGAGCGTCTCGCGCCATTGACGTCATTCGTGCTGCCCGGCGGCAAACCGGGCGCCGCGTACCTGCATCTGGCGCGGACGATATGCCGCCGTGCGGAACGCGTGATGGTGGAACTGGCGGCCAAGCCGGAGGAGCGGATTACTCCGGCGGCCGTGCACTACGTCAACCGGCTGTCCGACTTTCTGTTCGTCGCCAGCCGCGCGGTGAACAATGACGGGGCCGGAGACGTTCTTTGGGTTCCCGGTCAGAACCGCTAGTTTGGGTCGTTTTTGGCTCTGCTGCGTTGACCGCCGATATCCGGGGCTTTAGGTTCCGCCGCCACGACAAGATAAACCCAGCGAAAACGAAAGAGGATCGATGAAGGTTCTGGTGCCGGTCAAGCGGGTGGTCGACTACAACGTCAAGATCAGGGTCAAGAGTGACGGATCGGGCGTTGAACTCGCCAACGTCAAGATGTCGATGAATCCGTTCGACGAGATCGCGGTCGAGGAAGCGCTGCGGCTGAAGGAAGCCGGCAAGGCGACCGAAGTCGTCGTCGTCTCGATCGGCCCCGCGCAGGCGTCGGAAACGCTGCGGACCGGCCTGGCGATGGGCGCCGATCGCGGCATCCTGGTCAAGGTCGATGGCGTCGTCGAGCCGCTCGCGGTCGCCAAGATCCTCAAGGGCGTCGCCGGCGAAGAACAGCCCGGACTGATCATCCTCGGCAAGCAGGCGATCGACGACGACAGCAACCAGACCGGCCAGATGCTGGCGGCGCTGCTCGGCTGGTCGCAGGCCACCTTCGCGTCCAAGCTCGAAGTCGAAGGTTCGGACTTCAAGGTGTCGCGCGAAGTCGACGGCGGCTCGCAGACCCTGAAGCTCAAGGGCCCGGCGATCGTCACCACCGACCTGCGGCTCAACGAGCCGCGCTACGCCAGCCTTCCGAACATCATGAAGGCCAAGAAGAAGCCGATCGCCGAGAAGACCGCGGCGGACTACGGCGTCGATGTCGCGCCGCGTCTGGAAGTCCTCAAGACCGTCGAGCCGAGCGGCCGCAAGGCCGGCGTGAAGGTCAAGGACGTCGCCGAACTGGTCTCGAAACTCAAGAACGAAGCGGGTGTTATCTGATATGGCCACGCTGCTGATTGCCGAACACGACCATGCCGAGCTCAAGGACGCGACCAACAAGGCGCTGACCGCTGCTGCCGCGCTCGGCTCGGAGGTCCACGTCCTCGTCGCCGGTGGCGGCGAAGGCACCAAGGCCGCGGCCGAAGCCGCCGCCAAGCTGCAGGGCGTCGCCAAGGTGCTGGTCGCCGAAGCTCCCGCTTATGCGCATGATCTCGCCGAGCCGCTGGCCGCGCTGATCGTCTCGCTGGCCGGCAACTACGACGCGTTCGTCGCTCCCGCGACCTCGCGGTTCAAGAACGTGATGCCGCGCGTCGCAGCCTTGCTCGACGTGATGCAGGTGTCGGAGATCATCAAGGTCGTCGCGCCCGACACGTTCGAGCGGCCGATCTACGCCGGCAACGCGATCCAGACCGTGAAGTCCAAGGACGCCAAGAAGGTCATCACCGTCCGCACTTCGACCTTCCAGGCCACCGGCGAAGGCGGCAGCGCCAGCGTCGAGTCGGTAGCGGCGGCGGAAGATCCGGGCCTGTCGACCTTTGTCAGCGAGGAAGTCGCCAAGAGCGATCGTCCGGAGCTGGCCTCGGCCAAGATCATCGTCTCTGGCGGCCGCGCGATGCAAAGCCGCGAGAACTTCACCAAGTACATCGAGCCGCTCGCCGACAAGCTCGGCGCCGGCGTCGGCGCTTCGCGTGCCGCGGTGGACGCCGGCTACGCGCCGAACGACTGGCAGGTCGGCCAGACCGGCAAGGTCGTGGCGCCGGAGCTGTACGTCGCGATCGGCATTTCCGGCGCGATCCAGCATCTCGCCGGCATGAAGGACTCGAAGGTGATCGTCGCGATCAACAAGGACGAAGACGCGCCGATCTTCCAGGTGGCCGACTACGGCCTGGTCGCCGACCTGTATCAGGCGGTGCCGGAACTGACCGAAGAACTCGGCAAGCTAGGCAAGTAATCGCCGGCCTGCGCACGGATCCGGCTTCGGCCGGATCCGTTGGCAAAGTTTAAGTGCTTGTCGCTATATTGCTCCGTTCCGGCGGCTTCCGGCGCGGAAGTTGCCACAATGCTCCGGCCCGTGCGTGCGACGGGCGTCCAACGAGATGACAGATGGCGTTAACAATCAAGAAAGTCGGCGTGATCGGCTCCGGCCAGATGGGCAACGGCATCGCGCATGTGGCTGCGCTCGGCGGCTTCGCCGTCGTCCTGAACGACATCTCGGCGGACCGGCTGAAGTCGGCGATGGCCACCATCAACGGCAATCTCACCCGGCAAATCGCCCGCAAGCTCATTACCGAGGACCAGCGCAAGCAGGCGCTGGCCAACATCACCGCGAACGACAGGCTCGACGGGCTCGCCGACTGCGATCTGGTGATCGAAACCGCGGTCGAGAAGGAAGAGGTCAAGCGCAAGATCTTCCACGACCTGTGCGCGACGCTGAAGCCCGAGGCGATCATCGCCTCCAACACCTCGTCGATCTCCATCACCCGGCTCGCCGCCTCGACCGACCGGCCCGAGCGCTTCATCGGCATTCATTTCATGAATCCGGTGCCGGTGATGGAACTGGTCGAACTGATCCGCGGCATCGCCACCGACGATGCGACCTTCGAGACCGCCAAGGCGTTCGTCGCCAAGCTCGGCAAGCAGATCGCCGTCTCCGAGGATTTCCCGGCCTTCATCGTCAACCGCATCCTGCTGCCGATGATCAACGAGGCGATCTACACGCTGTATGAAGGCGTCGGAAACGTCGAGGCGATCGATGCGGCGATGCGGCTCGGCGCGCACCATCCGATGGGTCCGCTCGAACTGGCCGATTTCATCGGCCTCGATACCTGTCTGTCGATCATGCAGGTGCTGCACGAAGGCCTCGCCGACTCCAAGTATCGGCCGTGCCCGTTGCTGGTGAAATACGTCGAAGCCGGCTGGCTCGGCCGCAAGACCAGCCGCGGCTTCTACGATTATCGCGGCGAAAAGCCGGTCCCGACGCGCTGAGCCTCTGACGGCGCTCACTCGATCCCCGGCACGGCCCGGATCTGCTCGACCAGAAAATCGATCAACAGCCGCACGCGTGCGATGCCGGCCCGCTCCGGCACGATCAGCAGATTGAGCGGCACCGGCGGCAGCCGATAGTCCGGCAGGATCACTTCGAGGCGGCCCGCAGCCAGCAGGTCGTCCACCAGCCAGCGATGCGTCGCGGCGATGCCGCGCCCGGCGATCATCGCCTCCCGTGCCGCAAGACCGTGGTCGACCCTGAGCCGGCCGCCGAACGGGACGCGGTGAATCTCCTGGCCGGGCCCCTCGAAGGTCAACATGTCGCTGCCGGCCACGTTCACCATGCGGATGCCCTGATGCCGGGACAGATCCTGCGGGGTCATCGGCCGGCCGTGGGCCGCCAGATAGTCGGGGGATGCGGCCATCAGGCGTTGGCTTTGGCCGAGGGTGCGCAGCTTCAGCGAACTCTCGGTCAGTGGCGCGAGGCGCAGCGCGAGGTCGACGCCTTCGCGCACCAGATCGATGCGCTGGTCGGTGAGGCCGAAATCGATGCCGATCTCCGGAAAGCGGTCCTGAAACGCGAAGATCAGCCGGCTCGCGTGCATCACGCCGAACGACGCCGTGCAGGTCATCCGGATCGCGCCGGCCGGCGCGCCCGATGAGCCGAGCGCCTCGTCACCGGCCTGTTCGAGCAGCCGCAGGATCTGAACGGCGCGCGTGTAATAGCGGCTGCCCTCCTCGGTCAGCGTGACCCGGCGAGTGGTGCGGCTCAGCAGAGCCGCGCCGATCGCCGACTCCAGTTCCTGCAACTGCCGCGTCACGGTCGACTGGCCGACGTTGAGTTCACGGGCGACAGCCGACAGGCTGCCGCGTTCGGCGACGCGAACGAAGGTGCGGATGCGCTCGATCGTGACGGCTGATCTATCCATTTTGCGGAACAATGATATCGGCCTTCATCGTCTACTGGAATAGTTGCGGCGGGCTTATTCGAAGGTCCTGGTCATTCTTGAGGAGCCCTGCCGTGAAAATTCTTCTGGTGTTCGCCCATCCCGAACCGCGGTCGCTGAACGGCGCGCTGCGCGACGTCGCGGTCGCCGAGCTGCAGCGCCTCGGCCATGAGGTGCAGGTCTCCGACCTTTATGCCATGGGCTGGAAACCGGTGGTCGACCGCGCCGATTTCCCCGCGCTCGCGTCCGACGAGCGGCTGGTGGTCTCCGCCGGCTCGAAGGCGGCGTTCGAGGCGGACGCACTGACGCCGGATGTCCAGGGCGAGATCGACAAGCTGCGCTGGGCCGATGTGCTGATCCTGCAATTCCCGCTGTGGTGGTTCACCATGCCGGCGATCCTGAAAGGCTGGGTCGATCGCGTCTATGCCTGCGGCTTCGCCTATGGGGTCGGCGAGCACAGCGACAAGCGGTGGGGCGACCGCTACGGCGAGGGCAATCTCGCCGGCAAACGCGCGATGCTGATCGTCACCACCGGCGGCTGGGGAACGCACTACGGTGCCCGCGGCGTCAACGGGCCGATCGACGACCTGCTGTTTCCGATCCACCACGGCATCCTGTTCTACCCGGGCTACGACGTGCTGCCGCCGTTCGTCGTGTATCAGACCGGTCGCATCGACGAGCCGAGGTTCGAAGCGACCGCCGAACAGCTCCGCGAAAGGATGCGCACGCTGGCTAGTACGCCGTCGATTTCGTACCGGCGCCAGAACGGCGGCGACTATCTGATTCCCAGCATGGAACTGCGGCCCGGCCTGGGCGCTCCGGGCCGGACCGGCTTCGCGCTTCATTTGAGAGACGAGGACGCAGCTTCGTTGCCACAGCGGACGGCGATACCGGCTGGTTGAGCAATTGCAGGCGACGAAGCGAAAGGTTGTTAACGCTTCGTCGCTAAGCTGAGGCCATGGACATGAGCATGGTCAGCGCGGCGCTCGCGATGCAGGCGAGCAGCACGCAGATGCAGATCGCGACGACGATCCAGGCGTCGAACGCGCGGATGGAGCGCGACACGGTGCAGACGCTGCTCGGCATCGGGCAGGGCGCGCCGTCGCTCGCCAATGTCGGCGCCGGCGTCGGCGGCAACCTCAACGTCACCGCCTGATCGCCCGACCCGCCGCTACACCAGCTTCTTGAAGCCGCCGAAGAACATCCGCTTGGTGTCGAACGGCATCGTCTTCGGATCCATGCCACCCAGCCGCGGGTCCTGCAGGGCTTTCGCCATCACTTTGTCGCGCTGCTTGCGCGATTTGTAAACGATGTAGGAAAACACCACGACCTCGTCCGGCTTCAGCTTCACGCTGCGCGGGAACGAGGTGACCTTGCCGGGCTCGACGTCGTCGGCGATCCATTCGCGATAATCGAGCGCGCCGTGCTCGCGAAACACCTTGTCGGCCTTGCGTGCCAGCTTGATGTAGTCCGCGAGCTTGGCTTTCGGCACCGGCACCACGAAGCCGTCGACATAGGACATCTGCTTTCCTCCCGATCCGTCTGCGCCGCGTCCGCGGCTGTCAGCAAGACGATCGATCGTAAGGGCATCCGACAGGCCGTGGCCGGGGCCGATTGTCGCGGCGGTTACTTCGGCAGTGCGCCGTTCACCAGCGCCAGCGCGTCGGCGCTGTCCCATTCGGCCGGGCCGGCGATGGTGGCGATCTCGCAGCCCTGGCCATCGACCAGCACCGAGGTCGGCATGCCGAGCGCGCGGCCGACGTTCTTCAGGTCCTGGAAAACCCGGGCCGAAGCGTCGCTGAAGAAGCTCAGCTTGGTCAGCTTCTCGTCCTCGAGAAACTTCTTCGGCTTGGCCGGATCGCGGGTGTCGATATTAATCGCCACCACTTCGAACTGCGGGCTGCCGAGCTTGGCCTGGAGATTGTCGAGCGCCGGCATCTCCTTGCGACACGGCACGCACCAGGTCGCCCACAGGTTGACCAGCACGGTGCGGCCACGGAAATCCGACAGCTTCCTGGGCTGACCGCTGCCGTCCTCGAACGCGAGATCCGGCAGCTTCAGCGGCTTGGCGGCGACCGTCACGGCGGCGATTTCGCCGCGGGCCAGGGGCTTGAGCTGTTGTGCCAGTGCCACGGCGGGGCGGCAGGTGGGATCGCCCGCATTGCGCTGCAGCCCGGCGATCCCGTATACCCCCGCTGCTCCGGCGACCACCAGCACGGCCATCGCGGCCAAAATCAACGTCTTGCGGCCCTTGCGGCGTGGCGGGACGATGTCGGGTCGGGTATCAGTCATCGGGCACTCGGACTCGGCAGTTCGGACAGAATCGCAGGCTGGTGGGCTTGAGGCAAAGTTGAGGCGGGCATGATCGTGAGCGGACAGTGAGCGGCGGACAAAAAGGCGGCGGGCAGAGCAACAAGATGTGGGGTGGCCGGTTCGCCGAGAGCCCCGACGCCATCATGGAAGAGATCAACGTCTCGATCGACGTCGATCGGCATCTCTACGCCCAGGACATCACCGCGTCCAAGGCCCATGCAGCCATGCTCGCCGCGCAGGGCATCATCACCGCGAACGATGCGAAAAATATCGGCAAGGGTCTAGACACGATTCTGTCAGAGATCGGCGCCGGCAAATTCACCTTCAAGCGTGCGCTCGAAGACATCCATATGAACGTCGAGAGCCGGCTGTCCGAGCTGATCGGTCCGGCCGCCGGGCGGCTGCATACCGCGCGCTCGCGCAACGACCAGGTCGCGACCGATTTCCGGCTCTATGTTCGCGACGTGCTCGACCAGACCGATGCGGCGCTGGCGAGCTTCCAGCAGGCGCTGGCCGAACGGGCGCTCGAGCATGCCGACACCGTGATGCCGGGCTTCACCCATCTGCAGACCGCGCAGCCGGTGACCTTCGGGCATCATCTGATGGCCTATGTGGAGATGGCGGCGCGCGACCGCGGCCGGTTCCAGGACGCCCGCAAGCGGCTCAACGAAAGCCCGCTCGGCGCCGCGGCGCTGGCCGGCACCTCGTTCCCGATCGACCGCCATGCGACGGCGCAGAAGCTCGGCTTCGACCGGCCGATGGCCAATTCGCTCGACGCGGTGTCGGACCGCGACTTCGTGCTGGAGACGCTCTCGGCCGCCTCGATCTGCGCGGTGCATCTGTCGCGCTTCGCCGAGGAGATCGTGATCTGGACCTCGCCGCTGGTTGGCCTGGTGCGGCTCTCCGACAAGTTCACCACCGGCTCGTCGATCATGCCGCAGAAGCGCAATCCGGACGCCGCCGAGCTGGTTCGCGCCAAGACCGGCCGCGTCATCGGCGCGCTGAATGGCCTGCTGATCGTGATGAAGGGGCTGCCGCTGGCCTATCAGAAGGACATGCAGGAAGACAAACAAGGCGCGATGGAAGGTTTTGCGGCGCTGTCGCTGGCGATCCGGGCGATGACCGGCATGGTCCGCGATATCGTCCCCGAGCAGGACAAGATGCGGGCGGCGGCCGGCGAAGGCTACGCCACCGCCACCGATCTGGCCGATTGGCTGGTGCGGACGCTGAAAATGCCGTTCCGCGACGCCCATCACGTCACCGGCCGGATCGTCGGCCTCGCCGCCAAGGCCGGCGTGGCGCTGCACGAGCTGCCGCTGGCCGAGATGCAGGCGGTGGAAAAGCGCATCACCAAGGAGGCGCTGGCGGTGCTCAGCGTCGATTCGTCGGTGAAGAGCCGCACCTCCTATGGCGGCACCGCGCCGAAAAACGTCAGCGCCCAGGCCAAGGCCTGGCTGAAGCGCCTCGAAAAAGAGCGAAAAGCCGGTTGAAGCAGGGGCTCGCCACGGCCGGGCGTTCTCTGTAGAATGCGGCCGCAATTGGGGATTTCGACGTGAACCGCACTGCCGGCCCATCCCGATGGGCGCTTGTTGTGATCGCTGTGGCGACGCTGGCCCTCGCGGGCTGCGGCCGTAAAGGCGGGCTGGACCTTCCGGCGGGCGCCGCCGATACGCCCGGAGCGCCGACGGCTTCCGCCGCGCCGGCCGCGAAGGGCGACGTGTTCGACCCGTCCTACGGCACCAATGCGCCGCCCGTCGCCGGCAAGGGCCAGAAGAAGCGCATCCTCCTCGACCCGCTGTTGGACTGATCCGCGATGCGTCATTTCGACACCCGCAACGGCGTGCTGCACGCCGAAGGCGTCAGCCTTGCCGTGCTGGCGCGCGAGGTCGGCACGCCGTTCTACTGCTATTCGACCGCGACGCTGGAACGGCACTACCGCGTGTTCAGCGAAGCCTTCGCCGGCACCGACGCGCTAGTCTGCTACGCCATGAAGGCCAATTCCAACCAGTCGGTGCTGCGCACGCTGGCCAAGCTCGGCGCCGGCGCCGACGTGGTGTCGGGCGGCGAGATGCAGCGCGCGCTGGCGGCCGGCATTCCGCCCAGCAAGATCGTGTTCTCCGGCGTCGGCAAGACCGAGGCGGAACTCCGCGCCGCGCTCAGTTACGACATCAAGTGCCTCAACGTCGAGTCCGAGCCTGAACTCGAGCTGCTGTCGCGGCTCGCGGTCGAAATGGGCCGCACTGCCAAGATCTCGATCCGGGTCAATCCGGACGTCGACTCCGGCACCCACGCCAAGATCTCCACCGGCAAGTCCGAGAACAAGTTCGGCATTCCGCTGGCGCATGCGCGCGAGGTCTATGCCCGCGCCGCCAAGCTGCCGGGCCTTCAGATCAGCGGCGTCGACGTGCATATCGGCAGCCAGATCATCGACCTGGCGCCGATGGAAGCGGCATTCCGCATCGTCGCGGAGTTCGTCCACGTCCTGCGCGGCGACGGCCATACGATCAGCCATGTCGATTTCGGCGGCGGCCTCGGCATTCCGTATTACGAGGATCGCGACGCGCCGCCGGAGCCGTTCGCCTATGCGGAGATGGTCAAGCGCGTCACCCATAATCTCGGCTGCACGCTGCTGTTCGAGCCCGGCCGGATGATCGTCGGCAATGCCGGCATCCTGGTCGCGCAGGTGATCTACGTGAAGCACGGCGACGGCAAGACCTTCGTGATCATCGACGCCGCGATGAACGATCTGATCCGGCCGACGCTGTACGAGGCGTATCACGAGATTCTGCCGGTGAATGAGCCGGCTCCCGGCGCGAAGCTGATCACCGCCGACGTCGTCGGCCCGGTCTGCGAGACCGGCGATTACCTGGCGCTCGACCGCAAGCTGCCGGAGCTCAAGGCCGGCGACCTGATCGCGATCATGACGGCCGGCGCTTACGGCGCGGTACAGGCGTGTACTTACAACACCCGCGCGCTGGTCCCGGAAGTCCTGGTGAAGGACGATCAGTACGCGGTGGTCCGCCCGCGGATCGAAGTCGAACAACTGATCGCGATGGACAAGCCGGCGCCGTGGCTGTGAGCTGATAGAGCGGTTCCGCTTCGCGCGGAAGCAGGCTCGATGATGCATCGCCACAAGTACAACCTCATGGTGAGGAGGCGCGCAGCGCCGTCTCGAACCATGGGCCGCATGGGATGCGTGGCCACATCCTTCGAGACGCCCGGCTCGCCGTGCTCCTCAGGATGAGGAGTTCGGCCCTCTGGAAAGACCGATCGCTTTGAGCAATTCTCGATTAGGCCAAGCGGAGTGGGACCGCCAGCACGCGGCGGACAAAAGACTGGCGGTCCCGATCGCACGTTTGCAATCCCGCCGGGAACGTGCGGCGTCCGGCGGGTACGCGCGACGGGTTCAACCTATCGGTGTTGCGCGGCGCGGCAATTGAAACCCCCGCTTAACCTAACCGATCAACCTTAACGCGCGCCTCGGTGCGCGGAGCTGGTTCGTGCACGCGCTGCGCGAGCCTTACATTCGCCACCGGTCCCTCGCTCAACATCCCCGCAATTTCCACGCAGGACCACCGATGACCCAAGCCGAGCCCGCGACATCCGTGTCGGTCGACAAGTACCCACCCTCGCTGCGCGTGCTGCATTGGCTGCGCGCGCTGCTGATCTTCGGGCTGATCGGAGTCGGCTGGTTCATGACGTCGCTGGACGATGAGGCCGCGGAGCGGTTCGGTGAGCTGTATCCGCTGCACAAATCCTTCGGCCTGCTGGTGCTGCTGATCGTGCTGGTGCAGCTCGGCATCCGCGCGGTGTCGCGGCTGCCCGGTCCGGCGGAGCTGCCGAAGCACGAACGCGTGCTCTCCCATGTGGTGCATGTGGCGATCTACGCGCTGGTGCTGATCGTGCCGCTGATGGGCTACGCCATGTCCAGCAGCTATGCGCACAGCGACGGCGTGACGTTCTTCGGGCTGCATGTGCCGGAGCTGCTGCCGAAGAACGACACGGCGTTTCGGGTGTTTCAGTTCCTGCATAAGGTGCTGGCCTACACGCTGCTCGGGCTGGTCGCCTTGCATGTCGCCGGCGCGTTGAAGCACCGCTTTCTCGACAAGAACCCCAAGGCCGACGTGCTGCCGCGGATGATGTAGCGCGCGGCGAGCAGCGGCCGGCGCGTCTCAGCCCTTGTCGACCTCGGCGAATACTTCGCGGGCGATGCGGAAGCTGTCGACGCCGGCCGGCATGCCGGCGTAGCACGTGACCTGCATGAAGATCTCGCGGATCTCGTCCTTGGTGACGCCGTTGGTCAGCGCGCCCTTGAGATGCGCGCGCAGCTCGTGCGGACGGTTGAGCACCGCGATCATCGCGAGGTTCAGCATGCTGCGGGTCTTGCGCGGCAGCTCGTCGCGGCTCCAGATCGCGCCCCAGCAATATTCGGTGACGAGTTCCTGAAACGGCCTGTTGAAGTCGTCGGCGGTCTTCAGCGCGTTCTCCACATAGGCCTCGCCGAGCACGGCCTTGCGGATTTCCAGCCCCTTGTCGTGGGTCGTCTTGTCCATCGTCGATCCTCTGGTTGAAGCGCCGGGACGTTACGGGCTGAAGTCAGCGCCGTCACGCATTCGTGTGGGACGACAGCGGCATGACGGTCGCGGCTGTGAGGTGCCTCATTGCCGCCGCTGTGGTAGGCTGTCGTACGTACAACCCGGAGAGCTTGTTGAGCGGCCGCAGTCCCGACCCGTCGCAGACCCCGCAGGATCCAGACGCGCTGGCGCGGCTGCGCTTGGACACGGCGCTGCGACGCGCCACGTTCGCGATCGCCTGGGAGCGAAGCTGGCCGCTGCTGGTCCGGGTGCTCAGCGTCGTCGGCCTGTTCCTCGCGGCGTCCTGGGCCGGCCTGTGGCTGGCGCTGCCGTTCACCGGCCGCATGGTCGGGCTGGCGCTGTTCCTGGGGCTGGCGCTGGTCGCGCTTTATCCGGTTCTGAAGTTCCGCTGGCCGAGCCGCGATGACGCGCTGGCCCGGCTCGATCGCAACACCGGGCTGAAGCATCGCCCGGCCACCGCGCTCACCGACACGCTGGCCTCGAGCGATCCGGTCGCGCGCGCGCTGTGGCGGGTGCAGCGCGAGCGGACGCTGGCGGCGCTGCGCGGCATCCATGCCGGCCTGCCGGCGCCGCGACTGCCGAAGCACGATCCCTGGGCGCTGCGCGCACTGGTCGCGGTGCTGCTGGTGGCGACCTTCGTGGCGGCCGGCGAGGAGCGCAGCGCGCGAGTCGCGGCGGCGTTCGACTGGAACGGCGCGCTGGCAGGGCCGAATGTCCGCGTCGACGCCTGGGTGACGCCGCCGGTCTATACAAACAAGCCGCCGATCATCCTGTCGGCCGCCAACAAGGATCTGGCGGCTAGCGAAGCGGTGCCGGTGCCGGCCGGCTCGACCTTGCTGGTGCGCTCCAGCGGCGGTGCGCTCGACGTCGCGATCAGCGGCGGTGTGGTCGAGGCCAATGCCGAGGGGCAGGCGCCTGCGGGCACCAGCGAGCAGCACTTCAAGATCACGGGCGACGGCACCGCGCAGGTGCGTGCGCCGTCCGGCCAGCCGAAATGGACCTTCAAGGCGACGCCGGATCATGCGCCGTCGATCGCGCTCGCCAAGGAGCCGGAGCGGCAGGCGCGCGGCTCGCTGCAGCTCTCCTACAAGATCGAAGACGACTACGGCGTCGTCGCAGCCTATGGGGTGATCGCGCCGGTGGTTTCGGCCGTCGATCAGAAGGCCGGTTCGCCGCGGCCGCTGTTCGAGCCGCCGCAATTCCCGCTGACGCTGCCGAACGCGCGCACCCGCGCCGGCGTCGGCCAGACCGTGAGGGATCTCAGCGAGGATCCCTATGCGGGCGCCGAGGTGACGCTGACGCTGACCGCCAAGGACGAGGCCGGTAATGAAGGGCGCAGCGAACCGCATACGATGCGGCTGCCGGAGCGGCTGTTCACCAAGCCGCTGGCTCGCGCGCTGATCGAACAGCGCCGCATCCTGGCGCTCGATGCGAACAAGAACGGCGACGTCTATACGGCGCTCGATGCGCTGATGATCGCGCCGGAAGCGTTCACGCCGGACGCCGGCCAGTATCTCGGCCTCTACACCATCGCCGATCAGCTCGAGCGCGCCCGCACCGACGAGCAGCTGCGCGAGGTCGTCGCCAATCTGTGGGCGCTGGCGCTCAGCATCGAGGACGGCGACACGTCGGACGTCGAGAAGGCGCTGCGCGCCGCACAGGACGCGCTCAAGCAGGCGCTGGAACGCGGCGCCTCCGACGAGGAGATCAAGCAGCTCACCGAGAATTTGCGCGCCGCGCTCGACAACTACATGCGCCAGCTCGCCGAGCAGCTGAAGAACAATCCGCAGCAGCTCGCGCGCCCGCTCGATCCAAACACCAAGGTGATGCGGCAGCAGGACCTCAACAACATGATCGAGCGCATGGAGCGGCTGTCGCGCTCCGGCGACAAGGAGGCCGCCAAGCAACTGCTCGAACAGCTCGCCCAGATGCTCGAGAACCTGCAGATGGCGCAGCCCGGCCAGGGCGGCGACGACGACATGCAGCAGGCCATGAACGAGCTCAGCGACATGATCCGCAAGCAGCAGCAGCTGCGCGACAAGACGTTCAAGCAGGGCCAGGACCAGCGCCGCGACCGGATGCGCGGCCAGAAGGGCGAACAGAATCTCGGCGACCTGCAGCAGGATCAGCAGAACCTGCAGGATCGGCTGCGCAAGCTGCAGCAGGAGCTCGCCAAGCGCGGCATGGGTCAGCAGCAGGGCCAGCGCGGCCAGAAGGGCGAGCAGGGTCAGCAGGGCCAGGGTCAGCAAGGCGAGCAGGGCGATGGCGACGGCGGCCTCGATCAGGCCGATTCGGCGATGGGCGACGCCGAGGGCCGGCTCGGCGAAGGCAACGCCGACGGCGCGGTCGACTCGCAGGGCCGCGCGCTCGACGCGCTGCGCAAGGGCGCGCAGAAACTCGCCGAAGCGATGCAGCAGGGCGATCAGCCGGGCCCCGGCGATGGTCCCGGCAACCGGCCCGGCCGTCAGCAGAGCAGCGGCAACGACACCGACCCGCTCGGCCGGCCGCTGAAGGGCCGCGAATTCGGCGACGATCTGTCGGTGAAGATCCCCGGCGAGATCGACGTCCAGCGCGTCCGCCGCATCCTCGAGGAACTCCGCCGCCGCCTCGGCGACACCAACCGCCCGCAGATCGAACTCGACTACATCGAGCGGCTGCTGAAGGATTACTGAGCGATTAGTTCGCGCCGAGCACTGCGCAACCTCTCCCGCTTGCGGGAGAGGTCGACGCGCGAAGCGCGGCGGGTGAGGGCACTCCTATCAACGAGGCGCTGACTCACTGCCCGCGTCGCCCTCACCCCAGCCCTCTCCCGCAGGCGGGAGAGGGAGCGGGCTGCGGCTTGGGGAGGGCGCTCGATCAGATCTTCTTCTTCGCCGCCAGGGCGTCCGCCACGGCGGTGCGGATGTCGGCGACGGAGAAGGGTTTGGTGACGACGTCGTGGACGATGGCGTCGAGGCCGGAGGCGCGTTCGCGCTGGTCGGCGTAGCCGGTCATCAGCAGGATGGTGAGGTCGGGGAAATCGCGGGCGGCGGCGAGCGCCAGCGCGATGCCGTCCATGATCGGCATCTTGATGTCGGTCAGCAGCAGGTCGAACCGGCCGTCGTTCTCGACCAGGATTTCCAGCGCCTCGCTGCCGTCTTCGGCGGTGGTGATGTCGTGGCCGTCCATCGCGATGGCCCGCCCCACCAGCAGGCGCATCGATTCTTCGTCATCGGCGATCAGGATTCGCGACATACCAGTGTCCCAGGCAGACGGCCGTCGCTGCGGCCGGTCGGCGTCGAGCAACGCTTGATGACAACGATCGGGAGCTCGGCTCGACTCACTCCGAACGCAAACCTCTAGGCGCCGCCGGTGGCGATGTCGCGCCGGTTGAAGAAACGCACGTCGAGGGTGCGGGCTTCGGCCGGCGGCGACGCCAGCCGCGACCGGAACCAAGCCTGCTCGCCGGGGCGCAGCACGGTCTGCTCCAGCACGGCGTTCCAGGCATAGATCTCGGTGCCGTGGTCGTCGCGTACAACGAAGCGCAGCCGCGGCAAATCCGCCGGCTTGCGGCCGAGGCCCATGATCATGCCCTCGATCACCAGCACCGGCTTGGACTCCACCATCTCGCGCGTGACCTTGACGTCCTTGATGGCCAGCGAGCGCAAATTCACCTCGAAGCCGACCAGCCGGTAGAACGTCGCTGTCTGCGGCAGCATCCGCACCACGTCGGCGCGCCAGATCAGAAGGCCGAGCGCCAGCGAACCGAACGCGGCGCAGGCCGTCGAGGCGTTCAGGGTCGATTTGAGCGTGCCGATCGGATCCTGCTTCAGCGGCGCGATCAAAGCTTTGAAGCCGCGTTGCCGGCGCGAGCCGAACGAGCGATTGCCGCGCTTGCGGCTGCTGCGCGGCTCCGGCTCGGCGATCTCCTCCGGCTCGGGCGCGCGTGTGAATACGTCGCGGTCGTCCGGCGTGGGAATTTCGGCGGCGATCGGCGGGCTGTCGACGACGGGGGTATCCTGCTCCTCGTCCGTCACGCCCCAGCCCGGATCGTCTGCCAGATCGTCGGCCTGGGGCTGGTCCTCGACCGTCATCGCCGCGACACGTGCGTCGGTCTGGATCACGTCTTCCGGCCGCGCCAGCCAGACTTCCTTGCAGCGAGAACAGCGCACGGTCCGACCGCTGTCGCCCAGTTTCGCCGGATCGATCGCATAGGATGTCGTACAATGGGGGCAAACGATATGCATGACGAATCGCTGGCTGTGTTCCTCGCCCGAGCCTATCCGGCGTCCGTTAACGAATCGGAAACCATAACCGCCTCACAACCTCCGCAGGGGCAGTTGGCGCGGCGTGCCCTGTTCCGCTGCGCCGGTGAGTATCGGAGCTGAATCGTGGTCCGCTTCGAAAATGTCGGCCTGCGCTACGGGCTTGGTCCGGAGATCCTGCGCGATCTCAATTTCGCGATCCCGGCGCATTCCTTCCAGTTTCTGACCGGCCCCTCGGGCGCCGGCAAGACCTCGCTGCTCCGGCTGCTGTTCCTGTCGCTGCGGCCGACCCGTGGCCTGGTCAACCTGTTCGGCAGCGACGTGTCGCTGCTGACCAAGGACGAAGTCTCGGCGCTGCGTCAGCGCATCGGCATCGTGCTGCAGGATTTCCGGCTGCTCGACCATATGACCACCTACGAGAACGTCGCGCTGCCGTTTCGCGTCACCGGCCGCGACGAGTCGAGCTACCGCAAGGAGGTCATCGACCTCCTGAAATGGGTCGGGCTCGGCGACCGCATGGACGCGCTGCCGCCGGTGCTGTCGGGCGGCGAGAAGCAGCGCGCCGCCATCGCCCGCGCGGTGATCGGCCGGCCGCAATTGCTGCTCGCCGACGAGCCGACCGGCAATGTCGATCCGACGCTCGGCCGCCGGCTGCTGCGGCTGTTCATCGAGCTCAACAAATCCGGCACCGCCGTGATCATCGCCACCCACGACATCACCCTGATGGACCAGTACGAGGCGCGGCGGCTGGTGCTGCATCAGGGACGGCTGCACATCTATGAATAGGCCGCCGCGATATACCGATCCGCGCGACGCGATGGTCGATCTCGGTGACGAACGCCCGCAGCTGCCGGCGCGCGCCCGCAACCAGTCCCCGATCGTGCCGCGGGCGTCGATCGCCGGCCGCGCGCTGGTCGCGGTGGTGGCGATCATGGCGTTCCTGGCCTCGATGACCACCGGCGTGGTGCTGCTGATCAGCGCGTCGGCGGCAGAATGGCAGTCGGACGTCGCCAGCGAACTCACCGTCCAGGTCCGCCCAATTCAGGGCCGCAGCCTCGACCGCGACGCCGCGACCGTGGCCGAGGTGGTGCGCAACCAGCCCGGGATCGTCGATGTGCGGCCCTTCACCAAGGAAGAGTCGGCCAAATTGCTCGAGCCCTGGCTCGGCACCGGCCTGTCGCTCGACGATTTGCCGGTGCCGCGGGTGATCGTGGCGCGGATCGCACCCGGCACCGCGCTCGACCTCGCGGATCTGCGCCGGCGC
Source organism: Rhodopseudomonas sp. AAP120 (assembly GCF_001295845.1). GTDB lineage: Bacteria > Pseudomonadota > Alphaproteobacteria > Rhizobiales > Xanthobacteraceae > Rhodopseudomonas. The sequence continues at coordinate 2,500 of NZ_LJIC01000019.1, read as the reverse complement.
ATCGCCCAGGCGGCGCCATCCGCCACGGTCGACGATCACCGCGCCTGGATCGAGCGGATGCGGTCGATGACCGGCGCCACGGTGTTCGCCGGAATCGGCGTGCTGGCGCTGGTGATCGTCGCCACCATCATCTCGGTGTCGTTCGCCACGCGGGGCGCGATGGCGGCCAACCGGCCGATCGTCGAAGTGCTGCATTTCGTCGGCGCCAGCGACCGCTTCATCGCCGACCGGTTCTTCCGCCATTTTCTGATGCTCGGCCTGCAGGGTGGGCTGATCGGCGGCGGCGCCGCGGTGTTCGTGTTCGGATTCTCCGAATCCGTCGCGACGTGGTTTTCCGGCACGCCGGTCGGCGACCAATTCGCCGCGCTGCTCGGAACCTTCTCTCTGCGCCCGAGCGGCTATCTGGCGCTGGCCGGGCAGGCCGTGTTGATCGCCGCCATCACCGCGCTGGCGTCTCGCCGGACGCTGTTCAGCACCCTGAATTCGATCGAATGACGGCGCCGCAGCGGCGCCGGGCGGGGCGCAGTTTGGACGCCCGGCGGACTCCCTTTCGCCCGAAAACGCACTAGAGTCCGGGCGGCTTCCGGCCAGCGAGGTTCGACCAACGGAGCCGCATCGACATTCCGCAATCGAGGTTATACCGGCACCGATGGATCCGCGTTCTGCCCAGCTTGCGCCCGACGCGCGCCCGGACCGGCCGAGGCGTCGCGTTGGGCTGTTCCGCGCCGCCGCGCTAGCGGTGCTGGCGCTCGGCCTGCTGGGCGTCGGCGGCTTCCTGGTGTTCCTGATGCAGCTCCGCGTCGAGGAGTCGAAGCCGTCCCGCGTCGCCGACGGCATCGTTGTGCTGACCGGGGGCTCGTCGCGGGTGTCGGACGCGGTCGAACTGCTGGCCGCCGGTTACGGCAAGCGGCTGCTGATCTCCGGCGTGCACCGGACCAACGGCGCCAGCGACATTTCGCGCTCGGTGCCGGAGAGCAAGGACTGGTTCGGCTGCTGCGTCGATCTCGACCGCTCCGCCGTCAATACCCGCAGCAATGCGGTCGAGACCCGGCGCTGGGCGACCGAGCGCGGCTTCCGCTCGCTGATCGTCGTCACCTCCAATTACCACATGCCGCGTGCAATCGCCGAGATGTCGCATGTGATGCCGGACATCGAGCTGATCCCGTTCTCGGTGATCGGCGACAAATGGCGCGACGAGGTGTGGTGGACCAGTGGCGCGACGATGCGGCTGCTGCTATCCGAATACGTCAAATATCTCGCCGTGGAAGCGCGGGTGCGGCTGGCGCGGCTGGGGCTCGACATCGCGCCCGAGTCGTCCGAGCAGGCGCCCGAGCCGGCAGCCCGCAGGCCGGCGACGGCGCTGGCCAACTGACCGGATCGTTTGATGACGCGTATTTTCATCCGCTCGTTGATCTTCAACGTGCTGTTCTATCTGCTGCTGGTGTTCTGGATCCTGGTCGCGATCCCCACCTTCCTGCTGCCCCGCCGCGCGCTGATCAAGGTCGCCAAGCTGTGGGGCCAGAGCAGCATCTGGCTGATGCGAATGGTGTGCGGCACCAAGGTCGAATTCCGCGGCCTCGACAAGATTCCGCAGGGGCCGCTGATCGTCGCGCCGAAGCATCAGTCGATGTGGGAGACCTTCGCGCTGCTGCAGCATTTCGACGAGCCGCTGTACATCCTCAAGCGCGAGCTGACCTGGATTCCGTTCTTCGGCTGGCTGTTGCTGAAGGCCGACATGATTGCGATCAATCGGCAGAAAGGCGGCCGCATCCTGATGGAGATGGCGCGGCGTGCCAGCGAGGAAGTCAACCGCGGCCGGCAACTGATCATCTTCCCGGAAGGCACCCGCACCCCGGTCGACGCGCCGCCGCGCTACAAGGCCGGCATCGCGCAGATCTATTCCGACTGCAACGTGCCGTGCCTGCCGGTCGCGCTGAATTCGGGCCTGTTCTGGCCGCGGCGGCAGTTCATGCGCTATCCGGGCACGATCGTGGTCGAGTTTCTCGATCCCCTGCCGGCCGGAATGTCGCGGCGCGAGTTCTTCGACACCGTCAGCGACCAGATCGAATCCGCCAGCCGCCGCCTGATTGAAGCCGGCCGCCAGGAGCAGCAGGCGCTGTTCGGCGGCGTGCCGAACACGGCGCCAGTCGATGCGCCGACAGTACCCGACCGCACCGCCAGCACTCAGTAGTCGCTGTTCTGTCGCTTGATAAGCGCGCCCCAACCGCAGCGCGCTCCCTCTCCCGCTTGCGGGAGAGGGCTGGGGCGAGGGCGCCCCAGGCGCAGCGTTCAGGGAGCCTCGCCGGCGCAGTGCCTGGGGACCCCCACCCCCGACCCCTCCCCGCAAGGGGGAGGGGAGCTGAGACGCCGAGCTAGAGGCTGATGAGTATCGGAGCGTGATGAGTATCGGCCGCAATCGTTTCCCACCTCGGCCGCCCCAAACCGCAGCGCGCTCCCTCTCCCGCTTGCGGGAGAGGGCTGGGGTGAGGGCGCCCCAGGC
>NZ_LJIC01000189.1 GCF_001295845.1 Rhodopseudomonas sp. AAP120 | reverse complement strand
CCCAGCCGCGCTTTCACGGCGGGATCGGCCAGTACGCCGTTGACCTCGCTATTGAGCTTGGCGACGATCTCGGGAGGCGTCGCTTTCGGCGCGCCCATGCCGAACAGCGCGCTGGCCTCGTAGCCGGGCACGGTCTCGGCCAGCGTCGGCACATCGGGCAGCAGGGGCGAACGTTCGGTGGTGGTCACCGCCAGCGCCCGCAGATTGCCGCCGCGGATATGCTGGATGATCGACGGCATGTTGTCGAAGATCAGTTGCACCTGGCCGCCGAGCATATCGGTGATCGCCGGCGCCGCGCCCCGATACGGCACGTGCTGCATCTTCACCCCGGTCATCGCCATGAACATCTCGCCCGACAGATGCACCGAGGTTCCGTTGCCCGACGACGCCAGATTCACCTTGCCGGGATTGGCTTTGACGTAGTCGATGAACTCCGCGACGGTCTTCGACGGCACCTGGCTGTTGACCGTCATCACATTGGCGGTGCGATTGAACGCGGCGACGCCGGCGATGTCGCGGACGAAGTCGAAGTTCAGCTTCGCGTAGAGCGACGCATTGATGTAGTTCGCCGGATTGACCAGCAGGATGGTGTAGCCGTCCGGCGGCGCATTCACCACCGCCTCGGTGCCGATGTTGTTGCCAGCGCCGGGCTTGTTCTCGATGACGAATTGCTGGCCGAGCCGCTCCGACAGCTTGGCACCGATCAGCCGCGCCAGGATGTCGGTGGCGCCGCCGGCCGGATAGCCGACGACGAAGCGGACCGGACGTGTCGGATAGTCGAGCGCGAGGCCGCGGCGCGGCAGCAGCGTGCTCGCCGTGGCAGCCATCGCGATCGCCTGGATCGCGCTGCGGCGTGTGATCATCGTTCGCTCCCTGTGCGGCCGCGTCGTGGCGCGCGGTCCGAATGCCGTGAGGCGGAACGAGTGTAGCAAGCGCCGCGTCGCGCTCAAGCTGCAGTGCGGGAGCAGGTCAATCGATCGTTGTGGCGACAACTAACAGCTTCGTGCCCCGGACGCTGCGCAGCGCGCCGCCCTCGCGGCGTGATGCGCTGCAGATCCAGGGCCCCGGTGCCTTTGGTCGCCAAGAAACCGGGGTCCCGGATCTGCGAAGCGGCACTGCGTGCCGCATCGCGTCCGGGACACGGAGCTGAATTGCGCGGCGCCGCGCCGGGTGGCACAAGGAGCCGCTACCAAACAATAGACGCGTAAGCGCGCCGCGGCCAATGCCGCCGTGCGGAAAGCGCCGCAGCAAGGGAGAGAAGCAATGCCGCATCCGATCGAAGCGCCCGGCGTGGTGGGTCCGTTCGCCGGAATGGACGTGCCGTGGCTGTTGCGGCTGCACGCCGAAACGCGGCGCGATCACCCCTTCATCGTCTGGGCGCCGTTCGACGCGCCCGCACGGGTTTGGAGCTACGGCGAGTTCCACGATCGCGTCGGCGCGCTCGCCGCCGGTCTCGTGGCGCGGGGCGTGAAGCCCGGCGACGCGGTGCTGATCCATCTCGATAACTGCGCCGAGTTCCTGCTGAGCTGGTTCGCCTGCGTCGAGCTCGGCGCGCTGGCGGTCACCACCAACACCCGCTCGGCCGCCGCCGAAATCGAATACTTCGCCGATCACTGCGGCGCCGTTGCCGCCATCACCCAGCCGGCCTACGCCGACCTCGTCTCGACGAACTGCAAGAAGCTGCGCTGGATCGCGGTGATCTCGCACGATCCCGGCTCGCCGCTGCCGGCCCAGCCGGTCGCCAAGGCGGATTCGTTCGAGAGCCTGTTCGGCGACAGCGCCGACCGGCCCCGCCGCGTCACCGACCCGTTCGCGCCGTGCAGCGTGCAGTACACCTCGGGCACCACCTCACGGCCGAAGGCGGTGTTGTGGACCCACGCCAACGCGCTGTGGGGCGCCAAGATCAACGCCGCGCACCAGACGCTGCGCGCCGACGACGTGCACCTCGCTTATCTGCCGCTGTTCCATACCAATGCGCTGGCCTATTCGATGCTGGCGAGCCTCTGGGTCGGCGGCACCTGCGTGGTGCAGCCGCGGTTCTCGTCGAGCCGGTTCTGGAAGGTCGCGCTCGAGCATCGCTGCACCTGGAATTCCAACATCGCGTTCTGCCTGAAGGCGCTGATGGATCAGGAAACGCCGAAGCATCACAGCTTCCGGATGTGGGGCACGGCGGTGGCGGAGCCGCCGGCGTTCAAGAGCTTCGGCATCAAGATCATCGGTTGGTGGGGCATGACCGAAACCATCACCCACGGCATCATCGCCGAAGCCGATCAGCCGAATACGCCGATGTCGATCGGCCGCGCCGCGCCGGAATACACGCTGCGCATCGTCGGCGATGACGGCGCGCCGACTCAGGTCGGCGACACCGGCAATTTGCTGATCAAGGGCGTCCCCGGCCTGTCGCTGTTCAAGGAGTATCTGCACAACGAGCAGGCGACCCGCGACAGCTTCGACGAGCATGGTTACTTCATCACCGGCGACCGCGTCACGCTGCTCGAGCACGGCGCCATCAAGTTCGGCGACCGCGCCAAGGACATGCTCAAGGTCGGCGGCGAGAACGTCGCGGCGTCGGAGATCGAGCAGGTGGTGATCACCGTGCCGGGCGTGCGCGAGGCCGCGGTGGTGGCCAAGAAGCACCCGATGCTCGACGAGGTGCCGGTGGTGTTCGTGATCCCGCAGGGCGGCATCGCCGGCGCGCCGCCGGATTTCGCCGACCGCATCACCGCCGCCTGCGCCGCCTCGCTGGCTGATTTCAAGCGCCCGCGCGAAGTCCGCCTGGTCGACGACATGCCGCGCTCGACGCTGGAGAAGGTGGCGAAGGCGGAATTGCGCAAGATGCTGGCGGACTAGCGCCACGTCTGGGTGGGCGCGGCGCGTTGCGCCTTTGCCCGCCCGACGTTCCGGGGGCCGAACTAACCGCCCAGCGCGACCGGGCGGAACGCCTGCAGCAGGCGCTGGTCGATCTTGTCGCCGATCGCCTCCATCGCCGAGAAGGCGTGCAGCGGCATCAGCGGCGTGTGGTTCTTGCGCTGCGCCACCAGCGACGTGAAGATGTCGACGATGGTGGTGATCCGCACGATATCGCTGATCTGATCGCCGTGCAGGCCATCCGGATAACCGGAGCCGTCGAGCAGTTCGTGGTGATGCAGCACGACGTCGAGGGTTTCGCGCGGGAAGCTGCCTTCGGCGGTCAGCGCATCGTAGCCGCGGCGGGGATGCTCGCGGAATTTCAGCAGCCGTTCGCCCTCCAGGGCATCGAGATTATCGAGCAGCGCGACGTCGACGAACGCCTTGCCGACATCGAACAGCAGCGCCGCGCGGGTCAGACGGCGCTGATCCTCCTCGCGCATGCCGAGATGCTGGGCGAAAGCGACCGCGTAGCCGGTGGCGAACAGCGCCAGCCGATAGCTTTCGTTGTGATGACGGCCCACCGTGGTGAGCCATTCGCGCAGCGAGGTGCGCTTGATCGCCTTGAGGATCGGGGCCTCGGCCTGCAGCACGTCCTGATAGGTCAGCGGCCTGCCGGCCGGCAGCCGCTCGAAGATCTTGACCAGCACGCCGTGCGCAGCGGCAACGCCCTTGCTCATCGCCTCGGCACGAGCGCTTTCGGTGGTTTCCGACGCGTCCGGAAACGCGGCGCGGATCCGGGCCAGCAGGTCGCGCGGATCGAACGGCCGCGCGATCGTATCGGTGGCCCCGAGCGCCCAGGCCTGCATCGAGCCGTGGTGCAGTTCGTCGGCGAGCACGAACAGCCGTGGGATCGGCTGGTAACCGCCGCCGAGCAGCTTGCGCCGCACCGCCTGCACGCTCTCGGCCGAGCGCAGATTGATGTCGACCACGATGCCCGACAATTGCCGCGCGGGCGCGTCGGGAAGCTCGCCGGTGGAGATGGTCTGCACTTCGGCAACCCCCGACAGGATCCGGGCGAGGTCCGCGCTCTGATCGTGGCGATCGGATGCCAGAAGCAATTGCCGGCGCGGCTCGGACCGGGGCGCGGGTTGTCGGGCTACAGCATTCATGGATCACCAGCCTGGATAGTACGCAAGTCTGGGACATCCCTAGCGGGAAATCGGTTCCCGCTGCTTAACGGGTATTCTTAATGTCGGATGTTTTTTCCGTACGAATTTGATCGAGTTTTCTCCGGAATTGACCCGGACTGCACTCGGCATTGCAGTGCAAAACATCTATGATCCGAACAGCACGGGGATGGCGATGACACACAGCGTACCAACCGGGACCGACGAGCAGCCGTCACCGTCACGCGCCTCGGGGTGGGTCGCTGCGGCGGCACTCGCGCTGGCGTCGGTCGGCGCGCTGCCGGCTTCGGCGCAGCAGATCGCGCCCGTCATCGTGGCCCCGGAGATCGCGCCGCCGTACATCGCCACGCTCTCGAATACCTCACCGCTCGCATTCGGCATGGACGCCGCGACCGCCTCCCGCGCCCTCGGTACGCCGCTGAACTATGTCAGCGGCCGCCCTGGTGAGGAAATTTTCCTCGCGATCCGAACGGCCGGGGGCAGCGGCTTCTTCGATCGGCGCGACCGGCTGTATCTGCAATTCCGTAAATTCCGGCTGACCGGCTGGAAGGGCGACTGGGGCCGCAACTGGATGTGGCAATAGCCGCACCGGAATCGCCACCATCACGCATCTATCACCACCAACACAGGGGTTGCTCGTGGGACACGACATCACGCTGACGGCTGACGACGGATTTCAACTCGGCGGCTATCGCGCCGATCCGGCCGGGGCTGCTGCCGCTTCGGTGGTGGTGATCCAGGAGATCTTCGGCGTCAATCACCACATCCGCGCGGTCTGCGACCGCTTCGCCGCGCAAGGCTACCGCGCGGTCGCACCGGCGATCTTCGACCGGATCGAGCGCAACTTCCAGAGCGGCTATTCGCCCGAGGAGATCGCGGTGGCACGGAAGTTCGTGGCGACGCCGGATTGGGACGCGATGCTGCGCGACACCCAGGCGGCGATCGATTCCGTCAAGGCCGAGGGCCCAGTCGGCGTCATCGGATTCTGCCTCGGCGGCAGCGTCGCCTATCTGGCTGCGACGCGGCTCGGCGGCTTGAGCGCCGCGGTCGGCTATTACGGCGGCGCGATCGTGCGGTTCGCCGACGAAGCCCCGAAGGTGCCGACCCAACTGCATTTCGGCGAAAAGGATTCCGGCATCCCGCTCGCCGACGTCGAGACCATCAGGGCGAAGCGGCCGGAAGTCGACATCCACGTCTATCTCGAAGCCCAGCACGGCTTCGGCTGCGACGAGCGCGCCAGCTTCGACAAGCAAAGCTCCGACCGCGCCTGGCAGCGGACGCTGGATTTCTTCGGGACGTATCTGAAGTAATCGACCGCGCGGCAGACAGTGCAAGGTCGATAGCGTCGCAATCACGCGTCATGCGCGGGCTTGCCCCGCGCATCCATCGCCGCGCAGCGGCTTCTCTTTTGAGATGGATCGCCGGGGCAAGCCCGGCGATGACGACAGGGGTGGGGCGGCGCGGTTACTAAGCGACGAAGGCCCTAGAACCAGCGCTCGCCGACCATCACGGTATCGCCGGGGCTGAGCGGGGTGGCGAGCGGGACCTGAGCGCGGACCAGGGCGCCGTTTTCCGGATGGGTCAGGATCGCACTGTCGCGCTTGGCGCGCGGCGTAAAGCCGCCGGCGATCGCGATCGCGCTCTCCACCGTCATGTTCGGCACGTAGGGATATTGGCCGGGCGCCAAGACCTCGCCGAGAATGAAGAACGGCCGATAGGATTCGATCTCCACCGCCACCGACGGCTCGCGGATATAGCCGTTCCGCAGCCGCGCCGTGATGGCGGCGGCGAGGCCCGCTGGGGTTCGGCCGCGCGCCGGCACGCTGCCGATCAGCGGCATGGTGATCGCGCCGGACGCATCGATCGCGTAGGTGTTGGTGAGGCCTTCCTGCCCATAGACGACGATGCGCAGGCGGTCGCCGGCGTCGAGGCGATATTCCGGCTGTGGCCCCGCCACCGGCGCATATGCCACCGGGCCGGGACCGGCCGGACCGCCATAAGCAAGGCTGTCGAGCGTATTGGACGGCTGCACGGCGACCGGGCCGGACCGCCGCATGCAGCCGCCCAGCGCAAGCGCGCCCATCACGGCGATCACCGACAATCGAAACGCACGGTCCACACGCACTGGAGCCATTCCCTCTCCACGAGATGACTCCGTTTATGCCGCGTTAGGGTTAACAAACTCTTGGCGGTTGCGTAGTTCTGCGGGAACACCGCTGCGACCAATGATGACCAGCCGGCGTGGCATCGCCCTCCCGCCAGCCGCCGCGCCCCTCTCCCGCTTGTTGGCGGGAGCTAGGGCAAGGGCGACGCGGATGCGGCTGAGCGACTCGCGGAGAGGCGCGCAATCAGCCACCGCGTTTCGCGCATCGACCTCTCCCGCACGGGGGAGAGGTGACGCGGTGCCTGGGGAGAAGCCGCGATCCGGAACGCCGCTCTAGTTTCAAGCCGGCACGCCGACGCCGACCGGGCAGGACACGCCGGTGCCGCCGAGACCGCAATAGCCGCCCGGGTTCTTGGCGAGATATTGCTGATGATAGTCCTCGGCGAAGTAGAACGCGCCGGCCGGCGCGATCTCGGTGGTGATCGGGCCAAACCGCTTGGCGCCGAGCGCCTGCTGATAGGCTTCGCGCGAAGCTTTTGCGGCCAACGCCTGATCGTCGCCGAAGGTGTAGATCGCCGAGCGATATTGTGAGCCGACGTCGTTGCCCTGGCGCATGCCCTGGGTCGGGTCGTGGCTCTCCCAGAACGTTTTCAGCAGCGCCTCGTAGGAAATTTTCGTCGGATCGAACACCACCAGCACCACTTCGGTATGGCCGGTGCGGCCGGAGCAGACTTCCTCATAGGTCGGATTCGGCGTGAAGCCGCCCGCATAGCCGACCGCGGTGGTGTAGACGCCGTCGCCGAGTTCCCAGAACTTGCGCTCGGCGCCCCAGAAGCAGCCGAGCCCGAACACGGCCTGCTGCAGCCCTTCGGGATAAGGCGGCTGGATCGGATGGCCGTTGACGAAATGGCTGCGCGCCGTGGGGATCGGGGTGGCGCGGCCTGGCAGGGCCTCGCTGGCACTCGGCATCGTGGTCGACTTGCGCATGAAGAACATGGACACCTCCCGGCGCCGCAACGCTCACAGGCGCCCGGCGGCCTCTTGCTCGAGGACGAGCCGGCGCGCGGCTGTCGCGACCGGTTCTCGACTGAGTTGCAATATAGGTATCGACGCGCCGATCGTCAGGTTTCGCCGGTGTCAGTCGCGCGCGTAGCCGATCAGCGGCTTGCGCGGCCGGAACAACAGCATCAGCAGCAGCCCGAGCAAACCCAGCACCGCGAAGGTCGGCTGCGCCAGCAGCAGCCGAACGCCGTCCCAGGCCCACGGCGCCGACTGCTCGACCCACAGGCGGAACGCGTGCTGGCTGGATTGGTGGACATCATTCCAGAATTCGCCCAGCCGCGTCAGCTGTAGCGCGCTGTCGGCGACCGAGCGCGCGCCGTCATAGACCAGGAAAATGAAGCCTCCGGTCAGCAGCAACAGCCCGATCAGTCGAAAGAACCCGCGGATCATCGTCCACCCCGATGGAATTGACCACCCCGGCCGCATCTACCGGGCGGACGTACAAAACACAACCTCGCCAGCGGCTTATACAGCGCCCGGGTCGATCACGACGGCGCCGGAACCGGGGGCCGGCGCACCGCCGTCAAAACCGGCGGTCGTAACCGTTGACGCTGGAAAGCAGTGGCTTTATAAGGCCCGCAATGGCGGTGGGGGTCTCCCCGGCCGCCGATCGTCTTTGCAGCGACGTGACGTTTTGGTTCGCCGGCTGCAGAGGCAATCTTCAGGACATCCGGAACACACGGCGAGGCTCCGTTCAGCGGCGGCTCCGCCATCAGCCCGGCCCTCCGCAGCGGAGGCCGCTGCAGGATTTGAGAGAACATGGCCAATACGTCTTCCGCGAAGAAAGCGACCCGCAAGATTGCCCGGCGCACCGCGGTCAACAAGTCGCGCCGCACCCAGATGCGTGGCACGGTCCGGACCGTCGAAGAAGCGATCGCCAGCGGCGACCGCGATGCCGCGCTGAAGGCGATGGCGACCGCCGAGCCGGCGCTGATGCGCGCCGCCCAGCGCAACATCATCCATCGCAACGCCGCGAGCCGGAAGGTGTCGCGCCTCGCGCACCGGATCGCGCAGCTCGGGAAGTAACACTCCCATCGTCGATCGCGATTAGCAGTGCCCGGCTTCGCCGGGCATTTTTTCGAGCCCGGCCGCGCCGGGCTTTTTTGTGCCGGCGCTGCTGAATTCTTGGCGCCCGCTTGGCGACGATGCGGGCACGCCGCGCCGCGTTCGAGGGCGCGCAAGCTTGCGGCGCGGTGCGCGCTGGTCGCGGCTTGTGCACGACGCGTGTCACATTCCATCAACGACGGCGTCGCCGCGGCGACTGTTCTACGCATCGCATCGATCGCGTACTGAACCATCCTGGATGCGTGACAGCGGTGACCGCAGCGAACGTCGTCGGTGACGCGCAGCACGCACGAAGCGCATTCGTCACACAACCAGCGCACGTTTTGACGATCGCAGAAACGCCTGCGGCACAGCGGTAAAACGTATCGAACAAAACTGCACGGCGACGCGTCATCGCTCGCCTCGGAACTTTACGCAGTGCAATATCCGCGTCGGCTACCCTGCTTCAGCGCTCACAAAAACATCCGACTCGCGAGAGACTTAAAGGCAAAGCGAAGCGGAGCACTTTGAAAACGCCGTCGCGCTACCGTCAAAGGTAAAGGATTCATGAAATACTTTTGGGCGTGCGATGGAATTGTCACGGTTCTGCGCTGTGTCGAATCTTCGCACAGATTCAAAATCTTGCCGCGGCGGTTGTTAGTCACCTTCGGCGGCCGCGCGCAGCACACCAGAGTCAAGCCCCCCTCCGACGAATCATATTCGTTGCGGCCACCGGGCGGTCGTGTATTTCTTAGATCGCCCGCGACGCCCACGGCTCTTCAGATCAGCGCGATTTGAGAACCAAGGGCGGGCATGCAGATCGGCGGCGGTATGCGTGTTAGCGGCGTTTTTCAAACGACAGCCGGGTTGTCACTCATAGCAATATGAGACCGGCGAAGCTGTGTCAGACGCGTCCGAAAGGTTCGCTTGCGAACGTTTCGAATGTGCGATGGCAGCGACACCGACAGCCCGACGAAACCAACGGTCGTGACGAGAACGCGCAGCGGCTTGGATGCAGATTTGACTCGACGACATCTTGCCGCGCGCAAGCGCGTCAGGAGGGGGAGGTTTCATGAGCTACCAATTCAGCACTTCATTTCTGTACGCCGAGGGTTCGACCCGTCATTGTTCAACCACTACCGTCAACGTCACCAGTCGCGGTTGCGCCAGCACTCCGGGGATCCCCGTCGAGTCCGCGCTGACCTGAAGCAATCCATTTAAATCGGATCCGGCCCGACCTCGGCACGTTGCCGAACGGCGGAGCTGTGTCCGGAGTTTGCTTCGCGACGCCGCGGCGTGGCGTGAGCCGTCATGGTTTCGCCCACCGCGTTGAACATCACTCCATCTGAAAAGCTGCTGAAATGTCGAATATGGAACATGATCGCTGGTCTCGCGTCAAAGGCCGCCTGCGCACGAGCGTCGGCGAGGACGTGTATTCGAGCTGGTTCGCCCGCATGGACCTCGAAGCCATTCAGCAAGAGAGCGTGCACCTGTCGGTGCCGACGCGGTTTTTGAAGAGCTGGATTCAGACGCACTACTCCGACAAGGTGCTGACCTGCTGGCAGGCCGAGATTCCCGAAGTGAACCGCATCGAAGTGACGGTGCGCTCGCCGATGCGCGCCGCGACGCCCGCAGCCAAGGATGCGGCCGCGCCGGCCGAGCACCGCCGCGAGGAGCAACGCGCCGCGCCCGAGCTGCGCAGCACCAATGCGACCGCGCCGGCCGCCTCCAATCACGACGCGCTCGGCGGCTCGCCGCTCGATCCGCGCCTGACCTTCGCGAGCTTCGTGGTCGGCCGCTCCAACACGCTGGCGCACGCCGCCGCCAAGCAGGTGGCCGAAGGCCGCCGCGGCGATCCGGTGATGTTTAATCCGCTGTACATTCATTCCGGCGTCGGCCTCGGCAAGACGCATCTGCTGCAGGCGGTGACCTGGGCCGGCAACTCCGGCACCGAACGCAAGGTGCTGTATCTCACCGCCGAGAAATTCATGTACGGCTTCGTCGCTGCGCTGAAGACGCAGACTTCGCTCGCCTTCAAGGAAGCGCTGCGCGGCATCGACGTGCTGGTGATCGACGATCTGCAGTTCCTGCAGGGCAAGACGACGCAGGCCGAGTTCTGCCACACGCTCAACGCGCTGATCGACGCCGGCCGCCAGGTCGTAGTCGCGGCCGACCGGCCGCCGTCGGATCTGGAAAGCCTCGACGAGCGCGTGCGCTCGCGGCTCGCCGGCGGCCTCGTCGTCGAGATGGCGACGCTCGGCGAAGATTTGCGCCTCGGCATTCTGAAATCCCGCGTGGTGGCGGCGCGCGCGCATCATGCCAGCTTCGACGTGCCGCAGCCGGTGCTGGAATATCTGGCGCGCACCATCACACATAACGGCCGCGATCTCGAAGGCGCGATCAATCGTCTGCTCGCGCATTCCAAGCTGAACAATCAGCCGGTGACGCTGGAAATGGCCGAGCACGAGGTGCGCGACCTGATCCGGCCGCAGGAGCCGAAGCGGATCAAGATCGAGGACATCCAGCGCGTCGTGGCGCGGCAATACAATGTCAGCCGCTCCGACCTGTTGTCGTCGCGCCGCACCGCCAATGTGGTGCGGCCGCGCCAGGTCGCGATGTATCTGGCCAAGACGCTGACGCTGCGTTCGCTGCCGGAGATCGGCCGCCGCTTCGGCGGACGTGACCACACCACCGTGCTGCACGCCGTGCGCAAGATCGAAGGGCTGGTGTCCAAGGACACCACGCTGAACGATGAAGTCGAGTCGCTGAAGCGCCAGCTCCAGGAATAGGCGCGCGTTTCGCGCCGCGCCCCGAGGGAGGCGCGGCCGGACCGAAAAATCTGGGAAATTCCAACGCCTAACGCCGGCGCGCTCTTGCGTCCGCCGGCCTAACACGCCACCTTGCGGTCCCCCCGCGGGGTCGGGCGACATCCCGCAGGGTTCTCGTGCCGAGGCGCCGTTTCCGGCTGCCCGGCTCCTCCAGTATTTCCGGGGACTGCATCGCACGATGCAGGTACGGATCAGGCGGGTCTTGTCATGAAGGTCACGGTCGAACGCGCGCAATTGTTGAAGTCGCTGGGCCACGTCCACCGCGTGGTCGAACGCCGCAACACCATTCCGATCCTCGGCAACGTGCTGGTGCGCGCCGAAAGCAGCCAGCTCGCCCTCAAGGCGACCGACCTCGACCTCGAAGTCACCGAGACGCTGCCGGCCGAAACCGCGACCGCCGGGTCGACCACCGTTCCGGCCCATATGTTCTACGACATCGTCCGCAAGCTGCCGGACGGCTCGCAGATCGTGCTGGAGACCGACGGCGACCGCTCGGTGTTGGCGATCCGCGCCGGCCGCTCGCGCTTCACGCTGCAGACGCTGCCGGAAAGCGACTTCCCGGATCTCGCCGCCGGCGAGATGAGCCATTCGTTCTCGGTGCCCGCCTCCGATGTGAAGCGGCTGATCGATCGCACGCAGTTCGCGATCTCGACCGAGGAAACCCGCTACTACCTGAACGGCATCTATCTGCACACCGCCGGCTCGGCCAAGGACGGCAAGCTGCGCGCGGTCGCCACCGACGGCCACCGTCTCGCCCAGGTCGACCTGCCGCAGCCCGCCGGCGCCGCCGGCATGCCGGGCGTGATCGTGCCGCGCAAGACCGTCGGCGAAGTGCAGCGGCTGATCGAAGACACCGAGGCCGAGATCGGCCTCGAGCTTTCTGCCGGCAAGATCCGCTTCACCATCGGCAATGTGGTGCTGACCTCGAAGCTGATCGACGGCACCTTCCCGGACTACGGCCGCGTCATTCCGCAGAACAACGACAAGGAACTGGTGGTCGACAAGAAGGACTTCGAGGCCGCGGTCGACCGCGTCTCGACGATCTCCAGCGAACGCGGCCGCGCCGTGAAGCTCGCGCTCAGCGCCGGCAAGCTGGTGCTGTCGGTGACCAATCCGGATTCCGGCAGCGCGACCGAAGAACTCGAAGTCGAGTACGCCTCCGACCCGCTCGATATCGGCTTCAACTCCCGCTATCTGCTCGACATCGCCGCCCAGATCGAAGGCGAAGTCGCGGTGCTGCGCCTCGCTGATCCGGGCTCGCCGACCCTGATCCAGGATCGCGACGCCAAGACGGCGCTGTACGTGCTGATGCCGATGCGGGTGTAGGCTACAGGGCTAGCCTCGCTCCGGACGCCGCAGTGTCAGCATAACGTGTCTTTGCCGGGCTTGACCCGGCAATCGCCCTCGAGCGGCAACTCCCTGACTTGACCCGACAACGCTGAGCCCGCTTTGATCACCCTCTCCCCTTGTGGGAGAGGGTGGCTTCGCGCAGCGAAGCCGGGTGAGGGGTCATGCAGCGCCCGCGTCACGTTTCAACCCCCGCGAAACTCCGCGCCTTCGCCAAGTCGATGCGGCGTGAACTGACCGACGCGGAAGCCGCAATGTGGGGGTTGCTGCGTGACCGTCGCTTCGCCGAACTCAAATTTCGCCGCCAGGTGCCTTTCCTGAACTACATCCTCGACTTCGTTTGCTTCGAACAACGCTTGGTGATCGAGATCGATGGCAGTCAGCACGCCGAACAGCCGCGCGATCAAATCCGCGATGCCGCGCTCCGCGATGCAGGCTTTCGCGTGCTGCGCTACTGGAACAACGATGTCCTCGAACGCCGATCGTACGTGCTTGAAGATATCCTTGCGAAGCTGACCGAAAGCGACGAATAACCCCTCACCCGGCGCCTCACTTCGTTCGGCGCCACCCTCTCCCACAAGGGGAGAGGGTTCAACCGGCGCCGTCTCTTCCGCTCACATGACCGCCTCCCGCATCACCCGCCTGTCGCTGACGCATTTTCGCAGTTATCGCGCGGCGGCGATGACGACGGGGGCGGAGCGCGTGGTGCTGGTCGGGGCCAATGGGGCCGGCAAGACCAATTGCCTGGAGGCGATCTCGTTTCTGTCGCCGGGGCGCGGGTTGCGGCGAGCGACGTTGGACGATGTCGCCGACAACGAGGGCGACGGCTCGTGGGCGGTGTCGGCCGAGGTCGAGGGCGCATTTGGCCTCGCGACGCTCGGCACCGGAATCGATCCGCCGCGCGCCGATGCACCGATGACGCGGCGCTGCCGGATCGACCGCGAGCCGGTCGGCTCCGCCACCGCATTTGGCGATCATCTGCGCATGGTGTGGCTGACGCCGGCGATGGACGGGCTGTTCATGGGCGCGGCCTCCGAACGGCGGCGGTTCTTCGACCGGTTGGTGCTGGCGATCGACAGCCAGCATTCCGGCCGGGTTTCGGCGCTCGATCGCAGCCTGCGTTCGCGCAATCGCCTGCTCGAGGACTATCGCAACGCCGACTCGCATTGGCTCGATGCGATCGAGCGTGAAACCGCCGAGCTGGCGGTCGCGGTCGCGGCGATGCGCGGCCAGACCGCGACCCGGCTCGCCGCGATGCTCGACGCCCGCGGCGCCGCCTCGGCGTTTCCCTCGGCCAAAATCATGCTCGACGGCTGGATGGAAACCGCACTGCTCGCCGAACCCGCGACCGCGGTCGAGGATCGCTATCGCGGCGTGCTGCGCGACAGCCGCCCGCGCGATGCCGCCGCCGGCCGCACGCTCGACGGGCCACATCTCACCGACCTCGAAGTCGTCTACGCGCCGAAGGCGATGCCGGCGCGCGACGCCTCGACCGGCGAGCAGAAAGCGCTGCTGATCGGCCTGGTGCTGGCGCATGCGCAGCTGGTTTCGGAGATGACCGGCATCACGCCGGTGCTGCTGCTCGACGAAGTCGTGGCGCATCTCGATCCCGGCCGGCGCGCCGCGCTGTTCGACGAGCTGGCGCAGCTCGGCGCTCAGGTCTGGATGACCGGCGCCGATCCGGCGGCGTTCGCCGAGATCGGCGCCGGCGCGGAAATTTTTACCGTCGAATCCGGCCGCATCACGCCGCAGAAATGAGCCGTCACGGCGCTGCTCCATCCCCGGCAATCAAAGGTTCCGCAGCGGCTTTCGGCGGCCTTCGAAACGGCCGTTTTGCGGCTTGCGAATCGAACAAAAAATCCTACATCTTCAATCACTTGTCACACGAGACTTAGGGCTAGGCGCGCCCCGTCTTTCGTGGCACAAAGAACATCTCATCGCGCCGTCGCACGCCGATTCGATTTCATCCTTCAAAGGTTGTTGCATGACTGAACCCGCCCGGCAGCCGATCGCCGAAACCCCGCCGCCCGTGCCCGCCGAATACGGCGCGGAATCGATCCGGGTGCTGAAGGGGCTCGACGCCGTGCGCAAGCGGCCCGGCATGTATATCGGCGACACCGACGACGGCTCCGGTCTGCACCACATGGTGTACGAAGTCGTCGACAATGCCATCGACGAAGCACTCGCCGGCCATGCCAGCGCGGTCGAGGTGATCCTCAACGCCGACGGCTCGGTGACGGTGCGCGACGACGGCCGCGGCATCCCGGTGGACATCCACAAGGGCGAAGGCATCTCGGCGGCCGAGGTCATCATGACCCAACTGCACGCCGGCGGAAAATTCGACCAGAACTCCTACAAGGTGTCGGGCGGTCTGCACGGCGTCGGCGTCTCGGTGGTCAACGCGCTGTCGAGCAAGCTGATCCTGCGGGTGTGGCGCAACGGCAAGGAACATCTCATCGAGTTTGCCCACGGCGACGCGGTGGCGCCGCTCAGCGTCGTCGGCGACGCCAATGGCCGGCGCGGCACCGAAGTGACGTTTTTCGCGTCTCCTGAAACCTTCACCCACATCGAGTACGACTTCGCCACGCTGGAGCACCGGCTGCGCGAACTCGCCTTCCTCAATTCCGGCGTCAACATCCTGCTGTCCGACCTGCGCCACGCGGTCGAGAAGCGCGAGGAGATGCGCTACGAGGGCGGCGTCACCGAATTCGTCAAGTATCTCGATCGCAACAAGAAGCCGATCGTGCCGGCGCCGATCGTGGTGGCGGCCGATCTCAACGGCATCGCCGTCGAAGCCGCGCTGTGGTGGAACGACACGTACCACGAGAACGTGTTGTGCTTCACCAACAACATCCCGCAGCGCGACGGCGGCACGCATCTGGCCGGCTTCCGGGCCGCGCTGACGCGTCAGCTCACCGGCTACGCCGACAACAACGCCAAGAAGGAAAAGGTGGCGCTGACCGGCGACGACTGCCGCGAGGGTCTCACCGCGGTGCTCTCCGTGAAGGTGCCGGATCCGAAGTTCTCGTCGCAGACCAAGGACAAGCTGGTGTCCTCGGAAGTGCGGCCGGTGGTCGAGAACGTGCTCAACGAAGCGCTCGCCGCGTGGTTCGAGGAGCATCCGTCCGAAGCCAAGACCATCGTCGGCAAGGTGATCGAAGCCGCCGCCGCCCGCGAGGCCGCGCGAAAGGCGCGCGAGCTGACGCGGCGCAAGGGCGCGCTCGATATCGCGTCGCTGCCCGGCAAGCTCGCCGACTGCCAGGAGCGCGATCCGTCGAAATCCGAACTGTTCATCGTCGAGGGTGACTCGGCCGGTGGCTCCGCCAAGCAGGGCCGCAACCGCGAATTCCAGGCCGTCCTACCGCTGCGCGGCAAGATCCTCAATGTCGAGCGCGCGCGCTTCGACAAGATGCTGAGTTCGGAGCAGATCGGCACGCTGATCACCGCGCTCGGCACCGGCATTGGCCGCGACGATTTCGACCTGTCGAAGCTGCGCTATCACAAGATCATCCTGATGACCGACGCCGACGTCGACGGCGCACACATTCGGACTCTGCTGCTGACGTTCTTCTTTCGGCAGATGCCGTCGCTGATCGAGGGCGGCTATCTCTACATCGCGCAGCCGCCACTCTACAAAGTGACGCGCGGCAAGTCCGAGCAGTATCTCAAGGACGAGCGCGCGCTCGAGGACTATCTGATCTCGACTGGGCTCGACGACTGTGCCTTCAAGCTCGCCAACGGCGAGGTGCGCGGCGGCCGCGACCTGCTGGCGCTGGTCGAGGATGCGCGCGCGATCCGCGGCACGCTGCACAATCTGCACAGCCGCTACAATCGCAGCGTGGTCGAGCAGGCGGCGATCGCCGGCGTGCTGAGCCCGCGGATCACCAGCGACGTCGCGACCGCGACCGAGGCCGCCGCCTATATCGCGCGGCGGCTCGACGTGCTGGCCGACGAAGTCGAGCGCGGCTGGACCGGCCGCTTCGTCGAGGGCGAAGGCTTCCATTTCGAACGCACGGTACGCGGCGTCAAGGACGTGGCGATGATCGACGATGCGCTGCTCGGCTCCGCCGACGCCCGCAAGCTCGACGAATATGCCGCCGTGCTGCAGGAGGTCTATCCGCGCCCCGGCGTGCTGCGCCGCAAGGACGCCGAGACCGCTATTCACGGCCCGGTCAGCCTGTTCGAGGCGGTGACCGACGCAGGCCGCAAGGGCATCGCGCTGCAGCGCTACAAAGGCCTCGGCGAGATGAACCCGAGCCAGCTCTGGGAAACCACGCTCGACACCAACGCCCGCTCGCTGCTGCAGGTCAAGGTCCGCGAAGTCGACGAGGCCGACGACATCTTCACCAAGCTGATGGGCGACGTCGTCGAACCCCGCCGCGAGTTCATCCAGGAGAACTCGCTGAGCGCGACGGTGGACGTGTAGAGCACGTCCTCCGATCCAACGCTGCTACAAGCACAGTCCTCATCCTGAGGAGCCCGGCGAAGCCGGGCGTCTCGAAGGATGAGGCCACGAGTGCTTGCGGCCCATGGTTCGAGACGGCGCTTCGCGCCTCCTCACCATGAGGTTGTGCCTGTGGTGAGGGCAGTGTTCATATCGCGAAAGGCCAGACCGCCTCGCTCCGGTCGCGCTGAGCATGCGCTACGCAGCCTGTCCCGCCTTCAATACGCCACGGCGGATCTGGTCTTCTTCGATCGACTCGAACAGCGCTTTGAAGTTGCCTTCGCCGAAGCCGTCGTCGCCCTTGCGCTGGATGAACTCGAAGAAGATCGGACCGATCGCGTTGGCCGAGAAGATCTGCAGTAACACCTTTGTCTGGCCACCGTCGACCACGCCTTCGCCGTCGATCAGGATGCCGTTGCGCTGCAGCCGGGCGATGTCCTCGCCGTGCTTCGGCAGCCGCGCGTCGATCTTTTCGAAGTACGTCTCCGGCGGCGAGGGCATGAATGGCAGGCCGGCGTCGCGCAGGCCTTCGACGGTGCGATAGATGTCTCGGCAACCGCAGGCGATGTGCTGGATGCCTTCGCCGCGATACAGGGTGAGATATTCTTCGATCTGGCCGGAATCGCCGGCGTCTTCGTTGATCGGAATCCGGATCTTGCCGTCCGGGCTGGTCAGCGCGCGCGAGAACAGGCCCGAGGCGCGGCCTTCGATGTCGAAGAAGCGGATCTGCCGGAAGTTGAACAGGTTTGCGTAGAACCCGGTCCATACATCCATGCGGCCGCGATGCACGTTGTGGGTGAGGTGATCGATGTAGTAGAGGCCGGCGCCGGCCGGCCGAGCATTGCGCTCACCGATCCACTCGAACTCTTCATCATAGGCCGAGCCCTTGGCACCGTAGCGATCGACGAAATACAGCAGGCTGCCGCCGATCCCCTTGATGGCCGGCACGTCGAGCGTCGCCTGCGCGGACGTGACGCCGGCCGGCTCGGCGCCGAGCGCCAGCGCGCGCTCATAGGCCTTCTGCGCATCGACGACACGAAACGCCATCGACGGCGCGCAGGGGCCGTGCGCCACCACGAAGTCGGTGCCGTGCGTGCCGGGCTGCTCGTTGACCAGATAGTTGACGTCGCCCTGGCGATAGACCGAGATCGCCTTGCTGCGATGCTTCGCCACCAGGCTGAAGCCCATCAGCCTGAACAACGCGTGGAGCTGCGCCGGGTCGGGATGGGCGAACTCGACGAATTCGAAGCCGTCAGTGCCCATCGGGTTGTCGGCACTGATCGTGGCCGGCTGCGCATCGTGCGGAAAGGGTCCCATCGGTCGCTCCTCCAGATTGGTTTTGAGCCGGTAGTATCGTCCGGAGCGGACGCATGGGGCGTGCAAATCCCACCCGGCAGCGATAGGCTGTGCACGATCCGTGCATGATTGATGGGTTCAACGCATGATGTCTGTCGACGCCTTCGACCTGAAGATCCTGAGCGCCCTGCAGGACGAGGGCCGGCTCACCAACCAGGAACTCGCCGACCGGGTGCAGCTGTCGCCGTCGCAATGCTCGCGGCGGCGGATGCGGCTGGAGCAGGACGCCATCATCACCGGCTATCGCGCCGAGCTCGCCGCCGACGCACTCGGCTTCGGCGTGGTCGCCTTCATCCAGATCACGCTGGCGACGCATTCGCCGGGCAACGCCGAGAAGTTTCGCACGCTGATCGGCCGGATCGACGAGGTGCAGGAGGCCTATTCGTTGACCGGCGATGCGGACTACGTGCTGAAAGCCGTGCTGCGCGACCTCAAGGGCCTGTCCGACCTCGTCAACAATGTGCTGATGCCGCACCAGAGCGTCGCGCATGTGCGCTCGTCGATCGTACTCGACCGGCTGAAGGAGAGCTCAAGGCTGCCGCTGAAGCAGCTCGCGGCAGGCTGATCGACGGCCGACCGCGAAACGAGCGAGGCGGCTGATTGCTCGCGACGAGTTCATCGGTGCCCATCGATTGGCGAGCGCGCACTCGGAAACATACTCGCTGCGCGGCGTTCTGCACCGGCACGTTGTCTCCGACGAACGGACCGGTCCATGGTGGAACTCAGCGACTTCGAACTCTCCCGGCGGAACCTGCTGCTGGGCTCCGCGGCGACGATCGCGCTCGGCGCAAAGCCGGGCGCCGCCGCCGCTCAAACCGGTTCGGCAGGCATTGCCTCGCCGGCTGCCGAGATTGCGCCCTCGACCGCCAAAGTATCCTTCACCGTCAACGGTGCCGCGCGCGATCTCGAACTCGACACCCGCACCACGCTGCTCGACGCGCTGCGTGAGCATCTGCATCTCACCGGATCGAAGAAGGGCTGCGACCAGGGCCAGTGCGGCGCCTGCACGGTGATCGTGGATGGCCGCCGCATCGCCTCCTGCCTGTCGCTGGCGGTGATGCACGAAGGCGACGACATCACCACGATCGAAGGCCTCGGCACGCCCGACAAGCTGCATCCGATGCAGGCCGCGTTCGTCAAGCACGACGGTTATCAGTGCGGCTATTGCACGCCCGGGCAGATCTGCTCGGCGGTCGCGGTGCTCGACGAGGTCAAGGCCGGCATTCCGAGCCACGTCACCGCCGATCTGATGGCGAAGCCCGAACTCACCAACGCCGAACTGCGCGAACGCATGAGCGGCAACATCTGCCGCTGCGGCGCCTATTCCAACATCGCCGAAGCGATCACCGAAGTCGCAGGGAGCCCGGCATGAAGCCGTTTACTTACGAGCGCGCCAAATCGCCAGCGGAGGCTGCCGCGGCGGCTGCGCGAACACCGAACGCCAAATTCGTCGCCGGCGGCACCAATCTGCTCGACCTGATGAAGCTGCAGATCGAGGCGCCGCAGCATCTGATCGACGTCAACAATATCGGCCTCGACAAAATCGAGGAGACGCAAGACGGCGGCCTGCGCGTCGGCGCTCTGGTCCGCAACACCGATCTGGCCGCCGATCAACGCGTGCGCCGCGACTACGCAGTGCTGTCGCGCGCGCTGCTCGCCGGCGCCAATGGCCAGCTGCGCAACCAGGCCACCACCGCGGGCAATCTGCTGCAGCGGACCCGCTGCCCATATTTCTACGACACCAACCAGCCGTGCAACAAACGCAGCCCCGGCAGCGGCTGCGGCGCGCTGCAGGGTTACAATCGCCAGCACGCCGTGGTCGGCGCCAGCGACGCTTGCATCGCCACCCATCCGAGCGACATGGCGGTGGCGATGCGCGTGCTCGACGCCACCGTCGAAACCGTCAGCGGCGACGGCACGACGCGCAGTATCCCGATCGCCGACTTCCATCGCCTGCCCGGCGACCGGCCGCAGGACGACACCACGCTGCACGCCGGCGAACTGATCACCGCGGTGACGCTGCCCAAGCCTGCCGGCGGCACACATCTGTATCGCAAGGTGCGCGACCGCGCGTCGTTCGCCTTCGCGCTGATCTCGGTCGCGGCGATCGTGCAACGCGACGGCAGCGGCCGTGTCGCGCTGGGCGGCGTCGCCCATAAGCCGTGGCGCGATGAGGCCGCGGAGGCCGAGATGCGGCGCGGCGCGCAGGCGGTGACGCGAAAACTGCTCGCCGATGCCCGCACCACTGAACAGAACGCCTTCAAGGTCCCGCTGGTCGAACGCACGCTGGGCGCCGTGCTGGCCGAAGCGAAAGGCTGATCCGATGAAATTCGACTCTCCCGCAACGACCAACCCGATCGATCGCCTCAAGGTGGTCGGCCAGCCGGTCGATCGCATCGACGGCCCGCTGAAGACGACGGGCACGGCGCGCTACGCTTATGAACGCCAAGACGTCGCGCCGAATGCCGCCTACGGCTACATCGTCGGCGCTGCAATCGCCAAAGGCCGTATCAACGGCATCGATCTGGCCGCCGCCAAGGCCGCGCCCGGCGTGCTGGCGATCGTCACGGCCGACACCGCCGGCAAGCTCGACAAAGGTGGCAAGAACACCGCCAAGCTGCTCGCCGGTCCGGACGTGCAGCATTATCACCAGGCCGTCGCGGTCGTGGTCGCCGAGACGTTCGAGCAGGCGCGCGCAGCCGCCCAGCTCGTGCGCGTCAACTACCAGACCGAGAGCGGCACGTTCGATCTCGCGGCCGAGCGCGATGCGGCCAAGCCCGCCAAGGTGATGTCCGATCCGGGCGACTCGTCGGTCGGCGACTTTGCCGCCGCGTTCGCGGCTGCGCCGGTGAAGCTTGACGAGACCTACAGCACAGCCGACGAGTCGCACGCCATGATGGAGCCGCACGCCTCGACGGCGATGTGGGAGGGCGACAAGCTCACCGTGTGGACCTCGAACCAGATGATCGCCTGGGGTGTCGAGGATCTGGCCAAGACGCTCGGTATTCCGAAGGAGAATGTTCGACTGGTGTCGCCCTATATCGGCGGCGGCTTCGGCAGTAAATTGTTTCTCCGCGCCGACGCGGTCATGGCGGCGCTTGGTTCTCGCGCGGCGGGCCGGCCGGTCAAGCTGACCTTGCAGCGTGCACTCGTGTTCAACAACACCACGCATCGCCCCGCCACCATCCAGCGCATCCGCATCGGTGCCGATCGTGACGGAAAGATCAGCGCCATCGGCCACGAAAGCTGGTCGGGCGATCTGCCCGATGGCAAGCCGGAAGGCGCCATCAGCCAGACCCGGCTGCTCTATGCGGGTGCTAATCGCATGACCGCGACGCGGCTCGCTGTGCTCGATCTGCCGGAAGGCAATGCGATGCGGGCGCCCGGTGAGGCGCCCGGCATGATGGCGCTGGAAATCGCCATGGACGAGATGGCCGAGAAGCTGAAGCTCGACCCCGTCGAATTCCGCATCCGCAACGATACCCAAGTGGTCCCGGACATTTCGGAAGCGCCGTCGGCCGATCCGCAGAACGCCAAGCGGGACAACAAGACCACCACGCCGCAGCGGCCGTTTTCGCAACGTCAGCTGGTCGAATGCCTGCGCATCGGCGCCGAGAAATTCGGCTGGGACAAGCGCAATCCGCAGCCCGCGTCGGTTCGCGACGGCCGTTGGCTGGTCGGAATGGGGGTCGCCGCCGCCTTCCGCAACAACCTGCTGACCAAATCCGCTGCCCGTGTCCGGCTCGAACCGGACGGCACGCTGGTGGTCGAAACCGACATGACCGACATCGGCACCGGCAGCTACACGATCATCGGCCAGACCGCCGCCGAGATGCTCGGCGTGCCGCTGCAAAAGGTCTCCGTGCGGCTCGGCGATTCGCGGTTTCCGGTGTCGGCCGGCTCGGGCGGCCAGTGGGGTGGTAACAACTCGACGGCCGGCGTCTACGCCGCCTGCGTCAAGCTGCGCGAGGCGGTCGCCAGCAAGCTCGGCTTCAATTCGGCCGAGGCCGAATTCGACGGCGGCGACGTGCGCGCCGGCAATCGCCGGGTGTCGCTCGCGGATGCAGTGCGCGACGGCCCGCTCGAAGCCGAGGATCGCATCGAATACGGCGATCTGCAGAAGAAGGCGCAGCAGTCGACTTTCGGGGCGCATTTCGTCGAAGTCGGGGTCGATGCCGCCACCGCGGAGATCCGCATCCGGCGGATGCTGGCGGTGTGCGCCGCCGGCCGCATCCTCAATCCGAAGACCGCGCGCAGCCAAGTCATCGGCGCGATGACGATGGGCGTCGGCGCGGCGCTGATGGAAGAACTGGTGGTCGACAAGAAGGTCGGCTTCTTCGTCAACCACGACCTCGCCGGCTACGAAGTGCCGGTGCATGCCGACATCCCGCATCAGGACATGATGTTCCTAGACGAGACCGATCCGATGTCGTCGCCGATGAAGGCCAAGGGCGTTGCCGAGCTCGGCATCTGCGGCGTCGCCGCCGCGATCGCCAACGCGGTGTATAACGCCACCGGCGTCCGCGTGCGCGACTATCCGGTGACGCTCGACAAGCTGATCGACAAGATGCCGGCGGTGGGGTGAGCGCAGGCGCTCGTTGCGCATGTACCGCTCGCCCGCTCCATGCACTGAGCCTCATCCTGAGGAGCCCGGCAAAGCCGGGCGTCTCGAAGGATGAGGCCACACAGCATCGGTGGCTCATGGTTCGAGACGGCGCTTCGCGCCTCCTCACCATGAGGCAGTGCTTGATGCAACTAACGAAAGCTTGCTAACCCCGCGGCACCGAGATCCTGCACACCACTCCGGTGGGGCGGAATTCAAGTTTGGCCCCGCCGCTGCCGAGGCTGCGGGAGATCAGGGTCTGACCGAAGCCGGATGAGGTCGGCGGCGTCACCAGCGGGCCGTCCTGCTCCTGCCATTCGATGCTCAGCGCATCGCTGTCGCTTGCTTCCAGCCGGCGCACCGAGATCTTGCCGCCCGGGACCGACAGCGCGCCGTACTTCACCGCGTTGGTGACGAGCTCATGGAATACCAGCCCGAGCGACACCGCCACTTTGGCGTCGACCGCGATGTCGAGCCCTTCGGTGAGGATGCGTCCGCTCGACAGCGACGCGAACGGCTCCAGCTCGGCGCCGAGCACGTCGGTGATCTGCAGATTCTGCCAGGACGAGTTCGACAGCAGCGTGTGGGTCGCGGCCAGTGCCTGGAGCCGGCCGGAGAACGACTTCTGAAAATCCTCGATGGTGCGCTCGTGCGCCGCGGTGCGAGCGCAGATCGCCATCACCATCGCCAGCGTGTTCTTGACGCGATGATCGAGCTCGCCCATCAGCAGCGCCTGGCGCCGCTCGGCGGCCTTGCGGTGGGACAGGTCGACCAGCGTCACGACGCAGCCCTGCATGCGCTCGCCCGACACCACCAGCGGCGCGGCGCTGATCATCACGTCGGTGATCGCCGCCGAGGGCGCACGCACGGCAGCTTCGAGACCCTGAACCGGCATGCCGCTGATCGCCATCGCGACGATGTCGGCGCCGCTCATCAGCTCGGTCGCTTCCGCAAAGGTGAGATCGATCGCCTCGCCGAAGGTGCGGCCGATCGGCGTCGCGGCGCAGAACCGCATCGCGGCGCCGTTGAGGTGGGTGACACGCCCGCCGCGATCGCACACGATCACCGCCTCGTTGGCCGAGGCGAGGATGGCGCGCGCCAGCCGCTCCGACTCGCGGGCCGCGGCCGCTTCCTCGCGCTCGCTGATATCCGTGAAGGTGATGGCGGTGCCGCGGACCACGCCGATGTCGAGCGGCGCGCCGGTCAGGAGCAGGCTGCGGGCGCCGGCGTCGGCCCGCAGATGGATCTCCGCGGTCTCGCGCTGGTGCACCGCCTGCGCCAGCAGTCTGCGAAACTTGGCCTGGTTGACGGCATCGAGCAACCCGATCAGCAGCGGCCCGGTCAGCGCCCCGGGGGCCTGCCCGAGCAGCGTGCACAGCGCAGCATTGGCGTAGAGTAGTTGCCCCTCGGCATCGAAGGCAGCCGCGCCGACGTCCATCGTCTCCATGAAGGTGCGGTACGACTGACTGGTGCCTTCGAGCGTGAAGACTTGCTCGCTGTCGCCGCCCGACACCACGACGGCGTCGATCTCGCCGTCGCGGATCGCCCGCAGGGTCGCTTCGGCCTCTTCAAGCCGCGCCTCGAGTTCGGCGCGGCTGAGTTCCGCGACCCCCGACGCCACGTCAGGAGCCTTCGACGGACAGATGCACCAGCACCTTCGGCGTGTCGGACAGGTCGCCGATGATCTTGCGGATCGGCACCGGCAACTCCTTCACCAGCGTCGGGATCGCAACGATGCCGTGTTCGCGGGCAAGCTGCGGATGCTTCTTCAGGTCGATCACCTCGACCTTGTACTTGCCGGCCAGATGCTCGGCGCAGATCTTTTCGAGATTGCGGATCGCGGCCAGCGATTTCGGCGTTTCGCCGGCGACATACAGAACGAGCTTGATCGGATCGGCCATCCCAATTTCCTACTTCGTGCTCGGCTCGGCGCGGCGCAGCCGTCGCGCCACCGCCATCGCTTCGGCGTCCATCGAGCTCTGCTTCAGATAGGCGTCTTCGGCGTCGGTCATTCGCTTCAGCTCGGATTCGTCAGCGGCGAGCTCGGCCTGCAACGCTTCGATCTGCGCCTGCGCGCGGCGGCGGCGGTGCACGATCTGATCCTGCATCCGCGCCACATCATTGCGGCGATCGGCCTCGGCACGGCGCACCCGCGCTTCTTCGGCGCGGCGTGCCGAGCCGGTCAGTGCCCCGCCCTCGCCCAGATACGGCTC
>NZ_LJIC01000188.1 GCF_001295845.1 Rhodopseudomonas sp. AAP120 | reverse complement strand
ACGCAGGCACTGACTCTCGACTGCGCGGAGGCGCCCCCTCACCCGCCCGGCTTCGCTGCGCTACGCCGGTCGACCTCTCCCCGCACGCGGGGAGAGGTTGGCGCAGTGCTTGGGGAGAAGCCAATGTCACGACGCCGCCGCGACGGCGGGGGCCTTGGCTAGCTCGTAGCCGGCCGCGAGCGCGTCCATGTTGAGGTCGAGGAATCCGCGCGGCGAGCTTGCGCGCACCACCTGCTCGACCGACTTGCGCTTGCACAGCGCGGTCATCTCGATAAGTGCGCCGAGCGCCACGATATTGGTGACGCGCTCGCTGCCGAGTTCGATGGCGGTGCGGCTGAGCGGCAGCGAGAAGGCTTTGCCGGCGCCGTCCGGCAGCTCCGGGCACAGCCGGCTGTCCGCAATCACCAACGCGCCCGCCTTCAACTTCGGCCAGGACGGCTTCACCGCAATCTTGTCGAGCAGCACCAAGTAATCGAACGCCACAGGCAGCGGGTAGTCGACCTCGCCGGAGGCCACCACCAGGTCGGCGTTGCAGAAGCCGCCGCGCGAGGTCGGTTCGTAGGTCTGCGACTGCGCGACGTGGCGGCCTTCCAACGCCAGCGCATCGGCGAGCAGCTTGGCGCTGAGCACGAGGCCCTGCCCGCCGGTGCCGCCGAAACGCAGTTCGATCCGGGATTTGGGCATCACGGGCTCCTGTTACTTGGCAGCGCGCGCGGCTGCCGCCGCACGCAGCGCGGCGCCGTATTCGGGCCGCGCGTTGCGGGCGAGCACGCCGGTCGGCAAATCGGTGGAGCGGAACGGCTCGTCGACACTGTCGCGATACGCGCTAGGCCGCATGTCGCTCTTCTGCCGCATCACCATTTCGGACGACGAGCCCATGTCGTTCTTGCGGCCGTAGACCTCGGTGCAGTCGGACAGCACCTCGATGAAGGCGAAGCCGGGATGCTGCAGCCCGTCCTTGATCAGTTCCTTCATCTTCGGCACGTGCCGCGTCACCTCGCGGCCGACGAAGCCGGCGCCGGCGGCGATCGCCAGCGCGCAGGCGTCGAAATTCGGCTCGGTGTTGCCGTGCGGCGTCGTCGTGGTCAGCCGCGTCTCGGAGGTGGTTGGCGACACCTGGCCGCCGGTCATGCCGTAGATCTCGTTGTTGAGCATCAGGCAGGTCAGCTTCAGATTGCGCCGACAGGCGTGGATCAGATGATTGCCGCCGATTGCCAGGCAATCGCCGTCGCCGGTGATCACCACGACATGAAGGTCCGGCCGCGCCAGAGCCAGGCCCGTCGCGTAGGCCAGCGGGCGGCCGTGGGTGGTATGGAAGGTGTTGGCGTCGATATAGGCCGACAGCCGACCGGCGCAGCCGATGCCGGACACCACGGCGAGCTTGTCGCGATCGATCTTGAGTTCGTGCAGCGCCCACAGCAGCGCGCGCAGCGCCATGCCGTGGCCGCAGCCGGGGCACAGGAAGTGCGGCATCATCTCCTTGCGGAGATAGTCGCGGACGTCGAAATGCGGCGCGTCACGAAACATCTCAGACCTCCGTGGCGAGCTTGGTGGCGCTAGCTGCGATCTGCGCCGGCGTGATCGGCTCGCCGCTGATCAAATGCAGGCCCTCGACGCGGCGATCGCGGAGCAGCCGCTCGATCTCGAGCCGGAGCTGGCCGATGTTGAGTTCGGGCACCAGGATCGCCTTGGCGGACTTGGTCGCCTCGCGCAGCGCGATCTCCGGGAATGGCCACAGCGTGATCGGCCTGAACAGCCCGACCTTGTGGCCCTCGGCGCGGCAGGCATCGACCGCGCGCCGAGCGGCACGGGCGCTGATGCCGAGCGCGACGATCACCACCTCGGCGTCCTCGCAGCGCACCGCTTCAAAGCTGTCGATCAGATCGCGGAAGTGATCGAGCTTGGCGTAGAGCCGGCCGAGATTGCGCGTCACCGTTTCCGAATCTTGCGAGGGGAAGCCACTCTCGCTGTGGGTCAGGCCGGTGGTGTGGGTGCGATAGCCGTCGCCGGGCCGCGGCATCGGTGGCACGCCGTCAACGCCCGCCGCGTACGGCTTGTAGGTCTCGCGCGGGCCGCTCGCCCATTTGCGGGTGGCGTGCACCAGCGGCCGGCCACCAAGCGCCACCGTCTCGGATGACTGCGCGATCACCTGGTCGTACAGCAGGATCACCGGTGTGCGACAAGTCTCGGCGAGATCGAACGCCCGAATGGTTTCGTCGTAGATCTCGCGCGCCGACGCGGGCGCCAGCACGATGATCGGGTAGTCGCCGTGGCTGCCATAACGCGTCTGATAGATGTCGGCCTGCGACGGCCGCGTCGGCATGCCGGTCGAGGGACCGCCGCGCATCACGTTGACGACAACGCAGGGAATTTCCGCGCCGGCGGCGTAGCCGAGGTTCTCCTGCTTCAGCGAGAAGCCGGGGCCCGACGTCGCGGTCAGCGCCTTGACGCCGCCCATCGAGGCGCCGACCACAGCGGCCATCGCGGCGATCTCGTCTTCCATCTGAATGAACACGCCGCCGGCCTTCGGCAGCAGCACCGACAGCCGCTCGGCGATCTCGGATGACGGCGTGATCGGATAGCCGGCGAAGAAGGTGCAGCCGGCGTCGATCGCGCCCTGGGCGCAGGCGGCGTTGCCGGAGAGCAGCTTGGCGGCGGGCTTGGCGTGCGAACGATCGGGCGCGTTCATCGCGCGGCCTCCATCACCGCGGCTTCAGTGTCGAGATGGACCCGGATCGCGAAATCCGGACATAGCCATTCGCAGAGCCGGCAGCCGGTGCATTTCTCCGGCGCCGTCATGGTGGCGATGCGGTCGGCGTTCAGCGTCAGGCAGCGCTCGGGGCACAGCTTGACGCAGATCTCACAGCTCTTGCACCACGCCTCGGTGATCTCCAGCCGCGCCGTATAGGGCGTATGCGTCGGCGCCGGCGTCGCCGCGGCATCGCCGGCCGGCGGCGCTCTCTTGGCCTCGGCGATCCAATTGCGGCCGAGCTCGAACGCCGCGGTGTTCACCGCGATGGTCTTCTTCGGCACGAAGCTGGTGACCGTCCGCTCCCATTCCGGCAGCGAGAAGTCCAACACGGTCGATAGCGCGCCGAGCAGCACGACGTTGGCGGCGCGGTCGTTGCCGAGGTCTTCGGCCATCCGCGTCGCGTCGATCGCATAGGCTTCGGAGACGTAGGCGGAGACCTGCTCGGCGGTTTCGGTCGAATAGCGCATCTTGGCTCCGAGCTTGCGGTTGAGGCAGGCGAACGGCGGCACAATGCGCTTGGTGTCGCAAATGAACACGCCGGTGTCGCGCTTGAGATGCGGCAGCCAGCGCAGGCCCTCGGCCCATTCCAGCGCGATCAGCACGTCGGCTTCGCCCTTGGCGATCGTCGGCGACCACACTTTCGGCCCGAAGCGGACGTGGCTGAACACGGTGCCGCCACGCTTGGCCATGCCATGGACTTCGCTCTGCTTGACCTCGAAGCCGTGCGCCTGCGCCAGCGACGCCAGCACCTTCGACACCATGATGACGCCCTGCCCGCCGACGCCGACGATCAGCACGTTGAACGGCTCGGCCAGCGCCGCATTGAAGGCGACCGGCTCGCTGTCAGCGTTGAGGGCCGCGACCTTGCTCTGCTCGTTCATGGCGTCACCGGAGGCGTTGCGATCTTGATGCAGTCGATGGTGCAGACCTGGGCGCACAGCGTGCAGCCGATGCACAGCGCCGGATCAATCTTCACCCGGTGCCGCCCCTCGAACCATTCGTCGCTCCAGGTCAGCGCCGGGCAGCCGAGATTCATGCAGGACTGGCAGGCGGTGCACTGGCCGGCGTTGATCTCCAGCGGCGGCCCCTTGATCTTGATCGGGTCGAGCACACAGGGCCGGTTCGAAATCAGCACCGCCACGCCGCGAAAAGCGATGGCCTCGCGCAGCGCCTGATGAGTGGCGGCGAGGTCGTAGCTGTCGACCGTCTTGACCCACTGCACGCCGCAGGCGCGGATCAGCGCCTTGTAGTTGATCTGCGGCGCCGGCTCGCCGCGCAGGGTCTTGCCCGTGCCGGGATGCTGCTGGCCGCCGGTCATCGCGGTGATGTGGTTGTCCAGCAGCATCACGGCGATGTTGGCCTGATTGTAGACCGCATCGATCAGCGCCGGGATGCCGGCGTGCAGGAAGGTCGAGTCGCCGATGGTGGCGACGATCGGCTTGATCTCGCCGGCCTTGGCCATGCCGATCGCATTGCCGATCGACGAGCCCATCGCCACGCAGGTGTCGATGCCGCGCAGCGGATCGAGCACCGCCAGCGTGTAGCAGCCGATATCGCCGGCGACGCGGGCGCCGGAGGCGCGCACCGCCATGAAACTCGATGTGTGCGGGCAGCCGGCGCACAGCACCGGCGGCCGCACCACCGGCTCCGGCACCCAGGCGTTCTGCGACGGCGGCGCCGGCAGAATGCCGGCCTGTACCAGCCCGGCGCGCACCACTTCCGGCGAAAACTCGCCGGCGCGCGGGAAGAACCGCTTGCCCTCGACCTTGATGCCGAGCGCCGCGATCTCCTTCTCGATGATCGGCTCCAGCTCCTCGACCACGAACACGCGCTCGACCGAGCCGCAGAAGTCGCGCAGCAATTGCTCTGGCAGTGGCCAGGAGGCGCCGAGCTTCAGCACGGTGGCGTTCGGCAGCACCTCGCGGACGTAAGGATAGCAGGTGCCGGCCGTGACGATGCCGAAGCTGGGATCGCCCTTTTCCCATTGGGTGATGCCGGAGACCGCGAAGTAATCTTTCAGCTTGGCCTCGCGCTCCAGCACGGCGACGTGGCGGCCGCGGGCATGCGCCGGGATCATCACGTTCTTCGACGGCTTCTCCAGGAACACCCGCGGCGGCACCTCGCAGCGCAGCCCGACAGACACCGTGCTACGGGTGTG
Source organism: Rhodopseudomonas sp. AAP120 (assembly GCF_001295845.1). GTDB lineage: Bacteria > Pseudomonadota > Alphaproteobacteria > Rhizobiales > Xanthobacteraceae > Rhodopseudomonas. The sequence goes on along the minus strand of NZ_LJIC01000188.1, from coordinate 22,369 downwards.
CGACAGACGCGTGGTGCTGCGCACGATCACCGGGGTGTCGAACTGCTCGGAGATATCGAACGCAAGCTTGGTGAAGTCGTAGGCCTCCTGCGCGTCGCTCGGCTCAAGGATCGGCAGCGTGCCGAGCAGGCCGTAGATCCGGCTGTCCTGCTCGTTCTGCGAGGAGTGGATGCCGGGGTCGTCGCAGACGATCAGCACCAGCCCGCCATTGACGCCGATATAGGCGAACGACATCAGCGCGTCCGCAGCGACGTTGAGGCCGACATGCTTCATCGCGCACAGCGCGCGCGAACCTGCGAACGATGCGCCGATCGCGACGTCGAGCGCGACCTTCTCATTGGTCGACCATTGCGCGTGCAGGTCTTCGGCCGGATAAGTGCCGAGGTTCTCGAGGATCTCGGTGCTCGGCGTGCCCGGATAGGCGGCGGCGACACGAACGCCGGCTTCCCACGCGGCGCGAGCGATCGCCTCGTTACCGGTGAGCGGGCGCAGCTCCTTCGGCTCGCCCTTCAGCGCCGTCGCGGCTTGCCAAGGTGTATGCATCGAGAGCCCCCCAAGCGCACGCCACCGCGGCGATTAGAACTGCTGTAAAGGGGCCCTGTTTCCCAAATTTACCTTCTGTCGTATTTGCGCTAAGTCAACGGGCACGCTGATCATGATGCTCACTACGACCACGGACTAATCGTGCACGACGATTATTTGTGGTGAGTGTCATCAGTGCACTGCAGCGCAGCTCCGTGCTAATCAGGAATCGATCGCAACGCGATCGCACAGTTGAACTTTGGTTGTGGTGAGGACGCAATGACGACGGTCCCCGACAAACATGTCGAAGCCCGCATGGCCCGGATCGAGGCCGCCGTGCAGCGGATGCAGCTGTTCATCGTGATGGTGGTCGGCATCGCGGCGATCCTGTGGTGCCTCGATCTCGCGGTGCGGCTCAACCCCGACCCCGACTCGGCCGCGTGGTTTTATGGCGGCCAAGCGCTCGCGGCGCTGATAGGGATGGCGATCGCGTTCGCGGCCGCCAAGCTGATCGGCTATCCGCTGCAGGTGCTGCAGCGCGCGTAGTGGGCCGCTTGCCACGCCCCGCGACATTTTTCCACGGCGCGGCATCGCCGCGGGCTCATTTTGGCCGGAAAGCTGCTACATTGCGGCGGCGGATGGGTGCCGCTGCGGGTTAATATGCGTCGAGTTGTCAAGAAAGCTGTGTCCGCTCCACGTGTTGCGGGGCGCAAGACGGCTGTGAAACGTGCTGTGCCGGCGCTGCGCAAGCCGGTCGCCGAGTCGATCGTTCTGAAATCGGACATCACGACAACCGACGCGTTCAAGTCGATCACGACCGTGCTGATCGGGCGCATCGCGGCGCAGCGGGCGGCGGTGCAACAGGGCGATCCGGTCGGCGTGCACCAGATGCGGATCGCGCTGCGGCGAACGCGGGTCGCCATCACCATCTTCATTGCGCTGGTGCACGGCCCCGAGACCGAGCGGCTGAAGCGCGAATTGAAATGGCTGACCGGCCGGCTTGGACCGGCACGCGACCTGCACCTGATGGATCTGAAGCTGCAGGAGGCAGGCAGCGTCGGCTCGACCGCCTTCCGCAAACGTGTCGCCGCTGACCGCGCCAGCGCCTTTACCAATGCGAGGCGCGCCGTCACCGAAAAGCGCTTCGACAAGCTGCTGGCCGATCTGCAGCGCTGGGTCGACGTCACCGACCACGCACAGACGGCGCAGGATGTGCCGGAGAAAGCCAGGACTTTCGCCAAGCGCACCTTGAAACGCCGCGCCAAGCACCTGATCGGCAAGCTCGACCGTCTCGAGGACCTGGACGACGAGCAGCGCCATCGGGTGCGGATCGCCGCCAAGAAGCTGTACTATGCGTCCGGCTTCTTCGACAGCCTGTTCGCCGGCCGCAAGAGCGGCAAGCGCTTGGCAAGGTTCAGTAAACGCCTGAAGAAGCTGCTTGATGCGCTCGGCATTCTGAACGATGCGGCGGTGCAGCGCCAGTTGGCGACGAGTGTTGCAAACCAGTCGCAGCCGACGACGCCGGAAGCAGCAAAGGCGGACGACGATGTCACCGCTGCCGGCGACGCGGCCCGGGACAACCAGATAGAGGCGGCGCTGAAGGCTGCGCGCAAACTTGCAGACACGCCGCTTTTCGGCGGGTGACGGCGCGGCGCCGACGTGTTGTCATGACACGTTGCCTTGACCCGAACCGGGCTCCCGTTCGACCGACTGCGCTATAATGGATGCGATGCAGCCAGACCCGACCCCGCTCGTGGACGCCGCGACCTCCTCGCGCTTCGCCGTCACCCGGCGATGGCTGGCGCGTGTGTCCGGGTGGGCCGCCAAGGCGACGTTCCGGATCAAGCGCGGGACGCCGGAGCTGACCATCGCTGAGCTCGGTAAGAGCTGGCCGCTGACCGAAGCGCAGCGCGCCGCACTGCTGCAGCTCGGCGCCGCCAAGCCTGGCGCGGCGTTCATCGACGAGAAGGTCGGCGACATCAACCGCGCCGCCTTTCACCGTTCCGCCTTCGTGCTGAACGCCGCCACGCATCTGCTGTTCGTCGATCTCGGCGCCCAGTTGCTGCTGTCACTGTGGGAGCTGAAGGCGGCGCTGGTGGTCGGCAATCTGCTGCTGGCTCTGGTGGCGCACTGGCAGATGCGCACGCATTTCCGCGCGCTGCTGGCCGGACCGCGCGCGCTGCCGAAGAAGCGGCGGATGTGGGGCCTGTTGTCCAACCCGCGCTACAACAAGGCGGTGAAGAAGAACTCCAAGCCCTACGCGCGCAGCGCCTGGAAGGAGAAGACGCTTTACCGCACCGCGTATTTCGGCAATGCGGTGCTGATCTTCCTCGGCTCGCAATTCATCCTGCCGCCGGAGCGACTGATCTTCCCGTTCGGCTTCCTGATCGGCAAGATCACCGGCCTGATCACCACGCTGGTGGTGCTGTTCGACGGCTGGCGCGGCATCCGCGCCGGCGACGACGCCAGGGTCGCCCGTGAACGCGAAGTGTCGGTGTATCGCAATTTGAAGATCTGAGCGGCAAATTACAGCCTCCCCGTCGTTGCGAGCCAACGGGTCGGCGCGCAGCGCCGCCCGATGACAGGCTCTGCGAAGCAATCCAGCTGCAGGCACTGCGCTGGATTGTTTCGTCGCTGCGCTCCTCGCAATGACGGAGAGGCAATGCCATTGATCATCAATCTTCCTTCTTCGCCCAGTTCAGAAACAAACCGATGTCGCCGGGAATGCCGTCGGGGAAGTCGACGACGCGGGCAGTCAGCGTGAAGCCGTGGGGACGGAGTTCGGACTTCCAGCGCAGGTAGATGTCGGCCGCCATGCCGCGCAGGGTCGACGGCCACTCCGGGTCCGGCACGTTGACGGCGCGGCCGTGGTCGGTGCACAGCTCCGCCGGAAAGCGCAGCAGCAGGTAGTCCGCTTCTCCCTTCTGGGCCATGGCGCGGGCGTTGTGCATCATGTGCTCCCAGGCCTCGTCGGTCAGATGCGCCGCCAGCATCTGACTGGCCTGGCGGTGATGCTTTTCCTCGGCGATCCGCTTGGCTTCGCGCCGCTGCTCCTCTTCGTGCCGCTCGTGCTCGATGCCGAGCGCCTGAAACGCGGCCGCGGAAAATTCGTCGGTGGCGGCTTCGTGCGGAGGCGGCGGCGCGACCTGTCCGCGGTGGGACAGCGCCTCGAGCTTGTCGGACGCCACCGGCCGCAGGTGGCCGTCGTCATGCACCGGATCGCGCGAACCGGTATGGGCGGGGCCGGCCAGGGTCTTGAGCAGATCGGCGCGGCTGACGATGCCGACCACGCGTCCCGCGCGCAGCACCGGCACGCGCTTGATGTTCTTCTCGTAGAGCAGATCGGCGATCTCGGCGATCGGGAGGTCCTCGTCGACGGTCAATACCGGCGACACCATGATCTGCGCGGCGGTGCGACGATCCGATTTCAGGAATTGCAGATAGTCCGGATGCACCTCGCCGCCTTCGGACAGCATCTGCAGCCACCAGTCTTGCCGCGCTTCGCGGGCTTTCTCGTTGCGCGGCATCAGGTCGCCTTCGCTGATGATGCCGAGCGGCGCGCCGGACTCGTCGACCACCGGGACGGCGCTGATGCCGTGCGTCAGCAGCGTCTCCGCGACCGCACGCACCGACGCATCGGGCCGCACCGTCACGATCTGGGTGGTCATCACGTCTGCTGCTTTCATGCTCGCTCCTCAGTCTCGAATACCATCGTCGTCATCTGCGGTGCCGCCGTTCCGATCGCGCCGCAGTCTAGCTTCGGTTTCGATCAGATTGACGAATTCGGGCCGCCGTCCGGCAAGATCGTGCAGATCGGCGATATCCAGCACCAGCAGCACGCTCGGCTTGGTCGCCACCACCGTGGCGGTGCGTGGGCCGCCGAACAGCAGCGACATCTCGCCGAAGAAATTGCCGGGACCGAGCACGACGGGCTTGGGCGCGATGTGGACGGTCGCCTCGCCCGACACGATGAAGTACATCGTGTCGCCGGGATCGCCCTTGCGCATTACGACGGCGCCGGCCTCGACGTCGCGCGACTGCAGCAGCCGGACGATGTCGGCGACCGCTGCCGCGCCGAGGTCGCGAAACAGCGGCACGCTGACCACCAGCTCCCAGGTGCGCAGGAAGTGCCGGCGCTGCAGCTCTTCGGCGAAGGCCGTGGCGATGATGCCGGCGTGCAGCGCGAACATCACGATGCCGCCGACCATCACCCAGCCGGCCAGCAGCCGGCCCCAGATCGTGGTCGGCACGACGTCGCCATAGCCGGTGGTGGTGAGGGTCGCGATCGCCCACCACAGCGTCCGCTCGATGCTGCCGAACGCCTGCGGCTGGGCGGCGCGCTCGAACACGTGGGCCAGCGTCGCCGCCGTCAGAGTGACCACCACGAACAGCCCGGCGATGCTGAGCAGCGCGATCCGGCTGCGCACCATGACCCGCCAGAACAGCGACAGGCCGTTGGCATGGCTGATGTAGCGCAGCGTCCACACCAGCGCGAACAGCCGCGCGTCGTGCGGGTCCGGCACCAATGCCCAGCCGAGCGGCAGCGCTACCGCGCAGGCCAGATCGACCATGCCCTTGCTGGAGGCCAGATACTGATGCGGGCGGCGCCGCGCTGCGGCGCCCCACAGCCGGACGATGAAGACGGCCGCCAGCACCGCCGCCACGGCCAGGATCACATTGCCGAGAATATCGTCGAACCGGACATCGACGTCCGGCGACGTGCCCAGCACCATGGCGACGACGCCGGCGGTGGTGAGCGCGTGCGACAGCAGCCACGACAGCCGTCGCCAGCGGCGGGATGGGATCGAATCTATGCGTGTCATCGGGGCGATATCGGCCCGCCGTCGTGGCTTGTTAGAGAAAGTTAAACCGCTTCGCCGCACCCTGCCTGTTGATCTGGATCACGGCGCCGGAACTGTCCCGGAGGACGCGGATTGACGCGGTCGGGATCGTCGTATCGTGCGTCGGAGCATGAATGGCGCGGGATGGAAACCATGTCCCGAGCCTGATTGCGCTCACGATGACGCGAGCGACAGAGCTGTGCTACACGTCGCTGTCGGTCGGCGAGAGGTCTTGATTTACCTCAACCTGGCCGGGTCGGCGCGTGTTCTTTGATATTCGACAATGAAGTTTGCGGCTAGCGCCCTCTATACACGCCCGCCGCGCATGGCACGGATGGAAAGACATTGACATGGAGTATCTCTCCGCGATCGGGCCGCTTCTGATCCTCATCTTTTTCGGCGGCGGCCTCGTGATAGTGGCTTACCTCGCGTTCGACGATATGCGCACGCGCGGGCTCTCCTGGAGCGGCGGTTCATTCTCCGCCACCGTGACGTCGATGACCGAGCGGCTGAAGGGCCTGCCGGCCGGTCCGGCGATCGTCGGCGCGGCGATCGTGGTCGGCGCCCTTGTGGTTTACGTAGCGGCCGGCAGCATGGAGCGCGCCCCGGTCGCCACCGCGGCCGTGGAAGACAGCGCGCCGCCCGCCGAAGCGACACCGGCGCCTGCGGCCATCGCGGCCGCGCCCGCGGCGGAGAAGCCGGCCGTCGCTCCCGCCGCGCCGTCGCCGGCCGCCAACAATGCGATGGCCAGCATGGCGACGCCCGGCGCGGTCCGCACCGTGACGTCGTCGAGCTGCGCGTCCAACGGCTGTCCGGTGTCCTGCGGCGCCGACGAAGTCCTCGCCTCGGCCTATTGCATCAGCGGCGGCGCCGCGCGCCTGACCGATCAGCTCCAGGTCAAGGATGGCGTGGTGACGGCCCGCTGCAGCCCCGCCGCCAGCAGCATCTCGGTCGCCTGCGCGCGGAAGTAATTCATTGCCACCTCGGCGACGTGAAGCCCGGCTCACGCCGGGCTTTTTGTTTTTGAGTGGCCGCACATGCCTCGATGCTATCATCACGCTCGCCGTCGTATACCGCGATAGAACCGGGGTCCCGGATCGGCGGAGCGCCGCTGCGCGTCGCTCCTTGTCCGGGACACGCAGCGGATGTGCTGAAGTTCGAGATGCAGGCCTCGCAGCACACGTGCCCCGGACAAGGCCCCCACGCCGCCCGCGGCGTGAGGGCCGCAGATCCGGGGCCCCGGTTTAGTCGGGTGATGGAGCGGCCCTCGAAAGCACTTCGCCGTCCCGCGGAGGGCGGAACGGCGAAGCTCGAGCTGATGATGGGTCGTCGCGGCGCGCAGCGTCGGCGCGCCGCCGGCGGCGCTATTCCTTCTTGTCCATGTTCCAGAACACCGGGGTCGCCGGGCCGTCGAGCACGCCGGTGATCTCGTTACGCCACACGCTGGGCGCCTTGTACTGGCCGAGCGGGATGTACAGCACCTGGTCGTAGACTTCCTTCTGGATCTCGGCGGCGAGTTTCTTCTGCTCCTCGGGAGACGTCGAGCGAGCGAACTGATCGCGCAGCTGCTCGACCTTGGGATCGTCCGGCCAGCCGAACCAGCCGCCGTTCTTGCCCTTGCCGCCGGTCGAGACGTTGGCGACCGGATTGAGAATGTCGGGACCGGCCCAATTGGTGAAGAACATGTTCCAGCCGCCGTCCTTCGGCGGCTTCTGGCTGGCGCGGCGCGTCACCACGGTCTGCCAGTCGGTCGCCTGGAAATCGACCTTGAAGCCGGCCTCGCGTAGCAGCTGCGCCGCCACGATCGGCTGGGCCTTCAGCGCGTTGACGTCACCGGGCGCCATCAGCGCGATCGGCGTGCCGTCATAGCCGGACTCGGCGAGCAGCTTCTTGGCCTCGGCCATGCCGTTGCCCTTGACCAACGTCTCCGAGCCGACGTCGGTAGCGAGCGGCGTATCGCAGCCGAACACCGCGCCACACACTTTGTAGTACTCGGGATTGCCGACCAGCGCGTCGAGCACCGGCTTCTGACTCATCGCCAGGAATGCGGCGCGGCGAACCTTGATGTTGTCGAAGGGCGGATACAGGAAGTTCATCCGGCCGAGCGTCTGGAAGCCGAGCGGGCTCAGCGTGTGGATCGTCAGTTCCTTGTCCTGCTTCAGCACCGGCAGGATGTCGAAAGACGGCGCTTCGACGAAGTCGATATCACCGGACTGCAGCGCGTTGATCGCGGTCTGCCCGTCCGCCATCGTGATCCACTCGACGCGGTCGACCTTCACCACCTTGCCGCCGGAGGTCCAGCTCGGCGGCTCCTTGCGCGGCACGTAGTCGGTGTTCTTGACGTAAACCGCCTTGACGCCCGGCTGGAATTCGGCGGCGACGAATTTGAACGGACCGGAGCCGATCTGCTCGGGGATCGCCTTGTCGGCCGGCGTCTCGGCGATACGCTTCGGCATCATGAACGGCACCAGCGACGACGGCTTGCCGATCGATTCCAGCACCAGGCCGTAGGGCTCCTTCAGCTTCAGCGTGATGGTCTTGGCATCGGTCGCCTCGAGGCTGGCCGTGAAGTCCATCAGCTTCTGGCCCATGCCGTCCTTCTGGCCCCAGCGCTTCAGCGACGCGACACAGTCTTCCGCCGTCACCGGCGTGCCGTCGTGCCACTTCAATCCGTCGCGCAGCGTGAAGGTGTAGGTCAGCTTGTCGTCGGAGACCTTCCAGTCGGCCATCTGCGGCTGGACCTTGAAGTTCGAGTCCATCGCCAGCAGCGTATCGTAAACCATATAGCCGTGATCGCGCGTGATGTAGGCCGTGGTCAGTCCCGGATCGATCACGCGCAAATCGGAATGCATCACCGCGTGAATGGTCTTGGCATCGGCGATCGCCGGAAGCGTCAGCGACGCTGCGAGCGCGAGCGCCGGCAGCAAATTCTTGGACGCAGCTACTGAACGCAGCCAACGCGACCTATGCAACATTCGATGTTCTCCTGGCGTGAAACTGATCAACCGCAGATGATTGCTTGGGCAGGACGATAGCAAGACGACGCATCATCAGGCGCCGACACGCAGTTATTGCGCATCGCAGCACCATGACTACCAAGACTTGCACCAAGCGTGCCAAGCGTCAATCGGCTCGCCGCGGAGCTGCATGACGCTGCGATGCACAGGGATCGCGCATGTTTCACTTTACAAACGCGCCGGCAATCTTTCTCGTAGCAGCCGTCCCAACCGTGAGTACCCCATGAATCCTGCCAATTTGCCGTTTGATTCCGAAGTGATGCTGCAAGGACTGCGCGCCTGGGTTGAGTGCGAAAGTCCGACCTGGGACTCTTCCGCAGTCGAACGTATGCTCGACCTCGCTGCGCGCGAGATGGCGATCATGGGTGCGTCGATCGAACGCATCGCAGGGCGACAGGGCTTTGCGGGCTGCGTCCGCGCGCGCTTCCCGCATCCGCGCATGGGCGAACCCGGCATCCTGATCGCCGGCCATCTCGACACCGTACATCCGGTCGGCACGCTCGAGAGACTGTCGTTCCGCCGCGAGGGCAGCAAGGCCTTCGGTCCCGGCATCTTCGACATGAAGGGCGGCAACTACCTGACGCTCGAAGCGATCCGCCAGCTCGCACGCGCGTCGTTCACAACGCCGCTGCCGATCACCGTGCTGTTCACACCCGACGAAGAAGTCGGTACGCCATCGACCCGTGACATCATCGAGGCTGAAGCGGCGCGCAACAAATACGTGCTGGTGCCGGAACCGGGCCGTCCCGACAACGGCGTCGTCACCGGCCGCTACGCCATCGCGCGATTCAATCTCACCGCCACCGGCAAGCCGAGCCACGCCGGCGCTACGCTGTCGTCGGGCCGCTCGGCGATCCGCGAGATGGCGCGGCAGATCCTGGCGATCGACGCGATGACCGGCGACGACTGCACCTTCAGCGTCGGCATCGTACACGGCGGCCAATGGGTGAATTGCGTCGCCACCACCTGCACGGGCGAAGCGCTCAGCATGGCGAAGCGGCAGGCCGATCTCGATCGCGGCGTCGAACGGATGCTGGCGCTGTCGGGCACCAGCAACGACGTCACCTTCGAAGTCCGGCGCGGCGTGACGCGCCCGGTGTGGGAGCCCGATGCCGGCACGATGGCGCTGTACGAAAAGGCATCCGCCATCGCCGCACAGTTAGGCATGAGCCTGCCGCACGGAAGCGCGGGCGGCGGCTCCGACGGCAACTTCACCGGCGCGATGGGCATTCCGACGCTCGACGGGCTCGGCGTGCGCGGCGCCGATGCGCACACACTGAACGAGCACATCGAAGTCGACAGCCTCGCTGAACGCGGACGGTTGATGGCCGGACTGCTCGCGACGCTTGCATGAGGGCATGCGGCGCGGCCCACCCTCGCCGCGCCGCGTTCCATGGCATGGGAATTGCTCAATCTTAGGCAGCAGATCGCAGCGCTCTGCAGCACGGACCAAGGCGATATGACGAACAGCATCATGCGGATAAATTTTACTAATCGGCAATGTGCTTCAACGATGGAGCGTCGATGCTCGGCTATCTGATCCGCCGCATTCTCGCGGCCATCCCGGTGATGGGCGTCGTCGCGCTCGTCGTGTTCCTGCTGCTGCGGTTGACGCCCGGCGACCCCGCCGCAATCCTCGCCGGCGACAATGCCTCCCCCGAACAGCTCGCGCGCATCCGCGCCTCGCTGGGCCTCAACGAACCGCTCTACACGCAATTCTTCACCTGGATCGGCAAGCTGCTGCACGGTGATCTCGGCGTCTCGCTGATCTCTCAGGTGCCGGTGCTGCAGATGATCAGCCAGCGTATCGAGCCGACGCTGAGCGTCGCGATCTCAACGCTGCTGCTGTCGATCATCATCGCGGTGCCGCTCGGCGTCATCGCCGCCTGGAAGCACGGCACCTGGATCGACCGCTTCGTGATGGCGCTTTCGGTGATCGGCTTCTCGGTTCCGGTGTTCGTGATCGGCTACGTGCTGATCCAGATCTTCGCCATCGACCTGCGCTGGTTCCCGGTGCAGGGCTTCCGCACGATGTCGCGCGGCTTCGGCCCGTTCTTCGAACGCCTCGTGCTGCCGACGCTGACGCTGTCCTTCATCTACGTCGCGCTGATCGCGCGCATGACGCGCGCCGCGATGCTCGACGTGCTCGGCGAGGACTATGTCCGCACCGCGCGTGCCAAGGGCATCACCGAGAGCCGCGTGCTGCTCCGCCACGCGCTGCGCAACGCCGCGGTGCCGGTGATCACCGTGATCGGCACCGGCTTCGCGCTGCTGATCTCGGGCGTCGTCGTGACCGAAAGCGTGTTCAACCTGCCCGGCATCGGCCGCCTCACCGTCGACGCCGTGCTGGCGCGCGACTATCCGGTGATCCAGGGCATGATCCTGCTCACTTCCGGCATCTACGTGGCCGTCAATTTGCTGATCGACGTGGCCTACACGCTGCTCGATCCGCGCATCAGGTACTAGGGGAACAACAATGGCCATCGACAGCCTCCCCGAATCCTCGATGCCGGTCACGCGGCCATTCGGCCAGAAGTTCGGCTTCCTGTACTCCAGCCCGATCATCGCGGCGGCCTCGATCTGCCTGGCGCTGGTGGTCGCCTCGGCGATCTTCGCGCCGTGGCTGGCGCCGCACGATCCCCTGCTGTTGGCACCGGCACAGCGGCTCAAGCCGTCGAGCGCCGAGTTCCTGCTCGGCACCGATGCGTATGGCCGCGACGTACTCTCGCGGATTCTTTACGGCGGCCGCGTCTCGCTGATGATCGGGCTCGGCGCGGCCGTGGTCAGCATCGCGATCGGGCTGGTGGTGGGCCTGCTGTCGGGCTTCTTCAAATGGCTCGACGCGATCATCATGCGGTTGATGGACGGCCTGATGGCGATCCCCAGCATCCTGCTGGCGATCGCCGTGGTGTCGCTGTCGGGCGCCAGCCTCACCACCGTGCTGATTGCCATCACCATCCCGGAAATCCCGCGCGTCGCGCGGCTGGTCCGTTCGGTGGTGCTGACCGCCCGCGAGGAGCCGTATGTCGAGGCCGCGATCTCGCTTGGCTCCAGCCTGCCGAAGATCATGGCGCGGCATCTGCTGCCCAACACCGTCGCGCCGCTGATCGTACAGGGCACCTATATCGCCGCGTCGGCGATCCTCACCGAAGCGATCCTGTCGTTCCTCGGCGCCGGCATCAGCCCGGAAACCCCGACCTGGGGCAACATCATGGCCGAGGGCCGCACGCTGTTCCAGATCAAGCCGTCGCTGATCTTCTGGCCCGGCGTGCTGCTGTCGATCGCGATCCTCAGCGTCAACCTGATCGGCGACGCCGCCCGCGACGCACTCGATCCGCGGATGAAGCAGCGCGAGGGCTCGCGATGACGACCGAACTCTCCTCCCGTGTCCCGGACGCGGTGCGGCACGCAGTGCGGCTCCGCAGATTCGGGACCCCGGTTAGCCGGCCAATCCACCGGGACCCCGGATCAGCAGTGCACCACGCCGCAAGTGCGGCGCGCTGCACTGCATCCGGGGCACGAGCGCTCTCCAACCGGGCAACACTGATATGACCGACAACGTTCTCGAGATCGACAACCTGATCGTGCGGCTCGGCAAGAGCGGCGACGGCGACAAGGTGATCGACGGCATTTCGCTGAACGTTCGGCAGGGCGAGACGATGTGCTTGGTCGGCGAGAGCGGCTCCGGCAAGTCCGTGACGTCGCTCGCCACCATGGGGCTTCTGCCGAAGGGCGCACTACACGTCGCGAGCGGCCAGATCCGGCTCGCCGGCGAGAACGTCGTCGCCGCCAGCGAGCGGCGGCTGCGCCAGCTGCGCGCCAGCCAGATGGCGATGATCTTTCAGGAGCCGATGACGGCGCTCAATCCGGTGATCCCGGTCGGCCGCCAGATCGACGAGGTGCTGCGCTTCCACACCGATCTCGGTGCCCGCGAGCGTCGGAAGCGCATCCTCGCCATGATGGAGCAGGTCCGCCTGCCGGATGTCGAGCGCATCTTCGCGTCCTACCCGCATCGCCTGTCCGGCGGCCAGCGCCAGCGCATCATGATCGCGATGGCGCTGGTGCTCGAACCCAAGCTCTTGATCGCCGATGAGCCGACCACCGCGCTCGACGTCACCACCCAGAAGCAGATCCTGACGCTGATCCGCGAGCTGCAGCACGCGCACGGCACCGCGGTGCTGTTCATCACCCACGACATGGGCGTGGTCGCCGAGATCGCCGACCGCGTCGCGGTGATGCGCACCGGCCGGCTGGTCGAGACCGGCCCGCTCGACACCGTGCTGCGTCAGCCGCAGATGGATTATACCCGCAAGCTGCTGTCGGCGGTGCCGAGCCTGGTGCCGCGTGCGCCGCGCGCAACGCAGGCGCTGTCGGTGGTGCTCGAAGCCAACGAACTCGGCAAGGTGTATCAGGAGCGCTCCTTCATGGGCGGCCGCCGCGAAGTCGTGGCCGCGAAGGACGTGACCCTGACGTTGCACAAGGGCCGCACGCTCGGCATCGTCGGCGAAAGCGGCTCGGGCAAATCGACCGTCGCGCGCTGCATCGTGCGGCTGATCGATCCGACGTCGGGCGGCATCCGCCTCGCCGGCCGCGAGATCTCCGATCTGTCGCGGCGGCTGCTGCGGCCGCACCGGAAGAAGATCCAGATCATCTTCCAGGATCCGTATCGTTCGCTCAACCCGCGCGTCAGCGTCGGCGACAGCATCGCCGAAGGGCCGATCAATTACGGTATGCCGCATGCCGAGGCGATGGCCAAGGCGAGGCAGCTGCTCGAGCTGGTGCATCTGCCGGCCGACGCGATCTCGCGCTTCCCGCATCAGTTCTCCGGCGGCCAGCGCCAGCGCATCGCGATCGCCCGCGCGCTGGCACTCGATCCGGACGTGCTGGTTGCGGACGAAGCGGTCTCGGCGCTCGACGTCTCGGTGCAGGCGCAGGTGCTGGACCTGCTCGACGAGATCCAGACCCGGCTCGGCATCGCGCTATTGTTCATCACCCACGATCTGCGCGTCGCCGCGCAGATCTGCGACGACGTCGCGGTGATGCAGAAGGGCCAGGTCGTCGAGCAAGGCCCCGCCGCCGAAGTGCTCACCAATCCGAAGCAGGCCTACACCCGCCAACTGCTCGAAGCCGCCCCCGGCCGCAACTGGGATTTCGCCAACTTCCGGCCGGTGAGCGAAGCCGCACAGGCGCTGGCGAACTAACCAACAACCTCTCCCCAAGTCATTCCGGGGCGCGCTAGCGCGAGCCCGGAATCCATAACCACCGCCAGGGGATATGGATACCGGGCCTCCGCCCAAGAGGGCGCATCCCGGAATGACGAACGTCAAGTCAGCAAGAGAACAACGATCATGACCCGCATCGCCGTCGGCGGCTTTCTGCACGAGACCAACACCTTTGCGCCCACCAAGGCGACCTGGGAGGCATTCGTTCATGGCGGCGGATGGCCGGCGATGACGACGGGCGCGGACGTGCTCAAGGTGATGCGCGGCATCAATGTCGGACTCGCCGGCTTCGTCGAGGACGCCGAGGCGCGGGGCTGGGAGCTGATCCCCACCATCGCCTGCGGCGCCAGCCCATCGGCGCACGTCACCGAAGATGCCTTCGAACGCGTCGTCAAAGTGATGATCGACGGCATCAGGGCCGCCGGCCAACTCGACGCGGTGTATCTCGATCTACACGGCGCGATGGTGACCGAGCATCTCGACGACGGCGAAGGCGAGATCCTCGCCCGCGTGCGTGACGTCATCGGCCCCGGGCTGCCGCTGGTGGTCAGCCTCGACCTGCACGCCAATGTGACTCCGCAAATGGTCGAGCACGCCGACGCGCTGATCGCCTATCGCACCTATCCGCACGTCGACATGGCCGACACTGGCCGGGCATCGGCCAAGCACCTCGCGCTGCTGCTGAACAGCGGGCAGAAGCTCTCCAAGGCATTCCGGCAACTACCGTTCCTGATTCCGATCTCCTGGCAATGCACCTTCGACGAGCCGACCAAAGGGATCTACGACAAGCTCGCCGCGCTGGAGAGCGACGCCGTGCCGACGCTGTCGTTCGCGCCGGGCTTCCCGGCAGCAGATTTCCTCGACTGCGGCGCGAGCGTGTTCGCCTATGGCCGCACTCATGCGGACGCCGACGCAGCGGCCGACAAGGTGGCGGCTCTGGTGATCGGCCACGAAGACGATTTCGACGGCCCGATCTACACGCCCGACGACGGCGTCAAGCTGGCGATGCAGCTGGCGGAGGGCGCGAGCAAGCCGATCATCATTGCCGATACCCAGGACAATCCCGGGGCGGGCGGCGATTCCGACACCACAGGCATGCTGCGCGCACTGGTGCGCGCCAATGCGCAGCGCGCCGCGATCGGCGTGATCTACGACCCGGCCTCTGCCAAAGCCGCGCACGATGCCGGCCTCGGCGCCACGGTGCGGCTCGCGCTCGGCGGAAAGTCAGGCATTGCCGGCGACGCGCCGTATGAAGAGAGCTTCGTGGTCGAGCAGCTGTCGGACGGACGGTTCGTCGCACCTGGACCGTATTACGGCGGCCGCGAGATGGAGATGGGGCCGTCGGCCTGCCTGCGCATCGGCGACGTCCGCGTCGTGGTGTCGTCGCACAAGGCGCAGCTCGCCGATCAGGCGATGTATCGCTATGTCGGCATCGAGCCGACCGCGCAGGCGATCCTGGTGGTGAAGAGCTCGGTGCATTTCCGCGCCGACTTCCAGCCGATCGCCGAGAAGTTGCTGATCTGCGCAGCGCCGGGCGCGATGCCGGCCGACCCCGCATCACTGCCCTGGACGCGACTGCGCAAGGGTATTCGCATCAAGCCGAACGGATCGTCATTCGAAGGATGACGTGTGGAGGCGTGCAGCTGTCACGCCGTCATTGAGCGCTCGCGCAACGTGATGGGTTGACGTCACGTTCGCCTGACTGTTCGCGTCTCAAACAGCTCAACAGCAACTACGCATATGCCATCATGTCGCGGGCGTTCGTGTACGCGAATACCATTTTGCTAATTAGTTCCCTTCTGCGCAGACAGCATTGGAACAGATCAGGTTCCATTTCATTTGCCTTTCGTTCATGCGCGCCAAGGCGACGCAAAGGGGATTTAAAATGTCCGTCACCAACAGTGAAACACTCGATACCACCAAGGCGCGGCAGGGCCATGCCCGGTCCAGCCTCGCCAATCCGGTCGGCGGCACGCGAACGGACATTGCCACCAAAGTGGGCCGACTCGCGACCTACTCGCTGGGATTCACCGCGAGCGAAGAAACGACGCGGCCGCTGTTGCTGGTGCACAGCATCAATGCTGCCGGCTCTGCGTTCGAGATCAAGACGCTTTACGATCACTACGCCAAACACCGTCCGGTGCACGCCGTCGACCTTCCCGGCTTCGGCCAGTCCGATCGCGACGACCGCGAATACACGGCCCGGATGATGACCGACGCGGTGCATGCGGCGATCGCCCGGGTGCAGGACGTGCACGGATCGCAGCCGATCGATGTGATCGCGTTGTCGCTATCGTGTGAGTTTGCCGCGCGCGCCGCGACCGAGAAGCCGGAGAGCTTCCACACACTCGGCTTGATCAGCCCGACCGGGTTCGAAGGCAAGGCGCGTGACGAGCGCGCGCCGACCACGCGTGGCCAAAGCTGGCTGCTCGGGACCCTGCGTTTCAAGCTGTGGGACGAGGGTTTCTTCAAACTGCTGACGGCGCGACCGGTGATCCGGAAATTCCTGGAGAAAGCCTGGGGCTCGAAGCAGATCGACGAATCCATGCTGGATTATGACTACCATACTACCCATCAACCCGGCGCCCGCTATGCGCCGTACTACTTCGTTGCCGGCTTCATGTTCAGCAAGGATATCCTCAACATCTACGAATCGCTCCGGCTGCCGGTGTGGATGGCGCTCGGCACGCGCGGCGACTTTGTCGACTATCGACACAAGAGCCGGGTGGCCGGACGATCGAACTGGACCATCGTGAAGTTCGAGGCCGGAGCGCTGATGCACTTCGAGGTGCTCGACCAAGTGGTAAAGTCGTACGATCAATTTCTCGCAGTGTCAGCGCCGAACGACACACCTGTCGCGACCGCCTGACAACCGGGGGAGCGCCGCACGAGGATGTGAAGCGGCGCTCCCTGCGATCATTACATGGGTTTGGTTTTCGAGTTGCAATGAGCGGCGCGCGCGCTGTTAACTGACAATGCAAATCATGTGATCACAACTTCCAATGCGGAGGTGTTGAGCGCGAATGAACTACGCAAGGCTCCTCGCCGGCTCGCCCGGCTCCGAAACACCGCCGGCGCAACCGCTCACGCACCATGAGATCCTCACGCTCGTGCAGCCGTTCACGCGGCGCGACTTCCATATCGATCTCGGCGCCAGCGACCGCATCAATCGCCGGCTGATCTTCAAGCCGGTGATCCATGACGAAGGCGATGCTGCGGGGGTCGCTGCGCACGAGATCCTGCAGCTCGACAATCCCCGTCCCGGATTCAGCGTCGTGACACGCACGCTGACGCTCGGCTGCGGGCTCTCGGCGCTTCTGGAGACACAAGGCGAGGAGCCCGGCGCCTTGCTGGCACGGATCGAAACCGTGCGGCCACAGCAGCAGTTTCGATCGGTCGAGGGCACCACCGTGGCGCTGAGCTACCGGCTGGCGCCGCGCGCCGGCGCCGCGCCCGATGATGCTGCGGCGGTGGACCGCGAACTGCTCCGGGGCGAGGCGCGGATCGCCGGCTTCACCATCGTGCTGCGGGCGCCGCAGGTGCGCGGCTATCCGGCCGAGATCGACATCACCCCACAGGCGGCCGGCGCGAAGCTGCCGGAGGACCTGCTCGCGGTGATGGGCTGGGCATGGTCGCCGCTAAGGGTTCGCAAGACCGGATGGTGTGGCAAACTGAAGGCACGCGGCAGCGGCGCCGAACTGAGCCGCGCCATCGAGGCGCGGTTCGAACAAACCATCGGCCACCTGACTCGCACGTTGTCGCAGCCGCCGGCTGCCTATCACGATACCTTGGCGAGGGCGCGCTGGGGCGTGGCGCTGCGCCGGGCACTGCCGCTGCTGTTCTTCGCCAGCCTGATCGTCGGCGCCGCCGGGCTGACGCTGGTCGATATCCCGCAGGACTCGATCATCAACCTGTTGCTGATGGGCGCACCGCCGCTGCTGATGATCGGCGCGTTCGGGATGCGCGACATCCCGTCGATGGAAATCCCGCCGCTGCCACGCCGGATCGACCACGCCGCCTGGCATCCGCAGATGGAAGCCGCGGCGGCGCCAGCTCTCGACGCTCAGACGACCTAACCGAGGACCGGACCGATGCACGGCAACCCGATGAACATTCCCCCGGTCTCGATCGCCGCCGCCAAGGCCGCGCTGATCGAGCAGTACGGCGAGCCGACGCTACGCAAGCGCGCCTCGATGCTGTGGGGGACTCGCGGGGTCGGCAAGTCGTCGGTGGTGCGTCAGGTCGCCGAGCACTACAAGGTGCCGCTGGTCGATCTGCGGCTCACCACGATCGAGCCGGTCGATATCCGCGGCGCGATCTACGCGGACGAGACCCTCGCCAAGACGGTGTGGTTTCCGCCGGAGTTTCTGCCGTCGCCGGATCAGCCCGAGGGGCTGCTGTTTCTCGACGAACTCACCGCCGCCGATCAGCGGCTGCAGATCTCGGCCTATTCGCTGATCCTCGACCGCCGCGTCGGCAACTACCAACTGCCGGACGGCTGGCTGGTGGTCGCCGCCGGCAATGCCAGCTTCCACGGCGCGATCAGCCACGACATGGGCACGGCGCTGGCCGACCGGATGTTCCACTTCAACGTCCAGACCGCGATCGACGCCTTCCTCAGCCATGCGATGGCACGCGATTTCGCGCCGGAGGTGATGGCTTATCTCAAGGTCCGCCCCGACAAGCTCGACGACACCCAGGCGCAGCTCGCCGGCGATCATCTGATCGGCGCCAGCCCGCGCGGCTGGGAGGACATTTCCAACGTGCTGAAGTCGGGACTATCCGACTCTGCCAAGCGGCTGTTCGTGCAGGGCCGGATCGGCGCCGCCAACGCGGCGGAGTTCTTCGGCGTGCTGCGCGAGATCAAGGCCGGCACCGACGTGGTCAAGCTGCTCGCCGCGAGGCCGGGACCCGAGACCGCGGCGCTGCTGCCGAAGACGCTCGATTCCCTGTACGGCATGCTGTACGGCCTGCTCGCCGCCTGCACCGACAAGGACACTCTGGCGCGCGCGCTGGAGATCGTCGAGCAGCTTCCGGATATCCGCGGGGTGCCGCTGCCGATCCGCGAGGCGCAGACGCTGGCGATGGAGCTGTTGATGCAGCGCGGGCTGGAGAACGGACTGGAGGCGGCGATCTTCGACAGCCCGGCCTATGCGCGCTACGGCGAACGCCGGCAACTGGAATCGCAGGATGCCTGAAGCCGCGGCGCTGTTCAGCCATCGCGGGACGCGCGCGATCCAGCGCATGGTGGAGTTCGCGCCCTCGACCGGCGGTCTCGCGCTGTGGGTGCGGCATCAGGACCTGCCCGCCGACGGCAACGAGCCCGCATCGCCCGCCGTGACTGACGGCACCACCGTTTACTATAGCGCCGCCTTCGACAAGCTGCCGCTCGCCGAACAGGCCGGGCTGGTCGCCCACGAGGTGCTGCACATCGCGCTGCGCCATCCGCAGCGCTATGTCGAGCTGCAGCGCGTGATCGGCGACGTCGATCTCGAACTCTACACCATCTGCGCCGACGCCATCGTCAACTCCACGCTGGCGCATCTCACCTGGCTGAAGCTGCCAGCCAGATCGGTGATGCTCGAGCAACTCCTCGCGCAAGCGCTGAAGCGCGAGCAGCCTCCCGAAGCGGCACTGCTGGAATGGGACGTCGAGAAGCTGTACCGCGCGATCGACGATCGCCGCGAGACCAGCAACACCGGCAAGCAAAAATCCAACGATGCCTCGCGCTCCGGCTCGGACTCCGATGAGGCCGGCAGCGGCGGCCGCAATCAGTCACAGTCCCAGTCGGAGTCGGCCAAAGAGAGCGCCGAACAGCGCGCCGACGGCGCGCGCTCGGCCAAGGTGCGTGAACTCGGTGCCGGCGGCGCACGCGACCTGATCCCCAATGCGGAGTCGCAATCCGCGCCGGAGGCGGAGGCCGAACACGCCCGCGACTGGAGCGAACGCATCCTGCGCGGCCATGCCGGCGACGGCGCGTTCTCGATGCTGCGCACCCTGATCGCCGACCTGCCGCGCACCCGCACGCCATGGGCGCAGGTGCTGCGCGTGCAGCTCGCGCGCGGCCTGGCACGCAAGCCGGCACTGACCTGGTCGCGGCCGGCGCGCTCCTACATCGCCAATCAGGGCCGCGCCGGCAAGCATCGCATGCCGTTCGAGCCGGGCTTCCAGGCCACCAAGAACGAGCCGCGGCTGGCGCTGATCATCGACGTCTCCGGCTCGATCGACGACCGGCTGATCGAACGGTTCGCCAACGAGATCGAGACCATTCTGCGGCGGCAGGAAGCCGGGCTGGTGCTGATCATCGGCGACGAGCGCGTCCGCCAGGTCGAGTGGTTCGAGCCCGGCCGGCGTTTCGTACTTGGCGAAATCTCGTTTGCCGGCGGCGGCGGCACCGATTTCACACCGCTGCTCGCCGAAGCCGACCGGCACAAACCCGACATCGCGGTGGTCTTGACCGATCTCGAAGGCCCGGCGGATTTCAAGCCGCGCTGGCCGGTGATCTGGGCAGTGCCCGAGGCGAATGCGCAGACCACGCAGCCTTTCGGACGGCTGCTGACATTGAATTGAGCAAATTGAACTAAGCAAGTTGAACTCGGCAAATTGAATTCAGCAAATTGCGACGACGAGGATCGTCAGGAGCTGGCCATGCTACAGGTGATCGGAATTCCGGACGCGTGCGACAACCTCGCGCCCATCCCGATGGAGTGCGACGCGGCGTTTCTGCCGATCAAGGGCGAGCTGCCGCGCGAGCTGAACGGCACGCTGTATCGCAACGGCGCCAACCCGCAATTCGCCTCACCGAACGCACACTGGTTCTTCGGCGACGGCATGCTGCACGCGTTCAAACTCGACAACGGCCGCGCCAGCTATCGCAACCGCTGGGTCCGTACGCCGAAATGGCTGGCCGAGCACGAGGCCGGCCGGCCGCTCTACGGCGAGTTCAACCTCAAGCTGCCCGACGCGCCGCGCGCCGCGCCCGAGGACGGCAACGTCGCCAACACCAACATCGTGTACCACGCCGGCAGATTGCTGGCGCTGGAAGAGGCGCATCTGCCGATGGAGATCGAACCCGGCACGCTGGCGACGCGCGGCTATCACGACTATGGCGGCGCGCTGAAGGGGCCGTTCACGGCGCATCCGAAGATCGATCCGGTGACCGGCGAGATGCTGTTCTTCGGCTACAACGCGGCAGGCCCTCTGAAGCGGACGATGTCGTTCGGCGCCATCGACGCCTCGGGGCACGTCACGCGGCTCGAATATTTCAAAGCTCCTTACGCCGCGATGGTGCACGATTTCATCGTCACCGAGAACTACGTGCTGTTTCCGATCCTGCCGCTGACCGGCAGCATGTGGCGGGCGATGCGCCGCAAGCCGCCTTATGCGTGGGACCCGGACAAGGGATCTTATATCGGCGTGATGAAGCGCAGCGGCACGACGCGCGATATCCGCTGGTTTCGCGGCGACGCCTGCTTCGTGTTCCACGTCATGAACGCGTGGGAGGACGGCACCCGGATCGTCGCCGACGTGATGCAGTCGGAGGTCGCGCCGCTGTTTCCGCATCCGGACGGCCGCCCTACTGAGTCCGACAAGGGCCGCGCCCGGCTGTGCCGCTGGAGCTTTGATCTTGCCAGCAACACCAACGGCTTTTCGCGCCGCTATCTCGACGACATCAGCGGCGAGTTTCCGCGGATCGACGAACGCCGCGCCGGCCTGCCCAACAGTCACGGCTGGTACGCCTGCGCCAGCCCGGAAACGCCGATGCTGGGCATGCTGACCGGACTGGTGCATGTCGACGGCGACGGCAGCCGCCGCGCGCGCTATCTGCTGCCGGCCGGCGATACGATCGGCGAGCCGGTGTTCGTGCCGCGCACGCCCGATGCCGCCGAAGCCGATGGCTGGCTGCTCACGGTGATCTGGCGCGGCTGCGAGAACCGCAGTGATCTCGCGGTGTTCAACGCCGCCGACATCACGGCGGGCCCGATCGCGCTGGTGCAACTCGGCCACCGCGTGCCGGACGGCTTTCACGGCAACTGGGTGGCGGGCTGATCGTCGCAGCGACGATCAAGCGATCAGCTACGCGCCGGTCCGAACCGCAGGATGGTGAATTCGGTGTCGTCGTACGCGCGGCGCTCCAGTTCGGCGAAGCCGTCCGGCGCCACGAAGCCGGCGTCCTTGGCCTCCTCGACGATCACCAGCGCGTCCGGCAGCAGCCAGCCGCCGTCGCGCAGCGACGCGAGCGCCTTCTCGGCGAGTTGCTTCCGATAGGGCGGATCGAGAAACACCACGCCGAACGGCTCGACCGGATGCGCCGGGCCGAGATTGGTGGCGTCGCGGCGATACACCTTGCTGACGCCGCCGAGCCCGAGCGCCTCGACATTGGCGCGCAGCAGCGCCCGCGCTTCGGCGCCGTTGTCGACGAACAGCACGAACTTTGCGCCGCGCGACGACGCCTCGATACCGAGCGCGCCGGTGCCGGCGAACAGATCGAGCACCCGCGCGTCGCTGATCGGATTCTCGTAAGTGTGCATCAGGATGTTGAACAACGACTCGCGCAGCCGATCCGCCGTCGGCCGGATCTCCCGCGACGACGGCGCCACCAAATTGCGCCCGCGCAGCCGCCCCCCGATCACGCGCATGGGGCAACGCTCCAGTCGGCTCGATTCGGAACGAAGACTTGGTGATGGCGATGGCGCGCTCCCTCTCCCCGCTTGCGGGGAGAGGGTTGGGGTGAGGGGGCGTCTCCGCAAGTCAGAGCGGCTCCGCC
>NZ_LJIC01000187.1 GCF_001295845.1 Rhodopseudomonas sp. AAP120 | reverse complement strand
AGCCAACGGGTCGGCGCGAAGCGCCGCCCGATGACAGGCTCCGCGAAGCAATCCAGAGCGCCGTGCACGACGCTGGATTGCTTCGTCACTTCGCTCCTCGCAATGACGGGGCCGAAAAGCCCCGAGGGTGACGACAACTAGTCAAATCTCGAACACCTGCCCCGGCTTCAGCACGGCAAACCGCTCGCGCGGCACGCCGACGGCATCGAGCGCCGCATAAAGATCCTGCTCCGGCGCATCCATCGCTTCGTCGGTGAGCTGGAAGGTGAAGTGATGATTGGCGAGCGCCTGCTCGGCGCCGCAATCGGCCAGCGCCATCACGGCGTCGGCGGGATTCATGTGCTGGTCCTTCATGAACCAGCGCGGCTCGTAGGCGCCGATCGGCAGGATCGCCAGCCGCAGCGGGCCGTGCGCGGCGCCGACGCTGCGGAAGTGCTTGCCCTCACCATAGCCGGAATCGCACACCACGTAGATCTTGCCGGCGGGCGTCTCCACCACGAAGCTCGCCCATAGCGCGCGGTTGCGGTCGAACGGGCCGCGCGCGGTCCAATGCCGCGTCGGCACCAGCGTCACCGCGACGTCTTGGCCAGAAGCGTCTCGGCCGAGCACGACGCGGTCGCTCCAGTCGTAAGCCTCGGCACGGATCGCGGAATCGTGGCCGGTCATGGTCAGGTCATTGCCGAACGGCGTGATCACCCGCGGCGCATCGCGCGCCGCCAGCCGCGACAGCGTCGCCAGGTCGAGATGATCGTAATGGCCGTGCGACACCAGCACGATGTCGATCTTGGGCAGCTTGTCGAAGGCGATGCCGGGATCGTTGTGGCGCTTCGGCCCGGCGAAGCTGACCGGCGACACCCGCTCCGACCACACCGGATCGATCAGGATGTTAAGCCCGCCGGTCTGCAGCAGCCAGCTGGCATGGCCGACGTAACTCAGCCGCGCTTTGGCGCCAGTCACGCTCGGCGGCGGGATGTCGGCGGCGACGTTCGGCACCCAGTCGGGCCACTTCGCCGGCTTGGTGGTGAAGCGCCAGCGCAGCACGTCCATCCAGCCCTTCGGCGGCGCGCCGTCGCGGTCGAAGAAGCGCTCACCGTCGAAGTGATCGGTGATCGGGCCTTTATACGAGGTCATGCGGGATACCCAGAAGGAGGACAGACCGGCGGTGGCAGCAAGGCCGGCGAACGACGCCAGCAGACGACGGCGAGTGATCAGCGTCATGCGGTCATGCGCCGACCAGCGCGACGCCTTCAGAGGCGGCGGCCCGGATGAGCGCGGCATCGAGCGTCGCCAGCTCAATCCGCTCGCGCTGCGCCAGTTCGAGATAGGCCGCGTCGTAGAAGGTCAGGCGATGACGCTGGGCCAACATGATGAGAGAGCGGTCGTCAGGGATTGGTGCAATCTCGATCGCCACCAAGTTGAGTTGCCGTAAAAAGCTCTCGAGACGTGGAAGCTCCAATCGCTTACGGCGAACTGCCACCAGCAGTGCATTTCGCGTTTCGAACCACCAGTGAGCAGGAACGAGTGCGGTCGCGATTCTCGAAAGATCGAATGCCCGATCCGCTATAGCCGAAGCTTCGTCCTGCATGCACCACGACACGGCAACGGACGCGTCGACAACGAAGCGCACGTTAGCTCCGTCCCTCGTCGCGCCAGGACAGGATCTCTTCCACAGTGGCGCGCGGCGCGGTCTTTCGGAGCTCGCGAATTTCTTCGATCGCTCGGCGAGCTTCTTCTCTTCTCCTCTCGTCGAACGGCGGCGCGACTTCGAACGATCTTGCCCCATCTCGGCTGATCGTCACCGTCTCGCCGCGTTCCACTTCGTCGAGCAGTTCCGCGATGTTGGCGCGCGCATCCGCCAGGCTGACGTGCTTCATGACCTGCGACCTCTGTTAAGTCGCCGATATATAGCAACTTTCCGTCGTTTCGGCAGACCCCGAAAAGACCCAAAGCGCCGCAATTCTTGACTTCACGGCGCCGTCGCGTCTAGATGCCGGCGAAATCTCGGAAAGTCTTCTTTTCGATCCGCCGACCGGTCCCAGAGGCCGGAGGCCAACGTCCGACAGCGCGATGCGCCCTCGGGCGCCATAAGTGTTTGCTTTTGTAGGCCTTTCACCGAGAGGCCGTCGCTGGAATTGGGCCGATGTTCGACAATCTGTCGGAAAAGCTGGGTGGCATTCTCGATCGGCTGACCGGGCGCGGGGCGCTCAGCGAGGCCGATGTCGATGCAGCGATGCGCGAGATCCGCCGCGCGCTGCTGGAGGCCGACGTCGCGCTCGAAGTGGTGCGCTCGTTCACCGACAAGGTCCGCGAGCAGGCGATCGGCGCCACCGTGGTCAAGTCGGTCAAGCCCGGCCAGATGGTGGTCAAGATCGTCAATGACGAGCTGATCGCCATGCTGGGGTCCGAAAGCCAGGCGATCGACCTCAACGCCGTGCCGCCGGTGCCGATCATGATGGTCGGTCTGCAGGGCTCCGGTAAGACCACCACCACTGCCAAGCTGGCCCGCCGCATGACCGAGCGCGACAAGCGCAAGGTGCTGATGGCCTCGCTCGACGTCTATCGCCCGGCCGCGATGGAGCAGCTCGCGGTGCTCGGCCGTGACCTCGGCATCGACACGCTGCCGATCGTCGCCGGCCAGAAGCCGCCGGATATCGCGCGCCGGGCGATGGAAGCCGGTAAGCTCGGCGGCTACGACGTCGTGCTGCTCGACACCGCCGGCCGCACCACGCTCGACGAAGACATGATGAGCGAGGCGGCCGAGATCAAAACCGCCGCCAATCCGCACGAAGTGCTGCTGGTGGCCGATAGCCTCACCGGCCAGGACGCCGTCAATCTCGCCCGCGCGTTCGATCAGCGCGTCGGCCTCACCGGCATCGTGCTGACGCGAATCGACGGTGACGGCCGCGGCGGCGCCGCGCTGTCGATGCGCGCCGTCACCGGCAAGCCGATCAAGCTGATGGGCACCGGCGAAAAGACCGACGCGCTGGAAGACTTTCATCCGAGCCGTATCGCCGGCCGCATCCTCGGCATGGGCGACGTCGTGTCGCTGGTCGAGAAGGCCGCGGCAACGCTGGACGCCGAGAAAGCCGCTGCCGTCGCCGAGAAGATGCGCAAGGGCAAGTTCGACCTCGGCGACATGCGCGAACAGCTGCTGCAGATGACCAAGATGGGCGGCATCGGCGGGCTGATGGGGATGATGCCCGGCATCTCCAAGATGAAGAATCAGATCGCCGCGGCCGGCATCGACGACAAGATCCTCAAGCGCCAGGTCGCGATCATCGATTCGATGACCCGCGAGGAGCGCAAGAACCCCGACATCCTCAAGGCCAGCCGTAAAAAGAGGATCGCCGCCGGCGCCGGCATCAAGGTCGAGGACGTCAACAAGCTGCTGAAGATGCATCGCAACATGGCCGACATGATGAAGGCCGTGAGCCGCGGCAAGGGTGGCCCGATGGCCGGCCTCGCCAAGGCGATGGGTTTTGGCGGCGGCATGCCATCGGCCGAGGAAATCAAGGCGATGCAGGACAAGATGCAGGCTGAAGGCGGCGGCCTGCCCGGCGGTCTTCCCGAATTGCCGAAGGACCTGCCCGCCTCGCTGCGCGGCGGCCTGCCCAATCTGCCCGGCCTCACCGGCCTGCCCGGCAAGCCGACCCTGCCGGGTCTCGGCGGCCTGTTCGGGAAGAAGAAATGAGCTGCCGCCGTTCACTCACCTCTCTTCTGTCATTCCGGGATGCGCCCCACCAGCGCGTTCACGCGCGTCTTCGACGCGCTATGGGGCGCAGGCCCGGAATCCATACTCCCGGCAGGGGTTATGGATTCCGGGCTCGCGCTACGCGCGCCCCGGAATGACGATAGCTAACTAAGCGTTTCAATCACACCGAACCCCCACCTAAGGAGCCAACAATGTCCGTCGTCATTCGCCTCGCGCGCGCTGGTACCAAGAAGCGCCCGTTCTATCACGTCGTCGTCGCCGACTCGCGCTTCCCGCGCGACGGCCGCTTCATCGAGCGTCTTGGCTACTTCAACCCGCTGATGGCCAAGGACAACGAAGCCCGCCTCAAGCTCGACCTCGACAAGGTCAAGGATTGGCTCGCCAAGGGTGCGCAGCCGTCGGACCGCGTTGCGCGTTTCCTCGACGTCACCGGCGTCAAGAAGCGCGAGCCGCGCAACAACCCGGAAAAGGCGGTGCCGCGCAAGGAGCGCAAGGCCGCTGAAGCCAAGTAAGCGGGCCGGCTGATGCCGTCCGGGCAGATTTGCGTGGCCCGGCAAGTCTGCGTCGCGCGAATCGGCGCGCCGCACGGCGTGCGCGGTGCGGTGCGGCTGTGGAGCTTCACCGCCGATCCGTTCGCCGTGACCGACTATGGGCCGCTCTCCACCAAGGACGGGACGCGGTCGTTCGAGATTGCGACCGCGCGCGAGGCCAAGGACCATCTGGTGGTGACGCTGAAGGGCGTCACCACGCGCGACGAGGCCGAGCGCCTCAACGGCCTCGAACTCTACGTGCCGCGCGACGCGCTGCCGCCGACCGAGGACGACGAGTACTACCACGCCGACCTGATCGGCCTCGCCGCGGTCACGACCGCGGGCGAACCGCTCGGCCGCGTGGTGGCGCTGCATAATTTCGGCGCCGGCGACATCATCGAGATCGCCCCGCCGTCGGGTCCGACGCTGCTGCTGCCGTTCACCAACGCGGTGGTGCCGACCGTCGACCTCAAGGCCGGGCAAGTGATGATCGAACCACCCGGCGAAATCGAAGGCGACACGCCGAATCATCCGGAGGCGTAAGCTTCCCGGGGACGTAAGCTTCGCAGACTCCCGTGTCCCGGACGCGATGCAGCACGCAGTGCTGCCTCGCAGATCCGGGACCCCGGTGACTTGCTTGGCGGCTCCGGAAAAACCGGGGCCCCGGATCTGCAGCGCACCCCGCCTTCGGCGCGCTGCGCTTTGTCCGGGGCACGGTGATTTAGTAATCGTCGTCATCGCCGGGCTTGACCCGGCGATCCATCGTCTCGCGAAAAGATGGATGCCCGGATCAAGTCCGGGCATGACGCGTCACTCGTTGCAGGCACCACATGACCTGGCGCGCCACTGTCCTCACCCTGTTTCCGGAGATGTTTCCCGGCCCGCTCGGCATCAGCCTGGCGGGACGGGCGCTGGCGGCGGGGCTGTGGGGGCTGGAGGCGCGGGATATTCGGGATTCGGCCACCGACCGGCATCGCAGTGTCGACGACACCCCGGCGGGCGGCGGGCCCGGCATGGTGCTGCGCGCCGACGTGCTGGCCGCCGCGATCGACGCGGTGGACGGGGCTGACCGCCCGCGGCTGGTGATGAGCCCGCGAGGCCGGCCGCTGACCCAGGCGCGGGTGGCGGAGCTCGCCGCCGGCCCGGGGCCGCTGATCGTCTGCGGCCGGTTCGAGGGCATCGACCAGCGCGTCATCGACGCCCGCGGTCTCGAAGAAGTGTCGATCGGCGACTATGTGCTGTCGGGCGGCGAGATCGCCGCGATGGCGCTGATCGATGCCTGCGTCCGGCTGCTGCCGGGGGTGATGGGCAGGCTGGAATCCTCGACCGAGGAGAGCTTTTCGGCCGGATTGTTGGAATATCCGCAATATACGCGGCCCCAAATCTTCGAGGACCGGCCGATCCCGGAGGTCCTGACCTCGGGCGACCACGCCAAGGTCGCGGCCTGGCGGCAGGCCGAGGCCGAAGCCCTGACCAGGGCCCGCCGACCCGATCTCTGGGCGCTGCGGCCGGCGCAAATCACGGGGCCGAAAAGCGAATCGCGAAAAACGCCAAAAAACAAGACGGACGGGTGACAAACCCCCAGGATTGCCGTATAGCACCGGCAAATCCGTGCAATGGCAGGACAATGGATCTTCGCGCAGCCCGCGCCGGGATGGTCGGGCGCGCCGCCGATGGAGAATTACCGATGAACCTCATTCAGACGCTCGAGAAAGAGCAGTTCGACAAGCTGTCCGCCGGCAAGACGATTCCGGAGTTCGGTCCCGGTGACACCGTGATCGTCAATGTGAAGGTCGTCGAAGGCGAGCGTTCGCGCGTGCAGGCCTATGAGGGCGTCTGCATCGGCCGCTCCGGCCAGGGCATCAACGAGAGCTTCACCGTGCGCAAGATTTCGTACGGCGAGGGCGTCGAGCGCGTGTTCCCGCTGCTGTCCCCGATGATCGACTCGATCAAGGTGGTGCGCCGCGGCAAGGTGCGTCGCGCCAAGCTGTATTACCTGCGCAACCTGCGCGGCAAGTCGGCCCGCATCGTCGAGAAGAAGCAGGACCGCGCCGCTCCGGCCGCTGCTGCTGCCGGCGCCGCCGAGTAATCAGCTTCACCGATCCGAGCTTCGAAAGCGCGGCCTTCGGGTCGCGCTTTTTTGTTGCGGCTGCGTTGCGCGCCGGCCGGCCGCGCGAAACATTGTCGACCTGCCGCGACGTGCTATATGGATGGAATGTTTCCAGATCGCTCAACGCTCCGGCTCGCCCGCGTCGTCCTCGACGACCGCAGCCGCTTGCCGTGGCGGTTCTTCGGTCGGCTGACGACGGCCGCGCTGATTAGCTGATCGCGCGCTACGCGATCCTGCTCTCACTTCGACAATTCAAAGATCCTGCTGAAGGACCGACATCATGTCCGCCAAACCCACCACGCTGTACGACAAGATCTGGAACGACCATCTGGTCCACGAGGCCGAGGACGGCACCTGCCTGCTGTATATCGACCGCCATCTGGTGCACGAAGTGACCTCGCCGCAGGCGTTCGAAGGCCTCCGCACCACCGGCCGCAAGGTGCATGCGCCGGAGAAGACGCTGGCGGTGGTCGATCACAACGTGCCGACCAGCGATCGCTCCAAGCCCAACCCCGATCCGGAAAGCGCCGAGCAGATCGCCGCGCTGGCCGAGAACGCGCGCGATTTCGGCGTGACGTACTACAACGAATTCGACAAGCGGCAGGGCGTCGTTCACGTCATCGGCCCGGAGCAGGGCTTCACCCTGCCCGGCACCACCATCGTGTGCGGTGACAGCCACACCTCGACCCACGGCGCGTTCGGCGCGCTGGCGCACGGCATCGGCACCTCCGAGGTCGAGCACGTGCTGGCGACCCAGACGCTGATCCAGAAGAAGGCCAAGAACATGCGCGTGACCGTCGACGGCGCGCTGCCCGACGGCGTCACCGCCAAGGACATCATCCTGGCGATCATCGGCGAGATCGGCACCGCGGGCGGCACCGGCTACGTGCTGGAATACGCCGGCGACGCGATCCGCGCGCTGTCGATGGAAGGCCGCATGACGGTCTGCAACATGTCGATCGAAGGCGGCGCCCGCGCCGGCCTGATCGCGCCCGACCAGAAGGCCTACGACTTCCTCAAGGGCCGTCCGATGGCGCCGAAGGGCGAGCTGTGGGATGCCGCGGTCCGCTATTGGGACACGCTGCGCTCCGACGAAGGCGCGCATTTCGACCACGAGCTGCGGCTCGACGCCGCCAAGCTGCCGCCGATCGTGACCTGGGGCACCAGCCCCGAGGACGTCATCTCGATCACCGGCCGCGTGCCGAACCCGGCCGATATCGCCGACGAGGCCAAGCGTCTCTCCAAGGAGCGCGCGCTGGCCTATATGGGCCTGACGCCGGGCACCAAGATCACCGACATCAAGATCGACCGGATGTTCATCGGCTCCTGCACCAATGGCCGCATCGAGGACCTGCGCGCCGCCGCCAAGGTCGCCGAAGGCAAGACCGTCAACGGCAACGTCAAGGCGATGATCGTGCCGGGCTCGGGCCTGGTGAAGGAGCAGGCCGAGGCGGAAGGGCTGGACAAGATCTTCATCAAGGCCGGCTTCGACTGGCGTGAGCCGGGCTGCTCGATGTGCCTGGCCATGAACCCCGACAAGCTGGCGCCGGAAGAGCGCTGCGCCTCGACCTCGAACCGCAACTTCGAGGGCCGCCAGGGCTTCAAGGGCCGCACCCACCTGGTGTCGCCCGCGATGGCCGCCGCCGCCGCAATCGCCGGCCACTTCGTCGACATCCGCGACTGGCACTAAGCACGGCGTGCCGGACAAGTACCAACGTCATTGCCGGGCTTGACCCGGCAATCCATCTTCCGAAAGAGCGATGGACCGCCGGGTCAAGCCCGGCGGTGACGATCAGGGATCATCAGATACACGGCAGGCGCCCCATCGGGCGCCTGTTTGTTTTTTGCCGGCTGGGTCCTACCAGTACACGCGCCAATGACGATGATGGCGGTGATGGTGCCAATACGGGCGGTGCCAGTGGTGCCGCCACGGGCGATACCGGCAGACGCGGCGCGGGCCATAGTACGTGTAGATCACGCGGCAGAACCGGCGCGGGCCGTAATACACCGGCGTGGTGTAACGCGGACCGTAATAGCCGTAGTAGCGCGGGCCATAGTAATGCCGGCGGAAGCCGTAATGGCGATGACCATAGAACCGTGGTCCGCCGTAAAATCTTGGCGCGCCGTAGAACGGGCGATGATGATAAGCGCCGCCGATCCCGTACGCGCCGCGATGGAATCCGCCGCCGTGAAACGCCGGACGGAAGCCGCCACCCCGGAAGCCGCCGCCATGAAATTGGCCGCCGTGAAAGCCGCCGCCATGGTGGCCACCGCCATGCCCGCCGCGCACCTGAATGACGCGGTCGGAGGCCGGCTTCACCGCGCCCGCGCTCACGGGGGCGAACGCCTGCGCCCGCGGCGCGCTGGCGATCGAGGCGGCCAAGGCCGCGAACGCCGCCACGCTCAGCACGCCAAGCCGGCGGACCAATCCAAAGCGACCAAGCCTCGTTGTCGTCACCGCCGTGGCCATCCGTCCTCCGATCCGCCGTGAACCGGCGATGGGATGAAAAGGATCTTCGCTCGCAGCGAGGTTAGGAAGACGGACGTGAACGCGTCATGAATGGCAACGCCGCCAACTACGCGTCGCGCTTACCAGGACGGCTGGAAGCCGTAGCCGCCGAAGCCGAACGGAAAGAACGGCGCCATGCCGTCCAGACGAGCGCCCGAGGGCCGGACCGCGTCGGCCGGCGCGGCGCGATGCCGGGCGCCGCGATATTTGTGGCGGCGCACCTGCCGCGGCGCATGAGCACGGCCGCGATGCCGTGAACTGAACTCGGTGGCGCGAGTCTGCGCCACCTGCATGCCGGCCCGGCCCTGCAGGTCCGAGGTCTCCGCCATCGCGGCGGGACTGATCAGTCCGAACGACGCCGCCACCACCGCGGCTCCGATCCAAATTCGCATCGCAGATCCTCCTCGATAGCACCGAACGCATGCTAGCGCGTCGGAGGCGCGCGCGACAGGCCTAACAGAAACAGGCCCGCAGAACGGGCCTGTTTGCTGAACGATGCGTTGCGATCAGCGCCAGTGGCGGTGATGCGGACGGATGTGGCGATGATGGCCGTAGTGACGGTGCGGGCGATGCCAGTGACGGTGCGCGCGCGGATGATGGCGATAACCGTGGTGATGGCGATAGCCATGACGATGGTGGCGGTACTGCACTTCGCTCACGTTCGGCACGACGTCGCGCTGCACGCTGGTGGCGATGCCGGCCGCCGCGACCGGCGCGGCTTCGGCGCGCTGGGTCGGCGCTGCGATCAGCAGCAGGCCGGCGATCGCGGCGAGACCCGAAAGTTTCAAGAAGTTCATGATGAGGGTTCCTCGGTTTGAGATGCGCTTTGTCCGGCGATGCGCGTAGTTAGTTCGAAAACCGCACAGCGACCGGCGCCGCTTGTGATGATGCTGAAGCCCGCGAGGTGAACGCGAAGTGAATGCGTCTGCATGCGCGAGTGAATGCGTCCGCAACGAAGTAGTTCCTTGCGGACGCGTTTTTACTCTGCGCGCTGGGAAACCAAACGCCGGTTCGCGCGTCTTTGCTGGCGTTTGGCGAAGGAGACCGACATGACGCAGTCACGCTGGTGGCGAGGCATCACCGCATCGGCCGTCGCGACCTGCGGCATCGTGGCGCTCAGCGCAAACGCCGCAGCCGCGGCATCGGCTCTCGCGACAACTGCCGCAGCCGAGCCGGTCGATACCGCGATGGCCTTCATGGTGTACGGATCGATGGCGGCCGGAGTGGTCGCCGGCCTGATCAGCCGTGCCGAGCGCTCACGCCGATAGAACGACTCAGCCGCGCCGCCAGAAGCAATTCATCCGCGGCGTGATCACGGTGCCGCTCGGCCGATATTCCTGCACATAGGTGGCGGTGCATTCACGCACCGCATTCGGGCCGGGATTGAAGCGCGGATAGACATCGTCATCCGGCACGACGCGCGGATAGATCCGCAGTCGCCTCGGCCGGCGCCGCTCCTGCGCAGAAACGTCGGTGGCAGCGGTCGACTGCTGCTGCGTGGCCGCCGGTTGCGTCCGGGACTGGGCCTGCGCCGGTTGCGGAGCCTGCGCCAGCAGCAGCGCCGCTGCCAGGCCTGTCGCCAAGGTCGTCCGTCCGATCATCGCCCGCCGTCCCATCGTCGATCCTCGCCGGCACCGTCCCCGATCAGGCTGCCCGCGTCAACCGCAACCGTTTGCCGCCTTTGCCGAAACCCCCGTCATCCCCTACAAGACGCGGATGTGGACCTCCGCCAAAGCGCCCTCGCTGGCCGATTTCGAACAGATGGCGCACGACGTTTACGGCAAGCTGCCGGACGAGTTCCGGGCGCTGTGCGAGGGCGTGATCATCCGCGTCGACGATTTCCCGACCGACGAGGTGATGGACGAGATGCAGGTCGAGACCGAGTTCGACCTGCTCGGCCTGTTCCAGGGCATCGGCCTGCCGCAGCAGTCCAGCCAGGACATCGCCCCGATGCCCAACATGATCTGGCTGTATCGCCGGCCGATCCTCGATTATTGGGCCGACCACGACGACACGCTGGGCGAGATCGTCCGCCACGTCCTGATCCACGAAATCGGCCACCATTTCGGTCTGTCGGATGCCGACATGGAGGCCATCGAGGCGCAGGCGGGGGACTGAGCTTGCGTCCCTCATGGTGAGGAGCGCGAAGCGCGTCTCGGACCATGAGGCAGCACAGCCTCGCGGCCATCCTTCGAGACGCCCGGCACCGCCCTATCGGGCTGTGCCGGGCTCCTCAGGATGAGAGCGGAGCGTGGAGCGGCCTTGCGAAGAAACGCCTTGGAACGCCGCCGCGGGCCGGCTAAAACCCGGCCTCAATCTGGGAAAATCGCCATGGACAAGTTCACCACGCTGGAAGGCGTCGCGGCGCCGCTGAAGATCATCAATGTCGACACCGACATGATCATTCCGAAGCAGTACCTGAAGACCATCAAGCGCACCGGCCTCGGCAAGGGCCTGTTCTCCGAACAGCGCTACAAGGACGACGGCAGCGAGAACCCGGATTTCGTGCTGAACAAGCCGGCCTATCGCAAGGCGTCGATCCTGGTGGCCGGCGACAATTTCGGCTGCGGCTCGAGCCGCGAGCACGCACCGTGGGCGCTGCTCGATTTCGGCATCCGCTGCGTGATCTCGACCTCGTTCGGCGACATCTTCTACAACAACTGCTTCAAGAACGGCATTCTGCCGATCCGCGTGTCGCAGGAAGACCTCGACAAGCTGTTCGACGACGCCGAGCGCGGCGCCAACGCCACCGTGACGATCGACCTGCCGGCGCAGGAGATCCGCGGCCCGGACGGCGGCACGATCAAGTTCGAGATCGACCCGTTCCGCAAGCACTGCCTGATCAACGGCCTCGACGACATCGGCCTGACGCTCGAGAAGAAGCCGTCGATCGACAGCTACGAGTCCAAGCTCAAGACCGAGCGCGCCTGGGCGTGACCTCTTTCACCTCTCCCCGCGCGCGGGGAGAGGTCGGATCAGCGCGCAGCGATGATCCGGGTGAGGGGGCGTCTCCCCGCGGCCGAGACTCAGTGCCGGCGTCGCCCCTCACCCCACCCCGCTCCCCGCAAGAGCGGGGCGAGGGAGCAGGCTGCGATCGGGGCACCTTCGCGACTCCCATCACCGCAGTCATTCCGGGGCGCGCCACCGGGTCCGGCCTCCGGCCGGCCCGATGACAGGCTCCGCGCGACCCGGAATCGCGACGTGTTCTGCGACTCCGTCGTTTCCACAACTGCGAGATTCCGGGCTCGCGAGCTTGCGCTCGCGCCCCGGAATGACGGTGCTTGGGGCTGGCCGGCCGCTAGCGCTGGCGTAACGGGGACGGCTTGCCGGTTTCGCGGGCCGCCTACTTCCCCGCCAGTTCGATCGCGTCGGCGATCGCGATCGTCTTTTTGGCGATCTCGGCGTGCAGGCGCTCGACCATGCGGCCGTCGAGCTGGATGGCGCCGCGGCCCTGGTTCTCCGGACGCTCGAACGCCGCGAGGATGGCGCGGGCCTGGGCGATGTCCGCGGCCGGCGGCGTGAAGGCAGCGTTGCAGGCGTCGATCTGGCCGGGGTGGATCAGCGTCTTGCCGTCGAAGCCGAGGTCGCGCGCCTGGGCGCATTCCAGCCCGAGCCCATCGGTATTGGCGATGTCGCTATAGGGCCCGTCGAGCGCCACGAGGCCGTGGACGCGCGCGGCGAGCACGCAGTTCAACATCATCGGGATCATGGTGGAGCGCCCCGGCAGCATGCGGATGCCGGTCTCGCGCGCGATGTCGTTGGGGCCGAACACGAAGCCGGCCAGCCGCGTCTCGGGGTTCTCCGCCTGCGCGGCCAGCTCCTCGGCATGCAGCACGCCGCGGGCGGTCTCGATCATGATCCAGACCCGGATCGCCGGGTCGGCTTTGAGCGCAGCGAGTTGCGACGCGATGGTGGCGATGTCCTCGACGCTGGAGACCTTCGGCACCAGGATGCCGTCCGGAACGACCTTCGCGGCCATCGCGATGTCGTCCTGCCACCACGGCGAATCCAGCGCGTTGATCCGCACCAGCACTTCGCGATGGCCGAAGCCCTTGGCCGCCACCGCGGCGGCGATCTGGTCACGCGCCTGCGCCTTGGCGTCGGGCGCCACTGCGTCCTCGAGGTCGAGGATCAGCCCGTCGGCCGGCAGCAGCCGCGCCTTGTCCAGCGCCCGCGCATTCGATCCCGGCATGAACAGCAGGCTGCGGCGCGGTCGGATCATGATGGGGCCTCCAGAAGATAGGAAAATCACCCGAGCCGATACCATTTCGCCGCCCGCGCCGGAAGGCTTGTTCATCGCCGCATCCTGTGATTATCCCTGCGGCATCAGGCGCGCGCGTATCCTGGTCGCATCACATCCCCGCATCCGCGCAACATTCGCAACCCGACACTTCTCCAGCCACAGAGAGACCGCGCCGATGGCCTCCTTCCCGACCTCCCTGATCTCCGGATACGAAGCGTTCCGCGCCCAGCGGCTGCCGACCGAGCAGTCGCGCTACCGCGAACTATCCGAACGCGGCCAGTCGCCCGAGGTCATGCTGATCGGCTGCTGCGACTCGCGCGTGTCGCCCGAAGTGATCTTCGACGCCGGGCCGGGCGAAATGTTCGTGGTGCGGAACGTCGCCAATCTGGTGCCGGTGTACGAGCCCGACGGCGGCGCCCACGGCGTGTCCGCGGCGCTGGAATTCGCCGTGCAGGTGCTGAAGGTGAAGCACATCGTGGTGCTCGGCCATGCGCAATGCGGCGGCATCCGCGCCTTCGTCGAGAAGCCGGCGCCGCTGACGCCGAGCGACTTCATCGGCCGCTGGATGTCGATGTTCAGCAAACCCGGTGAAGTGGTCGAGCAGCGCGAGTCCGAGACCATGCAGGACTTCATCACCCGGATCGAGAAGGCCGCGGTGTTCCGCAGCCTCGAGAACCTGATGACCTTCCCCTGCATCAAGATCCAGGTCGAGCGCGGCAAGATCCAGCTCCACGGCGCCTATTTCGGCGTCGCCGACGGCGAACTCTCGGTGCTGGACCAGGAAACGAAGCAGTTCGTCCCGGCCGTGAAGGTGGTGTAGTTCGACACGATCGTCATTGCCGGGCCTGACCCGGCAATCCATCGCTCTTCGGGAGAGATCTAGCCGCGCGCCTGCGCGCGGGACCGATGCGCGGGTCAAGCCCGCGCATGACGACCCGGTGCTAGTCGGAACGGAGCATGAACTTCGTGCGTTGGGAACAAAACGCAGGAGCTCCGCGATGGACAATCCCAAGACCACAACAGCTTCGAATACCGAGAAGGATCCGGACGACTGGGTCAGCGGCGACGAGCCGATGACCGGCGCGCAGGCGTCGTATCTCAAGACGCTGAGCGAACAGGCGCACGATCCGGACGCCTATCAGGACGACCTCACCAAGGCCGAAGCTTCGAAGCGCATCGATGCGTTGCGGGAGAAAGCCGGCGTGGCGAAGTAACAACGCTCGTCATGCGCGGGGTTGACCCGCGCATCCATCGTGCGCGTTAGCTTTGTGAGAGTCTCACGAAGTGGATGGATTGCCGGGTCAAGCCCGGCAATGACGCGTGATACGGAGGGTGGGCAAAGCGAAGCGTGCCCACGCGCTGTTACCAAGCAGCGTACAGGGTGGGCACGCGCTGCGCGCTTGCCCACCCTCCGACGCTACAATGTTGCTAATTACGCCGCTTTCTTCTTCGCGGTGATCAGCTTGCGGTTGATCAGCACTTCGGCGATCTGGATCGCGTTCAGCGCCGCGCCCTTGCGGAGGTTGTCGGAGACGCACCAGAAGGCGAGGCCGTTCTCCACCGTGCCGTCCTCGCGGATGCGGCTGATATAGGTGGCGTCCTCGCCGGCGGCCTCGTACGGCGTGACGTAGCCGCCCGGCTCGTGCTTGTCGATTACCAGGCAGCCCGGCGCGTTGCGCAGGATGCTGCGAGCCTCGTCAGCGGTGATCGGATTCTCGAACTCGACATTGACCGATTCCGAATGGCTGACGAACACCGGCACCCGCACGCAGGTGGCGGTGAGCTTGATCTTCGGATCGAGAATCTTCTTGGTCTCGACCACCATCTTCCACTCTTCCTTGGTAAAGCCGTCTTCCATGAAGACGTCGATCTGCGGGATGAGGTTGAAGGCGATCCGCTTGGGGAATTTCTTATTCACCAGCTCGTCGTTGGTGTAGACGGCCTTGGTCTGCGAGAACAGTTCGTCCATCGCATCCTTGCCGGCGCCCGACACCGACTGATAGGTCGACACCACCACGCGCTTGATCTTGGCGTGGTCGTGCAGCGGCTTCAGCGCCACCACGAGCTGCGCGGTCGAGCAGTTCGGATTGGCGATGATGTTCTTCTTGGTGAAGCCGGCGGCCGCCGCGGCGTTCACTTCCGGCACGATCAGCGGCACGTCCGGATCCATCCGCCACGCCGACGAATTGTCGATCACGACTGCGCCCTGCTGGCCGATCTTCGGCGACCATTCCTTCGACACTTCGCCGCCCGCCGACATCAGGCAGATGTCGACGTCGCTGAAGTCGTAATGCTCCAGCGCCTTGCATTTCAGGGTCTTGTCGCCGTAGCTCACCTCGACGCCGACCGAGCGGCGCGACGCCAGCGCCACCACCTCGTCCGCCGGGAACTTGCGCTCATCCAGAATGCCGAGCATTTCGCGTCCGACATTGCCGGTCGCACCGACCACCGCGACTTTGTAACCCATCGTTGACTCTCCGAAGAAATTCGCCCGCCGCGCCCTGACGCGGAAAGGAGAAGCCAGCGCTTCTATGCGAGAAACGCCCGCAACACAACTTGATACCTGCTTTGCGGCTTGCGCCGCCCCGCCCTGCGTGCCCTTCCGTCCGGAGCGTTGCCGATGCGATCGAACCCGCCCCACCGGGCCGAGCCTCGCCGGATCCATCCGGCGCTCGACAGCTTCGCCGACGACTGCCGCGGCACCCTGACGGGCGTCGTTTTATATATAGGCGCGCTGGCGCTGATCGGCATCCTGGTCGTGGCCACGGCCGGACCGCTGACCGAGGCGGCGATCACGACCGCGACCGAGCTCGCGACCCGCCGGATCGGTCTCGCCGGCACGCCCGCGAGTCCGGACATGCTCGGACATCCCGAGCAGGGCCGCTACGCCGCCGCGCGGCGGCCGGCTGAAGGCCGGGGAAGCCTCGCCGCCAGCGCCGGGCAGACCCTCGGGCTGCGCGGCGCATTCTGACCGGCGATTCGCCGGAATCGTTTAAGGCGCTGGAATCGATGCAACATTCTGGCAAGGTCCGGATTGCATTATTGCGCGCGGTGTTGCCCGTTTGACCTTGTGGCGGTGCCACAGGCGCGGCTAGAAAGAGACGTAATTCGCAATGCGTCTGTCGATGAGGACCCGATGACCCTGAAACTGAATGCCGCCAAGACGTTTGCGGTGCTGCTCGCGACGGCGGCCGTGATCGCGGCCGGCATCTCGTCCGCAGACGCGCAGCAGACCACCAAGAAGCGCGTCTATCGGTCGAACGACCAGATCCGCTACGGCGACCGCGGCCCGAACGTGTCGTACCAGTCCGGCCCGCGCACCCGCGTCTACATCACCAAGCGCTCCTGGCTCGACGCCGGCACTGAAGTGCTGCCGGGTGACCGCAAGTTCACCGACTATGCCAACCCGCCCGGCTACTCCTTCGCCCGCGAGAACGGCCAGCGCCCGATCGACCGCGCCCCGCTCAATCCGCCGTCGGATCTGGGCGGCTACCCGACCGGCTTCCCGCTGTACTGAGCGACGCCGACACCCGGCGACCAAGACATCCCGATACGAAAATGCCCGGCTTGGCCGGGCATTTTTTATGAAGCGCTCTCCGAT
>NZ_LJIC01000186.1 GCF_001295845.1 Rhodopseudomonas sp. AAP120 | reverse complement strand
GCCGATCTCGGCCGCCAGCCGCCGCTGCAGCGCGGCTTCGCCGGCGGCGCGTAGTCGCGCGGCGCGCTCGCGGACGACGCCGCCGTCGAGCTGCGGCATCCGCGCCGCCGGCGTGCCCGGGCGCTTCGAATAAGGGAAGACGTGCAGGAAGGTCAGGCCGCAGTGCTCGACCAGATCGAGCGAGCGGGCGAACATCTCCTCGGTCTCGGTCGGGAAGCCGGCGATCAGGTCGGCGCCGAGCGCGATGTCCGGGCGTAAGCGCCGCACTTCGTCGCAGAACGCGACGGCGTCGGCGCGGCTGTGGCGGCGCTTCATCCGCTTCAGGATCATGTCGTCGCCGGCCTGCAGCGACAGGTGCAGATGCGGCATCAGCCGTTCTTCGTTCGCCAGCGCATCGAGCAGGTCGCGATCCGCCTCGATGGAGTCGATCGACGAGATCCGCAGCCGCTGCAGCTCGGGGACGTGGCGCAGCACTTTCTTCACCAGGCTGCCGAGCTTCGGCGTCCCCGGCAGGTCGGCGCCGTAGCTGGTGAGGTCGACGCCGGTCAGCACGATCTCGGCATGGCCGCGCACGGTCAGCGCCCGCACCTGATCGACCACCGCGCCGACCGGCACCGAGCGCGAATTGCCGCGGCCGAACGGGATGATGCAGAAGGTGCAGCGATGGTCGCAGCCGTTCTGCACCTGCACGAAGACGCGCGGCAGACCGCTCTGGTAGCCATCCAAGAGATGCGGCGCCATCTCGCGCACCGCCATGATGTCGGCGACCGCGATCTTCTGCTCGCGGCCGAGCCCGAACGCATCGGCATCGAATGCGCTGCGCGCCGCCCGCCAGGCCTCGCCGCGCAGCTTGTCGTCATTGCCGATCACGCGGTCGACTTCATCCATCGCCGCGAAGGTCGCGGGTTCGGTCTGCGCCGCGCAGCCGGTGACGACGATGCGCGCATCCGGCCGCGCCCGTTTCAGCTTGCGGATCTGCTGGCGGGCCTGCGCCACCGCTTCGTTGGTGACGGCGCAGCTGTTGACCACGATGGTGTCGGCAAGGCCGGCGCCCTCCGCCTCGCGGCGGATCACTTCGGATTCGAACGCATTGAGGCGGCAGCCGAAGGTGACGATCTCGATCGTCATCAGGCCGGATTGGTCGTCAGCGACGGCGCGAACAGCGCCGGATCGAACCGGCCCTCGAATTCGAATTCGGCGCCGCCGGTCATCAGCACGTGGTTGTCGCGCTCGCGCCATTCGATCGTCAGCTTGCCGCCCGGCAGCGTCATCTCGACGACGCGGCCGGTCCGCTTCAGCCGCGCCGCCGCCACCGCAGTGGCGCAGGCGGCCGAGCCGCAGGCCTTGGTCAGGCCGGCGCCGCGCTCCCAGGTGCGCATCGTGATGTGGTCGCGATCGACGATATGGGCGAGCGTGATGTTGGCGCGCTCCGGAAAGATCGGATGATTCTCGAGCAGCGGTCCGAACTTGCCGAGGTCGTAGGCCTGCACGTCGTCGACCCAGAAGATCGCATGCGGATTGCCCATGCTGACCACCGACGGCGTGTGCAGGATCGGCGCGTCGATCGGGCCGATCTGCAGCTCGATGCCGCGGGTGTCGCGAAACTCCTCGGCGAGCGGGATGTCCTGCCAGCCGAATTTCGGCTCGCCCATGTCGACGGTGTAGAGCCCCTCGGCCGGGCCGCGCCAGCAATTGAGCAGGCCGGCGCGGGTCTCGAAGGTCAGGCCCTGCTTGTCGCTGCCGGCGAACATCTGCGAGGCGACGCAGCGCATACCGTTGCCGCAGGCGCCGGATTCGGAGCCGTCATTGTTATAGATGCGGACGAAGGCCTCGGTGCCGGGCAGCCGCGCCGGCTGCAGCAGCATCAGCTGGTCGTACGGCACATGCGCCGCCACCGCGCGGGCGTCGTCCGGCGTCACCGGCGCGCTCTGGTCGCGCAGGTCCACCACCACGATCTCGTTGCCGATCCCGTTCATCTTGGCGAACAGGCGGTTGTCCAGCGCGCTCATGCTTTCCGATCCTCGTCGCGCCTATATGGCGAAGCATGGCGGTTTTGACCAGTCCGCCCGGGCGCAGCCGCGGCCCGCCACAGTCAAGCCACATGCGGATCGCAAGGGACGAAAGCGCCGGCCGGATGTTAGGAAGGACGCGCACTGACGATCCGCCGGGCGCTTGCGGATCGCGGCGATCGGCAGCACATCGCTGCGGCCATGGAGACAGTTGGAATGAACCGCCCCCGCTTGATCCGCCCCGTTTGGCTCGGGCTCACCTCCGCCGCAGCCCTGATGCTCGGCACCGCCGGCGCGCTGGCACAAACCGACACCAAGCCGGCCGACACGCCGGCGACGCCGCCCGCCGCCACAACGCCCGCACCAGCAATGCCAGCTCCGGCGACACCAGCTGCTCCTGCGACGCCCGCTGCGCCGGCCACGCCCGCGCCACCGGCGACTCCGGCAACACCGCCCGCCGCGACCGAAACGCCGGCGACGCCGCCGCCCGCGGCGCAGGCGCCGACCACACCGCCCGCCAAGGTGCAGACCGCCGACCCGTTCGGCGAGGAGATCACGCTGGAGCCGAAGTCGGCCGTCATTCTGAAGGGCAAGGCGAGCTGGGACGCGGCGTTCGAGGCGCTGATGGAAGCGTTCAAGACGCTCACCGCCACGCTCGACAAGGCGGGCGTCAAGCCGAACGGCAATCCGATGATCGTCTATACCTCCACCGACGACAACGGCTTCACCTTCCAGGCCGAGATGCCGGTGCCGGAGCCGCCCAAGAACCTGCCGAAGACGATGAGCATGGGCACCACACCGGACGGCAAGGCGCTGAAATTCGTCCACCGCGGCTCGTACGACAATATGGACAACACCTACGAGGCGATCACCAACCACCTCGACGACAAGAAGATCGAGGCCAAGGACACCTTTGTGGAAGAGTACCTCACCGATCCGCTGACCACCGCGGA
The DNA here is from genome assembly GCF_001295845.1 of Rhodopseudomonas sp. AAP120. GTDB lineage: Bacteria > Pseudomonadota > Alphaproteobacteria > Rhizobiales > Xanthobacteraceae > Rhodopseudomonas. The sequence continues at coordinate 846 of NZ_LJIC01000186.1, read as the reverse complement.
AGACAAACTGGTCATCAACGTCTATGTGCCGATGAAATGATGCTGTCCCTTCGTACGCCGCTCGCCGCCCTGCTGGTTTCCGCTTTCGCGGCCGCGCCGCTGCACGCGCAGCCGGCTCCGCCGACACAGCCGCAACAGTCCGCCATCACGGTGACGGGCGAAGCGCACAAATCGGTCGCGCCGGATATCGCGCAGATCGAAGCCGGCGTTTCCAACATCGCCAAGACGGCCCGCTCGGCCGCCGAGGCCAACAATCTGGCGATGGGCAAGGTGCTGCTGGAGCTGAAGAACGCCGGCCTCGACGCCAAGGACATCCAGACCTCGCGGCTGTCGATCCAGCCGCAATACGCCTCGTCCAACCGGCCGGGCCCGAGCGAGATCAACGGCTATCTGGCCAGCAACATGGTGACCGTGCAGGTCCGCGACACCGCGCGGGTCGCCGGCCTGATCGATACGCTGGTGCAGGCGGGTGCCAACGAGATCCGCGGCATCGGCTTCCGCGTCGCCGATCCCTCCAAGGTGCTGGACGACGTCCGTGCCGAGGCGGTCGCCGATGCGCGGCGCAAGGCCGAGATCTACGCCCGCGCCGCCGGCGTCTCGCTCGGCGCGCCGCTGGTGATCAGCGAAGACACCCAGCCCGGCCCGATGCCGATGCGCAAGATGGTGATGGCCCAATCCGCCGGCGCCCCGGTCGCGCCCGGCGAGGAGACGCTGAGCGTGACGGTGCTGGTGAGCTGGGCGATCAAGGCGCCGTAGCTGCGGCAGCTCATGATGACGGCTTAGCCCCAGGTCGTCATTGCGAGCCAACGGGTCGGCGCGAAGCGCCGCCCGATGACAGGCTCCGCG
>NZ_LJIC01000185.1 GCF_001295845.1 Rhodopseudomonas sp. AAP120 | reverse complement strand
ATGGCCGGGACGAGCCCGGCCATGACGAATCGAGAGGCGCGGCGGCGAACCGGCCGCTGAGTTCTACTAGCCGTCCTTCAGGCGGAAGCCTTCGTGGCAGCTGCCGCAGGATTTGCCGATCGCCGGAAACGAGGCCTTCAGCGTGTCGAGATCCTTGACGTTGACCTTGGCGTCATTGACCGCCTTGGCGAAGGTCGCGATCTCGGCGTCGAACTTGGCGCGCTCTTCCCAGATCTTCGGCGAGGCGCTGTACTTGCTGTCGGTCGCCTTGAGGCCCTTCACGCTCTCCGGAAACTGCTTTGGCAGATCCTTGGCGGTCTCGTCGAACTGCTTCAGCGCGGCATCGACGGTCGCCTGATCGTAGGGCTTTTCGCCCTTGGCGATGGCGCCGAGCTGCATGATGTTCCGGCCGTTGTCCTTCATCAGCTTCTGCGTCTTGTCGACGACGCTCTGCTGCGCGTTCACCGCGCTCACGCCGAGCAGCAAGGCTCCGGCCACCACGACTGTTCGCAACATTCCTCATCTCCCACGGGCTCAAAGTCGAAGCACAGGCAATCCGGCCGACGATCGGACCCGACTCCTGCAAACACCGATTTGATAGAACTATTCCATGTTGGAAAAGAGATGACAGCGCCGCAGCTGCGGTCTCTCACCGCATCGGGGCCTGTTTCTGCAGAATCGTACCGCGCGGCCGCGCCGATCACGCGATCGTTAACGCTCGCGCGGCCAAGTCTCACAGCCGATGCTGCCGCTCGTGCTCGCGGATCGCCATCCACACCCGCTCCGGCGTCGCCGGCATGTCGATATGGTCTATCCGGTATTCGCGCCACAGCGCATCGATGATGGCGTTGACCACCGCCGGGCACGAGCCGATCGCGCCCGCCTCGCCCGCGCCTTTGACGCCCATCGGATTGGTCGTGCACGGCACATTGTGAGTCTCGAACACGATCGGCGCCCCGTCGGCGGCGCGCGGCATCGCATAGTCCATGAAGGTGCCGGTGACGAGCTGACCGTCCTCGGAATCATACACCGCCTGCTCCATCAGCGCCTGGCCGATGCCCTGCATCGTGCCGCCATGGACCTGGCCGGCGAGCAGCAGCGGATTCAGCGTGACGCCGAAATCGTCGACGATGACGTAGTTGACGATCCGGATCTTGCCGGTGGCGGGATCGAGCTCGATCTCGACCAGATGCGTGCCGTTCGGATAGGTGCCGTCGGCGCTGGAGAAGGTCGCGCTGGCGTTGAGCTTGGCCGGATCGACGCCGGGGCGCTTGGCCAGGTCGGCAAAGCTGATCGTTCGGTCGGTGCCGGCGATCCGGACGATGCCGTCGGCGATCTCGAGGTCGGCCGCGCTGGTCTCCAGCGCATCGGCGGCGATCTCGCGCAATTGCTCGCCGAGCTGCTGCGTGGCGCGCTGCACGCTGACGCCGCCGGACGGGATCGACGCCGACCCGCCGGTGCCGAGCCCGGTCGCGACCTTGTCGGTATCACCCTGGACGACGCGGACCCGCTCCGGCGCGACGCCGAACTGCTCGGCGACGATCTGCGCGTAAGCGGTCTGATGGCCCTGCCCGCTCGACTGGCTGCCGATCAGCACGGTGATGGCGCCATCGGGATCGAGCACGACCTTGGCGGTCTCCTCGCCCATCGTGCCGCAAACCTCGACATAGGATGCGAGCCCGAGGCCGCGCAGCAGCCCCTGCTTCTTGGCCGCCTTGATGCGCTTGCCGAAATCCTTCCACTCGCCGACTTCCATGGCGCGCTTCAGATGCGCGGCGAAGTCGCCGGAGTCGTACACCTTGCCGGTCGCGGTGGTGTAGGGCAGCGCTCGCGGCGGGATGAAGTTCTTGCGCCGGACCGCATCGGGCGACATCCCGAGTTTTCGCGCACAGGCATCGACCAGCCGCTCGATCACATAGGCCGCCTCCGGCCGCCCAGCCCCGCGATAGGCGTCGACCGGCACCGTGTGGGTGAACACGGTGCGGATACGGCAGTGGAAGGCCTTGATGTCGTACAGCCCCGGCAGCATGCCGGCGCCGCCATAGGGGATGTACGGGCCGAAGGTCGACAGATAGCCGCCGAGATCGCCGATCAGATCGACGTCCATGCCGAGAAACTTGCCGTCCTCGGCCAGCGCCATCCGGGCGACGGTGATGTTGTCGCGCCCTTGCGAGTCGCCGACGAAATGGTCGGAGCGATCGGCGGTCCAGCGGATCGGTTTGCCGATCCGCTTCGCTGCCACCGCGAGCAGCGCGTATTCGCGATACGGAAACAGCTTGGTACCGAAGCCGCCGCCGACGTCCGGACAGATCACCCGCATCTTGTCGGTCGGGATCTTCAGGACGTTCTGGCACAGGATGTCGCGCAGCCGGTGGCTGCCCTGGCTGCCGATCGTCAGCGTGAAGTGATCGCGCTTGGTATCGTATTCGCAAACCGCGGCGCGCGTCTCCATGTAGTTGGTGACGATGCGCGGGTTGACGATCTTGATCTCGGCCACCGTATGCGCCTTGGCGAACGCAGCGTCGGCGGCGGCCTTGTCGCCGATCGACGCGTCGAACAGCACGTTGCCGGGAAACTGCGGCCAGACTTGCGGCGCGCCGGGCTTGATGGCGTTGCCGGCACCGATCGCGGCCGGCAGCGGCGTCCACTCCACCGCCACGGCTTCGATCGCATCACGCGCATGCGCCAGCGTATCGGCCACCACGAAGGCGACCGCATCGCCGACGTGGCGCACTTCGCCGCTTGCGAGGATCGGATAGTCCGGGCCGACGAACGGTTTGTCGGGCAGATTGAACAGGCAGGGCAGGCCGCCGAGGTCCTTGACGTCCTCAGCCGTGAGGATCGCCAGCACGCCGGGCAGCTGCCGTGCCACGCCGGCATTGAGCGTGAAGGTCGCGTGGGCGTGCGGCGAGCGCAGCACCAGCGCGTGCGCCGAGGCTTGCGGCGCGTAGTCGTCGGTGTAGCGACCCTTGCCGCGGATGAGAGGATCGTCCTCCTTGCGCAAGACGCTCTGGCCGACGCCGAACTTGGTGGGAGCCATCGTTCACCCTCTCCTGCTGCTTTGGTCTATCTTGCAGCGGATCGGCGCGCGGCGCAAACGCCGGCCGCACTGCAGAGCCGCCCCCCTGGCGCGGCACCAGCGGCGAGGCTGCTGCCGTCGACGCCTCCTCATAAGAACCCAGCCGTAAAAAAGGTGCATCGGTTTCCCGATGCACCCTTCGACTGGTCGACCATGCGGCGCGCTCGCCGTGGTCTGGATCAGTAGCAGATCACCCGGCCATACACCGGATTGAACACGCAGCCACCGCCGTAATAACCACGTCCGCGACCGCGATAGTAACCGCGCCCGCCACGATAATAGCCGCGTCCCCGGCCCCAACCGCCGCGGCCACGACCACGGCCGCGCTGCGCATCAGCCTTGGTGGTGGTGGCGGTGAGGAACACGGCCGACGTACCCACGAGGCTGAGGCAATAAATGCCGGTCAGCGCAACAGCCGCCAGCACGCGTGCGAGCATGCCTTTGCGGGCCTTCGAAACTTTCTGAGCCATCTAGGTTCTTTCTCCCGGTCGTTTGAGGATTTTGAACGCAACTTCGCCCGCATTGGTGCGCGAGCGCAACGTGAGGGTTCAAATGTCCGTCGATCAAACAGATCTTTTGCGGCCTCAATTCGACAAGATTAGGAGGATGAAAGAATTTGGGCAAGCCGGGGCCTGAAACCCTCTTGATGTTGAACCAAGCCTCATCCGCCTGCGAAACACTCTCAGGCCTCGCGAGTTGCATTGTGCGCCGCGATATTCGAGAGGGCCGCGACTGCGAAGAATCAATGACTGCATCGATTGCCGAACCAGCGAACCGCGGCGAACGTGGTCAAGCGGCCGTCAGACACTATATTCCCGACACCTCCCGATTCACTGAACCCTGGTCCCGTGCGGTCCGACTTCCAGACTGAAGCCACCTCGCCAAGATCGAGATCCATCGACGAGCGCCGCGCTCGCCCAGCCTCTCAGAAAAGTGCTCAATGTCACACCCTCGCAGCTACATCCTCGGCCTCAACACCTACGACCACGACGTCAGCGCCTGCCTGTTGCGCGACGGTGAAATCGCGTTCGGGATCGAGAAGGAACGGATCACCCGCGAAAAGCATGCGACCGGCTTCTACAGGGAGGTGATCGATTACTGCCTGAATGCCGAAGGCATCACCCTGGCCGACGTCGATCTGGTGGTGCGCAACTGCTACATCCTGCCGGTGCAGGAGATGGAAGACCGGCTGATGTATCAGGACATGCCGGCGTTCCTGCCCGAGCACGAACGCGCCGATGCCGGCATGCACGCGCTGTTCCGCAGCAACTCGAACAAGGTGATGACGATCTCGCATCACCTCGCCCACGCCTACAGCGCATTTGCGCCGAGCCCGTTCGAAGAAGGCGTGGTGATGATCGTCGACGGTGTCGGCAGCTATCGCTCCGATGTCGACGAGAGCTTCCCGGGCGACGAAGCCTCGCCGCTCGCCCGGGAATCCGAGAGCTACTACAAATTCAGCGGCTCCAAGCTGGAGTGCCTGAAGAAAGTCTGGATGGAGCCTGAGCGCGGGTTCCTGTCCGACGAATTCTACAACATGCCCGGCCTCGGGGCGTATTACAGCCGCGCCTCGAGCTACGTGTTCGGCGACTGGAACAAATGCGGCGAGCTGATGGGGCTGGCGCCATACGGCCGCCCCAACGCCATCCCGCCGATGCTGCAGTTCGAGAACAACAAGCTGACCGTGCCGCATTGGACACCGGAGCTGAACCAGCCTTACATCATGGACTCACCCGGCAAGTGGGAAAGCCACCCGGCGATGCGGCACTGGGAAGACCTCGCCTGGCGGGTGCAGGACGACACCGAGCGCGTGCTGCTGGAACGCGCGCGCTGGCTGCGCGAGACCACCGGCGCCAAGAATCTCTGCATCGCCGGTGGCGTCGCGCTGAACTGCGTCGCCAATGGCCGGATCGCGCGCGAAGCCGGCTTCGAGAACGTCTGGATCCAGCCTGCCGCCGGCGACGACGGCATCGCGATCGGCTGCGCTTACTACGGCCACCTTGCCGTGCAGCAGAAGCCGCGCAGCTTCGAGATGAAGCACGCTTATATCGGCCGCCCTTACACGGACGGCGAGATCGGCGAAGCCACCAAGCGGTTCTTCGTCAAGCCGCAGATCAACGTCGTGCGCAGCAACCAGGTCTACAAAGAGACCGCCAAGCTGCTGGCCGACCAGAAGGTGATCGGCTGGTTCCAGGGCCGCTCGGAATTCGGACCGCGCGCGCTCGGCCATCGCAGCCTGCTAGCCGATCCGCGCCATGCCGAGATGAAGGACATCCTCAACAGCCGCGTGAAGCATCGCCAGCCGTTCCGCCCCTTCGCGCCGATCGTGCTGAAGGAGCGCGCCGACGAGATCTTTGAAGGCATCGGCGACTCGCCGTTCATGCTGATGGCGAAGCCGGTGGCGGCAGCGTGGCGCGACAAGATCCCCGCCGTCGTCCATGTCGACGGCACCGCGCGGGTGCAGACGGTGGACGAGGAGACCGCGCCGGACCTCTACTACATCCTGAAAGAGTTCGAGGCGCTGACCGGCGTGCCGGTGCTGGTGAATACGTCCTTCAACATCAAGGGCGAGCCGATCGTGGAGACTCCGCGCGACGCGATGGCCTGCTTCCTCACCACCGGCATCGACTATCTGGTGATGCACGACACCATCGTGTCGAAGAACAAGGCCCACCGCTTCATCAACCCGGTGCTCGAAGTGTATTCGGATGTCACCAACCTGGTGCGCTCGACGACGCGGGTGGGATGAGTCGGCAGGCTCCCACTCGTCCATGACGTGAGCGTCGCTATGACCCGACCACGCCTCCTCCCGCACAACGTCGTCCCCGCGAAGGCGGGGACCCATAGCCCCTAGACTCGCGGCGGAGGGATGGCGCCCCTGCACTACATCGACCTAGCGCAGAACTTTGACGTTAGGGGTTATGGGTCCCCGCCTTCGCGGGGACGACGGGCGAGGTTATTCGGGTCGCCTTAATCAACCCCGCACCAGCCGCTTCAGCCAGCGCGGACCGAACAGCAGCAGCACGGCGGCGCCGTACACGATGGCGCCGACGATGATCAGCAACAGAAGTGCCGCCTCGTCGCGCAGCGTCGGCAGTTGGGCGAGGTATGGGGCGCCGAACCAAGTCGTCGCCCACAGTGCCGCGCCGAGCAGCACGCCGACGGCGACGAATTTGACGATGGCGGCGGTCAGCGCGCGGTCGAACTCCAGATAGCCGGCGCGCACCGAGAAGAAGATCAGCAGCAGGAGATTAATCCAAGTGCCGATCGCGGTTGCGAAGGCAAGCCCGACCTGGGCGAATGGCCCCATCAGCACGACTTTGAGGGCCACATTAACAGCGATGCCAATCAGCGACGCCTTGACGGGTGTGGCGGTGTCCTTGCGCGCGTAGAACGGCGCCACCGCGCTGCGGATCATGACCGACGGCACCAGCGCGATCGAATAAGCCGCCAATGTCGCACCGGCAGCGACGGCGTCCGCCCGCGAGAAGGCGCCGCGTGCGAACATCGCCCGCATGATGACGTCGGAAACCGTCAGAAAGGCCGCGACGAACGGCACTGAAAACAGCAGCACGAACTCGAAGGCGCGGCGCTGCGAGGCCTTGGCGCCCGCATCGTCGCCGGCGGTCAGCTGGCGTGACATTTCCGGCAACAACACGGTGCCGATGGCGATGCCGATCACGCCGATCGGGAGCTGATACAGCCGGTCTGCGTAGTACAGCGCCGACAGCGCGCCAACCGGCAGAAACGTCGCGATGATCGTATCGGCGAACATCGCGATCTGCGTGCCCATCGACCCGAGCGTCGCGGGGCCGAGTGCGCGGAAGAAGGAGCGAACATCGGCGTCGAGCTTCGGCCGTGAGAACCGCGGCAGGCCGCCGTGCAGCGACAAATCGCCGGCGAGCAGGAAATATTGCAGGAAGCCGGAGATCAGCACGCCCCAGGCCGCGGCATGGCCGGCGGTCGGGAAGAATGCGGCGAGCGCCAGCGTCGCCATCATCGAGATGTTGAGAAAGATCGACGCCGCCGCGGCGCTGGCGAAGCGCTGCATCACGTTGAGGATGCCGCCGTACAGCGTCACCAGCGTGATCAGCAGCAGATACGGAAAGGTGATCCGCGTCAGCTCGATCGCCAGCCCGCGCTGCGCCGGGTCGTCGGTGAAGCCCGGCGCCAGGATGCTCATCATCTGCGGCATGAACAGCAGCGCGGCCGCGAGCAGCACCAGCTGCGAGACGAACAGCAGCGTGAAGATGCGGTCCGCGAACAGTTTGGCCGAGGCCTCGCCCTTTTCGCCGTGCACATGCGCATAGGCCGGCACGAAGGCAGCGTTGAACGCGCCCTCGGCAAAGATCGCCCGGAAATGGTTGGGCAACCGCAGCGCCACGAAGAACGCGTCGGCGATCGGCCCGGCGCCGAGGATCGCCGCCAGCATGATGTCGCGGGCAAAGCCGGTCAGTCGCGACAGCAGCGTGAAGCCGCCGACGGTGAAAATACGCCTGAGCATGCGCCCGCTTCTACAGGAAGTGGCGGGGCCGCAAAACCGGAAACGGCTCCCGGCCCTCCCCTTGCCCCTCACCCCAAGCGAGTCATTCCCGGGCGCGCGCCGTCAGGCGCGCGAACCCGGAATCCAGAAGTTGTTGGCACGCAGAGATTCCGGGTTCGCTCCGCTTCGCTACGCGCCCCGGAATGACGGGAGACTCAGTCCCCGGCCCCGCCTTGTCCGGCGATGCCTATCGGCCGACCGCGCCGCGCACGGCGGCGATTACGCGATCCTGGGTTGGTGCGTCCAGATAGGCGTGCATTGGCAGGCTGATGACGTCCGGCGACAGCCGCTCGCACACCGGGAGCCCGCCATCCGCTACCGGGAAGGCACGGTAGGCGGTCTGCTGGTGCATCGACTTGGCGTAATAGATCGCGGTCGGGATGCCCTGCGCCTTCAGCGTCGCCGCGAAGCCGTCGCGATCGATGCCCTTCGGCAGCCGGATGGTGTACTGCGCCCACACCGAGCTGCAGCCTTCGGCAAGCTGCGGAACGGTGACGATATCGGCCAAAGCCTCGGAATAGCGCGCGGCCACGCGGTTTCGCGCCGCGATCTCGTCGTCGAAGATCTTCAGCTTTTCGAGCAGGATCGCGGCCTGGATGGTGTCGAGGCGACCGGTCAGGCCGAGGCGGACGTTGTCGTATTTGTCGCCGCCCTGACCGTGGACGCGGACGCTGCGCAGGCCTTCGACCAATTCGGCATCGTCGGTGAGGATCGCGCCGCCGTCGCCGAAGCAGCCGAGCGGCTTGGCGGGGAAGAAGCTGGTCGCGGTCGCGAGCCCGAAGGTGCCGAGCTTCTTGCCCTGATAGGTCGCGCCGAACCCCTGCGCGGCATCGTCGAGCACGAACAGGCCCTCGTCGGCCGCCACCGCGGCGACGGCGGCATGGTCCGCCGCCTGGCCGAACAGATCGACCGGGATCACCGCGCGGGGCTTGAGGCCGAGCTTCCTGGCCGTGCCGACACCACGCTTGAGCGATGCGATATCGATGTTGAAGGTGACTTCATCGACGTCGACGAACAGCGGCGTCGCACCGGTCAGCGCCACCGCTTCGCCGGTCGCGCAGAACGTGAAGGACGGGCACAGCACCGCGTCGCCCGGGCCGATGCCCTTGGCCATCAGCACCATCAGCAGCGCGTCGGTGCCGCTCGAGCAGGTCACGACATAGCGCGCGCCGGTGTAGGCGGCGAGTTCGGCTTCCAGCGCCAGCACCTCCGGACCGCCGAGAAACTGGCAGTGATTCAGCACCTTGCCGACCGCCTCCTCGAGCGCGGGGCCGAGCCTGCGGCGCTGCGCGCCGACATCGATGAAGGGCACAGGGTCGGTTCGGAGATGCTGATTCATGAGCTCGGCTTGATCGGAGAGAAGGAGGATGCTGCGAGGAGCGATGAACTGTGTGAGCGGCGATCAGCCGGCGGCGCGCAGCGGCGGCTTGCGGCCGGCAGCGGCCTTCGGCGGCTGCTCGAGGCACTGAATCGCGATCTCGAGGCTGGCGACGCCCTCCTCGCCGGTGACCGCGGGCGTGCTGTTGGAGCGCACCGCATTAAGGAAGGCGATCAGTTCGGCGCGCAGCGGCTCGTCGTGGCCGACCGGCAGATGCCGCATCGAGTAGCTGCCGTCGGCCTTGAAGCCGAAGCACTCGGTGACCTGCCGCGTCAGCAGATCGCCCATCACGTATTTGCCGCGCGTCGCCACCGTGACGTTGCGGGCTTTGAACGGCGTCAGCCAGTTGGTGTTGATATGCGCCAGCACGCCGGACTCGGTGCGGAATTGCAGCAGCGCGATGTCCTCGCGCTCGGCGACCGCGCAGGTCAGCTGCGGCTGGACGTCGACGATCTCGGATTCGGTGAACCAGCGAATCAGGTCGATGTCGTGCACCGCCAGATCGATCACCACGCCGACATTGGACATCCGCGGCGGGAACGGCCCGACCCGGGTGATGCCGATCGACAGAATATCTTCGTTGCGGATCGCCTGCTTGATGGCGGCCACCGCCGGATTGAAGCGCTCGACATGGCCGACCATCAGCGTCACGCCGGCCTTGCGGGCAGCGGCGACGATCTCGCGGCCTTCCTCGACGGTCGAGGCGATCGGCTTCTCGACCAGCACGTGCACGCCGCGCCCGATGCAGGTCAGCGCCACTTCGTGGTGCAGATGCGTCGGCGCCGCGATCGTCACTGCATCGACGCCGGCCAGCAGCAGTTCGTCGACGGTCGCGAACGTCTTGCAGCCGATCAGTTCGACCGCGCGATTGCGATGCTCTTCCAGCGGATCGACGATGCCGACCAGCGACACCCCGGGAAGACCGGCCAGCACCCGCCCATGATTGGTCCCCATCACGCCAGCACCGATGACGCCGACCCGGAGCGTGGATTTCGTGGCCTGATCAGAAGGGGACGTCATGGCAGGATGCCTCGGTAGTTGGGGATGCGGCTTCCTAGCACGGCGTCACAGATGTGGCGATGATGCTCGGAAACTGCCCAAACACGTTTTGATTCAGACAATTACAACGTTCCCTGAGGCCGCCGGGCCACATTAGACTTGGTAATGAGACCGATACCAGGCGACGAAGCTGCGGATTCCATCCTCGATCGCCGTTTCCGGCTTGAAACCGACGTCCCGCATCAGATCGTCGACGTCCGCGAAGGTCTCGGGCACATCGCCCGGCTGCATCGGCAGCATGTCCTTGACGGCGGCACGGCCGAGTTCCTGCTCGAGCAGGCCGACCACGTGCATCAGTTCCTCCGGCCGATGATTCCCGACATTGTAGAGCCGAGCCGGCGCCCGGCCGATTGCACCCGACGGGACCTGCTCGATCAGCCGCAGCACGACGCGGGTCACATCCGCCACATAGGTGAAATCGCGGCGCATCCGGCCGTGGTTGAACAGCTTGATCGGACGGCCCTGAGTGATCGCATCGGCGAACAGGAACAGCGCCATATCGGGCCGATACCACGGGCCGTAGATGGTGAAGAACCGCAGCCCGGTGGTCGGCAGCCGGTACAGATGGCTGTAGGAATGCGCCATCACCTCGTTGGCCTTCTTGGAGGCCGCATAGAGGCTGATCGGATGATCGGTGCGATCCTCGACCGAGAACGGCAGCTTGGTGTTGGCGCCATAGACCGACGATGACGACGCGTAGATCAGGTGCTCGCAGCCGTTGTGGCGGCAGCCTTCGAGCACGTTGAGGAAGCCTTCGAGATTGGCGTCGGCGTAATCGTGCGGGTGTGTCAGCGAATGCCGCACGCCCGCCTGCGCGGCGAGATGGATCACCACCGCAAACCGCCGCTCGGCGAACAGCGCCGCGGTGGCCGGCCGGTCGGCGAGATCGCCGTGGATGAAGGTGAAGCGCGGCGATTCGCGAAGCAAAGCGAGCCGCGCCCGCTTCAGCGCCGGATCGTAATAAGCATTGAGACTGTCGAGACCGACGACGGTGCGGCCCGCATCGAGCAATTCGCGCGCGACGTGAAAGCCGATGAAGCCTGCGGCTCCGGTCACCAATACGGGTTGTTCCGCCATCAAGCCCTCGGATCGGGCGCAACCCGGCGCGTGTCGAAATGGGCCGCCCAAAGCGCGCCTGTTTAGCCGCCGGTAAGCCTGAGCGGCAAGCACCGAGTGGCCCGACTTGCAAGATCGGCCCCAAAACCATACCAAACGGCGACTTTCGCAGCGCAATCGGCAGTTGACCGCTGCATCCGCCGCCTCTTCACCGCAGCGAGCCCGATGCCCCGGCCTTCGATCTCCCCCACACCTTCGCGCTCGGCGCCATCCTGTCGCGGCGGGGTGAGATGACGGGCTCTGGCGCAATCGTCGCTTTCGGTGCCGTTCCGCTGGCGGCGCTGATCTGCGCGGCGCTGATCGTCGCGATCATGCCGCTCCTGGCCCGCTACGCGCTGGCGCGCCCGAATGCCCGCTCCTCGCACAAGATTCCCACCCCCCAGGGCGCCGGGATTGCGGTCATTGCCGCGACCCTTGGGGTGGCGGCGGGCGCGATCACCCTGGTGGCGTCGGTGCCCGCGATTCCGCTGCTGCTGTTCGGCGCCACGATCCTGATCGCCGCCGTCGGCACCGTCGACGACATCCGCCCCATCCCCGTGCTGCCCCGGCTGCTGCTGCAGGCGATCGCGGTCGGCGCCGTGCTCGCGGCGTTGCCGGCGGACCTGCAGATCCTGCCGATGGCGCCGCTGTGGATCGAACGCGCTGGACTGCTGGTGGCAGCGCTGTGGTTCGTCAACCTGGTGAATTTCATGGATGGGCTCGACTGGATGACGGTCAGCGAGCTCGTCCCGATCACCTTGGCGCTGGTCGCGCTCGGTGTCGTCGGTGCGCTTCCGACCGATGCGACCCTGATCGCCGCCGCTCTCGGCGGAGCGATCCTCGGCTTCGCCCCCTTCAATCGCCCGGTCGCGCGGGTGTTTCTCGGTGACGTCGGCAGCCTGCCGGTCGGCCTGCTGCTCGGCTGGTGCCTGCTGCAACTGGCCGGGAACGGTCACCTCGCAGCGGCCGTGCTGCTGCCGCTGTACTATCTCGCCGACAGCACGCTGACGCTGGTTCGCCGCATCGCGAAACGCGAAGCCTTCTGGGAGGCGCACCGGACGCATTTCTACCAGCGCGCGACCGACAATGGATTCCCCGTGCTCGGCGTGGTCGGGCGGGTGTTCGGGCTCAATCTGCTGCTGGCTGCGCTCGCCGGCGTCTCGGTCGCGTTCGGTTCGGCAGCGATCGACGCCGCCATGCTGCTCGCCGGCGGCGCCGCCGTCGCGTTCGTCCTGGCTCGGTTCGGCCGTCCCCGCCACCAATCACCGGCCCAAGCATGATCCGAAGCCTTGATGATCCCCGGCGCATTCCGGCGGCCAGCGGAGCGCAAGGCCGTGATCACGCCGCGCAGGATGAGCGCCCCGTGCAACAGTCTCCGGAACGCAGCCAGCAGTTCCTCGAAAGATACGGACTTGCCCGATCCTTGCTGCTATCTAGCCCGATCGAGCGCAGCAGGATCGACGTCCAATGAAGTCGTTGTACAATCGCTTGCGTGAGCACCGGCGCTCCCGGCCGATGATCGCGAAGATCATCAGCTTCGCCGGGATCGGCGTCATCAACGCGCTGATCGACCTCGCGGTGTTCACGCTCGCCTACGAGGCTCTGCAGCTTCCGCTGGTGCCGGCCAACATCCTGGCCTGGCTCGTTGCGGTGTCTTGTTCATACGTCATGAACAGCATGATCACGTTCCGCACGGAATCGGGGCGGGTCTTGAAGCGCAGCGCGTATCTGAGCTTCGTCGCCTCCGGCACGCTCGGCGTCGCCGCGGCCACCACAACGCTGGTGGTGCTGTCCCACTTCATTCCGGTGTTCGCCGCCAAGCTGCTGTCGATCGCCGTCAGCTTCGTGGTCAATTTTTCGATGTCGCACTTCGTGGTGTTCCGGTCGAAGCCGGCGGACCGCGACCGCGCCGCGAACTCCGACCTTTAGAGCGGTTCATCGTTTGATTGAAACGATCCGATCTTTCCGAAAGCACTGAGTCCTCATCCTGAGGAGCCCGGCGAAGCCGGGCGTCTCGAAGGATGGGGCAACGCATTCCCTGCGTCGCATGGTTCGAGACGACGCTACGCGCCTCCTCACCATGAGGTTGTGCGTGTGGCAGGCGGTGCGGATCAGCTCCGATTCGATGAAAAGCAGAAGTGCTCTAACAGCGCCGCGAAACTCAGCCGTGCGACTGCACGCCGGCCTCGGCTTTGTATTCCGGGACGGCGTTCTTGAGGATCGCAACGACTTCGTCGTGCTGCCGCGCGGTGATCGCCGTCTCCAGCGCCTGGAGCCAGGTCCGCAACGTCTCGAGCGGCAATTCGTTGGGCCGCGCCGCGACGATGCCTGGAATGCCGATCTCAGTGAACGGCTCGTGCTTGGCAAACAGGATTTCGTGCAGCCGCTCGCCAGGCCGAACGCCGGTAAACACGATGTCGATGTCGTAGCCGGGCTGCAGCCCCGAGAGCCGGATCATGCGCTCGGCGAGATCGACGATCTTCACCGGCTGGCCCATGCTGAGCACGAACACCGACGCGTCGGAATGCTGCTGATCGAGCGCGTGGGTGGCGGCGGTGATGACGAGATCGCAGGCTTCGCGGATCGTCATGAAGTAACGCACCATGTCCGGATGCGTCACCGTCACCGGACCGCCGGCTTCGATCTGCGCCTTGAATTTCGGCACTACCGAGCCGTTTGAGGCCAGCACGTTGCCGAACCGCACCGAGATCAGCCGCATCGGCGGCGCGTCGCCCCCGGCGGTCGCGGCGATGTCGCGATCCATGCTCTGGCAGTACATCTCGGCGAACCGCTTGGTGAGGCCGAGCATCGACACCGGCTCGATCGCCTTGTCGGTCGAGATCATCACCATCGCTTCGCAACCGGCGGCGCGTGCCGCGTCGGCGACGTTGACCGAGCCGAAGATGTTGGTTTTGACGCCCTCGCCCCAGTCGCGCTCCAGAATCGGCACGTGCTTCAAAGCGGCGGCGTGAAACACCAGATCGGGCTTGAAGGCGGTGATGAGTTGAAAGATCCGCTCGCGGTCCCGGATATCGGCGATGTGGCCCTCGACCACCGTCTGGGTCACCTTGGCGGACAACGTCTCCATCGCCGCATGCAAAGCGGGCTCGGAGTTCTCGATCACCAGCAGCCGGTCGGCGCCGAACGTGGTGACGCGATCGCACATTTCGAAGCCGATCGAGCCGCCGCCGCCGGTGACGACGATCGACTTGCCTTTCAGCAGCAGTTCGAGCCGGCGATAATCGATCTTGACGCTGGGGCGCAGCAGCAGGTCCTCGACTGCGACCGGCGCCAGCCGTGGTGTGTCGCGGCTCTCTTCCAGCGACGGCAACCGGCTGACGACGAGGCCGAGCTTGCGCGCGCGCATCAGCACCGCTTCCGGCTGCGCCTCGGCCTCGAACGCCGACGGCGTCATCACGGCCCGTTCGATCGGACGGCCGCGATCGGCGAAATCCTTGACCACGTTCGGCAGGTCGTCGATGCCGCCGAGCACCGGAATGCCGCGGATCGTCTGTCCGCGGTCCGCCATCGAGGGCGACAGCACGCCGACCGGCCACAGCCGCTTCACCGCCCCGCTCTCGATGCCGCGCAAAAACACTTCGGCATCCGCCGCGAGACCGATCAGCAGCGTCGGCGCTGCGTTCATCGTCATCGCCTTGTTGCGCGTCCGCGTGTAGCGGAAATAGCGGTAGGCGAGCCGCGATCCCGACAGGAAGCTGACCTCAAGAAACCAGTAGATGATGATGGTGGTCTTGCCGAGGAAGAACGTGCCGTAAACGTTCGGCGCGAGAAAGATATAGTCCAGCAGCAGCAGCGCGACCGTCAGCACGCTCGCCGCCCGCAGGATGTTCAGCAGGTCCGGAATCGAGACGAACCGCCATTTGGTGGTGGTGAGCTGGAACGCGTAGCAGACGAAGAAGCTGAAGATCACGAAGTACGGCAGGATCTTCAGCAGCAGCGGCAGCCGGTCGAGCAGATTTTCGCCGTCGAAGCGCAGGAAGAAGCTGAGCACCACCGCGATCGCGGTGACCCCGGCGTCATGGATCGCGATCAGCCAGTTGCGATAGGTGAACGACGAAATCCTGGTCAGCATCGCTCGTCTCGCTTGCAGAACGCCGCCCGTATCATGTCGTGCCCTCGCGGGCCTTCTCGACCAGCGACGTGGTGCTGTGGCCCTGCAGGATGTCGACCAGCAGCACCTCGCCGCCGCGGGCCTCGACCACTTCATGGCCGATCACCTGCTCGCGCGTGTAGTCGCCGCCTTTGACCAGCACGCTGGGCACGATCTGCGTGATCAGCTTCAGCGGCGTATCGTCCTCGAAGATCACCACCAGATCGACGGCTTCGAGCGCGGCCAGCACCTCGGCCCGGGCGCGCTCGTTCTGCACCGGACGGCTCGGGCCCTTCAGCCGGCGCACCGACGCATCGCTGTTCAGCCCGACGATCAGCCGGTCGCAGGCGCCGCGCGCCGCAGTCAGCACCTTGACGTGCCCCGGATGCAGAATGTCGAAGCAGCCGTTGGTGAAACCGACGCGCAGCCCTTCCCGCCGCCATTCGGCGATCCGGTGATCCAGATCGGCCGAGTTGCCGATGATCTTGTCTTCTGCGGCGAGCGAGGCGTGCGGCAGCAGCTTGCGCCGCAGTTCGGCGGGCGTGACGACGGCCGTGCCGTTCTTGCCGACCGCCACCGCGGCTGCGGCACTCGCCGCCCGCATCGCGGTGGCCCAGCCTTCGCCGGCCGCCAGCACCACGGCCAGGACCGCCGCCACCGTGTCACCCGCGCCCGAGACGTCGCGGACTTTCACTGGCAGCGCCGGCACGTGGATCGGCTCGCCGCCGCGCGGCACCAGCGTCATGCCGTGCTCGCTCTGCGTCACCAGCATCGCGTCGCAATCCGCGAGTGCCATCGCCTCCTGGGCGGCGCTGGCGATGTCCGTGAGCGAGTCGGCGGCGCTGCGCGTGGCCGCGACGAATTCCTTGCGGTTCGGCGTCAGCAGCGTTGCACCACGGTAGGTCGCGAAGTTCGGGCTTTTCGGATCCACGATCACCCGCTTGCCGCGCTGCCGTGCCGCCTCGATCACGCGGGCGATCAGGTGCGGCGTCAGCACGCCCTTGGCGTAGTCGGACAGCAGCACGATGTCGGCGCGTTCGAGTTGCGGCAGGATCGCGTCGAGCAGGCGCGTTTCGATCTCGCCGGAAACCGCCGACGCGGTTTCCCAATCGGCGCGCAGCATATGGGTAGAGAAATGCTCGGACACGAACCGCACCTTGCGGGTGGTGGGGCGCGTCGGATCGCGCACCAGCAGCGGCTCGATGCGCGGCTCCCGCGCGAACTCCGCGCTCAGTACCCGGCCGGCGTCGTCGTCGCCGATCAGGCCGACGAAGATGCAGCGCGCGCCGATCGCGGCGATGTTGCGGGCGACGTTGCCGGCGCCGCCGACATTGATCTCGCTGCGCTGGACCGCGATCACCGGTGCGGGCGCCTCCGGCGAGATCCGGGAGACCTCGCCGTAGACGAATTCGTCCAGCATCAGATCGCCGACGCACAGAACCGTGGTGTTCTCGATCGCTTGCAGCAAAGTCTCAAAATTGAACATCGAACTTCACGGGTTGGAGCGCGATCAGCGGAAGCGATCGCCAGCGTCGAGATATCCCTTGACGTAGGACGCCACCGCATCCTCGAGCTGCGTGAAGCCGCCATTGTAGCCTGCGGCCCGCAGCCGATCGCCTTTGCTCTCGGTGAAATACTGATAGCTGCCCCGAATCTGCTCTGGCATGTCGATGTATTCGATCTGCGGCGGCGTTCCGAGCGCCGAATAAGCGGCGAGGATCAGATCGCGGAAACTTCGGGCGTGACTGGTGCCGACATTGAACAGGCCGCTGACGGAGGACGAGGCGAACAGCCACATCATCACCCGGACGACGTCGTCGACATAGATGAAGTCGCGTCGCTGGTCGCCGTCGGCGATCCCCTCGCGGTGCGACTTGAACAGTTGCACGATGCGGCCCGCCTTGATGTCGTCGAACCGCTTGGCCAGCACGCTGGCCATCGCCCCCTTGTGATACTCGTTCGGGCCGAACACGTTGAAAAACTTCAGTCCGGCCCATTGCGGCGGCAGCCGCTCGCCCCGCGCGGCGCGCTCCGCCACCACCAGATCGAACAGGTGCTTGCTCCAGCCATAGAGATTCATCGGGCGAAGCTGCTTCAGAGCGGCCAAGGAGGCGTCATCGTCGAAGCCCTGCGCGCCGTCCCCATAGGTCGCGGCGGATGAGGCGTAGATGAGCGGCACGCGATTCTCGGTGCACCAGTCGAGCAGCCGCATCGACAACCGGAAGTTGGTGTCGATCACCAGATCGCCATCGGTCGCGGTCGTCTCCGAGATCGCTCCCATGTGGAACACGGCGTCGACCCGGCGCCCTTTCAGCCAATCGGACAGCTCGGCGGGGGGCACCACGTCGGCAAGTTGACGCTTGGCGAGGTTCTTCCACTTCCCCTCGTGGCCGAGGAAATCGCACACCGCGACATCGCTGCGTCCCGCCTCGTTCAGCGCCGCCACGATATTCGACCCGATGAAACCGGCACCTCCGGTTACCAGCAGCATGACTCCCCCGCCTCGATTTGACGCGGCCACCTTTGCCCCACTCCGCCCGGGCAGGCAACTTGAACTCCGGCGCCCTGCTGTTTGGGAACCCCTATCAGGGCGAAATCACGGCTGGACGTCAGCCGGCGCAAGCGCTAACCGGCAGGACCGCGTTCACCCGGGTGCCCCGTCGGCGCCTGCGCCAGATCTCGCAATGAATTACGATTCACTCAAATCCATCCTGGCCACCGCTGCCGACCGCTCGGAGACCAGCCCGGTTCTGCTGATCCCCTACATGTGGATCGGCGATTTCGTGCGGTGCCACACGGTGGTTAGGGTGCTCAAGGACCGCTGGCCGAACCGGCCGGTCGACGTATTGACCACGACGCTGTGCGCGCCGCTGGTCGACTACATGCCGGGCGTCCGCAAGGGCATCGTCTGGGACCTGCCCCGCGGCAAGCTCGCGCTCGACCAGCAGCGCGCGCTGGCGGCCCGGCTGCGGACCGAAAGCTATGGGCGGTCGCTGGTGATGCCGCGAACCTTCAAATCGACCATCGCGCCGTTTCTGGCCGGCATTCCGCAGCGCACCGGCTTCATCGGCGAAGTCCGGTTCGGGCTGCTGAACGACTGGCGGCGCGGCGAAAAAGCGCTGCCGCGGATGATCGACCGCTGCGCCGCGCTGGCGCTGCCGGCGAACATCGAGCTGCCGATGGACTGGCCGGAGCCGCAGCTGGTGGTGCCGACGCAGGACATCGCGGCGTGGCGACAGGCCAACGGCTTCGAGGGCCGGACCGCCGTCGCACTGGCGCCGGGCGCGGTCGGGCCATCGAAGCGCTGGAGCTATTATGTCGAGGCCGCCAAGGCTCTGACCGCCCGCGGGCTCGACGTCTGGGTGATCGGCGGTCCGGGTGAGACCGAAAAGGCCCGCGAGATCGTCGCGGCGGCGGGCCCGAACGCCCGCGACCTCACCGGCACCGATCTGCGCAACGGCATTCTGGGGCTGGGCGCTGCCGATCTGGTGATCTCCAACGATTCCGGCCTGCTCCACGTCTCGGCCGCCATCGGCAGCCGCACCCTCGGCATTTTCGGCCCGACCAGTGCCTGGCATTACGCGCCGCTCAATCCGATCGAAGCGGTGATCGAGACCAAGACCGACGTGCCGTGCCGCCCTTGCCACAAGCCGGTTTGCCGGATGGTCCACCACAAATGCATGCGCGACATTCCGGTCGACGACGTGATGGCCGCGGCGCAGAAGGCGCTCGATGCCGCCGGCCTCGCGCCGGCGCCGTAAGCCGCCCGCCCTTGCCCTCCCGCGGCCCTGCGCTTAACCAGTGCCGATGTTCCTGCCTTCAGGTGTGACGTGAGCCAGAACCGGATTGCCGCTCATTTCGAGAACTCGCTCGCCGCGATGACCGCGGCCGCCGGCGATGCGTCGCTACTCGCCGCGTCGCAGGCGATCGCGACCGCCGCGATCGCGGCGCTGCGCGGCGGCCGCAAGATTCTGATCGCCGGCAATGGCGGCAGCGCCGCCGATGCCCAGCACATCGCGGCGGAAATCATCGGCCGCTACAAGCAGGACCGCCCCGGCTGGCCGGCGATTGCGCTGACCACCGACACCTCGGCCCTCACCGCCATCGCCAACGACTACGGCTTCGATCGGGTCTTCGCGCGGCAGGTCGAAGGGCTCGGGCAACCCGGCGACCTATTCATCGGCATCACCACCTCCGGCCGCTCGCCCAACATCCTGGCGGCGCTCGAAGTGGCGCGCCAGCAAGGCCTCGTCACCATCGGCATGACCGGCCCGAGCGGGACGTCGATGGGCGCGCTGTGCGATCATCTGCTGATCGCGCCGGCGCCCGAAACCGCGCTGGTGCAGCAGATCCATCTGATGGCCGCGCACGCGATCTGCGACGAGATCGAATGCGCGTTGATGGCGTAGCATGAGCACGGCCGACCACGGTCCGCGCAAGCCCGCGGCGTTTCTCGACCGCGACGGCGTCATCAACTACAACGATCACTACATCGGCACGCGCGAGCGGTTTCGCTGGATGCCGGGCCTCGCCGCGGCAATCCGCCGGCTCAACGCGGCCGGCTACTACGTGTTCGTGATCACCAATCAATCCGGCGTCGCGCGCGGCATGTTCAGTGAAGACGACGTCCGCGTGCTGCATCGCTGGATGCTTGACGAACTATCCAGCCAAGGCGCCCGGATCGACGACATCCGCTATTGCCCCTATCATCCCGAAGGCAAGCTCGAGACGTATCGACGCGCGAGCGACGACCGCAAGCCGGGGCCCGGCATGATCCTCGACCTAGCTCGCGCCTGGCCGGTGGAGATGCAAGGCAGCTTCGTGATCGGCGACAGCGCCATCGACATCGAAGCCGCGCAGGCGGCCGGCATTCCGGGCTTTCTGTTCGGGGGCGGCGATATCGATGCGTTTGTGGACGACGTGCTTGGCCGAATGGCGGCGGGATCGCGCCGCTGACTAACCAAGCAGTCGCTCAGCCGCTTCGATCGCCTGCGGCGCCGACGGTGCGCCGCTCTTGCCGCCGAGCACCGTCATCGGCCCGCTGCCGACCGGGCCCGTCAGCCCAGGATCGGTCGACACGTAGATCCCGACCAGCGGCACGCGATAGGCGGCCGCGAGATGCATGAGGCCGGTGTCGACGCCCACGACCAGCGCCGCATTGGCGATCACTTCGGCGGTGAGATCGAGCCGCTGCTTCGGCAGCACGCGGCTGCCGGTGATGGCGGCGGATAGCTGTTCCGCGGTCTGCCGCTCCGGCTCGGTGCCCCAGGGCAGCACGACTTCGATGCCGCGTGCCTGCAGCCAACGGCCGATCTCGATCCAGTCCTCCGCGCGCCATTCTTTCGACGTCCGCGACGTGCCGTGCAGCAGCACCGCATAGGCGCCCTCATTCGAGCGCGGCGGCGGGATCAGACCATAGTCGATCTCGTCGGGCGACGGGTAGCCCAGCGACAGGCCCGTCAGCAGGCGATTGCGGGTCACCGCGTGCAACGTTCGCCCGACCGTGTGCGTCACGTCGTAGAACCGGGCGGCGAACGGCTCGCGGATGCTGCCTGCGTCGTAACCGTGCCGCTCGCCCTGCGCGAGACGCGCGATGATGGCGGAGCGGATCAGGCCCTGGGTATCGATCACCTTGTCGAACTCGGGCTCACGCAGGCGCGTGTTGAAATCCGCGATGTCGCGCCAGGTCGCGCGTGCGGCAAGCTTCGACCGCCATCGCCGCGTCGCGACAGGGATCACCTCGGCGATCGACGGGTGCAACCGCGCCAGTGGCGCGAACGCCTCCTCGACCACCCACGACAGTCGAAGCCCCGGAACCGCGCGCACGGCATCGGTGATCGCGGGCATCTGGTGCACCACGTCGCCGAGCGAGGAAGTCTTGATGATGAGAATGTCCGACATCGCGCCGATGGAAGCCACAAACCGGAACTCGTTACAGTTTGGCAACCATATTGTCGATTCCCCCTCTACGGCGCCGGAAAATCGGGAAGATCAGCGATCTGGCGACGACGTCCGTCTATTGTCGTCGAAAGACTGAAGCGAACTGCGCGAATGCAGCTCGTATTCTTACACGGGGGCCTCGATGACCGTGCTCGTGACCGGCGGCGCCGGCTATATTGGAAGTCACACCGTACTGGCGCTGGCCGAGGCCGGCGAGACCGTTGTGGTGATCGACAACCTGAGCACCGGATTCTCCAGCTTTCTTCCCGAAGGCGTGCCGCTGTTCATCGGGGATGCGGGTGACGAAAATCTCGTCGAGGGCGTGATCGCGTCACACCGCGTCGACGCCATCATCCATTTCGCCGGCTCGGTGATCGTGTCCGAGTCGATGCGCGATCCGCTCGCCTACTATCGCAACAACACCATGACGTCACGTAACCTGCTGAACGCGGCGGTGACGCGCGGCGTGCGCAATTTCATCTTCTCGTCGACAGCAGCTGTTTATGGAAACCCCGATCGCATTCCGGTCGCCGAGGAGGCGCCGACGCGGCCGCTGTCGCCCTATGGCTGTTCCAAGCTGATGGCCGAGATCATGCTGCACGATTGCGCCGCGGCCTACGGCATGAACTACGTAGCGCTCCGCTACTTCAACGTCGCCGGCGCCGATCCGCAGGCACGCATCGGCCTCGCCACCGCGGGCGCCACGCATCTGTTGAAGATCGCCGTCGAGGCCGCGACCGGCCAGCGCTCCAAGGTCGAAGTGTTCGGCACCGACTATCCGACGCCGGACGGCAGCTGTATCCGCGACTTCATCCACGTCACCGATCTGGCGCAGGCGCACGTCGCGGCGCTGCACTATCTGCGGCAGGGCGGCTCGCCGATCACGCTGAATTGCGGCTATGGCCGCGGCTATTCGGTGCTCGAGACGCTGGAGGCGGTGCGGCGCGTCGCCGGCCGCAATTTCGCCGTCACGACCGCGGCGCGGCGGCCGGGCGACATCGTTGCGATGGTGGCCGACACCCGCCGGATTCGGGCCACGCTCGATTGGACGCCGCGCTACGATGACCTCGACACCATCGCGGCACATGCCCTCGGGTGGGAGCGCAAACTCCTGACCCAAGGCCAAGCCCCTGAACTTCAAGCGATTTCAGCCTAGAACCGGCTGCCGCCGGCAGCTTTGGCTTGAAAACCCCGGCCATCGGGGGCAAGGAGGCGGCCAGACGCACGCCAGCCCGACGCGCGCGACCAGATCGACGCCGTCGATGGAACGCGGATGACCGACGCCCCACGCAAGATTACCGATGATCCTTACGGCGCCGCCCAATTGGTGCGCCGTCTGGTGATGGAACAGGCTTCGGTCTATTGGCGCCGCTATCTGCTGGCCTTTGTGCTGATGGCGATCGCCGCGGGCGCCACCGCCCTCTCCGCCTATCTGCTCGGCCAGGTGATCAATCAGGCCTATGTCGACCGCAACCTGACTGGGATCGTCGTGCTGTCGCTGGTCAGCCTCGCGATCTTCACCATCAAGGGCGTGGCGACCTACGGTCAATCCGTGATCCTGACGCAGATCAAGAACGCGATCCTCGCCAACAATCAGCGCCGGCTGTTCGACAAGCTGATGCACGAGAATCTCGGCTTCTACGCGCAGCGGCACTCCTCGGAATTTCTCGCGCGCCTCACCTCCGGCGCCAATTCGGTCACGGAGGTGCTGAACCTGCTGATCAATGCGATCGGCCGCGATCTCTTGTCGCTGATCGGCCTCGTCATCGTGATGGTGACGCAGGATCCGTTCATGGCGCTGTTCGGCCTCTTGATTGCGCCGCCGGCGGTGCTGGTGCTGCGCAAGCTGGTCCGGCGCGTCAAGGGACTCGCTTACTCCCAGTTCGCCGGCAACGCCGAAATCCTGGAAACGATGCAGGAATCGCTGCAGGGCATCCGTACCGTCAAGGCGTTCTCGCTCGAACAGACGATGCGCGACCGGATCGGCGCCAGCATCGAAGCGGTGCGCAAGAACGCCGACAAGATGGCGCGGGTGTCGAACCGCTCCAGCCCGCTGATGGAAACGCTCGGCGGCTTCGCGGTGGCCGGCTCGCTGATGTATGGCGGCTACCGCGTGGTGGCGATGGGCGCGACGCCGGGACAGTTCTTCTCCTTCCTCACCGCCTTCCTGCTCGCCTATGAGCCGGCGAAGCGTCTGGCGCGGCTCAATATCGACCTCAACAGCGGCCTCGTCGGCGCCCGCATGCTGCTGGAGATCGTCGACAGCCCGCAGAGCGAGCCGGACGACAGCCACAAGCCGGCGCTGGCGCTGACCGAGGCGCGCGTCGAATTCGACGCCGTGCGCTTTGCCTATCGGGCCGACGAGCCGGTGCTGAAGGCGATGAGCTTCGTCGCCGAGCCGGGCAAAATGACCGCGCTGGTGGGGCCGTCCGGCGGCGGCAAATCCACCGTGCTGGCACTGCTGCTGCGGTTCTACGAACCCTCCGCGGGCGACATCCGGATCGACGGTCAGTCGATCTCGGCGGTGTCGCGCAACTCGCTGCGGCAACAGACCGCCTATGTGGGCCAGGACGTCTATCTGTTCCGCGACACCATCCGCGCCAACATCGCGTTCGGCAAGATCGGCGCCGGCGAGGACGAGATCGTCGCCGCCGCCAAGGCCGCGCATGCGCACGACTTCATCATGGGCTTTCCGCTCGGCTACGACACGCCGGTCGGCGAACACGGCGCGCAACTCTCGGGCGGCCAGCGCCAGCGCATCGCCGTCGCCCGCGCGTTGCTACGCAACGCCCCGATCGTGCTGCTCGACGAGGCCACCGCAGCGCTCGACTCCGAGTCGGAGAAGCTTGTGCAGGAAGCGATCGAACGGCTCTGCCACAACCGCACCACCATCGTGATCGCGCATCGGCTGCACACCATCATGCATGCCGATTCGATCGTCGTGGTCGAAGCTGGCGAAATCGTCGAACAGGGCCGGCACGACGACCTGCTGCGTCGTGGCGGCCGCTACGCGTCGTTCTTCCGCCTGCAGCAGCGCCACACCGCGCCGCTGGCCGTGGTCGACACCGCCGTCTAGACTGCACCATCGTCTTCCCGCGCCTTCCGCCCTCCGATCCCGCCTCCATGCTGCGAGAGTGAAACTCATGACCACTGCATCTTCCGTGATCGCCGCGCTGCCGCAGCCTGCCCTCGCCGTCCAGGGTGATAGCAGGACCTTTCCGGTGCGCCGGATCTGGTGCGTCGGCCGCAACTATCTCGAGCACATCCGCGAGCTCGGCAATGACGAGCGCAACCCGCCCTTCTTCTTCGCCAAGCACGCCGACATGATCGCGCCCGACGGCGCGACGATCCCGTATCCGACGCTCACCAAGGACATGCAGCACGAGGTCGAGCTGGTGGTCGCGCTGAAGAGTGGCGGCCTCAACATTCCTGCCGACAAGGCGCTCGATCACGTCTGGGGCTACGGCGTCGGCATTGATCTGACGCGGCGTGATCTGCAGACCATCTCGCGTAAGAAGGAGCAGCCTTGGGAGATCGGCAAGTCGTTCGATCTCTCCGCGCCGTGCGGCGCGCTGCGCCCGGCCTCCGAGATCGGCCACCCGGCGAGCGGCAAGATCTGGCTGTCGGTCAACGGCACCGAGCGGCAGAAAGGCGATCTGTCGGAGATGATCTGGAACGTCGCCGAGATCATCGCGAAGCTGTCGCTGCAGGTCGCAGTCGGCGCCGGCGATATCATCATGACCGGCACGCCCGCCGGTGTCGCCGCGCTGCAGCCGGGCGACCGAGTCGAATGCGGCGTCGACGGCGTCGGCACGCTCGCGATCTCGATCGGCCAGCCCGCCTGATCCGCTTTCGCCGCGTCAGCCCTGCATCTGGAATAACTCGACAATGGTCGAAATCGACCATTGCGGGGGTGGCGTTAGTATTTGGTTAAGCATAACACCTGAGGATCATACGAGGCTGCTTGGGGCGCACGTCATGGTCTCTGATCTCAGGCGATTTGTCATGCTGTCGGTCGCGATGGCTCTGTTTCTCGCTGCGGCGCAGGCGTCGGCTGGACTGTCCTGGCGCGACGGCGCTGCCGCGCCCATTGCGACGATCGCTGCCGTCCGCTAGCCGCGGATTCGCCGACTCATCCGACGCGAGCTTGCTTGAACTGCGGATAGAACCGGCGCGGCTGCCAGCCGATCTCGGTGGCGGCGGGCGCAAGGTCGAAGGTCATGTCCTTTGCCATCCGGGTCGCCATGGTCGCCGACAGGCCGGGAAGCACACGGACGGCGAGCGGCAGGGCCAGACGCCAGGCCCAGTCCGGCACCGGCACAATGAGTCGCGGCAGGCCCAGCCCATCGAAAATCCGGCCGACCATCTCGCGATAGCTCAACGTTTCGCCGCCCGGCAGGTCGTAGACCTTGCCGGCACAGGAGGGGCGCTCCGCCGCAGCGATCGCCGCCGACGCGAGGTCGTCGGCGTGCACCGGCTGGCGCAGCCCCTCGCCACCGCCCATCAGCGGAAAGAAGCGGAAGCGGCGGATCAGGCCGGCGATACGGCTGACATTGCCATCGCGGCCTTCGAGATAGATCAGCGTCGGCCGCAGCACGGTCCAGGCGACACCGCCGGCGCGACAGGCCTCGATCGCCCGAGCCTCGTCGGCGCCCCAGCGCCGGATTGCGGCGCGTTCGTCCGGATCGGGCGAATTCCATTTGGTGGCGATGCTGGTGGAGGTGAACACCACCAGCCGGGTCATGCCGGCTTTGGCGAGAGCCGGCACCGCGTCGGCGACGAGCCCGACCGGTGCCGTCGCATACACCACGCCGAGCGGCGGCAGCGCCGCGCGTCCGAGATCGGCAAGATCGGCGGCGAGCCACGTGACGCCGTCCTGCGCCGCCTGCGGCTGGCGCGACAGCCCGACCGGCTGGGCGCCATCGGCCGCCAGCCGTCGCAAGATCGCGCCGCCCACCATGCCGGTCGCACCGATCACCAGCGGCTGCGTCATCGCAGGTCTCCGGGTAAACGGCGCACGAGGACTGCAAGGGGCGATACGATCCGGTTCATCGTCGCTGCATAGCAGGATCCGCCGCATAAGTCCGCCGCCGGCCGGCCTTCAGAGCCGCCGATGTCGCCGTCGGCGTTGCGAGGGTGGCACTTTTGCCGGTGTTGCTGTAAATGGTCCCGACCTCCCGTCAGCGTCAGGCCCCGTCGGCCGCGGATTGTCACGGCTCGGATCGAGCCGTCGGGATTTCCCATTCGGCGTCATCGCCCAGAAGGTTGCCTGCCCGTGCCATTCTCGTCTTCTCCGCCGCCGCTCGCGCGAGCTCTGGCGGCCCGCAATTATTCCGAAGCGACGCCGGTGCAGAGCGCCGTGCTGGCGCCGGACGCCGCCGGGCGCGACCTGCTGGTGTCGGCCCAGACCGGCTCCGGCAAGACCGTGGCCTACGGCCTCGCGATCGCCCGCGACCTGCTCGGCGATTCCGAACGGTTCGAGCGGGCCGGCGCGCCGCTGGCGCTGATCGTGGCGCCGACCCGCGAACTGGCGCTGCAGGTGCACCGCGAACTCGGCTGGCTGTATGGCGAGGCCGGCGCCCGCGTCGTCTCCTGCGTCGGCGGCATGGACCCGCGCCGCGAGCAGCGCGAGCTGGAGGCCGGCGCGCACATCGTGGTCGGCACGCCGGGCCGGCTGTGCGATCATCTCCGCCGCCACCGGCTCGACGTCTCGCAGCTGAAAGCCGTGGTGCTCGACGAGGCCGACGAGATGCTCGATCTCGGCTTCCGCGAGGACATGGAGTTCATCCTCAAGACCACGCCGGAAACCCGCCGCACCCTGCTGTTCTCGGCGACGCTGCCGCGCACCATCATCACGCTGGCCAAGACCTATCAGCAGGATGCGTTCCGCATCGAAGTCGCCAGCCGCGACGGCGGTCACGCCGATATCGAATATCGGGCGGTGCGGATCGCGCCGAGCGATGTCGAGCACGCGGTGGTCAACACGCTGCGCTATGTCGAATCGCCGACCGCGATCGTGTTCTGCGCGACGCGCAGCGGCGTGACGCATCTGACCACGGCGCTGCTCGAGCGCGGCTTCTCGGTGGTGGCGCTGTCGGGCGAGCTCACCCAGAACGAACGCACCAATGCACTGAACGCGTTGCGCGACGGCCGCGCCCGCGTCTGTGTCGCCACCGACGTCGCGGCGCGCGGCATCGACCTGCCCAATCTCGGCCTCGTCATCCACGCCGATCTGCCGAACGATCCGGAAGTGATGCAGCATCGCTCCGGCCGCACCGGGCGCGCCGGCAAGAAGGGCATCAGCGTGTTGTTAGTTCCGCCGGCGCGGCGGCGGCGCGCCGAGACGCTGCTCAACCTCGCCGGCATCGACGCGGTGTGGGGCACCGCGCCGCAGGCCGAGGAGATCCGCGCGCTCGATCAGCAGCGCATGCTGCAGGACGAACTGTTCACCGAAGAAGCGAGCGCCGACGATCAGGCATTGGCGCAGACGCTGCTCGCCGAGCGCAGCGCCGAGCAGATCGCGGTCGCGCTGGCGCGCCTCTATCGCGCGCGGCTGCCGGCGCCGGAGGACATCCTCGATCCGGGCGAACGGCCCGCGCGTG
The DNA here is from genome assembly GCF_001295845.1 of Rhodopseudomonas sp. AAP120. Taxonomy (GTDB): domain Bacteria; phylum Pseudomonadota; class Alphaproteobacteria; order Rhizobiales; family Xanthobacteraceae; genus Rhodopseudomonas. The sequence goes on along the minus strand of NZ_LJIC01000185.1, from coordinate 7,587 downwards.
GCCGCGACGAGCGGGCTGCACGTCCTTCGCGCGACGACCGCGATGGCCCGCGTGACAAAGCTCCGCGGCCGCGCTCGGCGAAAGCCGGCGACAAACACAGCATGGCCGATGGCGTGTGGTTTCGCGCCGCGATCGGCAAGCGCAAGAACGCCGAGGCGCGCTGGCTGCTGCCGATGATCTGCCGCCGCGGCGGCATCACCCGGCAGGACATCGGTGCGATCCGCATTCTCGACACCACCACGGAGTTCGAGATCTCGGCGGCCGCCGCGGTCGATTTCGCCGCACAGATCAAGCGCCCCGACAAGGACGACAACATCCGCATCGAGCCGCTGATCGGCGCCAAGCCGATCGAGGAGCGCGCCGAGCGCCCGGCGAAGACCCCGCACGAGGCGAAGCCGCCCTACGAGCGTAAGTCCGAACGCGAAACGCGGCGGAGCAAGCGACCGGACTCCTGGTCGCCCATGGCCGATGCGACCCTGGACGATCCGCGGCGCGACAGCCGCGGCGACGAGCGGCCGCGCAACAAGAACTACGACGATCAGCGCCCTCCGCGCGGCAAGGACGGCGCGTTCAAGGATGCGTCGTTCGGCAAGGGCGGTTTCAAGAAGAAGCCCTTCGACAATGACGGCCGCAAGCCCAATCGGGATGCCGAGGGCTACAAGCCCAGCGGCATGAAGACCGACGGCTTCAAGAAGAAGCCCAAATCGCGCGACGACAAGCCCGCCTATGTCAGCAAGGCCCGCCGTGCCGATCCCTCGGCCAAGAGCCCGGCCTTCAAGAAGAAGAACAAGAAGTTCCGCGGCTGAACGCGAGCTAGTTGGATACTACGTCATTGCCGGGCTTGACCCGGCAATCCATCCGCTTCGCAACATGCCTCGCGTCACGAGATGCCATCATTCAACGCGCTGACGCGCGCGGTGGATGCGCGGGTCAAGCCCGCGCATGATAGCGGCGCGTAAGCTCACGCCGCCTTGCGCTTGCGCGGCGAGGTCTTCTTCGCGGCCTTCTTCGGCGCGGCCGGGGTGACGGTGGCGATCTGCGACAGCGACTGCGCCAGCAGTTCGCGCTGCGCGCTCAGCCAGAACGCATCGGCATTGCCCTCGGGGCGGCCGGCTTCGTTCCACATATGATAGGCGCGCTCGCGGATCGCTTGGTCCATATCCTGCATCGGAAACTCCTGTTGCGTTGCGGCGACGATGAACGGACACGGTTAAGAAATCGCCACTACGCATCCGGCGCAGCACGGGAACTAATCGCGTATCAAATGATCTTCGATCACCGCCAAGCCGCCGCGCAGCCGCGCAACCGCCGCTGGTTTGACGGCGCGTGCCGCCTGGCGGCTTTGCCGGCGCCCTCGCCCATTCTCGACCAGATAGTCGACGAACACCCGGATGCGCGCCGGCATGTTGGCGCCGCCGACGAACACCGCATGGAAGATCTCCTTGTCGCCCGGGTTGAACGCTTCGAGCAACGGCATCTTCTGGAGGCGAAGCGCAGTCCGTGACGGCCCATGCGAAATCGATGGATCGCCGGACGCAACAGGCGCACGGTGGAATGACCGAGGCCGAGCGCGGCAGTGAGTCGCCCACGTGGCGCAGCGCCCCGCGATCGCCACAAGTCCTTTCCGCGTCCACATCCAGCAGGAGACCACGATGGCCAAAGGCGAACAGAAGAGTAATCGCGAAGCCAAGAAACCCAAGAAAGAAAAAGTCAAAACCATCGCCGCCGCGCCGAGCCAGAAGCCCGGCAACTGGCAACCGACCCAGGGAGGTACCGGGAAGAAGAAGTAACGCGTCTTACGCACGCCATTTCCGGGCGGCGTTCGGCAAAGCCGGCCCCCGCGCGCGTTCGCGCGCCGGCGATCAGCCCCTCACCGCTTGCTTGTAAGCAGCGGCGAGCGCCGCGATCGCATCGCGGCCGGAACTTTGCTTGACCCGGCTGTGCAGCACGATCGGCAGCAGCGGCAGCTCGGGCAGCCCGAGGCGCGGCCCGACATCGACCGCATCCATCGGCAGCATGCGCGGCGACAGCGCCGCGACGCCGAGGCCGGCCATCACCGCCGCCGCCACCGCCAGCACGCCGCCGCCGACGAAGACTTCAGCATAAGGCGCGCCGTGCCGCTCCAGCAGCTGCACCGCCAGCGCGCGCACACCGCAGGGCTCGCCCATGGTGACGATCGGCAGCGGCGCGCTGGCGCGGGACTGCCAGGCGGGCGCGGCGAACCAGCCGAACCGCTCGTTCACCACCACCCTGCCGTCGCGGCGCTCGCCGTGCAGGCGCAGCAGGACGGCGTCGAGTTCGCGCCGGTCGAAGCTCTGCAGCAATTCGCCCGACGAGCCGACGCGCACGGCGATCGCCTGCGCCTGATCGCGCGCGTTCATCCGCGCGATCAGGCCGGGCAGCTCCGGGCCGGCGACATGATCGCTGATGCCGAGCGTCAAGCGCTGTGGCGCCGCGCCAAAAGCCTGCATCGCCCGGTCGTGCGCCTCCAAGAGCGCGCGGGCGTGGCCGAGGAAATCGGCGCCGTGCGCGGAGAGTTGCACGGAGCGCGGCGTCCGCTCCACCAGCCGGCGGCCGAGCCGCGCCTCCAGGCGCTTCAACTTGAGGCTGACTGCTGCCTGCGTGGTCTCGAGCGCCTCGGCGGCGCGCGTGAAGCTACCGTGCTCGACGATGAGCACGAACGCCCGGACGGCATCGAGATCGAGGGCCGTACTCATCATTTCGATTCGTTATCGCTGAAATGTCCGGCAACTGCTTCCCAGAATAGATCGCCGCCGTCTAGCGTCAAGCTCGATGCAGCCTTCGCCCAAGGAGCCCGCCATGCCGCGCCTCAATGTCTCGATGCTCGCTGGAAAGCCCGACGCCTATCGCACCGCCATCCTCGACAATCTCTACCGCGCACTACGCGAGACGCTGGGCGTGCCCGACGACGATCAGTTCATCACGTTGACCGAACACGCGCCCGCCAACTTCCGCTTCGGCAACGCCTACGGCATCACCCGCAGCGCCGACCTCGTCTACATCCAGATCACCGTCTTCGACACCCGCACCCCCGAGCAGAAAAAGGCGCTGTATCGGCGGATCGCCGAGCTGCTGGCGGAGAGCCCGGGACTGCGGCCGGAGGATGTGTTCATCAATGTGTACGACGCGCCGGCGGTGAATTGGTCGGTGGGCGGGGGCGTGGCGCAGTTTGGGTGAGAGGGGGCGACGATCTTGGTGTCTTACCGTCAAAGACTAGCTTGCAGGCATGGACGATGGAGGCCGCTATGGCCGTGCTGACGACCCCTAACATCGACGATGCAATCGAAAGGCAGTGCAATCGTAGGGCGGGTTAGCCGAAGGCGTAACCCGCCGAACATCAGCAGGGCTTGTGTCGACCTAGCGGCGGATTACGCTGCGCTAATCCGCCCTACGAGCTTCAAAGCTGGCTCACTTCTATCCAAATTGGGTCTTCACTACTACCGAGTTCGTCGAGAATCTTCTGCATTCTCCTCGTCTGAGATCGAACCGGAGTGTAGACAGTACCCTCACTACCTCGGAAGGACTCAAGCAGCCCTTCTCGCGACAGGATATTGATAATCTTCGTTGAGGTACTCTTAGACGCAAACGTCGAAAGCCCCCGGAGAAGCGCCTCCTCTTTCCGACCCGCACCTTTCTGAAAGAAAGTCTTGCGTATAATCGTAACGAGGATCTCCTGAGCAGGCTTCAACCCGATTCTTCGGATACGCGAGATGCTTTCAACAGAATCAAAATGATCAGCGTCGGCTTTGACCCAATTTGGGAGAGCTGCTGCTGACGCTAAGCCCGCCACCCTCGAAACAAGACAGTTGCTAATACTTGAATTACTCCACCCGCTTGCCGGAAATTTTAGCTCCCCTATTACGCTATCTCGAATCTTTAGGTTCGAGACTGCCCGCTCGGACAATGTAAGAGAGATAAAATTTCCATCGAAAAGTTCAAAGTTTTCAAAGTCAAATGGCTCTGCGTTACTCCGGACGAGTGAAGCGATTACGTCACTCGCAAGTACAACATTCCCCTCTTCAAAAGCCCTTCTCGCAATAGACAATTTTGTCTTATCCCCAAGTCTTGGGTCCTGCGAGAGTACCCTTTGCCCAAGGTCACCCAAAGGATTCGTCCACTTAGAAGAGCAGATCGCTTGAATTGCGCTCTCTCCACCGATCGCAGAATTAGCAACGTCTCGCGCCCTTAATCCATCCAAAATATAGATGTCTACAAATTGCCTATCGTTCGATTCCGCGCTAATCCGACCGAGACTTGGAAGGCGTTGGAGCATTGCCGAAGCTTCTTCCACCGGCGCCGCCCCAGTGGCAAACTCAAAGGCCACTTGAAGCTCATGCAACGAAATCGGCCCAACGTTTGCATTCTTTGATCTGGTCAACCTGGCAAGATGAACAAACATCCGATAAATCGTATCAGGATCAAAGGAGATATGGATGCTAGCATCGCGTCTACAGAGCACGAGAATAAAGTGATTCCAAAACTCTATCTCATTTCCTTCTTCGCCGAACATTGCATCAAACTGATCCGACGCCAAATCGCTGATAGTTTGGCAAATTAGCGGCCGTCTGGGTAACCACTCAGGAATATCAGCCTCAATGTTGAGATTGCTGAAGTACTCCAAAAGCTCGGTGTCACTAAATTCATTCTTAGCGCGGATTACCACCAAATCCTTCGGTGACGCACCTAGCGCAGAAAGCATCTCTTCCGTATTAGAAAAATAATGCTCTCGACCCGCGACAAGCGTCCCGCTTCGGTTAGAAACAACGATGTCTTTGACACCTTCCAGCGATTTGGCGCGAATGACCTTAAGGCGAGCATCGTCATTGCTCCAAGCCTGAGACCCAATTTCATCAAAGCCGTCCAGCAACAGAACCATAGAGCCAGCGTTGAAAGCCTTAATAGCCATCGACTGGAGGTTATCAAGTCCGAGATCATGGAAATGGCGCCTAATAATTTCCCCCTTTTCGCCCAGGCCCCATGACTTCCTTAGGTCGACAGCCACCGGATAACAGAAGCTTTCGTCCGCGTCCGCACTCAGGATGCGAAAAACCTCCCTGATGCATCGACTTTTTCCGCTTCCATACTCCCCAAGAAGTACAACGGTCTTCCCATCACGAAGAAAGTTGGCGATGTCGGCAGAACCAGCGTCGGTCTTTCTGCCTTCAACTAGGTATCTAACTGGGACGTACTTTGTCTCATCAGACAATCCCGTGAGCGGATTAACAGCACTTCCAAAGGTTGAAGCATCGCGAGCGACTCGGTACGAGGAAAAATCGAAAAACATCTTCGTGAAATCATCAATCGACAATACTCTGATGTTTTGCTCAACGCCTGCGTCGACCATCCCGGGAGTAGGGGTACCGTTGATCACGCAGAAACACCGAGCAAGAATGCCTTTTCCAAATGCCGAGTTCTTAGCAGTCTGAAGTTTGATGACGTCTTCTCTGACCTTTGCGATGGTTCGATTCTCGGTCATTTCAATGAAACAGTGAATTTCGCTGTCCAAGACCACTACGCCGTCTAAATTTACACCTCCTACACGCTTAGGAGTACAGGGGCGCCCCCAGATATGGCTGGCGATATCGCGGACGCGATCTTCAAATGATGCCCACTGCTTCTTCATCTCTAGAGTTCACTCACTTGATTTCGTTGGAATCGCAGCGATTGCAATCTGTGCCATTCTGTAACTACCGCGGGAAAGGCGCAAGAACTCGGATTGCATTTTCTCAACAGCGGATGAAGCGAAGCGCAATACGGAAGCTGCTGCTTTGAACGACATGTTGGCAAACGCCCATGCGCCTTATCCAAGGTACGGCGAGTTGTGTTTGCAACAGCAAAAAGCCCCGGAGCATCGCTCCGGGGCTTCGTTGTTTCCGATGGATGGCGGGCCTTCGCCTAAGGCTTCGGCCACGCAGGCCGGGTCAAGCCCGGCCATGACGTCCTGAACAAGTAGCAGCGGCCGCACGCAGCGACCGCCCCGCCCTCCCCCATCAATACCGATAATGATCCGCCTTGAACGGGCCCTCGACCTTGACGCCGATGTAGTCGGCCTGGTCCTTGCGCAGCTCGGTGAGCTTGACGCCGATCTTGGCGAGGTGGAGGCGGGCGACTTTTTCGTCGAGGCTCTTCGGCAGCACGTAGACCTTCTTGTCGTACTTGCCGTCCTTGTTGTTGGCGAACAGTTCGATCTGCGCCAGCGTCTGGTTGGTGAACGACGCCGACATCACGAAGGACGGATGGCCGGTGGCGTTGCCGAGGTTGACGAGGCGGCCTTCCGACAGCAGCACGATGCGCTTGCCGTCCGGGAAGGTGATCTCGTCGACCTGCGGCTTGATGTTGTCCCACTTCATGTTCTTCAGGGTGGCGACCTGAATCTCGTTGTCGAAGTGGCCGATGTTGCAGACGATGGCTCGATCCTTCATCGCGCGCATGTGCTCGATGGTGATGATGTCCTTGTTGCCGGTGGCGGTGACGAAGATGTCGGCGATCGGCGCCGCGTCTTCCATGGTCACGACCTGATAGCCTTCCATAGCCGCCTGCAGCGCGCAGATCGGATCGACTTCCGACACCATGACGCGGGCGCCGGCCTGGCGCAGCGACGCCGCCGAACCTTTGCCGACGTCGCCGAAGCCGGCGACCATCGCGACCTTGCCGGACATCATCACGTCGGTGCCGCGGCGGATGCCGTCGACCAGCGATTCACGGCAGCCATAGAGGTTGTCGAACTTCGACTTGGTCACCGAGTCGTTGACGTTGATGGCGGGCCACAGCAGCGTGCCGGCCTTCTCCATGTCGTACAGGCGATGCACGCCCGTGGTGGTCTCTTCCGACACGCCCTTGATGTTCTTGGCGAGCGTCGCGAAGTAGCCCTTCGGCTTTTCCTTGAGGATGCGCTTGATCAGCGCGAAGAACACTTCTTCCTCTTCGCTGTTGTGCTGATCGAGGAACATCGCGTCGCCGTTCTCGGCGCGCAGGCCGAGATGCACGAACATGGTGGCGTCGCCGCCGTCGTCGAGGATCATGTTCGGGGTGCCGCCGTCGTGCCAGTCGAACAGCTTGGCGGTGTAGTCCCAGTAATCCTTCAGCGTCTCGCCCTTGATGGCGAACACCGGAATGCCCGCAGCGGCGATCGCGGCGGCGGCGTGATCCTGGGTCGAGTAGATGTTGCACGACACCCAGCGCACCTCGGCGCCGAGCGCCACCAGCGTCTCGATCAGCACCGCGGTCTGGATCGTCATGTGCAGCGAGCCGGCGATCCGCGCGCCCTTCAGCGGCTGCTTCGGGCCGTATTCCTCGCGGGTCGCCATCAGGCCGGGCATTTCGGTCTCGGCCAGCGAGATCTCCTTGCGGCCGAACTCGGCGAGGCCGATGTCCTTGACGATGTAGTCGGTGAACTTGGCGGTCATGCGGATGGGTTTCCTGATGTCTGTGTCAGTCGAACTGATCACTACGAACTGAATCGGGCAGTTTGAGGCGCTGCGTTGGCACTCCTCTCCCCGCTCGCGGGGAGAGGGGTGGGGTGAGGGGGCGTCACCGCGAGGCCGAGAGGCTCGGCTGAGCTGATAC
>NZ_LJIC01000184.1 GCF_001295845.1 Rhodopseudomonas sp. AAP120 | reverse complement strand
GGGTCTCGCGCGTCGCGCGGTCCTCGCCGCGGGCTTCGCGCGGTTCGCGATGGCGGGATTCGGAGGAGCGGCGTGACGAGCGCGCCGGGCGTTCCTCCTGCTCGTCCTCGACCGCGCCGGCGGGGCCGGACTCGGCACGCGGAATTTCCTTGCCGATCAGTTTCTCGATCGCGGCGATCGATTTCTGGTCGGATGGGGCGACGATCGAAATCGCGGTGCCGAGGCGGCCGGCGCGGCCGGTGCGGCCGATGCGATGGACGTAGTCGTCGGGGTGGTGCGGAACGTCGAAGTTGAAGACGTGGCTGACTTCCGGAATGTCGAGGCCGCGGGCCGCGACGTCGGAGGCGACCAGGATCGGCAGCTCGCCCTTGCGGAATTGATCGAGCGCCGCGGTGCGGGCCGACTGGTCCATGTCGCCGTGCAGCGCGCCGACGCTGAAGCCGTGCTTCTGCAGCGACTTCGCCAGCAGCGCGACTTCGCGCTTGCGGTTGCAGAAGATGATCGCGTTCTTGAGGTCGGTCGATGCCCGGATCAGCCGGCGCAGCGTCTCGCGCTTCTCGTGCGGCTCGCGTCCGCAGGCGACCTGCGACTGGGTCACCGTCACGGCGGTGGAGGCCGGCTTGGAGACTTCGACCTTCTCGGGATTGTGCAGGAAGGTTTCGGTGACGCGCCGGATTTCCGGCGGCATCGTCGCGGTGAAGAACAGCGTCTGCCGGGTGAACGGGACCAGCTTGCAGACCCGCTCGATGTCCGGAATGAAGCCCATGTCGAGCATCCGGTCGGCTTCGTCTATGATCAGCATCTCGACGCCGGTGAGCAGCAGGCCGCCGCGTTCGGTGTGGTCGAGCAGCCGGCCCGGGGTGGCGATCAGCACGTCGACGCCGCGTCCGAGTTTGAGATCCTGATCGCCGAACGAGACGCCGCCGATCAGGAGGGCGACGTTGAGCTTCTGGCCGGCGCCGTATTTGTCGAACTGCTCTTTGACCTGGGCGGCGAGTTCGCGGGTCGGCTCGAGGATCAGGGTGCGGGGCATTCGGGCCCGGGCGCGGCCCTTTTCGAGCATTGTCAGCATCGGCAGCACGAAGGCTGCGGTCTTGCCGGTGCCGGTCTGGGCGATGCCGAGGACGTCCCTGCGGGCGAGGACGTGGGGGATCGCCTGTTCTTGAATGGGGGTCGGGGTCGTGTATCCGGCAGCCGCAACCGCCGCTTGGACCTTGTCTGAAAGGCCGAGATTGGAAAAGGACATTTAGCCTCTGTTGTCGGCGCGATCAGATCCGAACCAAGACTGAACCGAATTCGAAGATCACGCCACTTGATCGAAACCGCCGCCAGGATTTCTCGGAAATCACTGTCGCGCTCAACCCCGGAGCGGCACGCAATGTTGCACGGGGATGTCGGTCGCGGACAGGCGGCTCAACCGGGATATCGCGTAGTCGATACCGGGCCGCATCACGGCCGGAACATAGGCCGGAATCGCGTAAAGTCAATGCGTTCGCGTATGAAACGCCTGAAAAGCTTAATATTCTTGCAGTTTCGGGGGGCTCGGGGCGGCCGGATTGCCGGATCAAACCGGTTGAACCCCACCCCGGTTTTGGCCGACTATGGCGCAGGCGGTCCGATCCGGCCGCCCGGCTCATCGGGGAACTGGGAATGCGATCGCTGCGACGGCGCGGGATATCGGCGGTCGGTCTGATCACCGCGGTGCTGATCTGGGCCGCGCCCGCGGAGGCCGCCAAGCGCGTCGCGCTGGTGATCGGCAACAACGATTATCGCAACGTGCCGAAGCTGCAGAAGGCGGTGAACGACGCCCGCACCATGGGCGACACGCTGCGCGCGCTCGGCTTTCAGGTGATGGTCGCCGAGAACCAGAGCCGCGCCGCCTTCAGCCAGAGCCTGCTCGCCTTCGACAACAGCATCGAGCCGGGCGATACCGCGTTCTTCTTCTACGCCGGCCACGGCTTCGAGATCGCCGGCCAGAATTTCCTGCTGCCGACCGACGTGCCGGCCGCGACCGAGGGCCAGGAAGAGCTGGTCCGCGACGCCTCGATCATGGCCGACCGCATCGTCGACCGGCTGCAGAACCGCGGCGCCCGCACGGCGATTCTGGTGCTCGACGCCTGCCGCAACAATCCGTTCGAGCGCCGCGGCGTGCGGGCGCTCGCCGGCCGCGGCGGGCTGGCGCCGATGACGACGCTGCCGGAAGGCGTGTTCTCGATCTTCTCGGCCGGCCCGCGGCAGACCGCGCTGGACCGGCTGTCGGATAGCGATTCCGATCCGAACTCGGTGTTCACCCGCGTGTTTGCCAAGCAGATCCGCGATCCGGGCGACAATCTCGTGCAGGTGGCGCAGCGCACGCGGCGGCTGGTCAGCGAGATGGCCGAGACTGTCGGCCACAAGCAGGTGCCGGTGTATTTCGACCAGATGGTCGATGACGTGTTTCTGAGCGGCCCGCCGAAGCCGGCGGCGAGCGCAGTTGCGCCCAGCCAGCCGCCCGAGAAGGTTGCGGCGCTGCCGCCGGTGGCGCCGCTGAAGCCGCCGACCTCGGAAAGCCTGAACGCGCCGATCGCCAGCTTCTCGCGCCACAATGGCGGCTGGACCGTGGTGTTCTCGATCGCCGATCCGACCCTCGGCATCTCGTGGCGGATGGCCGGCGAGCAGGATTTCCGCGAAACCGGCTTCATGGATTCGCTCGACCCGCGCACCCGCAAGCGGCTGCCGAACCCGTCGATCCAACTGCCTTCAGACGCACCGGAGTCGACCATCGAGGTCCGCTACGTCGATGCCAACGGCGAGATGCAGGGGCCATTCCCGATCAAATTCGAGCCGGAAGCGGCGCTGCTGCGCGACCAGCGCAAGATCCTCGACATGACGGCGACGAGCTGGCTGTCGTTCCGGGACTACAACGGCTTGCTCGTGCACTACACGCATCTGATGTCGTATCGCTGCGCCATCCGCGAGGCGCGGATCGGCATCGACAGTGCGGTGCCCGACAAGGTGCTGAAGATGCCGGCCTGCGACATGCGCGACCCGATCGCGATCCCGAGCAGCGCCACGCCATATTTCAAGCTGCCGTCGAGCGTGAAGTCGGTCTCGGTCGAGCTGACCTATCGCGACGGCAGCGTGTCGGAGATCAAGACGTTTAGGCGCTGAGGGATCGGCAGCGCTGCCGCGGTTGCGGCGCGGTGCTTAGTCCGCGTGGACGTCGCGCATCCATGAACGCATCTGGAGCTGCGGTGCTGCTTCGCGCACAGCCGGCAAAGCCCTACAGCGACAGGCGGGGTAGTGCCGGACCGATCATGCCGCGGTTTCGATCGCTCGCGATCAGCCGCGAGACGTTGACACCGACCGCCGGCAAGGCTGCCGCGAGGTAATCGCCGAGCGCCGAGATGGCGTCGCCGCGCGTCGCGCCGCGGCGCATCACGATCTCGGTGTCCGGCAGTTCGGGGAGCTGCTCGGCCGCGCCGAGCACGGCGAAGTCCGACAGCACAGCGCTCTGTCCCAACACGCTGACACCGACGCCGGCGGAGACCGCAGCCTGCACGCCGCCGAGGCTGGTACTGGTGTACACGATCTCCCATTCGCGCGGGCCGGCGCGCATGCGCCGCAGCACCTCGTTGCGATACACGCAGCCCGCCGGAAACATCACCAATGGCACCGGGCCTTCGGCGAATGCGGCATGTGGCGCCGCGACCCAGCGCAGCGGCTCGCGCCACAGCGTGTCGCCGGCGCTGGTTTTGTCCTGCCGCCGCACCACCACGATATCGAGTTCACCGTTGTCGAGTTCGCGCTGCAGATCGGCCGTCAAAGCGCTGCGCACCATCAGCCGCGCTCCCGGATAGGCGTCCTTGAAACGGCGCAGGGCGCTGGGCAGCATTTCGGTGGCGAAGTCTTCGAGGATGCCGAGCCGCACCGTGCCCACAGCCGTCGGCCGGTGCAGCTTGAGCATCGCCTCGTTGTTCAGTCCGATCATCGCCTCGGCGTAGACGCGCAGGACTTCGCCGCGCTCGGTCAGCGTCGCCTTGCGTCCGCCGCGCTCGAACAGCGGATGACCGACGGCGTGTTCGAGACGCTGGATGTGCAGGCTGATGGTGGATTGAGTCTTGTGCAGCGCGCGCGCCGCGCAGGTAAATCCGCCGTGGTCGAGAACGGCCAGAAAGCTTCGCAACAGGACGAGATCGAGCATGGCGGCGATCCATCGACATTCGCGATGAATTTCGATCGGTTAATATCGTTTGTCAACATCAGCACGCTTAGTTAGCGTCCAAACCACGCTATCAGTTCATCGTTGGAATTTGATGCAGTTGCGACCGGATCTTCGGCATTGCATGCCGCCGGCGCTTGGCCAGTCGTGTTCATTGGAGAGTCATGATGATTGCCGCGGTACGATCACTCAAGTCGCTGTACGACATTCACGGCATCACGTCCGGTGCCTTGCCCGACGCTGTTACCATCGTCCCCGACATGTCGGGCCTCGAAGACGATCCGCGCAACGACTGGCTCCATGTCGCGTTGTCGGAGTTTCGTCATTTCCGCGCGACGCGCGGCGAACATATCCGTTCGGCCGGCTTCATCGGCAGCGCCAATGGGATCGACGTGATCGCCGCCCTGCGGCTGTTCTCGATCGAGCGGCTGACGGTCACCGACATCGTACCGGCGCTGTTGCCGGCCATCGAGAGCAACATCCGCGCCAATACCGCCAGCAACCGATTGCCCAAGATGATCCGGTTCGCCGCGGGGCGCGACTGCGAACCGCTCGAGGAGCCGTGCGACCTGATCTACGCCAATCTGCCGCTGGTGATGGTCGACACCGATCAGCTCGGCAGCGAACTCGCGACCACCACGCTGACCGACGCCCGCGCCTATGCGCATCTTCAGACCGGCCCCGACGACCTGCTGGCACGCTGGTCGCTGCTGCCTCAGCTCGGCCTACTGTTGTCGGCGAAGGAACGGCTCGCTCCGGGCGGTGCGATCATCACGTTGATCGGCGGCCGGATCAGCGATGCGGCGATCGAGCAGTGTTTCGAGCGGGCCGGAATGGACCATGAGCGCGGCACGGTCGCGATCATGCGCCAGAGCGACGAGCAGTATCTGGCGCAATACGCCGACTATGAGCAGCGGCTGGGCGGCGACACCTTCGCGTTCTACGACGAGGCCGAGGCCAGCCGCATCCTGGCCGCCGCAGGCTGCGATTATCCTTCGACCTTGACGTTCGCGCCGGAGGTGGCGCGAACGGTACTCGAACCTGCTTTGCTGTCGGCCAGTCAGGCCTGGGAGCGTGTCCGGGAAGGGCGCCACGTCGCACATCTCGCCTATGGATTTCTGGCTGTCGTCCGCCAGTAGGAGCGAGCGATGACGCACAGCAGCGCAGCCGGCGGCGCTGCCGCGCGGCCCTTGCCGGTCGAGCGGTCGCCGCTCGAGTTCAACGCCGCGGTGTCGCAGATTGTCGGCGCCGAGGTTTGGATCAAACGGGAGGATCTGCAGGATGGTGTCGGATCCGGCGTCAAGCGCCGCGCCATCGCGGCGATCCTCGACGGGCACGCCGCACCCGATCGCGATCCGATCGTGATCGACGGTGTGCCGCAGTCCAACTGTCTGATGGCGATGGCGCACTACTGCCGGATCTCGGGCGCACCGCTTTACGTGATCCTGCGCGGCCGCGGTCCGCGGCAACCGGCCGGCAACTACGCGCGGCTGCTGTCGTCGGGCGCGCATGTCATCGAACTGCCGGACGCCAGGCATTTCGAAGCGATCCGCGATGCGCTGGTCGCCGATCTGATCCGCTCCGGCCGGCGACCGCTGGTGGTGCCGGCCGGAGCGATGTCGGCAACCGCGGGGCCGATCGGACTCGGCGTCGAGCTTGCCGCGCAGGAGGCCGAGCTCGCGACCCGGTTCGACGTCGTCGCGCTGCCCGTCGGCACCGGCGGAACCATCACGGGGCTCGCGCTCAGCCGTCGATTTCATCGCTCGCGATGGCGGCTGGTCGGCATTCGGATCGACGATTATCCGGCCGAGACTTACCGCGACAACTTCCGCCGCGCGGCGGCGTCGCTGGGCCTGGCGCCAAGCGAGGCCAAAGCGCCTCTGACCGGCGATCCGGACGAAGCGTTCACCTTGTATGACGGGGCGCTCGGCGGCGGTTACGGCGCGACCATCGCGGCAGACTTCGAGCACAGCGAACGACTCTGCGACAGCACCGGGCTGTATTTCGGCCCGACCTACATGCTGAAGGCGCTGCGCGGCCTGACCGACATGGTAGCGGCCGGCAGGATCGCTTCGTCGAGCCGCGTGCTGCTGGTGCACACCGGCGGCGCGAACGAACGCAGCCTGTATCGCAGGACGATACGATGACCGACACCCCTCGATCGGACGTCAAGGCGTGGCAGCCGCAGGATCTGAACGCGTCGCCGGTCCCCGTGCTGGGGCTGCTGGCCGGGGTGACGTTCGCGCTGATCTGGAGCGGATCGTTCATCGCAACCAAGATTGCATTGCCGCTGGCGCAGCCGCTTTGGCTTTCGGCCGGGCGCCTGACCGCGGCGGCGCTGCTGCTGCTGCCGTTCGTCGGCGCGCGCGCCTTCGCGCAGTTTCGCGCGGCCTCGGCCGGGCAACGCGTCCGGCTGCTCGCCGCCGCCGGATTGAGCCAGAGCTACTACCTCGGCGCCGTGTTCTACGCGCTTCACGCGCTGCCGGCGGCTCTGGTCGCGGTGGTCGGCTCCAGTCTTCCGCTGATCTCGATTCCGATCGCTGCCGTGTTGCTCGGGGAGCGGGCCTCGATCCGCGAAGCGCTCGCCACCGCCGGCGCGGTGATCAGTCTCGGCATCGTCATCCTGGGGCGTGACAACGGCGTGCAAATCGACTCCGTGGTGATTTCCCCGCCGATCGCGCTGATGCTCTCGGGCGTCGTGGCGCTGGCTGTCGGCAACACGTTGCTCAAGCCGCTGATCGGGCAGGACGGTCCTCTCTCGGTGCTCGCGTTTCAGCTGATCATCGGTAGCGTCGTGTCCGTGGTGGCCGCGGCACTGCTCGAAGGCTGGCCGCAATGGAACTGGAGCGGCGCGATATTGCTCGCATTTCTGTATCTGGTGGTGGTCGGATCGATCGCCGGGACCTGGCTGTGGGTCGTTGTACTGCGCCGCTTCTCGGCGATCGGCGCGAGCGGGTTCTTCCTGTTGACGCCGGTGTTCGGCGTCGCGCTGGGATTTGTGATCCTGGGGGAACGGCTGACCTTGGTGCAACTGGCGGGCACCGCGCTGCTCTGCCTGATGATCGCCACCCGTGCCATGCCCGGGCGCCGCCAGGACAGCCCGAACCGCGCCGCCAAAGACAACGACCCGACCTGATCGGATCATTTTCAGCATGAAAGGATTGCACGATGCACAAGCGACTGGAGGACGCGATCGGTGGGACGCCGCTCGTCCAACTCACCAAGCTCGACGTCCCGGACGGCATCCGCCTTTTCGCGAAGTTGGAGTTTCTCAACCCTGGCGGCAGCATCAAGGACCGGATGGTTCGGTTCATCGTGGAGGATGCCGAACGCACCGGGCAATTGCGGCCCGGCGCCACCATCGTCGAAAACACGTCGGGCAACACCGGCGCAGCGATCGCGATGCTGGCGGCGGCGCGAGGCTATCGCGCCATCCTGACGATGCCGGACAAGGTGAGCAAGGAAAAGCAGGACGCACTGGTCGCGCTCGGCGCGGAGATTGTGGTGTGCCCGACCGCCGCGGCGCCGGGCTCGCCTGAGCACTATGTCGAGCGCGCGCGCCGG
Organism: Rhodopseudomonas sp. AAP120; assembly: GCF_001295845.1. Taxonomy (GTDB): domain Bacteria; phylum Pseudomonadota; class Alphaproteobacteria; order Rhizobiales; family Xanthobacteraceae; genus Rhodopseudomonas. The sequence goes on along the minus strand of NZ_LJIC01000184.1, from coordinate 7,954 downwards.
CTGCGGGCGGGCCTGCCCAACGCGTTCATGCTCAATCAGTACGATAATCCGATGAACGCCGAGGCGCATTTCAGGACGACCGGGCCGGAGATCTGGTCGGCGCTCGGCGACAGCATCACGGCGTTCGTCGCGGCCGGCAGCACCGGCGGCACCATCTCGGGAGTCGGCCGCTTCTTGCGCTCGCGCAAGCCCGACACCGAAATCGTCCTGCTCGATCCGGTCGGGTCGATCTACTTCAAGTATTTCCACCACGGCGTGGTCGATCACGAAGAGATCGCGAGCTATCACGTCGAGGGAGTGGGCGAGGACCATCTCGCGAAGTGCATGGATTTCTCGGTCGTCACCGATGTGCTCCGCTTCGACGACCGCGTCGCCTTCGCGATGTGCCACGAATTGGCCGCCAAAGAGGGGTTGCTATGCGGCGGCAGTTCCGGCGCCAATGTCTGGGGCGCGTTGCAGCTGGCGCAGCGGCTGACGCCGCCCGCCACCATCGTCACGGTGCTGCCCGACAGCGGCGTGAAATACGTGTCGAAAATCTACAACGACGCCTGGCTGAGCGCTCACGGCCTCGCCGAGCGTAGCCGCTGGGCCGCTTGACGCAGTTCTGCTGTTGATTGGATCAGAACTTGCGATGTGAAAGCGCTGCCGGGATGACGCCCTGATGGCGGGGAGGCGTTGGTGCGAGCTGACGGCCGGGGCGGCGTGGGGCGTACGGCCTCACACCTTGCGCGAGATCAGGATCAGCAGCAGGCCGCCGAACGCGGTCGAGGCGCCGTACCACATCCATTGCGACTGATTGATCATGAAGCTCTGCGCCGGCCACTGGATCAGGCCGGCGCCCTGGCCGGTCCAGATCAGGCCCATGACGAGGGCGAGGAGGCCTATGACGAGGAAGAGCGTACGCATCAGGCGATTAGGCACGTCTCGTTTCAGCTTTTCAAGCCGGATTCGATCGCCTGCCTCGTTTCCCGATCGCCGCGGCAGCATTCCCCGTCATTGCGAGGAGCGAAGCGACGAAGCAATCCAGCGCCGTTCTGGGTGCTGGATTGCTTCGCTGCGCTCGCAATGACGGGGAGCTTGGGAAGGCGGTCGCCGGGTCAGCGCAGCGATCGGCTGATCCGCGTGACGATCGCGTCCCATTTGCGTTTTTCGGCGGCCGGGTAGTTGATCAGCACGCAGTTCATCGCGCCGGGGACGCGGTTGCAGCGATTGTACCAGACGCGGCCGTCACGAATGCTGGAGACGGCGAAGAATCGCGGCGTGACGCGGCGGTAGATGATGCCGGGCGGCGGATTGCGCTCGGCCAGGAAGGCGGCGGGCGACAGGCCGCGCGTGTTATCGATCGACTGGACGGTCAGGTCGGCGCGGCCGTCGGCACTGGCGAAGCGGCGGCCGGTGCCGTCCTGGGCCGGTCCGGCGTCCTCGCTGAAGACCGCGCGCGGCACATCGGCGGCCGCGGAGTTGGCGCCGACGTTGTAGCGTTGCCAGTTCAGCGCGGACTGCGCCGCTGCCGGCCCCGCGCCGAGCAGCACTGCGGCCGCCACGAACCAAGCGCCTGTATGCATGCACATCCTCCAAGGTCTATCTGCGCAAACGCAACGCCTATGGTGTAGCAAGGTTGCGTTCTCGGACGAGACCGATCGACGGCCTTGCTAATCGGAGACGCGTCTGGCCGTCACCGAGCCGCAGTCGTAGTGCGGCGCGACGCGCAGGCGCGTGCCGGCGATGTCGATATCCTTCAGCAGCGACGACACGAGGCTGAACCGTCCGGCGCGCAGGGCCTCGTCGACACCCTTGCAACTGGAGCCGGCGAGGGTGCCGAAATAGCGCCATTGGCCGTCGGTGCGGCGGAACACCGTGGTCTCGCCGGCGTCGGCGTCGAGGATGATCTCGGCAGTCCCGTCGCCGTCGAGGTCGACGAGGATGGCCTCGCAGCTCGACGTGGACGATTTCAGGCACAGCGGCAGCAGGTAGCTCGCCCGGTCCTGGGTCCAGTCGGCGGTGAGGAAATCGCCGGGCAATTCGCCGCCCGGCGGCTGCACCACACGGAGCGGGCCGACGCGCTCGCCCTCCGGCTTCGGGTCCCAGCGCGATTGCCGGTCCAGCGTGGCGACGGCCTTGGCGCGGATGGCGGGTGCGGTGTCGTCCTGCGCCAGCCGCCGCAGCGCATCGACGCCGTAGCGGCCTGTTTCGAACCGCAGATAGTCGAACGAGAAGCGATCGGACGGAGCCCGCCCGTCCTTCAGCCGCGCCACCTGATCGGCCACCGACAGCCGCGCCGGATCGGCCAGCGGCGACAGCAGCGCCAATGCGACGCCGATGACGATGAGCGATGTGGTGATGTTGGTGGCGGCGAGTATGCCGGTCGAAATTCTGCGGCGCACTACCGCGACCGCATAGCCGATCGCGTAGCAGGCGGCGACCACCGCGCCGGCGGTGCCGACGATGCGCACATTCGACCAGCCATATTGTCCGACTCGCAGGGCGATGGCGTAGCCGGCGAGCGCGACCACCGGCAGCAACACCAGTGACGCGGCAGCGATCGACAGCCGCAGCGCGGCCGGCATGGTCGCGCCGGGCTCGGGGGCGGAGAGACGTGCGCCGTCCTGCAGCGCGGTGTTGATCAGGACCACCAGCATCGCGGCGGCGATCAGCAGGATCGTCGCGGCCCGCTTGGTGCCCCATAGCGGTTCGAGCCCGGTGAACAGCAGCGCTGCCACGAAGGCGACGACGATCGCGGCGGCCAGCGGCAGCAGCCAGCCGAGCAGGTTGCACACGACGGTGCGCAGCCCGCGGACCAGGCCGGCGCGAATATCGGTGACGTGCAGCGCGACGCTGACCGCGACCGTGGTAGCTGGAATCCAGAACCACTCCTGGCGGATCACGCGCGCGAAGGCCTCGACCTTGATCAGGCGGAACAGATCGGCGCCGAGCCAGAGCACGCCCCAGAACGTGCCGGCGAACAGCATGGCGAGCGCGATCTGCAGGCCGAGGCCCCACGAGACTTCGAAATAGGTGTGATACTTGGCGATGGCGCGGCGGTCATGCGCGGCCGCGATCAGCAGCGACTGGGCGATAAACAGGACCAGCGGCAAGCCGACCCACGCCTGCGCGGGCATCACGCGCGGCGGCGCGTGCCCCGGTGTGACGAAGGGATCGCGGGAGAGATCGTACCAGCCGAGCGCGGCGCAGGTTGCTGCCACGACAAGGACCCACACCAGCAGCGGGATCGGCCGCAGCCGCGTGAGCGCCGACGACGCGACCAGCGGGGTGAACACCGCCGTCACCAGCAGCGCGGCATAGAGTTCAGGCGTGGTGGCGGGCCACACCTTGTCCAGCGCGACGCGGAGCAGCGCGTACAGCGCCGCACCCTGCAGTAAACCGATCAGGACGCGCAGCGCGAAGGTGAGCGGCGTCGGAGCCGGATCGAAGTCGTCGGTGTCGGTCACGATGGTATTCCCCGCAAACGCCTGCTGGGCGCAGGACGTGGTGCGGGGGATTAGTGCACGGCTTCGTTAAGATGGTTCGACAGCAAGCGCGGTAAAACGCGCTTAGACGTCGAGCATTTCGTCGCTGGCGAATTCCGCCTTGTCGCTGATGAAGGCGAAGCGGGCTTCGGCCTTGGTGCCCATCAGACGCTCGACGGAATCGGCGGTGCCTTCGCGAGCCTCGGGGAGCAGCACGACGCGGAGCAGGGTGCGCTTGCTCGGGTCCATCGTGGTCTCTTTGAGCTGCGCCGGCATCATCTCGCCGAGGCCTTTGAAGCGGCCGACATCGACCTTGGCGTTGGCGTTGAATTCCTTCTTCAGCAGCTCTTCCTTGTGGGCGTCGTCGCGGGCGTAGACCGTCTTGGCGCCGTGGGTCAGGCGATACAGCGGCGGCACCGCGAGATAGAGGTGGCCCTCGTCGATCAGCTTCGGCATCTGCCGATAGAAGAAGGTGATCAGCAGCGAGGCGATGTGGGCGCCGTCGACGTCGGCGTCGGTCATGATGATGATGCGCGAGTAGCGCAGGTCTTCCTCGCGGTAGTTCACGCCGGTGCCGGCGCCGAGCGCCTGGATCAGGTCGGACAGCTGGGCGTTCGCCACCACCTTGTCCTTGCCGGCCGAGGCGACGTTGAGGATTTTGCCGCGCAGGGGGAGCACCGCCTGGGTCGCACGGTCGCGCGCCTGCTTGGCGCTGCCGCCGGCCGAGTCACCCTCGACGATGAACAGTTCGGAGCCTTCGGCCGCGGTCGAGGTGCAGTCGGCGAGCTTGCCGGGCAGCCGCAGCTTCTTCACCGCGGTCTTGCGCGAGATCTCTTTTTCTTGGCGGCGGCGCAGCCGCTCCTCGGCGCGCTCGATGACGAAGTCCAAGAGCTTGTTGGCCTGGACCGGGTTGCCGGACAGCCAGTGGTCGAACGGGTCCTTGATGGCCTGTTCGACGATCTTCTGTGCTTCGGCGGTGGCGAGGCGGTCCTTGGTCTGGCCCTGGAATTCCGGCTCGCGTACGAACACCGAGAGCATCACCGCAGCGCCGACCATGACGTCTTCGGAGGTGATCGAGGCACCGCGCTTGCCTTGGCCGACGCGCTCGGCGTGATCCTTGAGGCCGCGGAGCAGGGCGCTGCGCATGCCGGATTCGTGGGTGCCGCCGTCCGGGGTCGGCACCGTGTTGGTGTAGGACGACATGAAGCCGTCGGCATCGGCCGTCCACGCCACCGCCCATTCGCAGGCGCCATGCGCGCCGTTGCGGCCGCTCTTGCCGGCGAAAATGTCGGGATGCACCAGCGTGTCGTTGTGGATCGCCGCGCCGAGGAAGTCCTTCAGGCCGCCGGGGAAGTGGAATTCGTCCTCGCTCGGGACATCCTCGATCCCCTTGAGCAGTTCGGGATCGCACTTCCAGCGGATCTTCACGCCGCCGAACAGGTAGGCTTTCGACCGCGCCATCTTGAACAGCCGCTGCGGCTTGAACGCCGCCTTGGCGCCGAAGATATCGGTGTCGGGCTTGAAGCGGACGCGGGTGCCGCGGCGGTTGTTGACCTTGCCGAGGCTCTCGAGCTTGCCCTTCGGGATGCCGCGCTCGAACACCATGCGGCTGAGCTGCTGGTTGCGCGCAACCTCGACCTCAAGACGCGACGACAACGCATTGACGACGCTGACGCCAACGCCGTGCAGACCGCCCGAGGTTTCGTACACCTTGCTGTCGAATTTGCCGCCGGCGTGCAGCGTGCACATGATCACTTCGAGCGCCGACTTCTTCGGGAATTTCGGATGCGGATCAACGGGAATGCCGCGGCCGTTATCGGAGACGGTGAGGAAGCCGTCGGCGCCGAGCTCGACCTCGATGAAGGTCGCATGGCCGGCCAGCGCCTCGTCCATCGAGTTGTCGATCACCTCGGCGAACAGATGGTGCAGCGCCTTCTCGTCTGTGCCGCCGATATACATGCCGGGGCGGCGGCGAACCGGCTCCAGCCCTTCCAGCACCTCGATGTCGGCGGCGGTGTAGCCGGCTTCGGCGCCGGCCGGTTTGGCCGGGGCGCGCGCGCCGGTCTTGGACGCGGACCCGAACATGTCCGTCTCGGGCTTCGATTTGCTGCTCGCCTTCAGTGCCTTGGCCATGGGTCTTGAAAGTGGTCCTGAGATGTAAGGGGCTGGGCCCGGCGCGCTGCGCCGCCCGAATCGCTGGTCTTGACTATGCCACGGAAGGCCCGCGGGTGGTGACGGCAGGCGCTGCGGAACCGCCTGAAGGCCGGCTGCCGCGCTGCAACACGCCGCTGGACGGCGCATATAGTCCGGAGCCGGCGCGATGGAAAGGGCCCGGCCGTGCGCCGCTGCCGCATGATACCGCCCTGGCGGGTGGTCGCGGGGGTGTGAGGTGCAAAATGAGGGCTGCGGGCGCAGGGTCATACCGTTCTGGAATCGCTGCCGCATTCAGGCCATCCCGATCTGATCTGCCGGCCGCCCCGGGCAATCCGTCACGGGGGGCGGCGCTTGCCCGGCGGGCGGCGGCCGTGCGATGCGACAGTCATGTGAACCCTGCCGGCAGGGGACGCCCGCAGGTCAGAAGGACGATGGAAGAAGCTTTTCGCGGCCTCATCGATTTCGTGCGCGAGCACCAGGCCTGGGCCGCGCCGGTGGTTCTGGCGCTGGCGTTCGGAGAATCGCTCGCCTTCATCTCGCTGGTGATCCCCGCCTGGGGTGCTCTGGTGGCGATCGGGGCCCTGGTCGGCGCCTCGGGCATCAGCTTCTGGCCGGTCTGGATCGCCGGTGCGGTCGGCGCGGCGCTGGGCGATTGGCTGTCCTACTGGTTCGGCTATCGCTATAAGGATCGCGTCGCCCAGATCTGGCCGCTGTCGAAATTCCCGGGGTTGCTGTCCCGCGGTGAGGACTTCGTGCAGAAATGGGGTGTGCCGAGCATCTTCATTGGCCGGTTCTTCGGCCCGCTGCGCGCCTCGGTGCCGCTCGCGGCCGGCATCTTCGAGATGCCGTATTGGCAATTCCAGATCGCCAACGTGCTGTCGGCTTTCGTGTGGTCGGCGGTGCTGCTGCTGTTCGGCGACGCGCTGTCGGTCGGCGCGAGCTGGCTGGTGCGGTCGATTTGAGCGAGCGGAATAGGGCGCGGCGACCGGGGTTGGTACCCGGGAGGCCTCCGGGCCGCCGCGATCAAACCGCTGTTATGATGCGATCCCGTCACCGAAGCCGGGCTAGACTGCCGACCGCAACAATCCCACCCACCGAGGACACGCCATGGACCTGACCCGCCGTCACGCCCTCACTGCCGCCGCCGCTCTGGCCGCCACGCCGCTGCTGCGCAGCGCGCCCGCCGAGGCCGCCGCGCCGCTCGCCGACAAGCAGGCGCCGAGCTTCTATCGCTACAAGGTCGGCGACGCCCAGGTGAACGTGATCTCCGACGGCGCCAGCACCTTCCCGCTGCCGGACGGCTTCGTCCTCAACGCCAAGAAGGACGAGATCAACGCGGCGCTGGAACAGGCCTTCATGCCGAAGGACAAGATGACCATCAACTTCGCGCCGCTGGCGATCAACACCGGCGGCAAGCTGGTGGTGGTCGACACCGGCAACGGCCCGGGCGCCTTCGCCTCGACCAAGGGCAATGTCGGCCAGTTCGCCACCAACCTGGTGGCCGCGGGTCTCGATCCGAAGGCGGTCGACATCGTGGTGATCTCGCACTTCCACGCCGACCACATCAACGGCCTGCTCACCGCCGACAATCAGCCGGCGTTCCCGAACGCCGAGATCCTGGTGCCGGCCGCGGAGTGGAAGTACTTCATGGACGACGGCGAGATGAGCCGCGCCTCCGGCGAGCGGATGCAGGGTGTGTTCAAGAACGCCCGCCGGGTGTTCGAGGCCGGGCTGCAGAAGAAGGTCACGCCCTACGAATGGGGCAAGGACGTCGCGCCGGGCCTGCTCGCGATCGAAGCCGTCGGGCACACGCCGGGCCACACTTCGTTCGTGCTGTCGTCCGGCGTCGACAAGGTGTTCATCCAGTCCGACGTCACCAACCACCCGGCGCTGTTCGTCACCAATCCCGGCTGGCACCTGATGTTCGACCAGGACCCGGCCCAGGCCGAGACCACCCGCCGCAAGGTCTACGACATGCTGGTCGCCGACAAGATGCGGGTCCAGGGATTCCACTATCCTTTCCCCGCCAACGGCTACGTGCAGAAGGACGGCAATGGTTATCGGCTGGTGCCCGCGCCGTGGAGCCCGGTGATCTGAGCACGTCGACAAGGCGCGCGCACAAGTCTCGCCGTCATTGCGAGGAGCGAAGCGACGAAGCAATCCAGCTCAGTGCACTGAACTGGATTACTTCGCTTTGCTCGCAATGACGGGAAACAACCTCTCCCCGCGGGCGGGGAGAGGTCGACCGGCGAAGCCGGGCGGGTGAGGGGGCGTCTCCACGCGGTCGAGCGCTGCGACTCGCGGCAGGCCCCCCCCCCCCCCCCCCCCCCCCC
>NZ_LJIC01000183.1 GCF_001295845.1 Rhodopseudomonas sp. AAP120 | reverse complement strand
CGCCGCCGGCGAAGCCGCGCTGCAGCGGCGGCTGGCGGCCGAGATCGGCGCCGTGCGAGATGTGCTGATCGAAAGCCCGACGCAGGGACGCACCGAGCATTTCATCCCGGTCGCGATCGGCGGCGCAACGCCCGGCGCAGTGCGCCGGCTGACGATGGCCGGGCACGATGGCGCACGGCTTGCGGTGTAGGTCAGCGGGCCGTTTCCTTGATGAAGCGGGCCGCGATCCGGCCGGCTTCGATCCGGACCACGGCGCAGAGCCGGCTGGCCATGCCCCTCGGCTTGAACTCCAGCAGAAACGTTCTGAGGTCGAGCTCCTGGATCGAGTCGGCGTAGCTCAGCAGAACGCCGGACTCCGAGATATCCAGCAGCTTGCCCTCGCGTCGCCATAGGCCGTCGACACTGACGATGCGCACATCGATGCTGGTCCCACGTTGAAATTGCACACGCTTGGCCTTGCGCTTGTCCCAGCTCATTGCGGTTCTCTCCCCACCAATTGATTGCGGCGATTTCGGTCGCTTGCGCTAGGCGCTCGCCTGGGTGCTTTCGCGCACTTTCCAGAACCTCAGCATCCGCTGCGCACTGGCTTTCGACAGCTTCGCGAACTCCTGCCCGATCCGGTCGAGCTCGGGTGTCGAGAGCGGCGCGCCTGAAAAGCGCATCTGCAGGATCGCGCTGACCGTCTCCCACCTGAGGTCGGCGGCGCGGCACGGCACCAGCAGGCCGTCGCAGCGCGGGCTCTGCATCAGCGGTTTGAGGATGTCGATCGGCGTCGATGCCAGCAGCGACAGCGCGGCGACCGTTTCCTCGTATTGGCGGGCCTTCGCGAACCGCAGCAGGTCCTTTTCCTGCAGCTCGCCCTTCTCCTTGAGCAGCTCGACAAATCTGCGGGCCGCCGCGTAATCACGCGGCTGTGAGACCTCGTGGTCCACGGCCCGCACGACGGAATTGAGAACATGCTGGACTTCGTTGCGCACTTTCTCGGGCATCACCGCCAGCAGCCGCTCGCGCACCGCTTCCTTCGCTCTCAGCAACAGATCGCGTAGCAGCTTGATCGGGATGTCGATGCGCCGGCCCGCCTTTTCGGCGAGGAGTTCGTCGTGCTCGGCGGCTTGGGCGAGCACCGCGAAGCCGGCCGCCGAGATCGACGAGGTCTCGTTGCTCAGCAACCGATGGAAGACCTCCATGTTTCCGCGCGCGACCAGCACGTCCGTCACCGGATCGGTCAGCGTCGGGCGGCCGGAGATCGCCAGCAGGTGAGCCTGCCCCTTGGTCTTTGCAATTTCCACGAGATCGCTCGTCGTCAGACGCGCCGACTCTTCCAGCACGGGCCCTGCGACCTCGATATCGTCGTTTCTCGCCAGCTTTCTGATCGTCTCCAGCGGCGCGTTGTCGATCGGCGCCAGCCGGACGCTCAGCTCGGCCAGAGCCCGCGTTTCGATCTTCCTGATCAAATGGCCGAGGACCTGATCGAAAACGGCGATCTGGTCTTCGTTGAATTTGTTGCTGCCGCCCAGAAACAGATCGGTGACCCGCCGCAGAGTCTCCAGGCGGCGTTCGGCCGACCCGGTTTGAATCGCGGTCTCGAGTTCGTCGAGCAGTGAGCCTTGAGCTGAGCCTTGTGCCGTCGTCGCCGCCAAATCGGACACGTCAGAATATCCTCGAAACTGATCGCTTCGCATGACTGCGTCCCACGTTCGGTTTGTTTCTGTCGGCGTGGTGATACGCAGTCGACCCGCTGAGCAATGTTTCAAGCGCCGGTTAGACGCGCCTTAACGAGCGGTAGAATCGATATCGAAAATCTGCAAAGACCTAGACATTCGGACGGCGCAGCCGTCAGATACTAATCGATCATCCGAGTGAGCCAGACGGTCCGTTCATGGGCTGCGCGTAGGCAGCCTGCTCATATTTCGTGCGCGTGTATTAGGCGCTGTTTTCCCGATTTTCCCTGAAATGCAATGAACAACGCGCTGTCACTGGCCCCGTCGTCTGCGCTGCGGGTATGCTGCTTCGATGATATCGATCAGTATCGATGGTCTGCCGAAGGCTTGCAGCTCGACTTCACGCCGCTGGCCCGAAAGATCTCTGCCCGGCAGCTGATCGTGAACTTGCCGGGCTGCGATATCGTCGTGGAGCGAACGTTTCCCCGCCTGATCGATGCGAAGCTGATGCCGGGGCGGACGGCGATCGTGCTCTCGATGAGCGATGAATCTACGTTGCAGATCAACGGCGTCGATCTCGATTCAGATACGCTCGTTCTTGGATACGACAGAGCGATTTTCGTCGGGCGGGAAACTACACCGATCTGGTTTGCCTGTGTGGTGTTCAAGCACGACATGCGCGATCGCGGATGGCCGGCCGCCGCAAAAGGCTTCGACATCTTCACCCTGTCGAGGCCTGCTCATCACAGGCTTCGCGCTCTGGTGCAGGAAGTCGCGACGTTCGCGTCCCGATCCCCCGACGACATCCAGAAACCGGAGGTCGCCCGAGGCATCGACGAATCGCTCCTTGCGGCTGTGGACGAGGCGCTGGCGGATTCGGTCTCGATCTTCGGCGCGCGGTCTGCTCACACCGAGCGATTTCTGGCTGTCGTCAAAGGCATCGACGAGATCATTTCGGAGAACCCCGCGAACCCGATCTACAGCGGCGATCTGGCTCGCGCGCTCGGCGTTTCGGTTCGGACCATCCACACCGCGGTGCTGCAATATCGCGGCATGAGCCTGCACCGTTACCTGCGGCTGAAGCGGCTCTGGCAGGTCCGGCAGCGGCTCTTGAGCGGCAATATCAGCGTCAAGGCCTGCGCGCTGGCCTACGGCTTCTGGCACCTGAGCGATTTCTCGCGGAGCTACCGGACGCTGTTCGGTGAACTGCCGTCGCAGACGCTCGCTTTGGCGCACTAGACGGGCGGTCTCGGTCGCGTCGATCGAAGTCCGTGGGGCTGCCTCGGCGGCATTGCGCGCCGGCTCGAACTACACGAGTGGCGCAACCAATCACTCGGCCCGCGATCGTCGAACAAACTCGTGCATCGCGGCGAGTGCATCTGATCGTCACCACGACCGCCGCGAGCCTCGTATTACTACGTGGTCGCCCACCCGCAGGCCGTCAGCCGCGGATGCATGTGCGGCGGCGGCGGCGCGGTGACGACAACCGGCGGCTTGTTGCGCGACAGCGGGATCACGATCTCGCGCGCATGCAGATGCAGCCGCGGTTCACCGAAGCGCGGACCGTTGCCGTAGATATTGTCACCGACGATCGGCCACCCCATCGCGGCGCAATGCACCCGAAGCTGATGCGTCCGGCCGGTGATCGGCTCCAGCGCCAGCCAGGTGAGATGTGTCGGCGGCGGCGCGCCGATCTTGGCACCCGGCCGCCAAGCCAAATCATCACTCTCTCGGCCCGCACGGCGAGCTCCCTCTCCCGCCTGCGGGAGAGGGTTGGGGTGAGGGCGCCCCAAGGATGGCGTCCCGTTGTGGAGC
>NZ_LJIC01000182.1 GCF_001295845.1 Rhodopseudomonas sp. AAP120 | reverse complement strand
TTCAGCTTGCCTTCCGCGCGGCGTCGCTCGAGGTGCTGACCTTCGAGCGTTGCGACGCCGGCGGAATCGTAGCCGCGATACTCCAGCCGCTTCAGTGAATCGACCAGCTGCTCCGCAACCGGTCCGCGTCCGAGAATGCCGATGATGCCGCACATGCGGTTGAAGTTCCCCCGACGGCCGGCGATGCCCGGCCCTGCTGATATCTAGCGAGTTCGGCGAAAGTGGAGGTAGTCAATAATTATTGCGAATTGCGACAGGGTTAGCGCCGCAGCGTTAACCAAGCTCCGCGTCCGCGCGATGATTGACCGTCAGTGTCCGCCGGGCTTCTTGGCGCGCGCTTTCGCCTCGCGAAAGCGCTTGGCCCAGCCCTCCCGCAGCGACTGCTCGTTGCGCTCGACCGCGAGCGCATCGTCCGGCACCGCCTTGGTGATCACCGAGCCCGAGCCGATATAAGCGCCCGCGCCGATTTTCACAGGCGCTACCAGCGACGAGTTCGACCCGACGAACGCGCCGGCGCCAATCTCGGTCTTGTGCTTGTTGAAGCCGTCGTAATTGCAGGTGATGGTGCCCGCGCCGATATTGGCGTTCGCGCCGACATGGGCGTCGCCGATATAGGTGAGATGGTTGACCTTGGCGCCCGCGTCGATCTGCGCCGCTTTGGTCTCGACGAAATTGCCGATCCGCGCGCCGTCGCCCAGCGACGTGCCCGGCCGCAGCCGCGCATAGGGACCGACCGAGGCTTTGGCGCCGATCCGCGCGTCGACGATGTGCGAGAACGAATGGATCACCGCGCCGTCGGCGATGCTGACGCCGGGACCGATCACTACGAACGGCTCCACCGTCACGTCCTTGCCAAACGTCGTGTCGGCAGCGAGGTGAATCGTCTCCGGTGAGATCAGCGTGACGCCCGCGGTCATCGCCGCCTGGCGCAGCCGGTTCTGCATCACGGCTTCGGCCTCGGCGAGCTGCGCCTTGGTGTTGATGCCGCGGACTTCGTCCTCGTCGGTCTCGATCACACTGGCGGTGAGACCACGCGCGCGGACAAGGCCGACCGCGTCGGTGAGGTAGTACTCGCCCTTCTTGTTGGCGTTGCCGATCCGGCTCAGCACGTCGAGCGCAATCTTGCCGTCGATCGCCATCACGCCGGCGTTGCACAGCGTGATCTTCAACTCGTCGGGAGTAGCATCGGCCTGTTCGCGGATCGCGGCGAGCTGGTCGCTTTCGACCACCAGCCGGCCATAGCCGGTCGGATCCGCCGCGCGGAAGCCCAGCACCACCAGCGACGCGCCCCGGCCGAGCGGCTCACGCATGCGCGCGAACGTCTCGGCGGAAATCAGCGGCGTGTCGCCGAACGCGATCAAGAGATCGTCGGCGCCCTGGGCGATCGCGTCCTTGGCGGCCAGTACGGCATGTGCCGTCCCCAGCCGCTCGCGCTGAATGTAGATCTCCGCATCGGAGCGGACGCGCTTGGCCTCGACGGCGACCGCCTGATGATCCGGGCCGATAACAACCGCGATCCGGTTGCCGTCCCCCTGCGGCGCCGCGGCCAGCACATGCGCCAGCAGCGGACGGCCCGCGACCGGATGCAGCACCTTCGGCAGTGACGATCGCATCCGCGTGCCCTCGCCGGCCGCAAGTACGATCGTCAGGCTGGATCTCGTCGTCATCTGAATTCCCGTCAGTCGATGTGCAGCCCTCATAGAGCGTTTGCGCCGGAGGGGAAACGGCTTTCGAGGGCGGAAAGTGACTCCTCGGCGACAGCGGCGGGACAATTCCCTGTTAATGTTGATGCCGTGATTCGATTGGGCGACAGGGGCTTTCGGGCGTTCGGATGGCGCGGAACAGGGACGATCTCGCGGACAGCTTCGCCACCGAGGAGCCCGGCGGCTGGCTGACCCGTTTCCTGGCCGACGAGGACGAACTCGACGGCCGCGCCAAATGGCGGCTGGCGACCTGGGCCGCCGGCTCGCTCGGTGCGCTGGTGATCGCGATCCTGGCTACACAGACCTCGATCGACCGCCGCCGCGATCAGGTCGCCGCCGCCGATCTGGCGCGGCAGTCTCAGCAAATTCAGCGTCTGACCAAAGAAAGTCAGAACGAGGCCACCCGCCTCGCCTCGGCGATCGACACCCTGAATGCCGACCGCGACCGGCTCTATGCCCGGCTCGGCTCGCTCGAGCAGGGGCTGGACTCGGTGACGGGCTCGATCGCCCGGGTGCAGGCTTCGTCGCGATCGGCACCCGTCGACAAGGCACTTGCGGCATCCCTCCCGGACATTCCGGTCAAGGAGCCGGCGCCTCCGGTTGCGACGGTCGAATCCAAGGCCAGTGCCCCGCAGCCCGCCTCCGGCGCACCTGTCGTGGCAGCCGCGGCGCCGGCCCCACCCGCGGCTCCGCTGCCCGCCAAACGTCCGGCCGAAGCCGCCGCGAGCGAGCCGCCGACACCGAGCATCGCCGCGCCTCCGGCGCCGCACGCCGCCGTCGCGGCAGCCCCGCCCCCAGAACTCGAACCGAAGCGCGTCGACAGAAGCGCCGTCGCGGCTCTGACGCCACCGGCGCCGTTGATGTCCGCGCGCTCGATGCTGGCGCCCCCGGACGCCGGCGCCACCAAGCTGAACGTGCCTCAGCCCGTCGCGGCGCCCGCCGGACCGGATGCCGAGCCCGATACGCCCGACGACGCGCCGGTTGCGGTGCCGCGCACGACCTTCGGGGTCGAGCTCGGCGGCGCCAACTCGGTCGAGGGGCTTCGCAATCTGTGGCGGCGCATGGCCAAGGCTCACAAGGAGCTGAAGGACATGCGGCCCATCATCATGATCAAGGAAAATGCCGGCGGCGGCCAGTTGCGCCTGGTCGCCGGTCCGCTCGACGATGCCGCCGCCGCGGCCAAGCTCTGCGCGGCGCTCGGCGCCGCCGACCGTCCGTGCGAGACCACCGTGTTCGACGGCCAGCGCCTGCCGCTGGCTTCGACAGCACCGCCGCCGCCGCGTCAGCCGCGGAAGCGTCCGCCGAAAGTCACGGCCGTCGCGCCCGAGCCGCCCCCCGCGCCCGAACCGCCGCCCCCACCGCCGCAGCCGAAGCCGGGCCCGCTGTCGTCGATCCTCGGCATCCACTGACCGCATCTGCCAGCCTCAGCCGTCCTGACGGGTTGTTCGCGGCTGCAAACCGCCGCATAATCGCGCCATGAAGAAAGAACCGTTCCGCCTCTCCCCGTATCAGGTGCAATGGCTGCTTATCGTCGGCTTCGTCACCGTCGGTTACGCGCTGTACCTGCGCTATCTCGCCATCGAAATGTCGACGGTGGCGCTCGCCTGCGACGCCGGCCTGCAGTCGATGCTGTGCAAGACCAGGCTACTGATGACCTACCTGTTCCGCAATTCCGTGTTCGGAATCGCGGCGGTGGTGATCGCCGTGCTGCACTTCATCCGGCCGTCGATCGTGCTCTTGACCGCCGGCCTGGTGGCCGCAGGCTTCGGCATCGTGCTCTACAATATCGGCCTGTCGGGGATCGCGATCGGACTGCTTATCTTGGGCTTTGCGCGGCCCGCGCCCGCCACAGCGTGAGCGCCAGCATCGCGTAGACCGCACAGGTCCACAGCGACTGCCAGTTCTTCGGCCCTTCGTTGAACACCGTGTAGATCGCCGAGATCACCAGCACCCCGGCGAACACCGACTCGGCGATCGGCCGCGCGCCCTGCGCCGGCCGGTTCAGCAGCATCAGCAGGAACAGCGGCAGCACCGCCATGGTCAGCGACGCGAACGGAAAGTCGCGGTAGCGCGGATCGAAGGTGAAGCCGAGCGCGGTCTGGGCGCCGATCAGCACCGTCACGGCCAGCGACAGCCCGAGCGCGTAGGTCAGGAACGAGCGGTCGCGCATCTCGCGCGGACCGAACAATTCGAGAAAGGTCGGCAGCGGCCGCCCTGACATGAACGCATGCGCCGCGAAGATCGGCGTCAGCACGCCGCTGGCCAGCAGCAGGCCCCATTGCAGCCAGCGGCCCGAGCCGTAGCTCTCGACCAGCATCTTGTCGACCGCAATGCCGAGCAGCGCGCCCGCCGCCGTCGCTGAAATGCCGACCGCCAACCACGATGCCAGCCGCGGCGCCCACGGCTTGCGGCGCAGCGACAGCAGCGCAGTGGCGAACACGATAAAGCTGAGCCCCATCCCGGCCGCCATCGACAGCTTCCATTGCGGGAAGTTGCTGATCGGCACGCCGGCCGGATATTTCAGCGCGCGATTATCGGCATCGATCAGGCCCCAATAGCCGCCGACGGTGCCTTCGAGATCGCGCTTCCAGGGCTGGTCGTAGGCCTCGATCAGATTGACGCGGAAGTTCTCGATCTTGGCGAGCTGCAGAATCTCCGACACCACCCGCGCCTGGTTGGCGCGCGACGGCAGCGCCCCCTCGCGCATCCGCCCGGCGCTCGGCCAGCCGGTTTCGCCGATCAGGATTTCCTTGGCCGGGAACGCGACGGCGACTCGCTTGCGAATCTGGTCGACATGCGCGGCGGCGTTGCGGGCACGGATCGGGATGTCCTCCCAATACGGCAGGATGTGAATCGTGACGAAGTCGACCGCGTCGTAGATCTCGCGATTGCGCAGCCAGTATTCCCAGACGTCCGCGTAGGTGACCGGCGTCTTGACCTGTGACTTCACCAGCCGGATCGTCGCGGCGAGATCGCCGACCGTCATCTCGCCGCGCAGCAGCACTTCGTTGCCGACCACCAGACCGGTGATCACATCCGGATAGTCCTTGGCGAGGCCGACCGCGACGGCGATCTGCGCCAGGTTCTTGGCGCGTTCGTTGCCGAGCCAGATGCCCTGGATCACCTTCAGCCCGACCTTGCCGGCCAGCGCCGGCAACTGCTCGAGGCCGTTATCGACCGAATAGGTCCGGACGCATTTGGAGATCTTGGCGAGCTGGACCATGTCCTGCTCGATCTGCTCGGCGGGAATCCGCGTGGTCGGATCGAGCGGCGTCTGCTCGCCGCGGAACGGCGCGTAGGACACGCATTCGAGCTTGGCGCTCGGATCGATCGGCGCGCGCGACAGCGTGACCGGCGTGGCGATCCACCACCACACGCCGAAGATGATACCGAGGGATATCGGGAGAAGCGCCAGCGGCGTGCGAAATGAAATGGGTTCCGTCCTCCAGAAGGACCGTCGATTACCCGCTCGCAGCCGATCTGCCAAGACCATAAGAGGACGCACGAACCGAAGCGAGCCTGCGCGGTCGGGAATGAACGCGCATTAAGGTAGATGAATTCGTCGCCATGTGGGCTCTGCTCATTTGTCATTGCTGGACAAATCTCGAAATGTCCGTCATGGGAATCGTGCAGGGTCACGCCGCATCGGCGACGAATTCTGGTGGCATCGGGCGGATGGGGACCGACGCCGCTGTGGCCCGGCCAACCAGATCGGGGACGCTATGCGACGAGTATTCCTTGAGTTCCAGAGCGCGCTGTGGCGTGGCCTGGGCGCGACCGGACTTGCCTTGCTGATCGGCGTCGGCGGCGCGATCGCCCAGAGCGGCGACCTGCGAGCCCAGGATCAGAACGCCAAGCCTCCGGCGAACGCCAACCAGCCGGCGCAGCAGCCGCCCGCCGATGCTCTCAAGGACAGCCAGCGCAAGACCGACGAATTCGTCGAGGCCGCGCAGGCCATCAATGGTCCCGCCGGCAATCCGGAATGCGTCTGGCTCGGGCGCCGCGTCGTCGTGCTGATGTGGCGCGACGATCTCGACACCGCCTTCCGCCATCTCGACCTGTACGACCGCTTCGGCTGTCCGACCGGTCACATCCAGGCGGCCTTCCGCTGCCTGGTCCGCTCCGGCCCGATCGATCCGAAGGTGCCGGAAGGGTTGAGCGGCCGCGTCCACGCCTGCTGGATCAATCCGAGCGCCCAGCCGCAGCCCGCCGCGGCGACCGCGGCCCCGGCAGCGCCGTCCGGCAAGCCGGCCGCCGCGCCGCAGCCCGCGAC
>NZ_LJIC01000181.1 GCF_001295845.1 Rhodopseudomonas sp. AAP120 | reverse complement strand
GGGGAGAGGGCGACACGAGCACTGAGTCGGTCTACGCGGAGAGGAGTTCCCCCACCCGCCACGGCTTCGCCGTGCTACGCCGGTGCGACCTCTCCCGCAAGCGGGAGAGGTGACGCGGTGCACTGAGCTGGATTGCTTCGCTGCGCTCGCAATGACGATGGGGCGAGGTCTCGCTCAACTACACCGGCGTCGCTGCCGCCGCGGCTTTCTTCTTGGCGAACTGATCATACGCCTCGACCGCCTGCGCCGCGTACATCACGCTGGGGCCGGCGCCCATGTAGATCGCCATGCCCATCGTCTCCATGATCTCGTCGCGGGTGGCGCCCTGCTTCACCGCGGCTTCGGCGTGGAAACCGATGCAGCCGTCGCACCGCGTCGCCACCGAGATCGCCAGCGCGATCAGCTCCTTGGTCTTGGTATCGAGCGCGTTGGCCTTGAGCGCCGCCTGCGCGATCGCCGAAAAGCCCTTCATCACGTCGGGCGCGCCGGTGCGCACTTCGCGCAGCGCCACCGACAATTCGCCCGTCAGATCGATCCAGTTCTTGTGCATGGTTTCACCTGAATGAGAACAACTCCCGGATCGGCGTCTAGCCGATTCCGGGAGCGATGACGAACGCGTCGGTCAGGACTGCTTGACCGGGCAGGTGCGGATGCCGAACAGCGTGTAGGCCGGGCAGAAGCCGATCGCTGCGGTGAGCAGCGGCACGACGCCGATCCACGCCCAGATCGGGCCGCCGGTCAGCGCCCAATAGATCAGGCCGATGCCGACGATGGCGCGCAGCAGGCGATCGATCATTCCAACATTGGCGGACATTGTGTTTCCCCTCGCTTGGTTGAGTGACGCTGCCTGTGTACGGCGCGGGGGGAAAGCGGTCTGTGACGAAGTCACCGCGCCTGGAAAATTCAGCGGCCGGCGGCGGCCCGCAGCGGCGCAGCGTTGCGCAGCTCGACGCGGCCGCGGCCGAGGCTGACCCAGCCACGGCGCTCGAACGCCTTGAGTTGCCGGCTGACGACCTCGCGGGCGCTGCCGATCTCGGCGGCGAGTTGCTGATGCGTGATCGAGAGTTCGTGGCCGCCGCCGGCCAGCGTCAGCAGCCGCGCTGCCAGCCGCGATTCGATCGACGCGAAGGCGACGTTCTGGATCACCGCCATCAAATCGGCCATCCGCGCCGCCTGCGCGCCGAACACGAAGCTGCGGAATTGCGCCGAGCGCGCCATCAGGTCGTTGAAGGTCGCGACCGGCAGCGCCATCGCCTGCACCGGCGTCTCGGTGATCGCGAACGCGCTGTAGGCGTCGGAGGCCAGCAGCGCCAGCGTGGTGAGGATGCAGATGCTGCCGGGGCCAAGCCGATACAGCACGATCTCGTTGCCGTCGGCATCGAGCTGATACACCCGCACGCCGCCGCTGATCACCAGGATGAACGCGTTGCACGGCTCGCCCGGCGCATACACCGTGGTGCCGGCCGGCGCGTTCATCGCCATCGCGCCGGAGGCGAGCGGCGCACGCTCGCCCTCCGGCATCGTGGCCAGGGCGGGAAACTGCTTCAACCAGTCGGGATCGGGCAAGCTCATCGCAACCGCCATTGACCGCACGCTGCCGCATCTATGCAGCAGCGCCCTCGCGCGTCGATTGACCCGGGTCAATCGACGGAGGCGACGAGCCGCCGCAGCTTAGTTGCCGGCGGCGACCCGCTGCTGACGCCAATAGCTGGCGCGCAGGCGCGGCGCAATCATCCAGGAAAGCGGCGCGGAGATCAGGAAGCTGGCGATCACCACCGCAGGAATGAGGTCGAAGGCGTGGCGCGCCAGCGAGGGAAGCGTCAGGACCGACACCAGACCGACGCCGAAGACGACGGCGTTGACCATCATGAACACCAGTGACGCGAGCACAAAACGGATCGACATGGCAAACCTCCTGTTGCGGAGTCAAAGCCGAAGCCGGAGTCTGGTTCCGGCGGAAGCCGGGCGGGTTGCCGCAGGCGATCCGCCGGCTGTTCGTCGGGCTGGCGCTGCCCCGCGCAGGTGTGACAGAACCTCGCCTGCGAACACCAGACATGGCGGAACCGATGGGCTTGCGACTGGGCAACAAGCTGCAGCACTGGCTCGACGGCCACGGCCTTGGCGCGATCATCGCGGCGGTGCTGGCGGTGATCGTGACGCTGTCGCTGATCCTGGTGGTCGGTGGCTATTGGCTGGTGACGCCGTGACCAGCGCCGCTGCGGCGGCGCTGCGGATCCATGGCGGCCGGGTCGATCTCGCGGCGCAAGCCTATCCGCAGGCGCCGCTGCCCTGGATCGACCTGTCGACCGGGATCAACCCGACCGCCTATCCGGTCCCGCCGCTGCCGCCGGAGGCGTTCGCGCGGCTGCCGCTGGCTGCAGAGCTGGACGACCTCTGTGCGGCCGCCGCGGCGGCCTATGGCCTGCCGCAAGGCGCCGTGATGCTGCCGACGCCGGGCAGCGAGATCGCGATCCGGCTGGCGCCGCGGGTGCTGACCGACGCGCGCGGCGCGCGGGTCGGGATTCTGGCACCGACCTACAGTTCGCACGCCGCCGCATGGCGGGCGGCAGGCGCGCAGGTGCGCGAACTCGGCGCCCTGCCCGATGTCGATGCCGCGCTCGACGCGCTGGTGATCGTGAACCCGAACAATCCGGACGGCCGCGCCGTCGAGGCTGAGCCGTTACTGGCCTTTGCAGAGCGCTGGTGCGCCGCCGGCAAGCGGCTGGTGGTCGACGAAGCCTTCGCCGACGTGCGGCCCGAGCTGTCGCTGCTGCGCGGGCCCGCGCTGCCCCGCGGCCTCGTGGTGCTGCGCTCGCTCGGCAAGTTCTTCGGCCTGGCGGGGGTGCGGCTCGGTTTCGTCGCGGTGAATGCCGACGATGCGCCGCCATGGCGCGATCTGCTCGGCGACTGGGCCGCCTCCGGGCCAGCCTGTGCTATCGCCACCCACGCGCTGCGCGATGACGCATGGATCACCGCAATGCGCCAGCGGCTGGCGGCCGATCGACGGCGGCTGGACGCCACGCTGGCGCCAGCAGGACTGACGGCGTGCGGCGGCACCGACCTGTTCGGGCTGTATGAGGACCAAGACGGCCGCGACCTGGTCGACGCCTTCGCCCGCGCCGGCGTGCTGATCCGCGGCTTCACCCACAGCCCGAACCGCTATCGCTTCGGCCTGCCGGGCGACGCAGCCGCGTGGCAGCGGCTGGAGCGGGTTTGCGCGACGTTAGCAATAGCGAAGACCGCAAACACCGCCTCAGTTTGACTCGCGGCCCCTCATCATCGTCATGCCCGGGCTCGTCCCGGCCATGACGGGGATAGGCCGTGCCGCGCGCGAATTAGCCTGGCGTCGTTCAGGCCGCGCGGCGCACCGAAGGCTTGCGGACCGGAGGCGCCGGGGCCCTGGCGACGGCGCCGGAGGCGCGGCGGTCGAAGGCATCGCCGGCGGTGAGCAGCACGAGGCCGGAAAGACCCGCAGCCGAGCCGATCAGGCCGAGCGTGATCACCAGCGGATAGCCGACCAGATAGATCGCGCCGAACAGCAGCACGACCAGGTTGAACGCGAAGAAGTACTTCGCTTCCGGGGTGCCATGGACGGCATCCTTGGTCAGCCAGCCGATCACCGGCACGTAGTAGAACGCTCGGACCAGGGCTTTCACATCTCTCTCCCGTGCTGTCTTGGCCGGACCGTCGGGCGACAAAATCGCAAGCGCCTTGCAATCCGAACTGATCGGTCATCAATCCGTCGCAGCGCAGCAATTGTCAACGCAGATCGGGATACCTCCGTCATCATCCGGAGGCCGAAATCCTAGCACTCACAGATCTTTATCCATCCGGCCTCGGGCAACTCCCGGGGACCGCTGCAACGCCCGCGCGTGATGAACGGAGCGTTGCGCGGGACGCCATACGTCGTATCTAAATACCTCTATCGTTCGCCGGCCGCCCGGCGCTTCGCGGCGATCTGCACGGCCTCCTGGGTCAGCAGGCGGCGGTCGGGCTTGTTGGTGGCCGACAGCGGAATTGCCGGACGGAATTCGACGAAGCGCGGATGTGCGAAGGCCGGGCCATTGGCGATCGTGAAAGCTTTCACGGCCGCCTCGTCGACCTCGGCGCCGTCCTGCTTCACCACGAAAGCGAACGGCAGCGTGCCCTTGATGTCGTCGGGCACCGGAACGACTGCGGCCTGGTGCACGCCCGGCATCCGCTCGATCAGCTTCTCGACCTCGCCAGGCCAGACGTTCTCGCCGCCGACCACGAACATGTCGTCGGCGCGGCCGAGGAAGTGGAAGAAGCCGTTCTCATCGCGGCGCATGATGTCGCCGGAGCGATACCAGCCGCCCTGCATCACCTCGGCAGTTTTCTCGGGCCGGTTGTTGTAGCCTTCCATCAGCATCGGGTTCTTCATGTACAGCACGCCCTCGTCCGGCGACGGACCTTCGCGCAATTCGGCAAGCGCGCCTTCGGTCGGATAGCCGACCGCGGTGTCGGGCCGCGGCAGGCCGTCCGGATGCGCGCCGAACACGCCGGGGCCGGCCTCCGTGGTGCCGTAGGCGTTGCTGATCGCCGCACCGGGGAAGATGCTCTGCACCTTCTCGACCAACGCCTTGGTGAGCGGCGCCGAGCCCATCATCACGTTGGTGACGGACGAGAAGTCGAGCGACTTGATGAGGTCCTGCTCGCGCGCCATCATCGCCAGCATGGTCGGCACCGAGGTGAGCCAGGTGACGCGATAGTTGGCGATCGCCTGCGCATACAGCCGCGCGTCGAACGACGGCAGCAGCACCATCGAGGCGCCGGCATGCAGCGCCGTCTTGGCGCTGATCGTCGCGTTCATGTGGAACATCGGCGCGGCGACGATATAGCGATGCTGCGAGCGGTCGCCGGCGCGCGCGGCCGTGTCCAGCGCCCACATCTGCGAGGCATGCGACAGCAGCACACCCTTCGGCATGCCGGTCGAGCCGGAGGTGTAGAGGATGGTCGCGATCTCTCGGCCCTGCGGCTCGAAGGATTGAAACGGGCCGTAGTCGAGCAGCGCCGCATAACCGTCCGGCGCGTCGAAATCGATGCCGAGCACGCCGGCCGGCACCATCGCGGCGCGTTCACGATCGTGAAACACCGCGCGCAGATCGGCATCCTTGACGATGTAGTCGACGGTCTCGCGCGCCAGCTTGAACGAGATCGGCACCGACACCAGGCCGGCCCGCATGATCCCGAGATAGGCGGCGATCATCGGCGCCGAATTCAGCGCCATGATGCCGACCCGGTCGCCCGGCTTCAGCCCCTTGCGCAGCAGCCCGCGCGCCACCGCATCGCAGGCGGCGTCGAGCGCCGCATAGGTGATCTCCTGAGGCTGGTCCGGTCGCGCCAGATCGATGATCGCGACCTTGTCGGGATTCTTCGACGGATCGAAACAGCAGCCGAGATTGCGGGACGGCCAGGACATGGAAGAACTCCGAAGACGTGTAGTGACGTGAACACGAATATTGAGGTCGTCATGCCCGGACTTGTCCCGGGCATCCACGCCTTCGACCTCGCCATGTGGCAAGACGTGGATGGCCGGGACGAG
>NZ_LJIC01000180.1 GCF_001295845.1 Rhodopseudomonas sp. AAP120 | reverse complement strand
ATGGCCAAAGCAAAGTTTGAACGTACCAAGCCGCATTGCAACATCGGGACGATCGGTCACGTCGACCATGGCAAGACGTCGCTGACGGCGGCGATCACCAAGGTTCTGGCGGAGACGGGCGGTGCGACGTTCACGGCCTATGACCAGATCGACAAGGCGCCGGAAGAGAAGGCGCGCGGCATCACGATCTCGACCGCTCACGTCGAGTACGAGACGACCAACCGCCACTACGCGCATGTCGACTGCCCCGGCCACGCCGACTACGTCAAGAACATGATCACCGGTGCGGCGCAGATGGACGGCGCGATCCTCGTCGTATCCGCGGCCGACGGCCCGATGCCGCAGACCCGCGAGCACATCCTGCTGGCCCGTCAGGTCGGCGTGCCGGCGCTCGTCGTGTTCCTGAACAAGTGCGACATGGTCGACGATCCGGAACTGCTCGAGCTGGTCGAGATGGAAGTGCGCGAGCTGCTGTCGAAGTACGACTTCCCGGGCGACGACATTCCGATCGTCAAGGGCTCGGCGCTGGCGGCGCTGGAGAACTCCGATCCGAAGCTCGGCCACGACGCGATCCTCGAGCTGATGAAGCAGGTCGACGCCTACATCCCGCAGCCGGAGCGTCCGATCGACCAGCCGTTCCTGATGCCGGTCGAAGACGTGTTCTCGATCTCGGGCCGCGGCACCGTGGTGACCGGCCGCGTCGAGCGCGGCGTGATCAAGGTCGGTGAGGAAATCGAGATCGTCGGCATCCGCCCGACGCAGAAGACGACCTGCACCGGCGTCGAAATGTTCCGCAAGCTGCTCGATCAGGGCCAGGCGGGCGACAACATCGGCGCGCTGCTGCGCGGCACCAAGCGTGAAGACGTCGAGCGCGGCCAGGTGCTGTGCAAGCCGGGTTCGGTGAAGCCGCACACCAAGTTCAAGGCCGAGGCCTACATCCTGACGAAGGAAGAGGGTGGCCGTCACACGCCGTTCTTCACCAACTATCGTCCGCAGTTCTACTTCCGCACCACCGACGTGACCGGCGTCGTGCATCTGCCGGAAGGCACCGAGATGGTGATGCCGGGCGACAACATCGCGATGGAAGTGCACCTGATCGTGCCGATCGCGATGGAAGAAAAGCTGCGCTTCGCCATCCGCGAAGGCGGCCGCACCGTCGGCGCAGGCGTCGTCGCCGCGATCATCGAGTAA
>NZ_LJIC01000018.1 GCF_001295845.1 Rhodopseudomonas sp. AAP120 | reverse complement strand
CCATGTGGCAAGACGTGGATGGCCGGGACGAGCCCGGCCATGACGGGTTGAGAGATGCGTGCGCGTGCCGAGGCGTCGGAGCGTGCGGACGCACGCCGCGGGAAGGCCGCCGCTACTTCTTCACCAGCGGGCAGGCGCTTTCGGACAGCGGGCGGAACGCCTTGTCGCCCGGGATGGTCTCGAGGATGGTGTAGAAGTCCCACGGACCTTTCGAGTCCGCCGGCTTCTTCACTTCGGCCAGATACATGTCGTGCACCATGCGGCCGTCGATCCGGATCTTGCCGCCCTTGGCGAAGAAGTCGTCGACCGGCATTTCGCGCATCTTGGCCATCACGGTCTGCGCGTCGAGCGTACCGGCGGCAGCCACTGCCTTCAGATAGTGCATCGTCGACGAATAGTCGCCGGCCTGGGTCGAGGTCGGCATCTTGCCGAACTTGTCGTTGAAACGCTTGGCGAAGGCGCGGGTTTCGTCGTTGAGGTCCCAGTACCAGGCTTCGGTCAGCAACAGGCCTTGCGCAGCCTGCAGGCCGAGCGCTTTGGTGTCGTTGAGGTTGATGGCGAGCCCGACGACCTGCTGCTTGCCGTCGCGGCCGATACCGAACTCGGCCGCCGACTTGATGGCGTTGATGGTGTCGGCACCGCCATTGGCGAGCGCGATCACATCGGAGCCCGAGCTCTGCGCCTGCAGCAGGAAGGACGAGAAGTCGGCCGTGTTGATCGGGTGCTTGATGGTCGAGACCACGCTGCCGCCCGCCGCTTCGACGAACCGCGTCGCGTCGCCGGCGAGCTGATGCCCATAGGCGAAGTCCGCCTCGAGGATCGCCCACTTCTTCTTGCCGCGGCTGACGACGGCGTTGGCGGTGCCGCGCGCCAGCGCGTAGGTGTCCCAGGTGTAGTGGATGCTGTTGGGCGTGCACTTCTCGTTGGTGATCACCGAGGTCGAGGCGCCGTTGACGATGGCGATGCGATCCTTGGTCTTGGTCAGCTCCATCACGCCGAGCGCGACCGAGGAATTCATCAGGTCGGCCAGCATCACGACATTCTTCTCGTCGATCCAGCCGCGCGCCAGCGACAGGCCGATATCGGCTTTGTTCTGGTGATCGGCCGACAACACCTCGACCGGGCGACCCAGCAGCTTGCCGCCGAAATCCTCCACCGCCATGTTGACCGCGACCACCGCGCCGGGGCCGGAGATGTCGGCGAACAGGCCCGACATGTCGGTGAGCACGCCGATCCGGATCGGCGAAGTGTCGGCCTGCTGCGCAAAGGCGCCGCCGAGCCCCGCGAGGCCGAGCGCCGCGCCGAGAGCGAGCGCGGTGGCGCGCCTGGTGATCGTCCGCTGAGTCTTCGTCATGCTGTCTTCAATCCCCCGCTTCTGTCGATGTTCCAACTCGTGACTTGATGCGGCCTGCCCGGCTTTTTCTCAGACATCCGCGTAGTTCAGCGGCAGCGCGGTGGAGTATTTGATCGTCTCCATCGCGAAGCTCGAACTGACGTCGAACAGTTCGGCGGCGCTGATCAGCCGCTTGTAGACATTGTCGTAGGCCGCGACGTCCGGCACCACGATGCGCAGCAGATAGTCGACGTCGCCGCTCATCCGGTAGAATTCGGTGACCTCGGGAATCTTGGCGACCTCGCGCGCAAACGTCGTCATCCATTTGCTGTGATGCTTGCTGGTTTTCAGCGTGACGAACACCGTCACCGGCACATTGACCAGGTTGGCATCGAGCAGCGCGACGCGGCGGCGGATGATCTTCTTCTCGATCAGCGCCTGGATGCGACGCCAGCACGGCGAGGTCGACAGCCCCGCCTTCTCGGCCACAGCGGCGACCGGCATCATCGCGTCTTCCTGCAAGCAGCCGAGTATCTTCAGATCGATCCGGTCCATCAGCGCACCATCCTTGCCGCGTTGGATGCGCAGCGTTGCGGATGAATTGCATAAAGCACGTCACATGCCAAACATGCCGCGCACGTAGCACGATCGTGCACGAAACAGCAGAACGGGAGAGAAATCGTCCGGCGCGAACCCGGTTTCGGAGAAACACATTCGCGGCCGGATCGACGATTCATAGCCGCTGGCCGCCGCTCGCTTCGATGGTTTCGCCGGTGATCCAGCCGCCTTCCTTCGAGGCGAGGAAGGCGACGATCGGCGCAATGTCCTCGGGCCCGGCGATGCGGCCGAGCGCCACACTGTCGCGGACCGCGGCGGCGCGCGCCGGATCGGATAACGGATTGAGGTCGGTGGAAGTGGCGCCCGGCAGCACCGCGTTGACGGTGATGCCGCGCGGCCCGAGATGCGCCGCGAGGATGCGGCTCAGCGTCGACAGCGCCGCCTTGGTGGGCGCATAGACCGGCATGGTCGGAAACGACAGCCGCGCCGCCATCGACGAGATGTTGATGATGCGGCCGCCGTCGGCCAGCACCGGCAGCAGCTTCTGGATCAGGAAGAACGGCGACTTGAAGTTGATCTGCAGCATGCGATCGAAATCGGCTTCGGTCACCTGCTCGATGGTCTTGCGATCGTCGATGCCGGCGTTGTTGACCAGGATGTCGAGCCGCGGCGGATCGCGCCGCGCCCGCAGCTCGGCCGTCAAAGCGTCGGCAAGCTGCGTCGCGCCGGCCGGATCGGCGAGATCGGCCGCGATCAGAAAACCGTCGCCGCCGGCGGCGCGGATCTCGTCGAGCGTCTGCTGCGCCTTGTCGCGCTCGGCGCGATAATGCACGCCGACGAGCGCACCGTCCTGGCCGAGCCGGACAGCGATCGCGCGCCCGATGCCGCGGCTGGCGCCGGTGACGAGAGCGATCCTGTCGGCGAGCGGCTTCATCGCGGCGGCGCCTTTCCTCTCTAGATGGCGTAAGTGGCGCGCCCGATGGCGAGCAGCGCGCCCTTCTCGTCGTGCACGTCGACATCGGCAACGCCGACGGTGCGGCCGAGCCGGCGCACGCGGCCGGTCGAGATCAGCGCGGTGTTGATCGCCGGGCGGAAATAATCGACGCGGAAATTGATGGTCGGCAGGCCGCGGCCGACGAACATCACCAGCGCGTAGTCGCCGACGGTGTCGATGATCGAGGCGATCGGGCCGCCGTGCCACTGCCCGGTGCCCGCCTCGCGCTCGAATTCCGGCCGCATCGGCGCGCGCATCACAACTTCCTGCTTGGCGGCGTCGAGGCTCGACACCGTCAGCCCGAGGAAGGAGATGAACGGCGATGCCTGCAGCATCGCCTCGATCTGCGCGGCGGAGAGCGGCTCGCTCATGGCGTCACCACCACCTTGCCGATCACGGTGCGCTCGTCGAGCATCCGCAACGCATCGGCGGCCTGCTCGAGCGGGAACGCCTTGTCGATCCGCGCGGTGAGCTTGCCGCTCGACACCAGATCGAACAGCTTTTCCAGATCCTCGCGCTCCCAACCGTTGGAGCCGCGGACCTGCAATTCGAACGTCCAGATCACGCGCAGATCCTCGGCCGGATCGTAGCCCGCGGTCGCGCCGCAGGTCAGGATGCGGCCGCCGAGCTTGAGCGTGCGCAGCGACTTCACCCAGGTGTCGCCGCCGGTGAAGTTCACCACGACGTCGACGCCGCCATTGACAGACGAGCCGCCGCCGACCCGCGCCGGCCGGCCATGCCGCTCGCGCACCACCTTCATGAAGTCCTCCTGGGTGTAGAGGATGACTTCGTCGGCGCCGAGTTCCTTGAGGCGCTCGCCCTTCTCTTCCGAGCCCGCGCAGGCGATCACATAAGCGCCAGCGATCTTGGCGAGCTGCACGCAGCACACGCCGACGCCGCCAGAGGCGCCGAGGATCAGCACCTTCTCGCCGGCCTTGACCTGGCCGTTGGTGGTCATCATGCGATGCGCGGTGCCGTAAGCGACCGGCAGCGCCGCTGCCTGCTCGAAGCTGACGTTATCCGGGATGCGCAGCAGCTGATGCGCGCGCGCCTTGCACAGCTCGGCAAGGCCGCCATTCATGGTCTCGCCCATCAGCCCGCCTTCGACGCGGTTGAGCGGATCGACCAGCACGCGATCGCCGGCCTTCCAGCCCTCGACGCCGTCGCCGACCTTGACGATCTCGCCTGCGACATCGAGTCCCATGATCACCGGCAGCGGGATCTTGATGCCCGGCATGCCGCGGCGCGTGAAGATGTCGTGATAGTTGAGCGACGTCGCGCGAACGCGCAGCAGCACATCACCGGGGCCGATCTCGGGATCGGGAAAGTTCGAGTCGAACGAGAGCTTGTCGAGCCCCCCGTGCTCCCGCAGGACCATCGCGCGCATGTCTTGTTATTCTCCTTAGGCTGCGTCGGCGCGGCCGAGCGGGCCGCTGCCAAGGGCGAAGTCGACCGCCGCATCGGCATGCAGCAGCGTCGAGTCGTAGGCGGGTAAATCAATGTTCTCGGGCTGGATCAAGAGGCCGATCTCGGTGCAGCCGAGAATCACGCTGTCGGCGCCGGCGGCGCGGCCCCGCGCGATCGTCTCCATGTAGCGCTGCCGCGACGTCTCGCGAATGATGCCGCAGCACAGTTCCGAAAAGATGATGTCGTGCACCGCGGTGCGGTCCTCCGCCTCGGGGACGATCGGCGTGAGGCCGTGGCGGCGGATCATCCGCTCGCGATAGAAGTCGTGCTCCATCGTGTAGCGCGTCGCCAGCAGCAGCGGCTTGCGCGCGCCGGCCGCCTTCAGCTCGTGGGCGCAGATGTCGATAATGTTGAGCAGCGGAATATCGATGGCGCTCTGCACCGCGTCGGCGAGCTTATGCATCGTATTTGTGCAAATCAGCACGCAGTCGGCACCGGCAGCCTCGAGGTCGCGCGCGATCTTCTGCAGCACGCGCGTGGCGCCGTCCCAGTCGCCCGACGTCTGCATCGCGACGATGGATTCGAAATCGACCGAGCGCATCAGCATCTCGGCGGAGTGCAGCCCGCCGCACAGCGTGCGCACCTGTTCGTTGAGCCGGCGATAATACACCGCCGTGCTTTCCCAGCTCATGCCGCCGATCAGGCCAATCGTCTTCATCGTTCGTCCTCGCAGTCCGGCGCTACGTGCGCAGCGCGTGCCGTGATCGGCGCCTGCGGGCGGCGTCGCGTCGCCGACAGGTCGATCATCGATTGTCGGAAAACTGTAACATCGAGCGGCACGCGTAGAATTTCGTTGTGAGCAGCGCAACCGGTGTGTTTTAGAATCTGATTTCTCAGTATCGCATTACATGGGTATCAGAAACCATGTCTCTCCCGATGAACGGTGACGGGTTTCAAATCCGGGCGCGATTGTAGATTCGCGCCTCCCCCAGTCCGCCGGGCGGAATTAAACGCGAGCAGATACACTCGCGCGCAGGGTCATGCCCGCGTTCCCTTCGACAACGCCGCCGGAACGTGTCTATAAAGGACCGCAACCATCCATCCAGGATGGACCAACGCGATGATCACATCGGGAGGACGATACGATGCAAGTGGCCTATGTGCCCCGCCAGACCCCCTACACGCTGTCGCCGGAAGACGAACTGAATGATCTGCGGATGTCGGAAAAGGTCCGGCCGCTGTACGACCACGTCAAGAAGTTCATCGCCGAGACCGTCGAGCCGATGCAGCACGAGTTCGATATCGCGGAAGCGAAGAATCCGAACCGCTGGTCGTTCTCCCAGGAGCAGCTCGATCTGCTCGGCAAGGCCAAGGCTAAGGCCAAAGAAGAAGGCCTCTGGAACTTCTTCCTGCCCGACGCAGAAACCGGCGAAGGCCTGAGCAATCTCGACTACGCCTATATCGCGGTCGAACTCGGCAAGGCGCCGCTCGCCTCCGAAGTGATGAACTGCTCGGCGCCCGACACCGGCAACATGGAAGTGCTGGAGCGCGTCGGCACGCCGGCGCAGAAGGAGAAGTGGCTGAAGCCGCTGCTGAACGGCGAGATCCGCTCGGCCTATGTGATGACCGAGCCGAACGTCGCCTCATCGGACGCCAAGAACGTCTCGACCTCGGCGGTGCTCGACGGCAACGAGTGGGTGATCAACGGCGAGAAGTACTACATCTCCGGTCTCGGCGATCCGCGCTGCAAGATCATGATCGTCATGGTCAAGACCGATCCGACCGCCGCGCCGAGCAAGCAGCAGTCGCAAATCCTGGTGCCCGTCGACACCCCCGGCGTCGAAGTGCTCGGCCCGATGCACGTGTTCGGCCACGACCACGCGCCGCGCGGCCACATGCACATGCGCTTCAACAATGTGCGGGTGCCGAAGGAGAACATCCTGCTCGGTGAAGGCCGCGGCTTCGAGATCTCGCAGCTGCGCCTCGGCCCGGGTCGCATCCACCACTGCATGCGCACCATCGGCAAGGCCGAGAAGGCGCTCGACCTGATGGTGGCGCGTGGCCTCACCCGCGAAGCGTTCGGCAAGAAGCTGGCGCATCTCGGCGGCAACATGCAGATCATCGCCCAGGCCCGCTGCGAGATCGAAGCGATGCGGCTGATGGTGCTGAAGGCCGCCAAGGCGATGGACGTGCTCGGCAACAAGGAAGCGCGCGTCTGGGTCAGCATGGTCAAGGCCATGGTGCCGGAGCGCGCCTGCAAGATCATCGACCAGGCGATCCAGATGCACGGTGCCACCGGCATCTCGCAGTGGACCCCGCTGGCCGAGATGTACACCGACGTCCGCCACCTCCGCTTCGCCGACGGTCCGGACGAGGTGCACTGGATGGTGGTCGGCCGGCATGAGCTGACGCTGTAACGCCAGCCCTTCGCCTACTCATGGAAGCCCCGGCTCTGCCCAGAGCCGGGGCTTTCTATTCGTGTCCGGGGACGGGTCCTCATTGCGAGCCAACGGGTCGGCGCAAAGCGCCGCCCGATGACAGGCTCCGCGAAGCAATCCAGCTCCGCACACCGGTCTGGATTGCTTCGTCGCTTCGCTCCTCGCAATGACGCGAGCGGCGAATGCCTGTTCCCTCAATCCTTGAACACCACCGTCTTCGAGCCGTTCATGATGACGCGGCCGTCGAGATGCCAGGTGATGGCGCGGGCGAGCACGCGGCGCTCGATTTCCCGGCCCTTGCGGACCAGATCCTCGACCGTGTTGTGGTGGCTGATGCGCTCGACGTCCTGTTCGATGATCGGACCTTCGTCGAGATCCGGCGTGACGTAGTGCGCGGTGGCGCCGATCAGCTTGACGCCGCGCGCGAACGCCTGGTGATACGGCCGCGCGCCCTTGAAGCCGGGCAGGAACGAGTGGTGGATGTTGATGCAGCGTCCGGCCAGCTTGGCACACAAGCCGTCCGACAGCACCTGCATGTAGCGCGCCAGCACCACGAGGTCGGTGTTCGCGGCGCGGATCAGCTCCCAGACCTGAGCCTCCTGCTCCATCTTGGTCGCCTTGGTGACCGGCAGATAGTGAAACGGGATGCCGTCGAGGTCGAGATGCGCGTAGGTCTCGCGCGGATGGTTGGCGATGATGCCGACGATATCCATATCGATCTCGCCGGTGCGCCAGCGATACAGCAGATCGGCGAGGCAATGATCGAACTTCGAGACAAGGATCATGACCCGCTGCTTCTCCTTGAGGCTGCGCATCGTCCAGGTCAGGCCGAGGTCGTTGGCGACGGCTTCGAACTCCGCCTTCAGCGCCTCGATACTGCCGCCCGGCTTCAGGATCGCGAAGCGCGTCCGCATGAAAAACAGATTCGTCTCGGCATCGTTGAACTGATGCGCCTCGACGACATTGCAGCCGGCGTCGAACAGCGTCTTGGCAACGGCCGCGACGATGCCCGGCTGATCGCGGCAGGACAACGACAGCACGACATTGGTGTGGGGCATGGCAGACTCCATGGAAAAGGCGCGGGTCATCCGCGCCGTGTCGGACGTCAGGACAAGTGAGAGGCGTCAGCCGCGCTCGGGCGTCACCGCGAGGCCGTGCACGGCCGCGGACGCTTCGAGCCAATGCAGCAGACCACCGACCAGACTGCGCGCGACCGCGATCGCCACACCGCCGTCGCCGGTGGCCCAAATGGTCGCGCCGACATGATGCACGCTGGTGACCGCGGCGCCGTTCGCGCCCAAGGCCGCGCAATCAATCTGAAAGCCCTTCTCCAGCACAGCCGGCAAATCAGGGCCGGACAGATGCAGCATCGCAAGCCCGTCGGACTGCTCGACCACCGAGGCGAGTCCGTCGAGTTGTGCGGCGAGCACCGCCACGAAGCCGGTCTCCGGCCGTTGCGAAACCGCCAGCCATTTGCCCGGGCCGATGCCGATAAAGGACGCGCGCTCGCCGGCGACACGTTTTGGGGCATCCTCCAAAGCGACGCCGTAATCGGCCTGCACGCGCGCAATTAGTTCGGCGAACCGGCCCTTGCGCGCCATCACGGTCGCGATGCCGGGGCGCTCGATCGGCGTCGCGACGATGCCAGCGCCGCTGCCGCGCGGAGCGAGGGCCCGCCAGGGGCTCTGAACCATCAACTCAACCACGCAGCCGCCCTCCCTCGGGATCGACGAACACCGGCGACACGATCTCGGCCTCGTAGTCTTCGCTGCGGATCGGATCGTAGATGCGGATGCGTTCACCGATGCGCTCCGGCCCGCGCGCCAGCAGCGCCAGTGCGATCCAGTGGCCCAGCGATGGGCTGAAAGCCGACGAGGTGATGTAGCCCTGATCGGTCTCCGGCGACGGCGTGACGCCCGGCGCGAACAGATGCGCGCCGTTGCGCAGCCGCGTCGCGCGATCGACCGGGCGCAGGCCGATCAGCGTCGGACGCTGTGGGTCGATCAGCGCCGGCCGGCCGGCCATCACCCGCCCGACGAAATCCTTCTTGGTCGACATCATTCGGCCGAGGCCGAGATCGCGCGCGACGGTCTGGCCGCTGAGCTCATTACCGGCGGCGTGGCCCTTCTCGATGCGCATGACGCCGAGCGCCTCGGTGCCGTAGGGCACGACGCCGAGCCCCGCACCCGCCGCCATCAGCGCGCGCATCAGCGCGTCGCCATAGTTCGCCGGCACCGCGATCTCGTAAGCGAGTTCGCCCGAGAACGAGATTCGGAACAGTCGCGCCGGCACGTTACCGAGCTGGTACTCGCCGCAGGCCATGTAAGGAAACGCCGCGTCGGACAGGTCGGCGCTGTCGCCGAACAGCTTCTGCAGCAGCGCACGCGCCTGCGGGCCGGCGACCGATACCTGGGCCCATTGCTCGGTGACCGACACCATCTGCACGTCGAGTTCGGGCCACAGCACCTGATGGCAGAATTCGAGATGCTGCATCACCTTCACGGCGTTCGCCGTGGTGGTCGACATCACGTAGTGATCATCCGCCAGTCGCGCGGTGGTGCCGTCGTCCATCACGAAACCGTCTTCGCGCAGCATCACGCCGTAGCGCACCTTGCCGACCGGCAGCGTCGAGAACGTATTGATGTAGACCCGATCGAGGAACGTGCCGACATCGGCGCCGCACAGCGCGATCTTACCGAGCGTGGACACATCGCAGATGCCGACGGCGCTGCGCACCGCGTTCACTTCGCGCACCACGCTCTGCAGCCAGTCGGTCTCGCCGGGCTTGGCGAACCACTGCGCGCGCAGCCACTGCCCGGTCTCGACAAAGGTCGCGCCCTGCTCGATCGCCCAGTCGTGGCTGGCAGTGAGCCGCGTCGGCTTGAAGTGCTTGCCGACGCTGAGACCGCCGAACGCCGCGATCGCCACCGGCACCTGCGGCGGCCGCGCCCGCGTCGTGCCGGTCGCGGCGATATCACGGCCGGTCAGCGCCGCCATCATCGCCAAGCCGTTGACGTTGGAGGTCTTGCCCTGGTCGGTCGCCATGCCGAGCGTGGTGTAGCGCTTCAGATGCTCGACCGAGCGAAACCCCTCGCGCGCCGAGATCGCGATGTCCTCGGCGGTGACGTCGTTCTGCAGATCGACGAACGCCTTGCTCCGCGCTCCGGCGACCTGCCACAGCGGCGATACTGCGAAAGCTTCGTCACTCGCCCGATAACTCGGCGGACTGCCGCTGCTGTGACCACAGCGGCTCGCGGCTTCGACGCCCCAGCGCGCGCCATCCTCCAGCGCCTGCGCCGTCGTGAGGCGTCCGGCCGCCGCGCCCGCTAACGTCATGCCCTTCGGCACGCCGGCAGCGACGAACGCCGACAGATCGTCACGCCACTCACCCTTGCCGCCGAGATGAGTAGCGAGGGCGATATTCGGATTCCAGCCGCCGGAGACGGCCAGCAGATCGGCCTCGAATTTCTGACGCTCGCCGTCCGCGCCGACGATCTCGACGGCGCGCAACCGTTGGCCACCGATCGCATCGGTGACGCTGGCGCCGAGATGCACCGGCACGCTGCCGGCCAGGTCGCGGATCGAAGCAGCGACCTCGCGGCGTGGATCGACCACCGCGGCTATGCCGACGCCGGCACGCGCGAGGTCCGCGACGCTGCGCCAGCCGTCGTCGCTCGAGGTGAACACCACCGCGCGCTGACCCGGCGCCGCGGCGAAGCGATTGACGTAAGTCCGCGCCGCGGAGGCCAGCATCACACCGGGGCGATCGTTGCCGCCGAATACGATCGGCCGCTCGATCGCACCGGTCGCCAGCAGCGTCTCACGCGGCACGATCTTCCACAATCGCTGTCGCGGCGTGGACGCCGGCGGCACCGGCAGATGATCGGCGACGCGCTCCAGCACGCCGACCTCGTCGTCATAGATTCCGAACACGCTGGCGCGGCGCAGAACGCGGACGTTGCCGAGCGACGCGAGCTCGGCTTCAGCCTGCTGAGCCCAGTCCGCGCCAGAGCCGCCGTCGATCTCGCACACCTCCGACAGCAGCCGGCCGCCCAGCCGGAAATCCTCTTCGACCAGGATGACCCGCGCGCCGGAACGGCCAGCGGCGAGCGCAGCCGCAAGCCCCGCAGGCCCGGCGCCGACGATCAGCAGATCACAGAACGCCGTCGCTTTCTCATAACTATCCGGATCAGCCTCGCCGCTCAGGCTGCCGAGACCGGCGGAGCGGCGGATCATGGGCTCGTACAGCTTCTCCCAGAACGACGCCGGCCACATGAAGGTCTTGTAGTAGAAGCCCGCGGCGATCAGCGGCGAGGCGAGCTGATGCACCGCGCGCAGGTCGAGCGCCAGCGATGGCCAGCGGTTCTGGCTGTGCGCCTCGAGGCCGTCATACAGCTCGACCGTGGTCGCCTTGGTGTTCGGCTCGCGCCGCGCGCCGCTCCGCAGTTCGACCAGCGCGTTCGGCTCCTCCGGGCCGGCGGTGAAGATGCCGCGCGGCCGGTGATACTTGAACGAGCGGCCGACCAGACGCGTGCCATTGGCGACCAGTGCCGACGCCAGCGTGTCGCCGGCGTAGCCGGTCATCGGCTTGCCGTCGAAGCTGAAGCGCAACGGCTTGCTGCGGTCGATCAGGCCACCGCTGAGACGAGAGGGCATGCTCATCGCTGCGCCTCCGCGGCCGCCAGCGTAACGTCGAGGATCTCGTGGGTCGACGGGTTGCGCATCACCACCAGCCAGCTGCGGCAACCGGAGCCGTGATACCACAGCCCGCGATGCGGCCCGGCCGGATTGTCGCGCAAATAGACATAGTCGAAGAACGCCGCCTCGACCGCGGCTGGCTCGCCGGCCGGGTCCGGCCGCTGCGGCGCCGCGTCGCCGATGTAGCTGAACTCGGAGACATCGCGCGAACCGCAATACGGGCAGGTGATTCTCATGGCGCCCTCAATGCAGATTCGGTTGGGCACCCTGGCCCTTTTCGTCGATCACCGCGCCGCGCGCGAAGCGATCGAGCCGCAGTTCGGTCGCGGCCGGATGCGGCTCGTCGCGTGCAATCAGATGCGCGAACACCAAGCCGGAGCCCGGCGTCGCCTTGAAGCCCCCGTAATTCCAGCCGGCGTTGAGATACAAGCCCTGCGTCGGCGTGCGATCGATGATCGGCGAGCCGTCCATCGACATGTCGACCAGGCCGGCCCAGGTCCGCAGGATACGGGCGCGGCCGATCGCCGGCATCAGCGCCATGCCACCTTCGCAGATGTCCTCGATGGTCGGCAGATTGCCGCGCTGCGCGTAGCTGTTGTAGCCGTCGAGATCGCCGCCGAACACCAGCCCGCCTTTGTCCGACTGGCTGATGTAAAAATGCCCGGCGCCGAACGTGATCACGCCGGGAATGATCGGTTTCAGCCCTTCCGACACCATCGCCTGCAGCACGAAGGATTCGATCGGCAGCCGCATCCCCGCCATCGCGGCGACCTTGGAGCTGCTGCCTGCGACCGCGATGCCAACCTTGCCAGCCGCAATCGGCCCGCGCGTGGTCTCGACGCCTGTGACGCGGCCATTCACGATGGTGATGCCGGTGACTTCGCAATTCTGCACGATGTCGACGCCGCGATCGGACGCGCCACGGGCAAAGCCCCAGGCGACCGCGTCATGCCGCGCCGTCCCGCCGCGCGCCTGCAGCAGGCCGCCCTGGATCGGGAAGCGCGCCTGATCGAAGTTCAGGAATGGATACAGCTTGCGGACGGCTTCGCGGTCGAGCAATTCGGCATCGACGCCGTGCAGCCGCATCGCGTTGCCGCGGCGGACATAAGCGTCGCGCTGGGCGTCGGAGTGATACAAGTTGAGCACACCGCGCTGGCTGACCATCGCGTTATAGTTGAAGTCCTGCTCCAGCCCCTCCCAGAGCTTCATCGACAGCTCGTACAACGGGATGTTGCCGGGCAAGAGATAATTGGAGCGGATGATGGTGGTGTTGCGGCCCATATTGCCGCCGCCGATCCAGCCTTTCTCCAGCACTGCAACGTTGCGGACGCCGTAGCGGCTGGCGAGATAATACGCGGTCGACAGCCCGTGGCCGCCGCCCCCGATGATCACCACGTCATAAGCGGGCTTGGGCGCCGCATCGCGCCAGGTCGGCTGCCAGTTGCGATGGCCGGAGAGCGTGTTGGCGAGCAGCGAGAACAGCGAATAGCGCATGTGCGATCCTTCACCGGCACTGTGGCGCGGGACGAAATCCAGCACTAGACTGAAAGCGACATCTACTTGTCCAGGAGCGCCATTGCCCCGCCCCCCGCCCGAGACGACCCGGCCCACCCGCGTCGGCTTCCTGCTGATCGACGGCTTCGCGCTGATGTCGTTCGCGTCTGCCGTCGAGCCGCTGCGCGCCGCCAACGCGATTTCGGCAAGGCCACTGTATCAATGGTTTCACGTCTCGATCGATGGCCGGCCGATCGGCGCGTCGAGCGGCCTGTCGATCACGCCGGACTGCGCGATCGACGGGACGCAGGACTTCGACCTCGTGCTGATCTGCGCCGGCGGCAATCCCACCAAATTTTCGGATCGCCGGACGATGACGTGGTTGCGCGGTCTGGCGCGGCGCGGCGTCGCGATCGGCGGCATCTCGGGCGGCCCTTACATCCTGGCGCGCGCCAAGGTGCTGGACGGCTATCGTTGCACCATTCATTGGGAGCACGCGCCCGCCTTCGCCGAGGCGTTTCCACATCTCGATCTGACCCGCAACCTGTTCGAGATCGACCGCGAGCGGCTGACCTGCGGCGGCGGCGTCGCCGGGCTCGACATGATGCAGGCGCTGATCCGGCGCGACCACGGCCCCGAACTGGCATCGAAGGTCAGCGACTGGTTCCTGCAGACCAACATCCGCCTCGGCGATGCCAGCCAGCGCCAGGCGACGCGCGACCGCGGCCGGCTCGGCCACCCTGCGGTGGCGGCGGCGATCGGACTGATGGAGCGCCGGCTGCGCGAGCCCGCCGGCCGCGGCGAGATCGCGCGGGCCGCCAAGGTCTCGCTACGCCAGCTCGAACGGCTGTTCGCCGCGCATCTCGGCACCAGCATCGAGCGGCACTATCTGACGATCCGCCTGCAGCGCGCGCGCATTCTGCTGCGACAGACGTCGCTGCCGGTGACTCAGATCGGCACCGATTGTGGCTTCGTCAGCCCGACGCACTTCTCGCGCGTCTACAAGCAGCGCTTTGCGCGCACGCCGTCAGCCGACCGCAACCTGTGAGGCGGCCCCGCGGCGCATCGCCTGGTCGCGTGCGGCGAGCCGCTGCTGCGCCTGCGCCTTTTGCTCCGCCGACATGCCGCGTACCAGCTCTTCAAGCTCGGCCATCGCCAGGCCGACGCCGTGGCGGCTCGCCAGCGTCAGCCAGACGAACGCCTCGACCGCATCGGGCTTGGTACCCAACCCCTTGGCGTAGCAATAGCCGAGCCGGGCCTGTGACGGATAATGCCCGCCTTCCGCGGCGCGCGCATACCAGCGCACGGCCTCGGCGAGATTGGGCGCGACGCCCATGCCCTTGGTCAGCACCACCGCGTAGTTGAATTGCCCCAGCGCGTCGCCGGTCTCGGCCGCGCGCAGAAACCACGCCGCGCCATTTTTTGGGTCTGCGGCAACGCCCTCTCCCTTGGCGTACATCGCCCCGACATTGTTGGCGGCGAGCGCGTTGCCGTGTTCGGCGGAGCGGAGATAATAGGCGAAGGCGCGCGCGACGTCGCGCTCGACGCCGAGCCCGTTGGCATACAGCGCGCCGAGCCATGCTTCCGCCTCGGCATGGCCCTGCTCCGCCAGCGGCTCCCAGATCGTCCTGGCGCGATCGAAATCCTTCGCGAGATAAGCGCTTTCGCCGTCCTGCACGTGCATGGGGGTTCTCCTCAGTTCTCGACAGATTTGCGACGGAACATCATCGGCTCAGCCGTCATTGCGAGGAGCGAAGCGACGAAGCAATCCAGCGCCGTGGACTGATCCTGGATTGCTTCGCTGCGCTCGCAATGACGTTGAAACTCATCAGGATCCCTGCGACGGCATCGCACGCCGCGTTGCCAGCAAGGACTTCCGACACTCTAAGGGCGCGTGTGTTCGGCGATCTTGTACAGATACACGCAGTCGAACTCCTCCGTCTGCGGCGCATCACGGGCGCCGGCCGTGCCGAGGTGCTCGACGAAATAGTCCTGCACGGTGCGGGCGGCGCGGTTGGTGAGGAGCTGCTTGTACAGCCAGGGATCTTCGCTATCCCGGACGCCGTGCTGATCCATCAGCGCGCGCTTCGGCTCGTCCGCGAGGCCGACATACC
This sequence comes from Rhodopseudomonas sp. AAP120, assembly GCF_001295845.1. Classification (GTDB taxonomy): domain Bacteria; phylum Pseudomonadota; class Alphaproteobacteria; order Rhizobiales; family Xanthobacteraceae; genus Rhodopseudomonas. Next base: position 89,143 of record NZ_LJIC01000018.1, on the reverse strand, counting down.
AGTTCGCGAAGATCGGATCGAACTCCTTGATGTAGGCGAGAAACTCGTACTTCACCTGCTGCACGCTGAACACCATGGCTCAGCGCCCCAGCCGCGCCTGCATCAGCGGCGCGTTCCAGTACACCGGATGCTGCGCGGCGATGCGGTCGATCAGATGCTGGTTGAACTTCCACGCCGAGCGCGACGCCTCGGTGGTGTCGCAGGTGGCGGGGCGGACGATCTCCTCCTGCGCCGTCACGGCGGTCGCAGCGGCGCGCTCCACCAGCGCGAGCAGGCTGTCGCAGGCCGCGCTGGCGCTCTGCTCGTGGGTGAACACCGAGAGCCGCAGCAATACCTGATCGAAGCCGGTCGGCTGCAGCACGATCGCCAGCGCCGCACGGCGCGACTTGATGATGACCAGATTTGGAAAGTGCCATTCGGCCGAGACATAGTTGCTGGCGCCGCCGCCGTCGGCGTGCGAGCGCGCGGTGTCGACCAGCGCCGCGCCGGCGAGCTTCCAGTTCGCCGCGACATCACGCCAGTCGCCGGCGACGCGGATGGCGTTGCGCTCGATCGCCCCCTCGACCGACGGCAGCTCGGCGGTCGCGCCGCGGGCCGGATCGATATTGACGTAGATGAACGGCCCGAGCCGCTTGATGCTGATCGGCAGCAGGCGATCCGGATTGCCGCCGAGATATTGCCCGGCCTGCGGCGTCATCTCGCCGGACAGCACGGCGCCCTCGATCACGCCGCGGTCGCGGCTGTGGCCGCAGGAGGTGTAGGAACATTTGGTCTTGCGGCCGGTGCGACACTGCGCCGGAACCTGCCGGCAGCCACCATGCTGCGCCTTGTTGAAGCGGCCGATCAGCCCGCCGGCGGCGAGCCGCTGGACGTGGATGGCGTGGTTGCCGACCGTGTAGGGCAACAGATCGCCGGTGTCGGGGATCTCGACGGCGGTGCCGACGCAAACCCAGTCGCGCGTCCACACCTTTTCGTTCTCGAGCTCCTGAAACACCAGAGAGCTGTAGGCCTGCCGCGGCAGCGCGGTGGCAACGCCGAACCGCGTGCGGCACGAGGCGTAGAGATCGGCGCGCAGGAAGTCCACGCCGCCGTCGACGAAGCCAAGGTCCGGATGTGCAAGCATGGCCGCCTCGCAAAGGGAGAAAGGCGCCCGCCTCGCGGCGGACGCCCTGATCTGTTACTTCCGCGCCTTGTTCATCGGCTGGTCATAGTCGGCGCGGCCGCGATGCACGATCGCTTCGGGGCTCGGCGTCGGCAGCGGGCCGTCCTGCATGAACCGGTTCAGCACGTTGCCGACCAGCTTGGAGATGTTGTTGTCGCCGTTGTTCCAGGGCAGCGAGCCGCAGAACGCGATCGAAGAGAACGCGAAGGACGCGCCGCCGTTCGGCGTCTCGTGATAGGCGATGTCGGAGCGGACGCGCGGATGCTGGGTGCCGTCGAGGCCCTGCTGGTTGAAGCCGTAGTCTTCCATCACCAGCAGATAGCCCTCGGTGTGACGCCCCGCCGAGGTGGCAACCACCAGCGTGTGCGGCGGGCTCCCCAGCATGGTGTCGACGATGTCGAGCTCGGTGCCGGCCGCACCGCCGCCGACCAGGCCGAAATTGCCGAGCTTCTCGTCGTAGTCGATGCCTTCGAACGCCCACGCCACGCGGGCGTCGTTGCTCTCCGGCGTGCGCGAATAGTAGGTCGAGATATCGAAGCCTTCCGACGACATGCCGGTGCCGGCGATGGTGTGCAGATAGCGTCCGCGGAACCGCCACATGCCGCCGAGTTCGCCCGTCCCCTGGTGATAGTACTCACCGGGATCGGCCCGCCAGGTGCGGATGCCGGATTCGCAGCGCCGCATTTCGGTGACGACGCCGCGGCCGCGGTCGTTGTAGGCCGGATGATAGGAGTGGACCCAGTACCAGCCGTCCGCGCCCATATACATGAAGCGACCGCCGCGCTGCATGTAATTGTGCAAGGCGTCGAGCTGCGGGCCGCTGTTGTGCTCGGGATGCGAGCCGGAAATCACGACGTTATAGTTCTCCAGCCGGGCCAGGCCGTCATAGGTGACGTCCTCGTCGGTGATGACGTCGTATTGGTAGCCCATTTTCTCCAGCCAGTAGATCATGTGCAGATCGGCCGGGTACTGCCAAGGCGCCTGCGCCAGGAAGTGATCGTACTTCGGCCGGATGCTCAGGATCGGACGCAGCCGCGACGACAGGCAGAGGCCGCTGCCATCGGTGTGGGTGTCGTAAATCGAGCCGCCATACTCGCGATGCTCCGACAGGAACATGTTCTGCTGCTGCATGATCGGCACGCGATACACGAGGAGTTCGGCGCCGCCGGCGTTGTTGGCGAGGTGCTCGTTGGCGTAGGCCATGTAGCTGATGGTCGGCACCATGAAGGCGATCTTGGACTGCTCCTGGCCGACGCGCGGCACCACCCAGAATGGGATGTAGTCCTCGTCGCCGTCCTTGGAGGTCAGCTTCGCCGCGTAGAACTTGCTGCTGGTACCTTCCGGAACTTTCCACTCGAAGCTGGTCTGCCAGCGCGCATCATCGATATCGTCGTCGTGGAAATGGATCGCGCCGTACTGCTCGGGCGCCGACTTCCAATCGAACACCTGGCCCTGCCAGTTGTAGCCGGTCATCGCCCGGGTCGGGCAATTGACGATGGTCAGGTCGAACAGATATGGCCCCTTGTCCTTGCCGACGATGGTGTTGATGCCGTCGGAGAATTCCCAGGCGGCGACGATGGTCTCGGACAGCTTGCCGGTCGGGCCGGAGTTGCGCCGTTCCGACAAGCCCGGCTGCGCGCCCTGCTTCATCGTCTCGATCTCGAGCCGGGTCAGCGCCTTGCTGGAGATCCGAGGGCTGTCGATCTTGCCGTTGTAGTGGCCCTTGATCAGGATGCCAGGCGGCACCGAAGCCTTGGCGACCGGCGCATCCGTGATGCTGCCGCAATAGCCGGCGACCACCGTGGGCGTGCCTGGCGTATAGGCGAGCTTGGTCGACAGCTTCTTGGTGACCGGCGGGATCTCCGGATCGAGCGCATAGACCACCTGGGGCTCGTGGTACAGCACGGCCTCACCGGTCTCGCCATCGAAGCTGGCGGCGATGAAGTGCCAGGCGTGATCGCGCACCGGCGCGCCGGTGGTGATCACCTGGTCGTTGATGCGGAATTCGACGCAGCCGTCTTCGTTGATGAACAGGCCGTAGCCCTTGCCGTCCAGCCACTTGGTGACGAGTCCTTGCGCGCCGTGCTTCCAGTATTTCGGATGCGTCTTCGGCGTTGTCGGCCAGATCCAGCATTGCAGCGTGACGCTTTCGACCTGGAACTGCGGCTTGTCGACGATGAAGCCGTAGGAGCCGGAATAGATCTCCTGCTTGACGCCCTTGTAGGTGCCGTTGCAATCCGCCTTGATCGGCTCTTCGATGAAGCCGGGGCCGCGCGGGTTGGTGTCGCCGTGGATCATCTTGACGAGTTCGGCCCGATACTCGGCGGGGCCGTCGCAATTGACGAAGAACTTGATGGTGTCGCCGGGATGCGCGCTGAACTTGTCGGCGTATCCGGTAATCTTCATCCAACTCATGGCAGCTTCCTCGGAGGGGTGCGAGCGCTTAACGGCGTTGTGCGGTGATCAGGTCACGGTCCAGAAATCATCGCGACGCTTCCAGCCTTCGCGGAAGTGCTCGGGGAAGCCGTCGGTCTCGGCGAATTCGTCGAGCCGCATCACGAAGATGTCGTGCTGCGGATCCTGCTCGTTGTCGTAGACCTTGTCGGTGACGAACTCCGGCGGCACGCCGCGGATGCCGCTGAGCCGCGCGATCCGCCATTCTTTTTCGACCTTGGTGCAGACCACCACCAGCTTGCCCTTGGCGGGCGCCGCGCGCATGCGCAGCAGCACGCGGTTGAGCTGGAAGTCCTCGTGGATGCCGCCGGTCACCGTGGTGGTATCGCCCGGCGTCGCGCATTTCAGCACGCTGTTGCCGGCGACGCCCTTCATCGAGTCGATGCACTCCTTGTGCACCTTCATCATCCGCTCGGCATCCGCGGTGGTCTTGCGAGGAATGGGAATCATCGTAATCCTCCTGCTGTTGGTTGTTGTCGATCAGATCGTCAGGTGCTTGTGGATCAGCGCGTCGTCGAGTTCGCCGATCGCGCCGGTGGCGACGACGCGGCCGTTGTCGATCATCAGGAAATCATCGCCGAGCCGGCGTGCGACCTTGATGTGCTGCTCGGTGAGCAGCAGCGTGATGCCGAGCTCCTTGTTCAGCATCATCAGCGTCTCGCCGATTTCGTGAACGATGTTGGGCTGAATGCCTTCGGTCGGCTCGTCGAGCAGCAGCACTTTGGGATCGACCGCGAGCGCTCGCGCGATCGCGAGCTGCTGCTTCTGGCCGCCTGACAGCAGACCGGCGCGACGATCGAGATTGGCCTTGAGATACGGAAACAGCCGCAGGCAGATCTCGGGAATCTGGCCGTCGCTGTCCGGCCTGGCGAAGGTGCCGAGCAGGATGTTCTCGCGCACGGTGAATTCGGACAGAATGCCGCGGCCCTGCGGCACGTAGCCGATGCCGAGCTTGGCGCGGTCGTAGGTCTGGGCCGCACTGATGTCCGCGCCGTTGATGGCGATCGCTCCGGTGGAGCGGTCGGTCAGCCCCATGATGGTGCGCATCAGCGTGGTCTTGCCGACACCGTTGCGGCCGAGCACGCACAGGCACTTGCCCTGTTCGAGGCCGAAGGAGAAGCCCTTCAGGATCGGCGTCTTGCCGTAATAGGAGGTGACGTTGTCCATCGCGAGCAGCATGGTCAGGCCTCCGCATCGCCGAGATAGACTTCGCGGACGCGCGCGTTGGCCTCGATCTCCGCGATCGGCCCGTGCGCCAGCAGGCTGCCCATGTGCATCACCGTGACCACATCGGCGATCTCGCGGACGAACGCCATGTCGTGCTCGACCACAACCAGCGTGTTGGTCTGCTTCAGGCCCTTGAAGATCTGCACGGTCTTCTCGATCTCGGCCTCGGTCATGCCGGCGACGGGCTCGTCGAGCAGCAGCAGCCGCGGGTCCTGCATCAGCACCATGCCGATCTCGAGCCACTGCGTTTCGCCATGCGACAGGATGCCGGCCTCGACGCCGAGACGCTCCGTGAGGCCGGCGAGTGCCGCGACCTCGTCGAGCTTTTGCGCGAAGCCGGACGAGCGGAAGCGGAACATGTTCTTGATCGGGCTCGTGCTCTTGCTGTAGGCGACTTCGAGATTCTGCCGCACCGTGAGATCGCGGAACACGGCGGGGACCTGGAATTTGCGACCGATGCCGCGGCGCGCGATCTCGTGCTCATCGAGCCCGGTGATGTCGTCGTTGCAGAACAGGATCTGCCCGGAGGTCGGTTTCTGCCGGCCGGTGATCAGGTCCATCGTGGTGGTCTTGCCGGCGCCGTTGGGCCCGACCAGGCAGCACAGCGTCGCCTCGACGATCTCGATGCTGAAATCGACGATCACCGGCGTGCTGTCGAAGCTCTTGCTGAGGTTCTTGATCTCGAGAAAGCTCATCGCTGCGCCCTCATTCGCCGGGTTGCGGAACGAGGCGGGAAGCAGCGACGCCGTTGCCGTCGTCGCGACCGCGCCGAGAGGTCAGGCGGCCAAGCGCGCTCTCGATCAGGCCGGCGAGCCCCTTCGGCAGGAAGCGCACCACCAGGATGAAGAAGCCGCCGAGCACCAGCAGCCAGGTGTTGAGGAAGGTGTCGCCCAGATAGCTCTGCGCACCCTGGATCAGGAACGCGCCGACGATCGCACCGAGCAGCGACAGCCGCCCGCCGATGCCGGCCCAGATCACCATCGACAGGCTAAACGTTGTGTCGAACTGCGCCGGCGAGACGTATTGCGTCAGCATCACCCAGCAGCAGCCGGCGACGGCGGCGATGAAGCCCGCGATGGTGTAGACCAGCGTCTCATAGCCGGCGACGTTGTAGCCGAGGAAGCGCACCCGCTCCGCGTCGCCACGCACCGCCTGCACCACCAGCCCGAACCGGCTCAGCGTCATCAGCTTGGCGGTGACGGTCGCGACCAGCAGCAGCAGCAGCACGGTCCAATACGCCGCCGGGCTGTAAGGATCGACGCTGTACTCACCGAGCTTCAGCGGCGACGGCGGCGTGATGCCGTTGGCGCCGTTGGTGTAGGGCTGCACGTCCAGGATCAGCGTGTACCACGCGCTCAGCATCGCCAGCGTCATGATGGCGAAGAACGGCCCGGAGACGCGGGCGCGGAACATCAGCCCACCGAAGATGGCGCAGAACAGCGTCGGCACGATCAGAGACAGGATAATGCCCAGAGTGGTGTTGCGAAACGGCTCCCAAAACATCGGCAGATGGTCGAGGCTGTTGTTGAGCATGAACGGCGGCAGCGGGTTCGCCGCGTCCTGCGTCTGCATCTGCATGGTCATCGCCATGCCGTAGGCAGCGAGCCCGAACGGGATGCCCTGCCCCAGGTTGAGGATGCCGCCGAAGCCCCAGCACAGGCTGATCGACAGCGCCAGCAGCCCGAACACCCCATAGGTGGCGAACTGATTCAGCAGGAAGGAATCGCTGACCAGCACCGGCACCACCGCGAGCGCCGCGAAGAACACCGCATAGGCCAGCCACTGCGCCTTGACATTATGATAGATGTTCATGGTCGCCTCGCTGATCGCTCGAAGGGGCTAACGTCGCCTGGCCGACGGTGCGAACAGGCCCTGCGGTCGAATGCGCAGGAACACCACGATCAGCACGTAGAGAACGAAGCGGGCGAAGGTGTCGTTGGTGAAATAGGCGAAGATCGACTGCAGCTCGCCTGTGGCGCCGCCGGCGATGACGCTGCCGGCCAGCGTGCCGCCGCCGACCACCACGACCAGAAACGCTTGCACCACATAGCCGGTGCCCATCGTCGGCAGCACGATGTTGAGCACGCCGAACAGCGAGCCGGCGATGCCGGCTAGTCCGGCGCCGATCGCGAAGGTGAGCATATAGACGCGGTCGGAGTTGATGCCGAACGACGCCGCCATCTCTTTGTCCTGCATCACGGCGCGGACCTGGACGCCGAACCGGGTCCGATAGAACAACGCCCACAGCGCGACCACGAGGCCGATGGTGATCGCCAGCACGACGACACGGAACGCCGAGATGTTGACGAAACCGAACTGGAAATTGCTGGTGAAGATCGGCGGCACCGCGAGATATTTCGGATCGCTGCCGAAAATCAGCCGCACGCCCTGCATCAGCACCAGCGACACGCCGAACGTCGCCAGCAGGGTATCGAGCGGACGTTTGTAGAGATAGCGGATCAGCCCGCGCTCGAGAAGCAGCCCGACCAGCCCGACGATCACGAAGGCGGCGGGGACACAGAGGAAGAACGGCAGCCCGACATAGCTCTGCAGCATGTAGGAGCTGTAGGCGCCGAGCATGATGAACTCGCCGTGCGCCATATTGATGACGCCGGCGGTGCCGTAGATGATGGTCAGGCCGAGTGCCGCGATCAGCCAGATGCTGGCAATCGACACGCCGAGGATCAGCGCGTTGATGAAGGCGTTCCAGTCGAACGAGCCAAAGAACGATCCGACGGCCATAGTCGCTCCAAATCATGCGGCAGGTCATGCGGCAAGGTTCGGCGAAGGCGGCATCGCCTTCGCGCGTTGTCGGATGGGGCGGCGCCGACGGGCAGGCCCGGTCGTCGCCGATGGTCAGGCGCGAGCGGTCGCAGCTCGAGCGGTCAGATCACGCTCTTGCGCAGCTTGCCGTCCGGTCCCTTGAGGCCGTCGGCGGTGCATTTGCCGATGTCCGGGTAGATCGAATACGGATCCGGCGCGACCTGCTCCTCGGCAGCCTTGACGATCTTGAAGCTGCCGTCCGCCTGGCATTGGCCGATCTTCGGCTTCAGCCAGGTGTTGAAGTTCTGGTCGTCGATCCAGATCAGGCCTTCAGGGGAGATGTTGTCCTCGACCTTGACGCCGCCGGAGTGATCGCGGATCGCCCGCGGCGTCACGCCCTCGACGCCGACCGCCGCGATGGTCTTCTCGAGCCCGGCCTTGAACACATAGGCGGAGAGATACGTCTCCTCCATGTTGTAGTGCGTCGTGCCGTTCTTGCCGTATTTGCTCTTGAGGAAACCCTCGACGAATTTGTGGTTGGTCGGGTTGTCCAGCGCCTGGAAGTACGGCGCGGACAGGAAATGGCCGGCGCCGAATTCGTTGCCCATCGCGCGGGTTTCGATCTCACCGGTGGTGAGCGAGGCGATCGGCATCGAGTCGACCTTGAAGCCTTCCTGCTTGAACTGCTTGTGGAACGCGATGTCGGACGCGCCGACCACGGTCGAGAAGATGAAGTTCGGCTTGGCGTCGCGGATCTTGTTCAGCACCGGGCCGAATTCGGAGCTGCCGAGCGGGATGTACTCCTCGCCGAGCAGTTCGCCGCCGGCCTTCTCCAGCCAGATCTTGGCGTTCTTGTTGGATTCCTTCGGCCAGACATAGTTGGAGCCGACGAAGAACACCTTCTTGCCGAACTGCTGGACCATGTAGGGGATCAGGTCCTTGGAATGCTGGTTGGCCAGCGGGCCGGTGCAGATGGTGTTCTGCGTGCATTCGGCGCCTTCGTAGCAGGTCGGGTAGTAGAGCAGATGATCCTGCGCCATCACGGTCGGCAGGATGGCCTTGCGGCTCGCCGAGGTGTAGCAGCCGAAGATCGACACCACCTTGTTGCGCAGGATGAGTTCCTTGGTCTTCTCGGAGTAGACCTTGAAATCCGACTTCGCATCGACGATCATCGGCTCGATCGGCATGCCGGCGACGCCGCCGGCCTTGTTGATCTCGTCGATCGCGTATTGCATCACCAGAGTGGAGTCTTCTTCGGGCACGGCGAGGCCGCCGGACAGCGAGAACAGCAGGCCGACCTTGATCGGCTCACCTTTCTTGATCCACGACTGGGCGCCCCACGCCTGGTCGATGGTCCGGACAAACATGTAGGGCGCGGCAATGGCGGCACCCGCCCCGAGCGCCGTAGTTTTTAGAAATGACCGCCGACTAGTTCGCATCGATCGCCTCCAGGAGGTGTTTTCTCACCACGAAATCTAGTTTCCGGACGATATCGAGCGGTAACTTATTCTCAAGAGTAAACTTATTGCATTGGTAGTCACAGCTTTCGGCGGCGATGGATGAAAGCCGCGCCATTGATTTCAGTTTTGCCGCGAGCGATCCGGCGATGCGTAGTGGATTGGCATGGAACTGATAGGTCGGAAGGCACGGGCGCATCGTGCTTGTGCAGAACACCCGACAACGCTTGGTCGCGTGAACGGCAGGTGCTCCGTCGCCGGGGCCAGCGCGATTTGTCCGAGAGTCCGATAAAGCTGTCGCGAGGATGCGCCGGAATCCATCTGCCGCCGACCACACAACCCCGGATTGATCGGTTGAAACCACGCCTGTGTGCGGCATATTGATGAGCGGACAGCCTCGTTTGATAAGGATTTTTCCAGCAATGAAGAAGACCGAAGCCAAGCCGGCGGAGCCGGGCCGCGGCTCAGCCGACTATCGCACCGGGTCGAGCGCCCCGCAGGACGGCGAGCGCAGCCTGGAACGCGCGCTCGGCGCAAAAATTCGCGCGATCCGGCGCGAGCGGGATCTGTCGGTTTCCGATCTTTCCAGCGCCTCGAAGATTTCAGCCGGCATGCTGTCCAAGATCGAAAACGGCCAGATCTCGCCGTCATTGTCGACGCTGCAATCGATCGCCGGAGCCTTGAACGTGCCGCTCAGCCTGCTGTTCGCGGCTTCCGAGCAGCGGCGGGATTGCTCCTTCGTCCGCGCCAAGCAGGGCGTGACGATCGAACGGCGCGGCTCCAAGGCCGGCCACCGCTATCAGCTGCTCGGCCATGTGATCGGCGGCGACGTCGTGGTCGAGCCGTATCTGATCTCGCTGCAGGAAGGCGCCACCACCTACACCGCCTTCCAGCACGCCGGCATGGAGTTCATCTACATGCTGACCGGCGAGGTGATCTATCGCCACGGCGACAATTCCTATCGGCTCCGCCCCGGTGACTCGATGCTGTTCGATTCCGGCGCGCTGCACGGCCCGGAAACGCTGGTGAAGCTGCCGATGACCTATTTGTCGATCATCGTCTATCCGCGGAGCTGACGAACCTCCGGCGCAGAGGCTGCGCGCCGTCCCGCGGTCGAGGCGTCAGTTCCCCAAGGCCCGCCCACGGCCGGAACTGTCGCCACCAATTCGGGCGGACTGGCTAATTTCTTATCAGGAAACTTACGTTCCCCAGAGTTGACGGGACGATTTGTCCGTGGATATGCTGGCGCCAACAATGGAGTCAGCCCATGTGCGGGATCGTCGGACTTTTCCTCAAGAACAAGGCACTCGAGCCGCAACTCGGCGCCATGCTGTCGAAGATGCTGGTGACGATGTCGGCCCGCGGGCCGGACAGCGCCGGCGTCGCAGTGTACGGCGCCGGCAGCGCCGACGAGGTCAAGCTGACGCTGCGCGCCGAAGACGCCAGCGCGACCGAAGCACTGGCGCAGGAGTTCTCGGCCGCGCTCGGCGGCCCGATTACCCTCACCGTCCGCGCCAATCACATCGTGGCGCGGTTGCCGCGCGATGCCGAGCCCAAGGCGCTGCAATGGGTCAAGGCCAACGCCGGCAAGGTGCAACTCGTCAGCGTCGGCACCCACATGGAGATCTACAAGGACGTCGGCCTGCCGGAACACGTCGTCAACGAATTCGCGCTGCCGGCGATGAGCGGCAGCCACGGCATCGGCCACACCCGCATGGCGACCGAGTCGGCGGTGACCATCAACGGCGCGCATCCGTTCTCGACCGGCGAGGATCAGTGCCTGGTGCACAACGGCTCGCTGTCCAACCACAACAGCATCCGCCGCACGCTGGTGCGCGAAGGCATGAGCTTCGCCACGCAGAACGACTCGGAGGTCGCCGCCGGCTATCTGACCTGGCGGATGAACCAGGGCGACAGCTTGAAGCAGTCGCTGACCTCGAGCCTCAACGATCTCGACGGCTTCTTCACCTTCGTGGTCGGCACCCGCGACGGCTTCGCGGTGCTGCGCGATCCGATCTCCTGCAAGCCCGCCATCATGGCCGAGTCCGACGACTACGTCGCGTTCGGCTCCGAATATCGCGCGCTGTCGGTGCTGCCCGCGATCGAGAAAGCCCGGGTATTCGAGCCCGAGCCCGCCACCGTCTACGCCTGGGAACGTTCGTAATGCCGACCTGTGACCTCGCCGTCAGCTCCGTGCGCGAGCTGAACGCAGCGCTCCACCGCCTCACGCCGGACACCAACCAGACGGCGTGGGAAATCGACAACCCACAAGGTAAGCACGCCATCGGCGCCGGCCTCAACGTGCCGATCGAACTCGATATCAAGGGCCACGTCGGTTACTACTGCGCCGGCATGAACAAATTCGCCAGCGTGCGGATTCACGGCAATGCCGGCACCGGCGTCGCCGAGAACATGATGTCCGGCACCGTGCATGTGATGGGCGACGCCAGCCAGTCCGCCGGCGCCACCGGCCGCGGCGGCCTGTTGATCATCGACGGCGACGCCTCGGCGCGCTGCGGCATTTCGATGAAGGGCATCGATATCCTGGTGAAAGGGTCGATCGGCTCGATGAGCGCCTTCATGGCGCAAGCGGGCAATCTCGTGGTGCTGGGCGATGCCGGCGAAGCGCTCGGCGACTCGATCTACGAAGCCACGATCTTCGTCCGCGGCCAGGTGAAGAGTCTCGGCGCCGACTGCATCGAAAAGCCGATGGCGGACGAAGATCGCGAGCGGCTCGCTGCCCTGCTCGGCCGTGCCGGGCTCGACGACACCAAGGTCGACGACTTCCGGATGTATGGCTCGGCGCGCACGCTCTACCACTTCCACGTCGACAACGCCGCCTCTTACTGACGGGGACTTCTGATGTCTGCTACTCCTCCACGCACGACCCCGCGGGTTTCGGCGACGTTCGATCCCTACACGATCTCCGAGATCCAGCGCGCCGCGGCGACCGGCATCTACGACATCCGCGGCGGCGGCTCGAAGCGGCGGCTGCCGCATTTCGACGATTTGCTGTTTCTCGGCGCCTCGATGTCGCGCTATCCGCTCGAGGGTTATCGCGAGAAATGCGGCACCGGAGTCGTGCTCGGCAGCCGCTTCGCCAAGAAGCCGATCGAGCTGAAGATCCCGGTCACCATCGCCGGCATGAGCTTCGGCTCGCTGTCCGGCGCTGCCAAGGAAGCGCTCGGCCGCGGTGCGACGCTGGCCGGCACCAGCACCACCACCGGCGACGGCGGCATGACCGAGGAGGAGCGCGGCCACTCCCAGACGCTGATCTATCAGTATCTGCCGTCGCGCTATGGCATGAACCCGGACGATCTGCGCCGCGCCGACGCGATCGAGATCGTGATCGGCCAGGGCGCCAAGCCGGGCGGCGGCGGCATGCTGCTCGGCCAGAAGATTTCCGAACGCGTCGGCCACATGCGCACGCTGCCGGCCGGCATCGACCAGCGCTCGGCCTCGCGCCATCCCGACTGGACCGGCCCCGATGATCTCGAGATCAAGATCGAGGAGCTGCGCGAGATCACCGACTGGGAGAAGCCGATCTACGTGAAGGTCGGCGCCAGCCGGCCGTATTACGACACGGCGCTGGCGGTGAAATCCGGCGCCGACGTGATCGTGATCGACGGCATGCAGGGCGGCACCGCCGCGACCCAGGAAGTGTTCATCGAGAACGTCGGCATCCCGACGCTGGCGGCGATCCGCCCCGCCGTCGAGGCGCTGCAGGATCTCGGCATGCATCGCAAGGTGCAACTGATCGTCTCCGGCGGCATCCGCAACGGCGCCGACATCGCCAAGGCGCTGGCGCTCGGCGCCGACGCGGTCGCGATCGGCACTGCGGCGCTGATTGCGCTCGGTGATAACAGCCCGGCGCTGGAAAAGGACTACGAGGCGCTCGGCACCCATGCGGGCGCCTATGACGACTGGCACGAGGGCCGCGACCCGGCCGGCATCACCACGCAGGATCCGGAGCTGGCGCGCCGGCTCGACCCGATCCTCGCCGGCCGCCGGCTCGCCAACTACCTGTCGGTGCTGACGCTGGAGACCCAGACGATCGCGCGCGCCTGCGGCAAGAGCCACGTTCACAATCTCGAGCCCGAAGACCTCGTCGCCCTGACGGTCGAAGCGGCTGCGATCGCCCGCGTGCCGCTGGTCGGCACCGACTGGATTCCCGGACAACGTTACTGACGAAGCCTCACAGCAGGATCAAGAGGACTCCATGACCGTCGACCTCGTAGCGGCCGCCAAAGAGAAGAACATCAAGTACTTTCTGATATCCTTCACAGACCTGCTCGGCACCCAGCGCTCCAAGCTGGTGCCGGCAGAAGCGATCGCCACGATGGCCAAGAACGGCGCAGGCTTTGCCGGCTTCGCGACCTGGCTGGACATGACCCCCGCGGACCCCGATCTGTTCGCCATTCCGGATCCCGACAGCCTGATCCAGCTGCCGTGGAAGCCGGAAGTGGGCTGGCTCGCCGCCGATCTGTGGATGAACGGCAAGCCGGTCGAGCAGGCGCCGCGCAACCTGCTGAAGAAGCTCAAAGCCAGGGCGGCCGAGAAGGGGCTTCAACTCAAGAGCGGCGTCGAATGCGAGTTCTTCCTGATCGCCGCCGACGGCCAGAGCATCAAGGACGGTGCCGACCGCCAGAGCAAGCCCTGCTATGATCAATCGGCGCTGATGCGGCGGTTCGACGTGGTCCGCGAGATCAGCGACGGCATGCTGCAGCTCGGCTGGCGGCCCTACCAGACCGACCACGAGGACGCCAACGGCCAGTTCGAGATGAACTGGGACTACGACGACGCGCTGGTGACCGCCGATCGCCACGCCTTCTTCAAATACATGGTGAAGTCGATCGCCGAAAAGCACGACATGCGGGCGACCTTCATGCCCAAGCCGTTCTCCAATCTCACCGGCAACGGCTGTCATGTCCACGTGTCGCTCTGGAAGGACGGCAAGAACGCGTTCGAGGACGAGGACGGTGAGCTCGGTGTCTCGCCGCTCGGCTATTACTTCATCGGCGGCATCATTCATTCGGCCGACGCGCTCGCCTCGATTCTCAACCCCACGGTCAACTCCTACAAGCGCATCAACGCGCCGCGCACCACGTCCGGTGCGACCTGGTCGCCCAACACGGTGACCTATTCGGGCAACAACCGGACCCACATGATCCGCATTCCCGAGGCAGGGCGGTTCGAACTGCGGCTGGCCGACGGCGCCGCCAATCCCTACGCGATGCAAGCCGCGATCCTCGCCGCCGGTCTCGACGGCATCGAGCGCCAGCGCGATCCCGGCAAGCGGCTCGACATCAACATGTATCAGGACGGCCACACGGTCGCCGATGCCAAGCGGCTGCCGCTGAACCTGCTCGACGCGCTGCGCGCGCTGGAGGCGTCCGAACTGCTCAAGACCAGCCTCGGCGAATACGTCCCAGCCTATCTGAAGCTCAAGCACCAGGAATGGAACGACTTCGCGCGCCACCTGACCGACTGGGAACGCGACATGACGCTGGATTGCTGACGATCCACATCCATCCACATCACTTCGGCTTCACTCGGCCGACTGAAGCGATGCGGCCTCCCGAAGGCACTGCTCCTCATCCTGGGGCCCGGCGGAGCCGGGCGTCTCGAAGGATGGGCCACAAGGCGCCCGCGGCACATGGTTCGAGACGGCGCTACGCGCCTCCTCACCATGAGGTCGTGCTTGTTAAACGACCCGAATCCCCCCGGTTTGCGTTCGTGCCTGGTTCGGCTGCTACGCTGCCGCCGCCGCTTCCACGCCGCGCCTTCGCTTTCGGAATTCGACCGGCGTTTCGCCGACCTGGCTCTTGAAACCACGCGAGAACGCGCTGGTCTCGCTGTAGCCGAGTTGCAGCGCGATCGAGGTCACCGGCGTGCGGGTCTCGATCAGCATGCAGCGGGCGATATCCGCGCGGACGCGGTTGCGGATGTCCAGATAGTTGGCGCCGTGATCGGCGAGCTTGCGCTGGAACGAGCGCGTACTCATGCCAAAATCGCCGGCCGCGACCTCGATATCGGTCGTGCCCGAGCGGCACAGCGAGGCCGCGATCCACGCCTCGACGCCGCGCACCAGGTCGAGGAGGTTCTCACGTCGCCGCATCGCCTCGGCGAGATCGACGCGCAGCCGGGCGTGGCGGTTGCGGTCCGCCCACGGCACGGGCGCATCCAGCAGCCGCGCGGGGAACAGCAGCGCATTGTCGCGCCGGCCGAACCGCAGCGGGCAATCGAAATGTTGCTGATAGAACGGCAGATCGTCGCCGGCGGCATGCTCGAAGTCGACGCCGATCGGACGCCAGGCCCGGCCGAGCAGGCCGCGCAACATCGAGTGCTCGATCGCGAGCGAGAAACCGGCATCCTGTTCGCGAAACCGGATCGCCGGGTCCTGGATTGCATAAGCCAACCGCGCCACGCCGTTACTCACCGACAGAGTTGTGTGCGTATTCGTCTGCACGCAGGCGAAGAAGCGGCTGAAGCCCTCCAGCGCGTCGCCGACGGTTTGCGCGCTGTGCACCAAATCACTGATCGGCCCGAGGGCAGCGAGGCGAAAATCCTTGCCGAGTTCCAGGCCGAGCGTGCGGTTGCCGCTTTCATGCGCAGCCGCCTCGAGCATCGAGGTGAACGCAGCCAGCGGCAGCATCTCGGCGGAATCGTCGAGCTTCGCCCGCGAAATGCCCGCACGGGCATTGATTCCGGCGGATTCCGGGCGAAGCCGGACCAGCGCGGATAGTAATTCCTGCACGGCACCCGCCGTGATGGTTCCCGATGAAGACATCTCCGACGACTCCAGAGGAAGACGAAGGATCACTAAGCAAGAACGACGCCAACGCCGATCCAGATCGCCCGCGTCACGTCGCGAAGCACACGCCGAGCCCAGAAGCACGACAAACAAGAAGCACAGAACATCGCCGGCTTCGGCGGCGCAGCAATCATCCGGAGTTTCGTCTCACGCTTAGCTCGCCACTACGCGCTCGCGTGATAGCTGCCCAGCGTCGCCGAGATTGGCGGCTAGTGTCAATCCTGCCTCCCACCGGGCGATGCAGCATGGCGGCGAACAGCGTGCTCGACGCGCAGCCACAACAATCAAGGGAAGCAACACCATGAGCCTCGCGGAAGACCTCAGCTGCTGTCACACCGCCGCCGCGCCGACCTCCTCCGTGCTGCATCCGCTGCAGCCGCTCACGCCGGACGAGATCACCCGCGCCGCCGCGATCGTCCGCACCGACCCGCCCTACGGTGCGGCGACGCGGTTTGAGACCATCGAACTGCTCGAGCCCGAGAAGAGCGCGGTCCGCGCGTTCAAGCCCGGCATGCCGATCGCCCGCAGCGCCCGCGTCAACGTGTTCAGCACCGAAGCCCTCGGCGTAACCCAGCTGTTCGTCTCGCTCGACAGCGGCAAGATCCTGTCGCGCAAGGAATTCCCGACCGCGCGGCCGATGATCCAGCTCGAACAGTTCCTCGCCATCGAGGGCTATGTCCGCGCTCATCCCGACTTCATCGCCGGCTGCGCCCGGCGCGGCATCACCGACATGACCACGGTCTGCGTCGATCCGTGGTCGGCCGGCAACTTCTCGATCCCCGGCGAAGAAGGCCGGCACCTGTGCCACGTCTTCGCCTGGCAGCGGCTGCGCGAAAACGAGAACTTCTACGCGCATCCGATCGAAGGCCTCAATGCGGTGATCGACCTGAAGACCTGGGAGGTGATCCGGGTCGACGACTACGGCGTGATCCCGATCCCGACCATCGAGGCCAACTACGAGCGGCAATTCATCGAAAAGCCGCGCGCGCCGCTGAAGCCGATCAACGTGACGCAGCCCGAGGGCGTCAGCTTCAAGATCGAGGGGCGGCACCTCAGCTGGGACAAATGGTCGTTGGTGGTCGGCTTCAACGCCCGCGAGGCGCTGACGCTGCACGACATCAAGTATGACGGCCGCTCGGTGGCGCATCGCGCCTCGCTGGTCGAGATGGTCGTGCCCTATGGCAGCCCGGACAACGGCCATTTCCGTAAGAACGTGTTCGACGTCGGCGAATACGGGATCGGCAAGCTCGCCAATTCGCTCAGCCTCGGCTGCGACTGCCTCGGCGCGATCGAATATCTCGACGTTCATCTCAACACCATGAACGGCGAGGTGCTGACGATCGAGAAGGCGATCTGCATCCACGAGGAGGATTCCGGCCTGTTGTGGAAGCACTGGGACTTCCGCACCGACCGCGCCGAAGTGCGGCGCGCCCGCAAGCTGGTGGTGTCGACGATCTGCACGGTCGGCAACTACGAATACGCGCTGTATTGGTACTTCCACATCGACGGCGCGATCGAATTCGAGATGAAGGCGACCGGCATCATCAACACCGCGGCCTGCATTCCGGGCAAGCCGGGCAAATACGCCCGCGAGGTGTTGCCCGGCGTGGTCGGCCACATCCATCAGCACATCTTCTGCGCCCGCCTCGACATGGCGGTGGACGGCGAGCAGAACAGCGTCGTCGAATGCAACACCTATGCGGAGCCGGCCGGCCCGGCGAATCCTTACGGCAACGCCTTCTACGAAGCCGAAACCGTGCTCGCCACCGAGAACCAGGCGGCGCGCCGCGCCGATGCTGCGTCGCATCGCTATTGGAAGGTGGTCAATCCCAACAAGCTCAACTACGCCGGCACGCCGGTCGGCTACAAGCTCGACGCGATGAACTGCGTCACGCCGTTCGTCGGTGCGTCTTCGCCGTCCGGCACGCGTGCGGCCTTCACCCAGAACCACGTCTGGGTGACGGCGTTCGATCCCGAGGAGCGTTTTCCCGCCGGCGACTATATGAACCACTCGGACGGCAGCGGCGGCCTGCCCGCCTTCATCAAGCAGGACCGGCCTATCCAGAACACCGACATCGTGCTGTGGCACGTGTTCGGCTTGCACCATCCGGTGCGGCTGGAAGACTTCCCGGTGCAGCCCTGCATCTCCACCGGCTTCAAGCTGGTGCCGCACGGCTTCTTCGACGGCAACCCGTGTATCGACCTGCCGCCCGAAGTGAACGCCGCCAGCTGCTGCGCCAACGCGACGAAGGCGTGAGAGGGGTGTAGCAGTGATGCGCCCCTCCGTCATTGCGAGGAGCGCAGCGACGAAGCAATCCAGCACAATTTATGGCGCTGGATTGCTTCGCGGAGCCTGCACTCGGACGGCGCGGAGCGCCGATCCGGGTGCTCGCAATGATGGGGGGAGACGTCGGCGCAGATCGAGCGCGGTGAGCGAATGATGATGACCAGCGGACTACATTTTATCGGCGGCGCGGTGCTTGGCCTGGCCGGCAGCCTGCATTGCGCCGGGCTGTGTGGCGGCATCGCGTCATCGCTACTGCTGGCGACCTCGTCACCGGATGTGACCGCGTCCGGCCGGGCCGCGACGCTGCTGCGGATCCAGCTCGGCCGCGCGCTCAGCTACACGCTGTTCGGCGCGGCCGTCGGCGCCGGCGGCGCGGCGTTCGGTGGGCTGGTGGCGCTCGCAGGGGTCCAGCCGGCGATGCGGATCGCAGCAGCCTGTGCGTTAGCGTGGACCGGATTGTCTGTCGCCGGCCTCGTCCCCGGATTCCGGGTGATCGATCGCGTCCTCGCGGCGGCGTCCTCGATACGGACGCGCTCGTCGCGGCGGCTTCCGCTGCCGTCCTCCCTCGCGCTCGGCATGGCCTGGGGCTTCGCGCCGTGCGGCATGGTCTACGCGGCGTTGCTGAATGCAATGCTGAGCGGATCGACCTTGGCGGGTGCGGAGTTCATGGCGGGTTTTGGCCTCGCGACCATTCCTGCCGTCGCCGCAGCAGCCTTCGGCGTGACGACACTGGCGAGCGCCCGTGTCTCACGGCGTGGCTTTCGCAGCGCGCTCGGCGCCACGCTGGTCGCGCTCGGTGCCGCCAGCATGATCGAGCCAGCGATGTCGCTCGCGGCGCTCTGCGTCGGCGCGTGACGATCGACGGGATCTGACTAGATCGGCAGCGTCTTCAGCACCTCGTCACAGGCCGACACGACGATATCGGCGTGTTCGCGGGTGAAGCAAAGCGGCGGGCGGATCTTCAGCGTGCTGCCGAACGGCCCCGCGGCGCCGATCAGAATGCCGTGCTCACGCAGCCCGTTGATCACATGCGTGGCGATCTCCGGCGCCGGCGCCTTGGTCTCGCGGTCGCGCACCAGTTCGAGGCCGACAAACAGCCCGCTGCCGCGCACGTCGCCGATCTGGATGTGGCGATTGCCGATCTCGCGCAGGCCGTCCATCAGATAGCCGCCGACCCGGCTGGCATTGTCCATCAGACCCTCGTCGCGGATCACGTCAAGCACCGCGAGCCCGGCGGCGGCCGCCACCGGATTGCCGCCGAACGTGTTGAAGTACTTGGTCCCGGCCGTGAAGCGATCGATCAGTTCAGGCCGCGTGGCCACGCCGCCCATCGGAAAGCCGTTGCCCATCGGCTTGCCCATGGTGACGATATCCGGCACCACGCCGTGCCGCGCAAAGCCCCAGAACGCCGATCCGGTGCGGCCGAAGCCGGGCTGGACTTCGTCGGCGATGAACACGCCGCCCTGCGCATGCGCGAGTTCCACCGCTGGCGCAAGGAACCCGGCCGGATCAGCATAGACGCCATCACTGGAAAAGATCGTATCGACTAGCAGACCCGCAAACGGGATGCCGTCGCGCTGCAAATCGGCGATCGCCGCTTCGATGCTCTGCGCGAAGCGAGCGCCGATGTCGTCGCCCGGAGTGCGGAATGTTTCCGGCGCCGGCACCACGCGAACATGCGCGGGCGGCTCCCGCCCCGGCCACGACGACGGCGACACGTCGCTGACCGCCGCAGTGTTGCCGTGATACGCGCTCTCGGTGACGATGATGCCGCGCCCGCCGGTCGCCGCATTGGCGATGCGCAGCGCCAGATCGTTGGCCTCGCTGCCGGTGCAGGTCAGCACCAGCTGACTGATCGGATCCGGAAACGTCGCGAGCAGCCGCTCGGCGTATTCGTCGACCACGTCGTTCAGATAGCGGGTGTGGGTGTTGAGCTGGCCGGCCTGCCGGCTGATTGCCGCAACGACCGCCGGATGCGAGTGCCCGACGGACGGCACGTTATTATAGACGTCGAGATAGCGGCGGCCGTCGGCGTCGTGCATCCACACGCCTTCGGCGCGGACCATCCGGATCGGCTCCTGATAGAACAGCACCGAGCCGGAGCCGAACGACCGCATCCGTCGCTGCAATGCAGCGCGCAGCTCCGGATCGGCGGACCCGGCCGCATTCGGATCGAACGCGTTGAGCGCCAGAATTTCCTTGTCGCGCGCCACGTTCTCTCCCTTGCTGATCTCGCCGAGCTGTGCATCGCAACACATCTTGTGCGGGCACTGTGAGCCAAGGTGGAAGCTCCCACAACCACGGCACAACCGCGGCAACGGCATTGCAGAACAACAGGCGCTGCTCCGTCTGGTTCACACAACCTGCAGCTGATTGGGCAGATGCACAGCGCGTCGTCGGCGTATCACGATCGCCACCAGCCTACTATTTACGCAGAAAGACGCCCAACATATGGGGGACCTGCCACATTATTAGTGTGGACTCACAACTCGATCGGCCCGAAGCTACACACTACCAACCGGGCCACGTCCTCTCACCGTGAGACGCAAGCCGGTTCATCGAGGGCGCATGGTCAGCATCCCCGTCACAGCAGACGTCGAACAGCTCGCCGGCCGGAAGGCGCGGCGCGCCGACGGGGACCGGCTGTCGAAGACGGCGCGCCATCAGCACATCATCTCGCAGCTCACCGCCGCGCCGACACTGCGCGCCTCCGAACTCGCCGCGGTGCTGGGGGTCTCGACCGAAACGATCCGGCGCGACCTGATGGAGCTGCAGGAGCAGAAGCTGATTAACCGCACCTATGGCGGCGCATCGCGGCCGTTCGCGCTCGAGCCGTCGCTGGTCGATCGCAAGCGGCTGCTGATCGCCGAGCGCGAAGCCATTGCGGCCGCGATCGGCGACCTGATCCAGCCCAACGAGGTGCTGATGCTCGGCGCCGGCGCCACGACCTTTCACGTCGCCCGCCGCCTCGCCGCGACGGCGCGGGACATCACCGTGATCGTCAACGATTTCGCGATCGCCGGCGCGCTCGCCACCAAC
The DNA here is from genome assembly GCF_001295845.1 of Rhodopseudomonas sp. AAP120. GTDB lineage: Bacteria > Pseudomonadota > Alphaproteobacteria > Rhizobiales > Xanthobacteraceae > Rhodopseudomonas. The sequence goes on along the minus strand of NZ_LJIC01000018.1, from coordinate 67,940 downwards.
GCCTCGATCCGCATCCTGTGCTGCCCCGGCCGTTATCACGCCACCGAGGGCTACGTATTCGGCACCCAGACGATCGCCAGCATCAACAGCTACGAGGCTAACCGCGCCATCGTCGGCGCCACCGGCGTCGGCGCGCGCGGCATCAATGATGCCGACGAGGAAGCCGGCGCGGTGTATGGCGCGATGGTCAAGCGCGCGGCCGAAGCCATCATCGTCGCCGATCACAGCAAATTCGAGCAGCGCGCCCTCACGGTGTTCGCACAGTGGAGCGAAATCGACCGCTTCGTCACCGACCGCGCGCCCGAAGGCGCGCTCGCCACCGCCGTGCGTGAAGCCGGCACCGAACTCATCGTCGCCCCATGCTGACCTCGCGAACCTCCTCTTCGTCCGCCCCGCCAGAAAGGGTTATTGCCATGCATGACACCATGACCAGAAGCAGCCCGACGACGACGCGGCAGATCCACATCGGACGCCTGCGGATCGACAGCGTCGCCGCCGACCAGGCCTATGTGTGGAAAAGCGACACCGCCGACGTCGAGCGCGACGCCTGCTACATCCTGGCGATCCCGATTTCCGGCTGCATGACGCTGACGCAGTGCGGCGAGACCAAGATCGTCCGCGCCGGCGAATATGTGCTGCTCGGCCAGCGCGGCTCCACCGCGCTGTCGGCCGCCGCCGGCCTGCGGCTGCTGATGCTGCATATTCCGGCGACGGAGCTGCGCGGCCGGCTGGTCTCGGTCGAGGATCACATCGGCGGCCGCTTCTGCGCCAACGAACGCATGACCTGCCTGCTCGTCGACCTGGTCAAGGGCATCGCCGAACTGTTCGCCGACCGCGCGCCGCCGAATCCGCAGGCGCTCGCCACCGAGATCGTCAGCTTCGTGGCGCTGACGCTCGGCGCCGAAGATCGCGGCGCCGCGATCGACGTGCGCAACACGCGCTACCAGCTCCGCCGCCGCATCTTCGATTTCATCGAAAAGCATCTCGGCGACCAGAATCTGTCGCCGCGCAAGATCGCCGAGAGCAGCCGGATCTCGATGAGCTATCTGTACAGCCTGTTCAACGACGACGAGACGACCGTCGGGCAGTTCGTTCAGGTCAAGCGCCTGCAACGCGCGTATGAACTCCTCGTCGCCGATCCCAAGGGCCATCGCACCGTCGCCGAAGTCGCCTACGAGGTCGGCTTCAAGAACGTCTCCCACTTCTCGCGCAGCTTCAGCCGGCACTTCAGTATCGCGCCGCGCGACGTGCGCCAGGTCGGAGCCGATCCGGGCGCGGCCGCCCGGCCGGCGCGTGATCGCAAGGTCGCCGGCTCCCGCGGTTTCGGCACGACCTATTGGGAAGCCGATCGGCTGCAGGAGACGGCGTAGTCCGTCTCCGCCTCTTTGTTTGTAACTGCCCTGCCGGAGTGTCCCGTGGCCGCCACGCCCGATCAGGCCTCGATCGAGGCCGACCTTGCGCCTTTCTTCGACGAACTCGCCGACGCCGCCGGCGTCATCGCGCGGCATCACTTCCGCACCCGGATCGATTTCGAGCGCAAGGACGATCTGTCGCCGGTGACGATCGCCGACCAGGGTATCGAGCGCGAGCTGCGGCGGCGGATCGAGGCACGCTTTCCGGATCACGGCATTCTCGGCGAAGAAATGGGATCGACGCCGGGCGAGCGATACACCTGGTATCTCGACCCGATCGACGGCACCAAGAGCTTCATCTCGGGCATGCCCTTGTTCGGCACGCTGATCGCGCTGAACGACGATCGAGACGGCCGCGTGGTGGCCGGCATGATCGACATGCCGGCGCTCGGCGAACGCTGGTACGGCACCGCCGCCGGCACCACCTTCAACGGTCTGCGGGTCAATGTCAGCTCCATCTCGGAGCTCGCCGACGCCCAGATCTACACATCGTCGCCGGACTTCTTCACGCCGGAGGATTGGGAGCGCTACGATACGCTCAGCCGCAAGGCGATGTTCCGCCGCTTCGGCGGCGACTGCTACCAATACGGTCTGCTTGCCTCCGGCTATTGCGACATCGTGGTCGAAACCTCGCTGAAGTCGTTCGACTTCATGGCGCTGGTCCCGGTCGTCGAAGGCGCTGGCGGCATCATCCGCGACTGGTCCGGCCGCCCGCTGGACCCGACCTCCGACGGCCGCGTCGTCGCCGCGGCCAACGAGAAGCTGCTGGAACAGGCGCTGGAGGTTCTGGATCAATCCTAAGGGCGCCGTTTAGGCGTATCCCTCCGTCATTGCGAGGAGCACTCGGATCGCCGCTTCGCGGCGTCCGAGCACAGGCTCCGCGACGAAGCAATCCAGCGCCGCGTGCAGGGAGCTGGATTGCTTCGCGGAGCCTGTCATCGGGCGGCGCTTCGCGCCGACCCGGTGGCTCGCAATGACGCAGGAATTCGCGTCAGGTCGCTCGTGGGATTCACAGGCGCAATAAGACCGCGATCACACCATCCTGAGCCAGCTGTCCCAGCGCGGATCGTACATCAGGCTGCGGGCGCGCATGTATTTCCAGATGCCGTATTTCTGGTAGTCGAAGTCCCACTCCTTGAGCTTGCGGTTGACCACCGCCCAGGACGCCCACTTCACGTCGGCGAGCGCGCGGTTGAGGATCACGCGCGCGACCATCGACGGCCGGACCTCGCCGCAATATTGCTCGATCAGGCTGAGCGTCAGCTGTTCGTCGAAGAACATCTCGGCAAACAGCACGCCGAGTTCGTAGCTGCGCTCGTTGTTGGAGGCGAATTCGTAGTCGATCAGCCGCATCGGCTTCGGCGCCGACGGATCGGCGCTGATCAGGAAGTTGCCGGGCATCGGGTCATTGAAGCACGGCACCAGATCGAGGCCCGATGCCATGAAGGCGTCCTTGGCCTGGCGGTAGCGATGCTCGATCCACGGCATGTCGGCCGGGAAGTGCGAGCCGAGCTCGCGGCCCTGCTCGATATGCTCCTCGATCATGTCGAAGATCGTCTTGGTCTGCGCGAGCGCCGGGCCGGAATGCAGCCGGCGATACAGCGCCAGCACGTCCGACTGAATCGCGGCGTCGCCGAAATCGCCATTGGTGCAGGCACGGTAGCCTTCGAGAAACTCGCTAACTTCGAGGCCGTCCTCGGCATCGAAGAACACCACCTCAGGGGCGATCTGCATCGCATGGGCGTTGCGCGCCGCCTCGTTGGCGGTGACGCGGTCGATGAACATCTCCGAGCCCTCGCCCGGCACCTTGACGAAGTAGCGCCGATCGTCGCCGTCGACCTCGACGATCCAGTTCTGGTTCATCAGCCCGCCGACCAGCGACGCGTAGCTGAAGCTGCGGCCCTGCCATTGCGGCACGCGCTTCACCGCCGCTTCCAGGGCCTGTTCGTGATCGGTGCCGGCTTCACCGACGCGCCGCTTGATCGACATCAGACCCTCCGCACCATGTCGCCGAAGCGCGGCTCACGCACGGCCATCGAGCAGCGCAGGAAGCGCCAGCTCGCGAATTTGTAGAACTCGAAGGTGTTGCGCGGCGATCGCGCCGACAGCAGCGCGCCGATCAGCCCGTGCCGCAGATCGTCGGCGATGCCGTAGACCCGAGTTCGGTTGAACGCCGCCTCGTCGAAGCCGCCGGTGGCGCGGATGAAGGCGTCGCGCGCCTCCGGCTCGCGATCGAACGCCTCGACCAGGAAGCTGCCGAGGTCCTCCAGCGGATCGGCATTGCCGGCACGGTCCCAATCGATCAGTCGCACCTCGCCGGCGTCGCTGATCAGGATGTTGGAAACGTTGCCGTCGCCGTGGATCGGCACGGTCTCGACCTTGACGTTCGCCAGCGCCGCCGCGGCGAAGCGCAGTTCGGCCATCATCCAGTCGATGTCGGACGGGAGCTGCGCGCCGATCTCCTTCACCGCCTGATAGAACCGCTCGATCTCCGCGAACACGCTCGCGCTGCGCGGCAGCGGCGGTCCCGCGTGGAAGCGCTTGCGCGCGGCAATCACTGCATCGACCAACTTTGGGTCGAGCATCCGCTCCAGCGTGCCGACGCGCCAGCCGGCGTTGAGATCTTCCATCACCAGCACGCCGGATGCTGGATCCGCCACATGCACCTTCGGACCGATGCCGAGATCGGATGCGCGCCGGGCCGCCTCGAAGGCGCAGGCGATGTCGATGTACATCGCCGCGTCGGGGTCCATCACCTTGACGAACAGGCTGTCGTCACCGGCCTTGTCGGCGGCCCGCCACGGCGCGCCGTCGACGCCGCGCCAGCTCGGCGACGCCAGCACCGACAGCGCCGGCTCGATCACCAGCGATCGCCCGCTCCAGCCCGGCACCAGCGCGACGTGGCTGCGAACCTGCTCCATCTGCGCGTCGAAACTGATCATTCAAACTCCCGACCTTGCGCGCGCCGCGCGCCATCGCCGGCGCGGGCATGTCTCCTGCGTGAAGTTTCCTCAGGATCGCCGCAAAGGGGATGCCCGATGTTCCACCAAATCGTGCCGATGAAATCTCCCGTCGTTTGCCGACCGGCAAACTCCGCTATCCCGAAGGGCAAAGGCCCCGCTTGTCCGGGGCGGTGCGGAGTGGACGATGTCGATTGAAGAGCTGATTGCCATGAATCTCGGCGACCTCGCCGATGCCTACGCGGCGCGGACGCTGTCGCCCGTGGAGGTGCTGCAGACCGTCATGGCGCATGCCGAAGCCGTCAATCCCGCCATCAACGCGCTGTTCAGCTTTCGCCCGGACCAGGCGCTGAGCGCCGCGCGCGCCTCCGAGGCACGATGGAAAACCAATGCGCCCGCCGGCCCGCTCGACGGCGTGCCGATGACCGTCAAGGACAGCGTCGCGATGGTCGGCTGGCCGTATCTGCACGGCATCAAGGCCAATGCGGAGCTGCCGCCGTCCACCTACGACTCGCCGCCGGCTATCGCGCTGCAGGAGAGCGGCGCGGTGATCTTCGCCAAGACCACGATGCCGGATTGCGGCCTGCTCGCCGCCGGCGTCAGCTCGATGCACGGCATCACCCGCAATCCGTGGGGCCTGAAGTGGAATACGGGCGGCTCCTCGGCCGGCGCCGGCGCCTCGGTGGCGGCGGGCGCAGGCCTGGTATCAGTCGGCACCGACATTGCAGGCTCGGTGCGGCTGCCGGCCGGGCATTGCGGCCTCGCTTCGCTGAAGCCGACGCACGGCCGCATCCCGCATCTGCCGGCCGACACGATGCGGATGGCCGGCCCGATGGCGCGCAGCGTCGACGACGCGGCGCGGCTGCTCACCGTGCTGACCCGCGCCGATGAGCGCGACACCTGGAGCTTCCCGAACGACGGCACGCAGTATCACCAGCACCTCGGCCGCGATATCAAAGGCCTGCGCATCGGCGTCCTCACCGACATGGGTTTCGGCCCAAAGCCGGAGCCGGCGGTGCGCGACGCGGTCGAAGCCGCGGGGCGCTTGCTCGCCGGCGCCGGCGCGATCGTCGAGCCGATGGCGCCGCCGCTCGATGTCGACGGCTACGCGCCGATCGACCTGTTCCTGCAGGTGCGCGGCTTCGTCGAAGTCAGCGGCCTGCCGCCGCATCAGGATGGCGGCATCAATCCGTATGTGAAGGCCTGGGCGCTCGGCGGCGAGCGTCATTCGGGCGCCGACATGTATCGGGCGCTCGGCGCGATTACCAAGATGAAGACCGCGCTGCTCGCCGCATTCGATGGCTGGGACTACGTGATCGCGCCCGTGCTGCCGGTGGTGAACTTCCCGGCAGAAGAGCCCGGCGTGTCGCGCGACGTGCCGCTCGCCCACACCATTTTCACCGCGATGTTCAACCAGACCGGCCAGCCGGCCGCGACGGTCTGCACCGCGTTCGACGACCGGCATCTGCCGATCGGCATTCAGGTCATCGGCCATCGCTGCGACGATCTCGGCGTGCTGCAGGTCGCCAAGGCGCTCGAGCAGCTGCGCGAGGTGACGATGGATTGGCCGCTGACGCCGCGGGCGTGAGGGAGATGCCCGTGGGCCAGCAACTACACGATCTGCTCAGCCGTTTCGCGACCTTCGGCGCGACGGACAATGGCGGCGTGTGCCGTCTCACCGGGACGCCGGAGGACAAAGCCGCGCGCGACCGCTTCGCCATCGAGCTCGCGCAGCGCGGGCTGCGGCTCGAGATCGACGCCATCGGCAACATGTTCGGCACCGCGCTGCTGGCGCCGGACTCGCCGGACATCGTGTTGGTCGGCTCGCATCTCGACAGCCAGCCGACCGGCGGACGCTATGACGGCGTCTACGGCGTGCTGGCGGGCCTGCTTGCGGTGGAGACGATCGCGGCGCGCGCGGCGGCGATGCCCGGCGCAGCGAAGCGCAACCTTGCGGTGGTGAATTGGACCAACGAGGAAGGCGCGCGGTTTCAGCCGAGCCTGACGGGGAGTTCGGTCTATGCCGGCACGCAGTCGCTCGAGCACGCGCTGGCGCTCGCGGACGGCAACGGCGTGACGCTCGGAGATGCGCTGGCGGCAATCGGCTATCGCGGCAATGGCGCGCTGGCGCTGACGCCGCTGCGCTATGTCGAACTGCATGTCGAACAGGGCGCGCGGCTCGAAGACAGCGCCACCGAGATCGGCCTGGTCGAGGGCGCCTGGTCGGCCCGCAAAGTGTCGATCGTGTTCGAAGGCGAAGCGTCGCACACCGGACCGATGCCGATGCCGCGACGGCGCGACGCGCTTCGCGCCGCCGCGCGTTGCATCGACATGCTTTACGACGAATTGGAGCAAGGCGCCCACGCCTCAGCGGCGCGGATCAGCGTCTATCCGAATTCGCCGAACGTGGTGCCGGCGCGCGTCCAGGTCTGGTTCGAGATCCGCCACGAGGACGAAGCCGTCGCCACCGCGATCGGCGACCGCTTCCTGTCGCGGATCGATACGGCGATCGCGCCGCTCGGCGTGTCGGCCTCGATCGCGATCGACGAGCGCCGCGGCACGGCATCGCTCGACGCTGCCGGCGTGGCGTTGGTGGAAGGCGTCGCGGACGAACTCGGCTTCAGCTCGATGCGGATGAAAACCGTCGCCGGCCACGACGCGCTCGCCTTACAGAAGCGCCTGCCCGCCACGCTGATCTTCGTCCCCAGCCACAACGGCCTCAGCCACAACGCCCACGAATTCACGCCGCCCGAGGCGCTGGATAAGGGGCTTGCGGTGCTGACGGAGACGCTGTGGCGGATGGTGACGGCGGAGTAGCGCGGGCGCGGGCGCCGCAAACGCTCACGAGAGTGAGAGAGTCCCGTGTCCCGGGCGCGATGCGGCATGCAATGCCGCTTCGCAGACCCGGGATCCCGGTTTCTTTTCTGGCCGTTGCCTAGGGCCCTGGTTGGTCGCCTACGCAACCGGGGCCCCGGATCTGCGGCGCACCACGCCGCAAGAGCGGCGCGCTGCGCCGCGTCCGGGGCACGGGAAGTTTGCGGCTCACGTCGCGGCTTACGACCTGTTTACACCGAGCCTCTCCGTCATTGCGAGCGAAGCGAAGCAATCCAGCTTCGTGCACTGCGCTGGATCGCTTCGTCGCTGCGCTCCTCGCAATGACGTGGGGAGAGACTGCGGCGACCTCGCAGCGTCGAGGCGCTTGCTACGCCGCCGCCGGCTCCGCTTCAGCGCTATCGAGCAAGTGACACGCCGCAAACCGCCCCGGCTGATGTTCCTGCAGCCGCGGGGTTTCCACACGGCAGCGGCCAAACGCTTTCGGGCAGCGCGAGGCGAAGCTGCAGCCGGGGGGGATGTCGATCGGGCTCGGGGGCTCGCCTTCGAGCAGGAAGTCGCCAGCGTTGAACGGTTTCTCTTCCAGCGTCGGCGCCGCCGACAGCAGCGCCTTCGTGTAGGGATGCTGCGGATCGAAGAACAGGTCGCGGTTGTCGGCGATCTCCACCATCTCGCCGAGATACATCACCGCGATCCGGGTGCAGACCTTCCGCACCATCGCGAGGTCGTGCGAGATGAACACGTAAGTGAGATCGTTCTTGGCCTGCAGCCGCGAGAACAGATCGATCAGCTTGCTTTGCTCGCGCTGATCGATCGCCGACAGCGTCTCGTCGAGGATCAGCAGCTTCGGATCGAGGATCAGCGCACGCGCAATCGAGATGCGCTGGCGCTCGCCGGTCGACAGCGCGTTCGGCAGCGCGTCGTACAGCTTCGCCGGCAGGCCGACTTCGGCCATCGCGGCGGTCACCTTCGCGCGCATCTCCTTGCGCGGGATCTCGCCGCGAATCCGCAGGCTCTCCTCGATCATTCGACCGACCGTGGTGCGCGGCGGCAGCGCCGTGTAGGGGTCCTGCAGCAACAGCTGGAATTCGTTGCGTTTGCGGATCAGCTCGCGCGGGGTCAGCTTCGCGAGATCAGTCCCGCCGAGCACGATCGTGCCGGTGTCGGGCGTCTCCAGCCACGCCAGCATCCGCGTCAGGGTCGACTTGCCGCAACCGGACTCGCCGACGATGCCGAAATTCTCCCGCGGCATGATGTCGAGCGTGACGCCGCGCACCGCCTGGATGTTGCGATAGGTGTTGAAGGTGCCGCGCTTGCGCTGGCGATAGGTGCGATGCACCCCGGCAACCCGCATCAACGGCGCTTCGCCCTCAGCGTGGCGCCGGACCGGCGGCCCCTCGCCGGCCGACCAGATCCGCGGCACGCTGTCGATCGCGCTGCGCGCGGCATCGGTTTGCGGCGCCTTGAGCAGGTCCTCAAAAGGCCGCTCCTCGACGAAGCGGCCGTGATGCATCAGCGCGGTGCGCTTGCCGAATTGGCCCAGGATCGGCAGCGACGAGGTCAGATAGATCGTCGCCATCTTGTGGCGCAGACAAAGATCGTGCAGCAGCGCCACGATCTGCGCCGCGATGGTGACGTCGAGCGGCTGGGTGATGTTGTCGGCGATCAGCACCGCCGGCTCGGCACAGATCGCGTCGACGATCATCGCACGCTGCATCATGCCGCCGGAAAATTTCGACGGATATTCGTAGTAGCGCTCCGCCGGCGACGGGATTCGCACCTCGCCGAGCAGCTGGATGACGCGCTCACGGCATTCGTTCGGCGCCCATTCGGGCCGCACGCTGTGCAGCTTCTCGGCGATCTGAATGCCGACCGGCATGGTCGGATCGAGCGAGCTCTGCGGCTTCGATCCGATATAAGCGATGTCGCGGCCGACGCGGAACGTGCCGGTCGAGGTCTTCTTCAGCGTATCGTGGCCGGCGAACAGCACGCGGCCGGACCGATAGGTCAGGCTGTCCGGCAGCCAGTCGGCGAGCGCGCTGCTCAGCATCGTCTTGCCGCCGCCGCTCTCCGCATAGATGCCGAAGATCTCGGAGGTGTGCAGGCGGAAGCTGATGTCGTCGAGGATCGGCGGCGTGCCCCCGGCGCGCGGCCCGACGGTGAGATTGTCGACTTCGAGGATCAGCGACAGATCCATTACAGGCCTCCGTACACCCGGTTGCGGGCCTTCTCGAGCGCGGCGCCCATCAGGTTGATCGAGGTCAGCGCCACCGCGAGGAACACGCCGGGGCTGGTGGCGATCCACCAGGCGTTGATCAGATATTTGCGCGAGTCGGCGATGATACTGCCGAAGCTCGGTGTCGGCGGCTGGATGCCGAGGCCGAGGAAGCCGAGGATCGCCTCGAAGATCATCATGCGAGCGACGTCGAGCACCGCCACGAAGGCGATCGGCGGCAGGATGTTTGGCGCGGCGAACAGCAGCAGGATTCGCCAGTCGCCCGCGCCGAGCACACGTAGTCCCCGGACATATTCGAGCCCGCGCTCGGTGACGGCGGCGCTGCGCGCGACGCGGGCGTAGAGCGGCCAGCCTGATAGCGCCAGCACGATGATGATGGTCGGCACCGTCGGGCGCGACACGCCCAGGATGGTGATCGCCAGGATGATCATCGGGATCGACAGCTGCGCGTCGGTGATGCGCATGATGATGGTGTCCCACCATTTGCCCTTGAAGCCGGCGAACAGGCCGAGGCCGCAGCCGATGATGAAGATCAGCAGCACGGTGACGATGCCGATCAGCAGCGAGTAGCGCAGCCCGATCAGGCAGCGCAGCAGCATGTCGCGGCCGAGCTGATCGGTGCCGAGCGGATGGCCCCAGCTCCATTTGTCGCCGAGGAACAGCGGCGGCAGGAACTTGTCCTTCACCACCATCTTGGTGGCGCTCATCGAGGAGATTTCCGGCACGATCGCCGAGGCCAGCAGCAGCGCCAGGAACACGAACAGCCCGATGCGGAAGCTGGTCATGCCCCAGGCAGCGGAGAGGATGCGGCGATTGACCGAGCGCGTGGCGGCGGCGGGCTCGGGCGCGATGGTCACGGTCGAGGCCAGCGTCATCTCAAAGCTCCACGCGCGGATCGATCAGATAGGCGACCAGATCGACGATGATGTTAATGAACACGAACACCGCACTGGTGGTGATGGCGATGCCCTGAATGACCGGGAAATCGCGGCCGACCACCGAGACCACGGTGAGATTGCCGAGGCCCGGATAGTCGAAGATGTATTCGATCACCAGCACGCCGCCGATCAGCGTCGACAGCTGGATGCCGAGCAGATTGACCAGCGGAACGGCGGCGTTGCGCAGCGCATGCGCGTAGACAATGCGACGGCGCGACAGGCCGCGCACGCGCGCCTCGTCGATGAACGGCGCTTGCATCACCTCGCTGAGCGAGGTCGTCAGCGTGCGGATAATGAACGGCGCGATCTCCACCGACAGCACCAGCGCCGGCAGCAGCACGTAGGAGAAGCCCTGATAGCCCAGCGCCGGCAGCAGATTGAGCTTCACCGACAGGAACAGGATCAGGACGATCGCCAGCCAGAAATTCGGGATCGACACGAACAGCGACTGCAATCCGAAGGCCAGCTTGTTCGGCCAGCCGTCAGGTCTGAGCCCGCCGGCGATGCCGACCGGAAACGACAGCAGCAGCGCGAACACCAGCGCGACGGCGCCGAGCTGCAGCGTGAACGGCAGGCGCTCGAGGATCAGGTCGATCACCGGCGCCATGTCGGACTTGGTCGGATCGACGTACTGGCCGCCGGCCGCCACCATGCCGCTGCGCGGCCGCAGATACGACTGGCCGAGATCGCCCTGCAGCAGGCCGACCATGTAGCGGCCGTATTGCACGATGATCGGATCGCGCAGCCCCATCTTGGTTGCGACCTTCTCGACCACGTCGGCCGGCGCCATGCCGCCGACGATCAGCCGCACCGGATCGCCCGGCACGACGCGCAGCAGCGTGAAGATGATAAACGAGGTGATACCGATGATCAGGAAGCCCTGCAGGATCCGCTTGATGAGGAATTCCAGGATCAGCATGAAGGCGTCCTATGCATTGCCAGAAGAAGGCACGACGGACCGGGATGCCCCCGGTCCGCCGCGTGGATGACCGATCAGGCCAGCGTGGCCTTGGTCATGTCCTGCATGCCGTTCGGGTAGATGTAGAGACCGTCCAGCTTCTTGCTGTAGGCATGGATGAACACCGAGGTGAACAGCGCCAGCGCCGGCGCCTTCTTGGCGATGGTCGGCAGCGTCTCGGTCTGCAGGATCTTCTTGCGCTCCTCCAGCGACGGCGCGTTGCGCTCCTTGTCGAGCACCGCGTCGATCTCCTTGTCGACGATGCCGGTGATGCGCTTCGACGACGAGTGGAAGTGCGTGCGCAGCACGAGGTCGGGCTCCGGCGAACCGGTGCACCAGCCGCAGTCGATCATATTGCCTTCGCCGCCGCCGGGCTTGTCGTACAAAAGGTTGCCCCAAGCCGCGACTTCCAGCGTCTGCAGGTTCACCTTGAAGCCCTGCTCCTGCAGCATGCCGGTGATCAGCTCGGCGTATTCCTTGGTCTTCGGATAGAAGCCGACCGAGGTGTAGTAGGTCAGTTCCGGCAGGCCGGCGCCCTTCGGGAAGCCGGCTTCGGCGAGCAGCTTCTGCGCCTTGTCCGGATCGTATTCCGGATAGTCCGCGACCTCGGCATAGCCGAACTTCACCGGCGAGATGTGCGCCTTGGAATAGGTGCCCGAGACGCCGAGGATCTCCAGGATCTGCTTGCGGTCGATCGAGTGGCAGGCGGCGAGCCGGATGCGCGGATCGTCGAACGGTTTCTTCGAGCAGCGGAAGAACAGATATTTGTTCTCGACCGAGATCGCTTTGTGGATGTTGAAGCGCTTGTCCTTGGCGATGGTCTCGACCTGCTCCTGCTCGAGTCGCTCGATGATGTCGGCCTCGCCGTTGAGCAGCGAGAGGGTGCGGGTCGTGGTGTCGCCGACGAACTTGTACTCGACGCCGGGGATCTTCGGCGCGCCCATGAAGAAGTCCGGATTGGCCTTCAGCACCGTGGTGTCGCCCTTCTGCTCGACATACATGAATGGGCCGGTGCCGTTCATGCGCGCCGAGAGCTGCGCCTTGTTGGCGACGTCCTTGGCCGACATGATCGGCAGGAACGACGACAGGTAGTAGAACAGCGTCGCCGGATAGCCCTGCTCCTTGGTATTGATGCGGCAGGTGAAGTCGTCGACGATGTCGACCTTGACGAGTCCGGGGTACCACTGCGCCGGACGGTCGGGCAGACAGCCGTACTCATAGGTCGCCTTGACGTCGGCGGAGGTGAACGGCGCGCCGTTGTGGAACTTGACGCCCTTGCGCAGCTTCACTTCCATGGTGAACGGATCGATCGGCGTCAGCGACTCGGCGAGTTCGAAGATCAGTTCGTCCGGCTTCTCGGGCTTCATCGGCGCGCGGGTCAGATAGCCGAACACGAAGCCTTCGACGATCAGTTGGCCGAGATTGGTATGCGTGGTCGGATCCCAGTTGCCGGTCAGGGCTTCGGCGCCGAGGAAGCGCAGCGTGCGCCCTTCCGCCGCGAAGGCGGAGTTGAACAGGAAGTTGGGATCGACGCGGCCGAATCCCAGCGCGGCCGCCCCCGCGGCGCCGCCCAGCAACAGGTTTCTGCGATTGATCATGGTGCCCTTTCCCCTCGGGGTGCTAATCAGGTGACGCCGAATGCCGCGAACCGCGGTCAGTCGCTTCGCTCGCAGAGCAAGGACACCGGGGCGGCATCGTCCCCGTGACAATGTGAAGCCTAGACCAACTGCCTGCGCGGCCTGATACCCGCTGCTCCACGATTCCGTTGCTCACGCTTCTCCCGCAGGCATTGCTTGGAATCCGGGCTATATCGGTTGCTGCAGTGCGGCTCATTGCACGCGCACACCGCCTTTCCGGCGGGCAGAACATGAACGGTGCATGGGCAGAAATGGCCTGACCGACGGCCCTCGCCTATCGTCCCGGGGATCATGAGCAGAAGGAGACTCGACTTGGCTGTGGCCGGCGACGACAAACGGGCGATCCGGGGCATCATCTCGGATCTCGACGGGGTGCTGTATCGCGGCGATCAGCCGATCGCGGAGTCGGTGGAAGCCTTCAAGGCCTGGCACGCGCGCGGCGTGCCCTACGCCTTCGTCACCAACAACGCGACTAAATCCGCCGCACAGTTCGCCGCAAAGCTCGAACGCATGGGCGTGCCGACCACGGCCGCGCAGGTGTTCAACGCCGTATCTGCCACCGCCAGCCTGATGCAGCAGCGCTGGCAGAATGGGACGCGCGTTTTCGCGATCGGCGAAGCGCCTCTGTTCGAAGCGATCGAAGCGAGCGGCTTCACGCTCGCGGGCGACGATGCCGAGGTCGTCGTGCTCGGCTTCGACTACGCACTGAGTTACGACAAACTACGCACTGCAGTGCGCGCGGCGCTGAACGGCGCCAGCGTCGTCGTCACCAACCCCGACCTGCTAACTCCCGCCGACGACGGCTTCGAACCCTGCGTCGGCGTGCTGGCCGCTGCCGTGACCGCCGCGGTGCCGGCGGTCGTGCCGATCGTGGTCGGCAAGCCGCAGCCGTTCATGGTCGAGGCCGCGCTGGCGCATGTCGGGACAGACGCATCCGAGACGATCATGATCGGCGATCAGGTCGCAACTGACATCATCGCCGGCCAGCGCGCCGGCCTGCGCGCGTTTCTCGTCACAACCGGCATGGCCCATGTGGCGGTCGACGGTGTGACGCCGGACCGGGTGATCGACAGCCTGAGCGAGTTGGTCCACGAAGTGAGCGCCTGGTAGCCCGACGGGACGCTAACGCATCAGGTGCTGATAGATCCGCGGCAGCGCCGACGGCAGCCGCTCGACTTGGCCGACGATCGCGTAGCCGGCGCGGCCGAACAGCGGTGCGAAATAATCCTGCGCGTCGACATCGATGGTGACGCCGAACACCGCGACGCTGCTGCGCCGCGCCTCCTGCACCGCCTTGCGGCTGTCTTCGAGCGCGAAGCGGCCCTCATAGTGATCGATATCGTTGGGCTTGCCGTCAGTGAGCAGCAGCACCAGCTTTTTGTGCTGCGGCTGTGCGGCGAGTTCGGCCGTCGCGTGGCGCAGCGCGGCACCGATCCGCGTATAGTAGCCGGGCCGCAGCGCTGCGATGCGTTGCTCCACCAATGCGCCCATCGGCTCGCCGAACGCCTTCACGGTTTCCACCCGCACCCAGTCTCGGCGGCGCGACGTAAAGGTCAGGATGCTATGCGCATCGCCGCAAGCGGAAAGACCATGCGCCAACACCGTCAGCGCCTCCTTCTCGACGTCGAGCACGCGGCGATTGTCGATCCACGCATCGGTGGACAAAGACACGTCGACCAACAGCGTCACAGCCAGATCGCGCGCCTGCGGCCGCGCGGCGAGATGCAGCCGCTCCGAACCGGCCCTGCCGGCGGACAGATCGCAGCGCGCCCGAACCAGGGCATCGAGATCGAGATCGTGGCCCTCGGGCTGCGCGCGCAGCAGCTCGTGGCGCGGCCGCAGCGTTTCGAATTGCCGCTTCACGCGCTTGATCAACGCGCGCGTAGCCTCGCTACATTGCCAGGCTTCGCCCGTGGCCGAGGCCGGCGCAGCGTGAACGCGGCAATGATCCGGCAGATAGGCGCCGCGCTTGTAGTCCCACTCCGGATACAGCTTCCCGGTCGAGAGCCGCCCGGCTTCGACCGCCTGCGGCGGCAGGTCGAGGTCGAACCGGAACTTGCTCGACGGCTTCTTGCTGGATTTGCCGAGCGTGATCTCGTCGAGATCGTCGGCGGCCTTGTCGGCGTGCTCGTCGTCGTCTTCGTCGGTCGGACGATCGACGTCAACCATCTCGGCCATCGCCAGGATCTTCTCGAACCGATTGAGCGCCAGCGGATCACGCTGCGGACCGTCGTTCGATTTGCGCTTGGCGGACTTGCGACGCGCTTGGGAGGTTTGGCGCGAGGCGACATCGCTCGGTTCGTCGGCCTCGCCGCGCGCGGCGCCCTCCGAACGAGCCCACACCTCGCCCCACAGCGGGCACGGTAGAAACGTCTGATAACCGGGCGGTGCCTTGGGCGGCAAGTCCGCGTCGCCGACGATGATCCGCCACAATGCAGGATCTGGTCGCGCGTCAGCGCCGAGCAGCGCCAGGATCAGCGTTTCGATATCGCGCTCGGAGCGAGACAGCGAGCGCCGGGGCCGCGCTCGGGCAAGCGCTCCGCCAAGCTTAGCGTGCGCGGCAGCGAGGCCGGGAAACTTCGCCAGCACTGCACGCGTCGTTCGCTCCGCCCGACGCAGCGTGAATAAGTCCCGACGCAACGGATCGCTCTCGCTGATCGCCCCGTCCGACGCCACGGCGAACCAGGCCGCAAGCCAGCGATACAGCGCGCGATTGAGCGCCGCGTCAGCAAACAGCGCGATCCGCTCGGGCAGGAACAGTGTCGCTTCGTCTCGCACAGGCTGTGCCAGCCGCTCCTCACCAAGGCCGATGCGTTGCTTCCAGCCGAGACTGTGGCCGGAGGTCCTTGCGCCGGCCGGCGCGATCTGCACGCCGACTTCGCCACCGAGCCCGCGATACATCACGCCCAGCGCGGTGCGCTCGTTGCTCAACAACGCGGCCGCCTCCGGATAGTCCGGATAGCTCGCCGCCCGTCCGACCATACGGTGCCACGCGCGGCCGACGGTTTCTTCGAGTTCGAGGATGTCGAGCATGGTTGGCCTCTCACGCAAGTTGGAATCAGACCATCGCCCCGTCCTTGCGAGGAGCGGAGCGACGAAGCAATCCAACGCCATGCGCCGGGCTGGATTGCTTCGCTGCGCTCGCAATGACGAGGAGAGACATCACCCGATCACCGCGTTGGCCACTTCGATCAGCGCCGCCTTGACGTCGGCATCGTCCGTCAGCGGCTCGATCATTGCCGCCAGCACGGCGTCGCGCAGCGGCAGGCCTTCGGCGATCAGGCTCGCGCAGTACACCAAGAGACGCGTCGAGACGCCCTCTTCGAGATCGTGGCCCTTGAGCTTGCGCAGCCGCGTAGCCAGCGTCACCAGAGGAGCGACCCGTTCGGGCGACAGCCCGCTCTCGGCTGCGACGACAGCGACCTCCTGGTCGTGCGGCAGGAAACCGAATTCGATCGCAGCGAAGCGCTGCCGCGTCGATGGCTTCAGCGTCTTGAGCAGGCTCTGGTAGCCGGGATTGTACGATACCACGAGCATGAAATGTGGCGGCGCGGCGAGTTCCTCGCCGGTGCGCTCCAGCGGCAGCACGCGGCGATCGTCGGCGAGCGGATGCAGCACCACGGCAACATCCTTACGAGCCTCGACCACCTCGTCGAGATAGCAGATGCCGCCCTGCCGCACCGCGCGGGTCAGCGGGCCGTCGACCCACACCGTTTCGCCGCCCTTGAGCAGATAGCGGCCGGTGAGATCGGCGGCGGTGAGATCGTCGTGGCACGACACGGTGAACAGCGGCAGGCCGAGCTTGGCCGCCATATGAGCGACAAAGCGCGTCTTGCCGCAGCCGGTCGGACCTTTGACCAAGAGCGGCACGCGGCGCTTCCAGGCCTGTTCGAACAGCGCGCATTCGTGGCCGGCCGGCGCGTAGTAAGGCGGCGGCGGGACGACGGCTTCGACGGCATGCAGAGCGGGCTTCATGGCGGTGTCTCCCAAGGAGGAAAAGGCTGGCGGCCACGGCGTCATCGTGGCCGCCAGTTGGGCCTATTCGGCCGGCTGCAGGGCGCTGCCGAGGGCAGCCTGCTTGGTGCGCCCGGGGACCAGGATCGCCCAGACGAACATCAGTGCGGAGATCAGCACGCAGACCCCGGAGCCGAGCCGCACCCAGTAGAACAGCGCAAGCTGATCCTGCACATCGATGAAGCTCTGGCCGAGCACGCGCTGCAGGTGTACCTGGATGACGCCCGCGAACGTCAGCGCGAAGGTCATGACGCTCATCGCGGTGCACATCAGCCAGAACGAGGCGATCGACAGCATCTGGTTGTACGGCGCGCGGCCGCGCAACTGCGGGATCGCGTAGGTCATCATCGCCAAATTCAGCATCACATAGGCGCCGAAGAAGGCGAGATGGCCGTGCGCCGCGGTGACCTGGGTGCCGTGGGTGTAGTAGTTCACGCTGGACAGCGTGTGCAGGAAGCCCCAGACGCCGGCGCCGAAGAAGGCCATCACCGAGCAGCCGACCGACCACAACAGCGCGGCGCGATTCTCGTGCTTGCGGCCGGCCTTCCAGGTCATCTGCACGGTGAAGATCACCATGGTGAAGAACGGCGCAACTTCCAGCGTCGAAAACAGCGAGCCGATCCACTGCCAATAGCTCGGCGCGCCGATCCAGTAATAGTGATGGCCGGTGCCGAGGATGCCGGAGAACAGCGCCAGGCCGATGATGACGTAGAGCCACTTCTCGACCACTTCGCGATCGATGCCGTTGAGCTTGATCATCAGGAAGGCGAGCACCGACGCCATGATCAGCTCCCAGACGCCCTCGACCCAGAGATGGACGACGTACCACCAGTACATCTTGTCCAGCCCGAGATTGGCCGGGTTGTAGAACGAGAATAGAAAGAAGATCGCGACGCCCCACAGCCCGAACAGCAGGATGTTGGTGACGGTGGTCTTGCGCCCCTTCAGCACCGTCATGGTGATGTTGAACAGGAACATCAGGCAGACCACGACGATGCCGATCTTGATCACGAACGGCTGCTCGAGGAATTCGCGACCCTCGTGATAATGGAACAAATAGCCGACCACCGCAGCGCCGGCCGCACCGAAGAACAGCCAGAACTGCAGCTTGGCGAGAAACGGACTGAACAGCTCGTTTTCGCTTTCTTCCGGCACCAGATAGTAAGTGCAGCCCATGAAGCCCATCAGCAGCCACACGATCAGCGCGTTGGTGTGGATCATGCGGACGATGTTGAAGGGCAGAAGCTCGGACAATGTGTTGGGCAGCACGTAGATCGTGCCGGCCAGCACGCCGAACGAGACCTGGGCGAGAAACAGCGTCAGCGCGCCGTAAAAATACAGCAGCGCGACCTTCTGGGTTTGGTATTTGATCATGATGGTGTTTCCGATGACGGGCGTTTAATGGCGATCAACCGGCGCTATTCGGCGGCCACGACTGGGTCTTGATCCGACTGGTCCATTCCAGGAAATCGGCGAGGTCGTTGACCTCCTGATCGCTCAGATGGAATTGCGGCATCTGGCGGCGGCCCTCCACGCCGGAGGGCTGTGACGCCATCCAGGATTTCAGCATCTCGCGCGCCTGCGCCGGGTCCTTGTCGCCGCCCCACCGCACCCAGACGTTGCCGACCTCGGGCGCGTAGTAGGCGCCCTCGCCGAGCAGGGTGTGGCAGTTGATGCAGGAGTTCTTTTCCCAGACGTGCTTGCCGCGCGCCACGGAGGCGGTCAGCGTCGAAGCGTCGGTCGACCGCGTCGCGATGTAGTAATGGCTGTGTGCGGTGAGGCCGACGAAGATCGCGAAGAAGAAGGCCGAGCCGCCGAAGAAGACGTTGCGGGCGGCGGACTTGGTGAGGCGCTCAGCCATCACGTGGTTCCTTTCGATGCGGGAGGATGCGGAGCTTGCAGCTTCGCAACCGATGCTATCAAAGGCGGTCAAAGCGACGTTGTGCTGGCACAACGTTCAGGGCGATCAGCGCAGCAGTTGCGCGGCACCGGGGATCAACGCGGCGAACGTCACGAAGCCGATCCACGCGAACAGGATTGCACGCCACGGGCCGGCGGAGTGCCGCAGCCCGAAGTAATCGAGCACGAGCAGACGGGCCTTGAGGGCCGCGATGGTGATCAGCAGCGCGCCGCCGGCGAATGCGGCGGCCGAACCACGGCTGAGCGTTATGGTCGCAGCGGTGAGGATCAGCAGCAGCAGCGCGGCACGGTCACGGCGATGAATCGGCCCGGTCATATTTTCACCGGATCAGATAGATGATCGGCACCAGCATCAGCCACACCAGGTCGACCATGTGCCAGAACGCGGCGCCGGTCTCGACGCCCTCCGCATCGGCGCGCCAAGCCACGACGGCGAGAATGACGAGGCCGAGCAC
This sequence comes from Rhodopseudomonas sp. AAP120, assembly GCF_001295845.1. GTDB lineage: Bacteria > Pseudomonadota > Alphaproteobacteria > Rhizobiales > Xanthobacteraceae > Rhodopseudomonas. Next base: position 48,578 of record NZ_LJIC01000018.1, on the reverse strand, counting down.
GACGTGCAACAGATGGAAGCCGGTGAGCAGGAAGTAGAGCGTGAAGAAGGTGCTGGTCTCGAGATCCAGACCGCGGCCGATCTCGTCGGCATATTCAAACAACTTCAGCCCCACGAAGACGAGGCCGAGTACGGCTGCGCCGGTGAGCCAGCTCCGCGCGGCGGCGCGTGCACCCCATGCCGCCGAGGCGCTGGCGCGAGCGGCGCACCAGCCGCTGCTGACCAGGCAGATCGTATTGACGGCCGCGATCAGTGGATCGAGCTGCGCCTGCCCGGCCGCGAACGTCGCAGGATCGAGCGCCCGCGCTACCGAGAATGCCGCCAGCAGCGCACCGAACGCGGCGAGTTCACTGAAGATCAGCAGCCAGATCATTGGATGGCCGGGCAGCGAATCCAGCACAGACGCTTCGGGATCGACGGACCGAAGGGCATCGACCGTCGCAGCAGAAGGATTGGTCATGCCGCACCCTAAAGGGCGCCAGGCGGCGCCGTTTGTCGGGGCACAACCTCACGGCACTTTCTGCCGATCGCCACGAAGGTTGTGCTGCGGCAATCATGGCGCGGAAGCGGTCGCTATCGTCAGGGCATGTCAGACCGAGGGGAGACCGCCATGACCGAAGCGCAATGGGGGTTGATCGTCGTCACCGCCATCATCATCGTGTTCACGGTGGCGATGCGTTCGGTCGGCGCATTGCGGACCGCCAGCACCGCGACGGCAATCGTCGTCACGGTGGTGATCGCAGCATCGCTGCTCCTGACGCAGTGACGGCGCGACTACGCGCCGATCCGCACCACCATCTTGCCAAGCGCCGCGCGCGTCGTCATCGCCGTGAAGGCATCGCGAAATTCCGCGAACGGGAATACCTTGCCGACAACCGGCACAAGCGCGCGATCGCGCAGCCAGGCAAAGAGCTGCCGCATCGCCTCGTCGCGTATCGCGGGCTCGCGGCGGCCGATCTGCGCGAGATCGACGCCGAGCAATGCGCCCCCCTTGAGCAGCGGCAGGTTGAACGGCAGCGCCGGGATGGTGCCGGCCGCAAAGCCGACCACGAGATGGCGGCCGTTCCAGGCGATCGAGCGGAAAGCCTGCAGGCTCACCTCACCGCCGACCGGATCGTAAATCACATCGGGACCGTGCCCCGCCGTGAGCTCTTTGAGTTGATCGCGCCAGTCGGCGCTGGTGTAGTCGACAGCCTCATCGGCACCGTGCTTCAGCGCGAACTGGCGCTTCTCCTCGCTCGAAGCCGCGGCGATGACGCGTGCACCGAGCAGCTTGCCGATCTGAACGGCCGCAATGCCAACGCCACCGGCGGCGCCGAGGACCAGCAGGATGTCTCCGGCCCGCAGTTGCGCCCGATAGCGCAGCGCATACAGCCCGGTCAGATAGTTGGCGAAGAACGAGGCGCCGATCTCCGGCGCCAGTCCATCCGGCGCCACCATCAGATCCGTCACCGGCACGCAGATGTATTCGGCCAGAGCCCCATTCCGCGCCATGCCGATCACCGGCGTGCCCGGCGCGGGCGCCTCGACTCCGTCCGCCACCTCTTCGACGACGCCGGCGAACTCCGATCCTGGCGTGAACGGCAGCGGATCCTTGGTCTGATACAGGCCCTGAACCTTCAGGCCGTCGACGAAGCCCACCGCGGCCGCCTGGATACGCACCCGCGCCATGCCGGGGCCTGGCGAAGGCTCCGGCGCCTCCCTGATGTTGATGTTCTCGATGCGGCTAAAATCGTCGACCACGACTGCTTTCATGACATCCTCTTCGCGAGACCTGACACTGCATAGCCCGAAAACGGCACGCGTGCACAGGTTGGAAGAGCAGGTGGCATGACAACACGAACAGGCCGTCACCGCGGCCGAAAACCGGGAGCGAGGAGCCGCCTGCGTCCGTGGCTCGCCGTCGGACGCAGGCTTCGGTGAGGTGACACACACCGGCGCTTGGCGGATCTCAATCCAGCCGTTTGAACTGCAGATTGAGGAAGTCCCCTCGGGGATCGAGTGTGACGCCGGAGTACGGCTCGCTGAGGTTGCTCGGCACCCTCAGATTGCGCGGCGGCGATGCGAACACGCGATCCGTCACGGCGGCGAAATCGACGACCGACGCATCGACGGGAGTTGGAGCGTGATCCCACCACACGAGCCAGTCTGCGGTCGCCGAAAACACTGCGGCGTCGAGCGGCGTCCCATCCCTCTGGATATTTCGGACGATTGCGGCGAGGCCCTGCAGATAAGCCTCGGCCGTCAACGACGGCTTTCGCGTTCCGATATAGAGCCTGCTGCTCCCGACCTGCCAATCGACCGAACGTTCGAACAGATGATAAGGCTGATCGGCGGCGATCGTGTCGGTGGCAAGCAATTGCGGGAATCCGCTGTGGCTTTGGGCCATGTCGAACGCCAATTCGTGCATCTCGCTGTAGGCGCGCCCGCCGATGCATCGCTTGGCCTCGTGATAGCAATCCTGCGTGCGATAAAAGACGAGCGCGACCTCGTCCGGAAGCGTGCTGCCAGCTGCGACCGGCACGACGGCAGGCAGATATGCGCTCAATCCGTAGAGCCGCTGGACCTGGATCGTCATCGGCATGAAGACCTCGCCGAGCCGATGGACGAATCCTTCGCGTCCACTCTCGGCTTTCTTTCGCCCCCGGAAGACGCGGACTGCATCAGCCGGCACCGGCCGCACGCGCGCGGTCGATTTGGCCGGACGCAGCTGAGGCTCCGCGGCGCTCCCGGTTTCTCCCCATAACTTGCGCCAGCCTTCGACAAGCAAGCTGTCCAGCGCCGGAAGTCCGACATCGGCGCCAGCCGGATGATCGGCCAACTCCACCGCGGCGGCGGCGAGGGCGGCGGAGAGCTTTGCATCACGCTCCAACAGACGGCTCGCCAGGAAGCCTGCCTGAACGATCGCATGGATGCGCCGCACGCCCTCTTCGGTCGGCTTGCTTTCTGCCGGAAGGCGCGGATCGCGTTCGAACGGCGCGGTGACTGCCACCTTGGTGGCTGTGCTCGACGTACTGAAGATTCCGAACACCCGGCGGCGGGCGAGTTCGAAGGCCTGGCGCGCGGTGATCCCGCCGGACCACAGCACGTTCACGCCCAGCGTCCGGCCGTAATCGCGCAAGGCTGCGATCTGATCGACGGTAAGCACGCCGCCGGAACTGTCCGGCGACTGGACCAGCTTACGCGGCGTAACACGGTCCGGTGCATCGAACAGAACCGTGGTCGCACCGGCGCCGCGCGCCGCCTTCAGCCAGCGCCGGGCCGCCGCTTCGCACTGATTGACCTCGAAGACCTCGGTCGCAGTCACGAGCGGCGTATCGACATAGAATGCCGGGATCGCGCTCCACCCGGTCGTCCAGCGCGTGATCAACTCGATCACCTGTACCTGCTCTTCCAAAGTGAGCGGGAGGAGCCCGTATTTGCCGGCATCGAACCCTCCGGTGCGGGCCGATTGAAGGCCCGTCCAGATCGTCCGTGCGGCGGACTCGACGTCGACCAGATAGCGCGGAGCGAGTCGGACGCCGCGGGCTGTCGCCGCCTTCAGCAGCCGGTTGGCCGCAGCTACCCCGAGAACGTTGAGCAGGCCCTGCCCGCCCCAGCGCCGGCGCGCATAAGGCAACATCTCCCCGTCGACGGCGACCTCTGGGATAGCGAGATCGGCTGCCGCAGCGATCACCCGCTCGATCTCCGTAAGCTGTGCTTCGCTCTCGATCTCGGCGTTGAAGGCGACCAAGATCGAAAGCCGGTGCACGGCCGACGGTCCAATGCGGCCGTCGCGGCGCGCATTCTCGAGACGGGCGACAAGCGCGGCAAGCGGCGCGGTGTCCGCCCCCGGCGGCTGCAGCAGGCGAACCGTCAGCGGCCGCGGTCGGCGGTCCGGCGTGTCGAGAAACGGCTGAAAGGCGGCCACGATTGCATCCGCCGATGCTTCCACGGCGGCGAACTCCGGAAGCTGTCCGGTCAGCCGGACGTTGACGCGCGTCCCGACATTGGTGGTGAGCAGCAGCCGTCCCGCCGCCGCGTCGCGGAGCGCAGCGTATTCGGGCGGCCCGATCGGGACCTCGCCGGCGCTGGTCATTCGCTCGCCGTCGAGCACGACACCGAGCGCGAGACGTTGGGTCGCGCCCGCGATGGCTTTGGCGGAGGCGAAGGCGGCATCCACCACGACTCCGCCTGCGCTGCCGTCGTCGCTGACCGCAAAAAGCGGACCGTTCAGTTCGCTGTCGTAATCCGCCAAGAGCAGGCCGCTGACCGACCCGTGAGACTCCCAATTCGTCATCTCTGCCCCTCCAGCGCAAGGCGGTCGGGTCGGGGCTCCCGGCCCATGGAGCGTCGAATTGGACCGAAACCGTCAAGCGCGAGTCTGTGTGGTTCGGATTAGGCCTGTGGTCGCGGCGGATACTAACGCTTGCAGAATCGGCATTTCAACTATAAATTGATATTGCGTTCATTGACAACCATTATCATTTTCAGCTGAGTAATTCCAATAGGTTGAAGGTATCCGGCAACGCTGAATTGAGAGTGGTGCGCTCAATCGGATTGCCCCGCGCCTGGGGGAGCAGGCGCACGGCGTCTAACCGCGAGGGGTGCCTCATGAAGAAGCCGAAGCTTGGCCCGCCCAACCTGCTGCGTGATGCGCGCGTTTATCTTTCCGGACCGATGGACTTTGTCGCCTCGCGCGAGGACGAGAAGCGGTTCGGCTGGCGCAATCGCGTCAGTGAATTTCTCCGCGTGTTCGGCGTCACCGTCTTCGACCCGTGGTTCAAACCGCAGATCCGAGGGGTCGCCGAATATGGACGCGAGGACGAGACGACCGCCAAGGTCCGCACCCAGTGGAGCTTCGCGCAGGGCGCCGAAGGAGCAATGGCTCGAGCGAACTGCGCCGAGCATTTCTGGCCGGCTCTGCACATCGATCTGCGGATGGTCGATACCAGCGACTTTCTGGTCGCGTTCGTGCCGACCAATGTCTACAGCGTCGGAACGCCGCACGAGATCATCATGGCCCGCCAGCAGCGGAAGCCGGTGCTGTTCGTCAGTCCGCCGGTTGAATTCCCGACGCTGACGCAACTACGCGATCATCTCGCCAGCCGCGGCGACGGCGAGGGACAACGGCTTCTTACTGCGCTCGAAGCCGAGGTTCCGATCAAGCCGAATCCGACCGGCTCTCCCAGTCTCTGGTACATGCCGCTGATCGGCGGCGAGCACTTCTTCGACGGCTTCGGCTTCGGCCAGTATGCCAAATTGTTCGGATGGCCTCGCTCCGCGCTCGACGAGCGCGAGAGTAGAACGCCGCCGCAGAAGCCGCTGCTGCCATTCCTCGAAAGCCTCAACACCAAGCTGCCGCAGAAGTGGGACCGTGCCCGGAAGCAGTTCGGCCCCAACGACGATTGGCTGCTCTGGCAGTTGGAAGGCGGCACCGACGAGGGCGCGACCGTCAAGGGCGTCAATCTCGAAGCCGCGAAGCCGTGAGGTGCAGTGGCGCCCACTGAGTTTGGTTGATTGCGTTGCCGGCGTTCTGGAGTGATTGGGAGATCAGGCCATGCGCGTACGTCAAGCATCCGGTCCGTTGAGCGTCCATGCCATCGCGGGCGGCTACGTCATTCTGCTGGGCATCGACATGGAAGAGCAGGCCAGCAAAGGCCTGCTCGGCTTCGCCATCGAGCGGATCGAGCACGGACACGGCGACGCACGCGCCTGGCTACAGGCGCTCAAGGTCTTCGAGAACGTTGCGGTTCAGCCCGGCCCGGTTTCCACCGAGCAGCATCCGATCCAGGGCTTCTTCTGGGGCGACTACACCGTCCGCTACGGCCACGACTACACTTATCGGGTCGTCGCGATGCGAGGCGCTCCGGGCGCGCTTCAACCGGCCGAAACCGTGGAGGTTCGCATCGCCACGGAGGTGGAAGACGCCGGGACTCACGCGGTCTACTTCAACCGCGGCGTCGCAGGGTCACAGGCATACACCCGAAAATTCGGCGACAAGCGGCCGGACGAGGTCCCGAACCGTGAAGCGTACCGCTGGCTTTCGCGCGGACTGTTCCGCGCGATGCTGGATTTCATTCATCGCGCCGACAGCGCCGACTGGGGACTGCGCGTCGCCGCTTACGAATTTCAGCAAGGCGCCGTCCTCGCCGCCCTGAAAGGCGCCGCCGATGCCGGTGCCGACGTCAAGATCGTGTACGACGCCCGCGAAAAGGCCAACGGGCCTGCGCAGGCCAATCGGGACGCAATCGAGGCTGCCGGGCTCGCGGATCTCACGATCCCGCGCACCGCCAGTCCGAGCGCCATCTCGCATAACAAGTTCATCGTCCTGCTGCACAAGGACGAGCCGATCGAGGTCTGGACCGGCTCGACCAACTTCACCGACGGGGGCATCTTCGGACACTCCAATGTCGGCCATGTGGTGCGCGATGCCGCGGTTGCCCGCTCCTATCTCGACTATTGGAGCGCGCTCGCCGAGGACCCGGACATGAAGGATCTGCGGCCGCACGACGAGGAGGCGTTCCAGGTGCCCGAGGGTGCGCCGCCGATCGGGACCAACGCCGTGTTCAGCCCGCGCAGCAATCTGGATATGCTGCGCTGGTACGCCGAGCGGATGGACGCGGCCGGCAGTGCGGTGTTTTTCACCGCCGCCTTCGGTGTCAACGACCTGTTCGAGGAAGTCCTCGACCACAAGAAACCGTATCTGCGCTACGTGCTGCTCGAAAGCGCCGACCGCGACATGGAGCGGCTCGACCGCGACCACCTCAACCAGGTCGCCGTCGCGAACATCCTGCCGAGAAACGAATTCGAGCGCTGGCTCGAGGAACACCTGACCGGCCTCAACAGTCACGTCAAATACGTGCACACGAAATACATGCTGATCGATCCGCTTGGCCCCGATCCGCTGGTGATCACGGGCTCGGCGAATTTCAGCGACGCCTCCACCCGCAAGAACGACGAGAACATGCTGTTGATCCGCGGCGATGCACGCGTGGCGGATCTGTATCTGACAGAGTTCATGCGTCTGTTCGCTCACTTCCAGTTCCGCGGGCTGGCTCATGCCCGCGCCGCAGCCGAGCCGCAAAAGGCTCGTTCGTTCCTCAAACCGGACGACAGCTGGCGGCTGCGCTACTACGAGCCCGGTTCGCCGAAATGCCTCGAGCGTCAATACTTCGCCGGATGATGGGCCATGTCGCGTGAACAAACGATCCGGCAGGCGGCCGACAGGCTGCTCGGCTATCTGGAAAGCGAATTCGAACACAATGGCAGCTCGCGCAGCGCGCCGGGCGACGTGCAATTCTACTACAAGATGCCCGCCGTCTTTGCCCTCGGCGGCCGACGCGCGCTTGCCCATCGGACGCTGGCGCAGCTCACGAGCCGCTTCATGCCGAACGGCGTCTTCGACCTCTCGGCCGATCCCGTCGCGCACCCATGGACGCCGTATCTCGGTGGCTGGGCCGCGTGGGGGGCAGCGGCGCTCGGGCGTTTCGACATTGCCCGCCAGATCATGCGATCGGTGATCGCATTTCGTGATCCGGGCACGGGCGGCTACGGTTTCTCCGGACCGCAGGGCAAGACACTGCTCGACCTGGAGCGCAGCGGCGCCGCGCTGATGGGTGCCGTCTGGTCCGGCGATCTCGTCGAAGCCCACAGCGCCGCCCACTTCCTGCGCCGCGCCTTGGCTCACCAGCCCGAGCTCGACAAGGCATTCTATGCCTATCTCGATACGCACGGGCACGTCGTTCCTGACGCCTCCGACCGCAACGCCTATTTTGACCTGACGGATCCGTTCGCCCGGCCCGCGATGTTTGCGACCGGAATTGCCGGGCTGGTCTGGTTCGCGCGTGCCAGCGGTGATCCCGCCATCCTGGATCTGGCCGAGAACTATCTGCGCTTCGTGATGGCATATCACGGCGACGTCGCAGCGCTCCCGCTGTCGACCAAGCTGGGGTGGTCGGCCTTGATGCTGCACGCCCACCGGCCCGATCCGCGGCTGTCCGACCTGGCTCAACGGTCTGCTGACGACCTCATCGAACGTCAGAAGCCCGACGGCTCAATAGACTTCGACGCGCTGCCGGACGTTCCGAAACCGATCGAGAAGGTCTGGCTGGTCGGTTGGGGCTGCGACTGCGCCCTCACCCTAATGGCGGTCGCCGACGACGCGGCATGATCATTCTTTGGAGGACGACATGACCAACATGAAGCAAGGACCGTGGACGCGAATCCGCCCCCTGCAGATCGACGAGGTCGACGACAACACGGCTGCGGCGCTCAAGGCGGGCGAACTGACGTGGGGGCATTTTCCCAACAATCTCATCAAGGTGATGGCGTACTGTCCACGCCTTGCTCAGACCGAGGTCGAGTACTGCAACTCGTTCATCTTCGATCCGGTCACGACCTATGGAGACCTGCAGACGGCGGGCTTCAACGACCGCTTCCTCAAAGAACTGGTCATCTCACGGACTTCGCTGATCAACCGCTCGCGCTACTCGGTCACGCATCATTCCTTCATCGGCATGAAGCTCTACTCCGACGCCGGCCGGCGCGACGAAGCACACAGCAAGTATCTGCACCTGCACGAACACGAAAAACACCCGCAGGTGTACACCGAGCGGGAGCGCATCGTCCTCGACTATACGGCCAACGTCGCCCGGGACGCGCATCTCGTCGACGACAAGCAATTCTCCGACCTTCGCCGCGTACTTGCCGCGCACAACAAGGCCGATCCGCGCACCAGCACCTTGACGGAGACGGCGGCGGCTCGATTCGTCGACACTCAGATTGTCGAGCTGACCTGGCTGATCGGCCATTTCTGCCTGCTGAACCGATGGTTCACTGCGCTGCAGGTGCCGGACGAAGGCCCGGACGACGAGGCGAATTTCCAGGCCAGCTACGAGGAGATCGTCCCGCAGGATATCCGCGATCGTAACAGCAGAATTCTCGCAGGCGAGTTCTGATCGTGCGCGAGGAGACCTGCCGCAGGTCGCCGCGCTCGCGGCTGCGAGCAGCGTCTTAAAGTTTTCGACGGGCGGCGACTTCCGGTGGGCGGTCGCTGCCGCCCTTGGGGGCGGCAGACCGGCTTTGCAAAAAGACAACTCCAGCAGAAGGACGCGCGAGCAAGAGGTCGCGTAAGCAAACGGATACGTGAGTCGGGAGCTTCGGCATCTTCGCCGTTTCGCCGGCCATCACCTCCGCCCGGCGGTGACACAGCAGCGAACGGGCTTTGCGACTCCCAACTATCGCCTCGCCGCCCGCAGCAATTCCGCTCGGCTGTCGCGGTGCGAGAAGCGGGTCAGATGCTGAGCCACACCTCGAGTGACTTCGCCGGCCCGGAAGCCTTCGTGGCGCGGACGCTGCTGCGTCCAAGAGCTCGTAGATCGGCAGCGAGCACCTCGGCAGCGCGGCGATCCTCTTCGTTATCGGGATAGCGGACTTCGTTGAAGCCGCCGGCCAGCGCGGTTCGATCTTCGGCAGCGATGTCCCACCCGAGCATCTTCAGTTTGTCGTCGGTCGCTTTGACGTCGTTCCGGCGCAGACCTGCGAATCTCACCAGTATCGTCCGGCCGGATGCGAGGGACCAGTCGAGCTTCGGCTTCAGTCCGGCCATGAGCGTGCACGCTTGCGAAGTGTCTGCGCACCCGCCCAGCGCTGCCGCGGCGTCGGCGAGCGCACGCCGGGCGGTGGCTTTGATGTCGATCCAGCTCTCGCTGTCCCATCGCGTCTTGGGAATGGCGGCGAGCAGAGTGAGCATGTTGATCTGCGCTTCCGGACCAAGAGAAGCGAACGACTTCGCGATCGACGGAATGGCGTCCGCCAGCGGCCTCAGATCGCTCTCATGTCCCTGGAGATCGCGGATCGCCGCCATCAATTGTGTCATCGCCGATGCCCGCGCCTCCGCGTCGGCACCTTGCGCTTGAACGAGCAGAGCGACGAGATCCTTCCCGGTCTGTGTGGCCGGTATCGCCAACCGTGCCGTGGACGGCGAGGCGATGTCGGCAGCGCGCACCATCTCACCGAAATCGAGCTTGGCGAGCCGCTCGATCGCCGCAAGGCGCGTCCGGTAGGCCTCCGGCGAGAACGGCGCAGGCATGCTGCCGCCGTCCTGCGGAACCACATAACCCTCCACGATCAGACGTCCCGGGCTGGATGGATCGGATGCGATCAGCACCTTCCAGAATTGCTGCGGAACCCGCATCCCGTCGATCGTGGGATCATCGGCCCCGAAGATCGGCCCGGTGAAGATGATGATCCGGTCGGACTTCTCGCTGAACTGCTCGCGGGCATAGCGTTCGAAGCCGACCCAGGGGCCACGATTGAAGGCCGGATAGCGCGGCGTCACATTGGTCATCACATTCGTGACGCCAAAGGCGATCCGGCCGGCGCTTTCCGGATCGTCGGAGAACGCGTCGCCCCAGGCGATGTCGCGTGCGTTGACGAGGCGCCCACGGTCCAGATCGGTGCCGGCAAAGGCCTCCGGGGAAAGCTGAGCTTGTTCTGGTACTCGCGGGTCGACCTGGAACGTGCCGATCGGCCTCTCAACCGAGACGATCTTCGAGCGCTGCAGGTTGACCGCACTGAACACAGGCATACGCCGGACAGTATCGAGCACTACGCTGAAATTGATAGACGGCAGCGGACGCCCTCCCTCATAGGCGGTTTCGCGCCCCGCCGCCGTCAACGAAGGCAGCGGAATTGTGAATGTGCCGATGGCCCCCGCCTGAGATCTGTTGCGGACCAGCGACGTCTGCAGGAATCCGCTGTCGTAGCCGCGCATGAACTGGTCGACCGCCACCGGCGCAAGCGAGGGCGGTTGGTCGAGGGCGGCGACGAACGGCCTCAGGATCGTGGGGATCTCATCGGCATTGACCTGCCCCTGGTCACGCAGACGATGCAGCAGCTTCGCAACGTCCTGAAGAGCCGCCATTCGGGAATCGAGTTGATCCTGCCGCTCCAGCGCCTCCTTGGCCTGGTCGTTGAGGCTCTCCTGAAGCTGCTTGTTCAGATCATCCTTGGCGTCGGATGTCTCTTGCTCCGCACCGAGCGTCTGCTCGATCTCCCGCTGATTCTCTACGGCCCGGACCAGCAAATAAGTGACCACGCCGGCGAACACCAACAGGACGATCACCAGGGTGCTCAGGATCCCGATCTTGCGACGGCTTCGCTGAGTTTCGGCGATGCGACTCGCATCGACGAGCGCCCGAATGTCGTCGTCGTCGCGAACATATCGCTCGGCCTCGCGCAGAGCGTCTCCCTGCAGCAGCCAGCCGTCGTCGGTGCTCTCGCGCCACTGCCGCGCACTGGCCGAAATACGAACGATGGCGCGACTGCGTACTAGCTCCTCGTCGCTGCCGGCAACGCCGGCGGGCACCTGCTCCCTTGCGTCCGCCGCAGACTCGCGCTTCGGCTCAGCCGACTGGAGTTGCGGCCGCGCAAGCGCCGGAAGCGCCCAGTCGTTCACGCCGCGCGTGATCAGCTCGGCGGTCCAGAAGCGGATGATCTCCTGTGCCTTGCGTCGCTCCCGCGGGTCGATGATGAAGCGGCCGCTCGACGCGGCAGCGTCGAGGAATTCCTTGATCGTCGACGTCGCCACATCGGCAATCGTCGACGCCCCCGAACCTGGGTCAGGAAGCAGGCGCTGATGCTCCTCCTGCAACGCCTTCAGAGACGAAAATCCGCCCGCAATTGTTTCCATGGCATCGATCAGCCTTTTGTCACGACCCGTGCGAGCTCGGCGCAATTGCGCTTCAGCGCGCTGTCGATTTTCAAGAACTGCTGCTGCGTCTCAAATCGGAATTCGTCGAACGGCTCGAGCATCGCGGCCGCGAAACTGTCCTTGTCGCCGCTCCCCGTCGTGGACAAAGTCTTCTCCAGATCGACCAGCGCATTGTCGACGCGGCGGGCCAGCGCTTCCAGCTTGGCCGTGCCGACGCCCGAGTCGGAATCGGTGAGGATCGGAATCTGACGACGCGCGACGCCCCAGCGTCGCGTGAACTTCTTGAAGGCGCTTCCGGTATCCGCGCGGAACGCACGACCGAGTGACGACAGCGAATTGTCGACCTCCTGCCAGCGCGAGTGTTCAAGCACTCGCAGCCGCAGTGCCAGCCGCAGCGCATCCATCGCGTTGACCGCCGCCGGGCCGCCCTGGGCCTGGCGTTCCGCGAGCGCACGACGCAGCTGATCCAGAGGTCCGTCGAGCACACGTTTCGATTTGTCGACGATCAGTTGGTTGAACTCGTCCAGCATCGGATCGATGGTGCGGGCGGTGTCTTCGAGCGCGGCGTCCGCGGCGTCGATGTCGGCGTGCCACAGTGCGGCTTCGATCCGTTTGGCGCAGCCGAGGATCAATGTAATCCCCGGCTGCTGCGCGGTGCGCACCGGATTGTCCGGCGGCAGTTCGTCGAGCGCGTCCTGTAGCCGGCCCGCAGCGGTGTTCAGCAACGCCAGATATTGCCGAAGCTCCTGCTTGAACTCACGCGCCGTGGCAGGATTGTCGTCGTCCGACAGCCGCGGCAGCGGATTGTTCCTGACCTGATGAATCGCTTCGTGAAGACTTTTGTAGCATTTCAACTCCTTCACCGAGACGTCGAGTTGCGCCGCCAACGCCTTGTCGCCCAGCAGGGTGGACACCGCGCCAGCGTTCTGCGCGAGATACTTCGCCGCCGCGTCGACGGTGACTGCGAAAGGGCGGTCACAGACCTGCAATTCCGGAAACATCGCATTGGCCTTCTCACGCAGTTCGGCACTGCACCGGGCGCTCGCGAGCACGAAATGCAGGAACGCCACGGTGAGTTTCTCGCGCTCGACCAGGGCAATGCTCTGCATCGCCAGATCGCGCACCGTGGGAGGCGCATCGCTCGAGGCGGCGTAGAGGTCGAGCAGATCGCCGAAGCATTTCTGTAACGTCGCCTGCAGATCCGAGACTGACAGACAGGCCTCCATGGCGGCCGCCAGGCTCTCTTTCTGCGCTGCGTCCAGCGCGGCAGGATCCTTCGCCTCCCCGGCAGCTTGCGCCGGCTCGGCAACATCCGGCCGAGCCACGCTGGACCGGCGCGGCGTTGTCGCCGCCTCGTCGGCGCACTTGGCGAAGAACGCCGTCGGCTCGCCGAACATCTTGGTCTGAGTCGCCGCATTCCGCAGCCAGATCGCCAGCGGGATCTCCTCCCCCACCCATTCGTCCGTGCTCATCGTCTGCAGATCCGACAACGTTTGGTCGCCAGGGTTGGTCTTGATTGACAACCGGGCCACATATCCTGTCGGGACCCCGAACAGCAGCAGATTGCGTTTCTCGGCAGCGTGAAGTCCGGCCATGATGGCGCGTTGCTGGATTTCCGCGATCTTCTCGGCACCGAAAATCATGACGCACTCTCTCCGTCGCTACGCTCCCATGCTCGCCGCCACGCGCCCGAGACCCACAGCGGTCGGCTGCGATGACGATCGGCGCGATGCGCTTGCCGTTACACGAAGCGAATCTGCTCGACGGCCATCAATCGGGCCGGGATGCCGACGCTCTCCTCGCCACCTGCCAAAGGATCAAAACCGGCGAGCCGACCGAAGCTGACGCCGCTCCGGGCCTCGATCGAACGGATGGAGACTTGCGTCGCGACATGGAGCTGTGGGGACGAGAACGCCCCGAACACAAACTCCTGCTCGGACTGCAGCGTGCTTTCCTGGCTCATCTCGTAGCCCGTTGCGCACAGCTTGCCGGTCTCATCGTGAATGAATGCGATGACCTTCCAGAATGCCATGGGGATACGCACCCCGTACATCTCCGGATCGTGTTGACCGAAATACGGGCCGGTGAAGACCGAGATCTTCATGTCGTCTTCGCGCGCGTGCTGCAACGCGTAGTCCTCGAGCGCCAGCCAGATCGGCGAATTGAACGCCTGCATCTGCGGCGTCACGTTCGTGACGTGCATGGAGTCCTCGTTGCCGAGTTTGGCTTGATAAGGCTCGCCCCAGCCCGGATCCTCGCGCCGCGTCATGTGGCCACGGCTGAATTTCGGCGGGTTGCCGTAGCACTCCTTCATGATCTGCTGCGACTTCGGAATCCGCGGATCCCATTTCCAGGCGACCCGCGGACTCTTGCGGGATTGCTGGCCATCAATGTTGCACGCGCTGAAGAAGCACATCCGCCGGCTGCTGCTCATCACGACGGTAAAATGCTGATAGCGCAGCTCCGACTGGGTGACGCCTCCGATCTCGAACTGCAGCACGTCGCCGGCGTCACGGGTGACTTCCGGCAGATCGACCGCGAACCTGTCCCCGAGGAACGTCGGCACATAGCCGGCGCGGTCATTGTAGTCGGCGGCCACCGCCTCGGTCTCGGCGATGAATTCTGTCGGTTCAGCAGCACTCCAGGCAGCTTGGTTAGAGGCACGCGGCGTCTGCAACGCGCCGTCGAGCTCGATCGACACTTTCAGGGTCAGCGGAATGCTAAGCGTCGCGGCGCCCGCACCGCCACGCAGCGCCGCGGCCGGCGCCGCGCCGCGCTCATCGGCCCCAAGGCTCCCACCCGCCATCGACGTTCGAACAGGCACCGTTCGCCGCGGCACCGCCCGGCCAGCTCGTACACTGCCGAGAACGCGGCGCACGATGTCGGCCCGTACGGCGTAGTTGGTTGCCAGGAAGGAGCCGCTGAAATGCAGACCGATCGCATTGCCTTTGGCCAGATCGATCAACACCGACCCCGAACTCCCGCCGAGCGTCGTGCAGTTGTGCCAGACCCGCAACGGGTCGACGCGAGTCACGCCACCGGGCGACAATCGTTTTTTGTTGTAGATCTTGCCGTAGATCTGCTCCATCAGGTCCGTCTCGGGGATGCGGCTGTCAAAAGCCGGATAACCAATGGCTGCGGCATCTTCCGTCTCGTTGATCTCCACCGCCAGATCGATCGGTTTCGCCAGTTTGGCGTCTCCTGACAGCATTTCGATCTCGAAGAAGGCCAGGTCGGGGCCGCCGGCCTCCTCGATATGCAGCGGTCTGATCAGATTGAAGACGAGCTGTGCCGGATTGTCGATTTCCTGCAAGAAATCCACCGCGCTACTCATCGGACCGGCGACACCACTACGGAAGGTGAAGCCCTCGCCGCGCTGCGTGGCGAATTCAACAGCGACATGACGATTGGTGACGATGACGTTCTCGGCCACCAACCAGCCGGTGCCGACAAAGCCGAGCGGCGCACCGCGAAGATTGATCCGGCCGACGGCCGGGATCGCCGCATCCAGAACGTCCTTCGACTTCCTCAGCCGTTCACCCCAGATCTCGCTATCCGCCGGATCGACGAACACCAGTTGCGTTACGTTCTCCTTGATGGCCAGAACCGGGCGCTGCTTGCGCATCGCGATGCTTTCCAGCTCGAGCTGGCGTCCGATCTCTTCGGGCGGAGCCGCCGATTCAGTCACCACCGTGCCGCGCGCGACCCCGTCTCGGACCTCTTCTGCGAGTTTCGGATCACGATCCTGAACGGCTCTATTGTAACCTCGTAGAAGCGCTAGCTGTTCGTCCAAACCGCTCATTGCGCTCTCCCGACTCAAACCACGTCGCGATCGAATTAGAAGCTATCAGCGCAGGCATGTAGCTTATCAGTTGAATACTGTTTGTCGAGCACGCATGATGACATCATCATCTGCAGTATCTAATTGCCGCAGCGTTACAGATCGGGGGGAGCGATGCTGCTCACTGTCGACGACGTCTACGACATCCATCAGCAGGGGCTAAAGCTCGGCCTGCAGAACAAACGCGATCAATTGCTGTTCGGCGTCAATATCGAGTACATCGCCAGCCTGCCGACGCTGGGCAATCCGAGCGACCAGTTGCTGTCGGATCTCCAAACCATGAGTAGTGACGACCAGGTCGTCGGCGAGCTGCCGCTGGAGCGCTGGCTTCGTAATGCGGTCTATGCCACGAGCCTTCGACCCGACAAGCAGCAATTTTTTCGAGAACGTGCAGACAAGGTCGCGAAGGTTGCGAAGTTCGGGTCCGGGCCGTTGCCGCCACCGGCCGAACATCCCGAGCGTATCCTGTTCGAGAGCGATCTCTTGCCGTTCGGCTTTCTCGCCGGCGCAGCTCGCACCGGCCGCTCGGTGGCACGGCTGAGCGTGCCCCGTGTCGAAGATGGCCTGCCGAGATCGCTGCCGGCGTCGGGCAATCCCGTGCTCTATTTCGGCACCGGGTGGCTCATCGGCTCCAAATACGTGATTACGAACCACCATGTGATTCTGGCGAGAACGAACGGCGAGGCGCCCGCGAGCCCGGACGATCTGCAGCTTCAGGCGCGTGGCACGATCGTGCAGTTCGACTACGACGACGAGAGCACCGATGGTGACCGGATCGGTGTTGTGGCCCTCGTCGCCGACGACGCGCAACTCGACTATGCGCTGCTCGAACTCGAGCGTCCCCCTGTCGATAGGCGGCCGCTTCCGATCTGGGCGAAGCCGATCAACCTGACAAGCGGAGCAAGGCTGCCGGTCAATATCATCCAGCATCCTGGCGGCCATCCAAAGCAGATTGCAATCCGCAACAATCTTGCCGCAGCGCTCGATGACGGCGAGCTCAGATACTTCACCGATACGGCGGAGGGATCATCAGGCTCGCCGGTCTGCAACGACCAATGGCACGTTCTGGCGCTGCACAAGGCGGCAACCATGTCGTACGGCAAGTACAACTATCAAGGAAAAGACACCGCCTGGATCAACATAGGAACGACCATGGCCCGGATCGTCGATGATCTGCAGGCGAAGGATAAGTGGACCGGACTCGGGGCCGTCATGGTGTGAACGCCGGGATCTCGGAAGGAACAGCCGAGCGAGCTGCAGGACCGGAAACGGCTCATCGGCAGAGAGCCCGGTCCTTGCTTTCGTCGGCCGCCCGCGCGCTGCAGAACGACTCGCGCATATCGATCCGGAAAAGCCGAACCGCAGGCCTTCGGCCTGTTTACGACGCCAGAACGCCGCCGCTCGCCCGAGCGGCCAGACGTCCCGCAAACCATTTGGGGAGATGGAAATCTTGGTCGGAGTGGCAGGATTCGAACCTGCGACCCCTGCGTCCCGAACGCAGTGCTCTACCGGGCTGAGCCACACTCCGACAAGAGGCCCGGCTTATAGCGTCCGCTTTCCGGCTTCGCAAGCGTTCCAGTGTGGATATTGCGAAGGATTTTATCCAGCCGCCGCACTCCGGTCAGAGACGGCGGTTGGATGGGCCCCACTCACCGCAGGCGAGGCGCGAAGCCATAGAGACGGTGCGCGTTTTCAGTCAGAACGCGGTCCCGGGCGGCCGCATCTGGCACCCAATCGGCGAGCAGATCGAGCAGATCGCCGACATTCATCATGTGCTGCCAGGTCGCGACGTGCGGCCAATCGCTGCCCCAGACGCAGCGGTCCGGCGCGGTCTCGTGCAGCAGGCGCGCGAACGGGATCGTGTCCGCATACGGAAAGCCCGCGACCGTGTTGCGATAGGCACCCGACAGCTTGACCCAGGCGCCGTCACGCACCAGCGACACCAGCGCCTGGAAGCCCGGATCGTCGATGCCGCGGGACACCGGGAAATGGCCCCAATGATCGACGATGAAGGGCACCGGCAGCCGCCCGAGTGGCGGCGCCAGCGGCACGAGGTCTTTTGCGTCGATCAGGAACTGCAGATGCCAGCCCAGCTCCCTGGCGAGCGCGGCATATTCGCCGACGCGCTCGAATCCGATGCCGCCGCCGTACAGGATGTTGAGCCGCAGCCCGACGACGCCGAACTCCTTGAGCGCCGCGAGTTCGCTGTCCGGCAGGCCGAGCGGGATCACCGCGATGCCTTTGAGGCGCTCGCGATGAGCGCCCAGCGTCTCCAGCATCAGGCGATTGTCGGTGCCGTGCACGCTGACCTGCACCAGCACGCCGTAGGTCATGCCGGTGGCGTCCAGCATCGCCAGATAGGCGTCCGGGGTCGCCGCCGGCGGCGTGTAGCTGCGTCCCTCGACGAAAGGATAGGCCGGCGGCAGCCCGATGACATGCGCGTGGGTGTCGACGGCGCCCGGCGGCACGACAAAGCGCGTCGGCGGGCGCGGCGACGGATCGGGCCCCGGACACGCCGGAGCCGGATTCGTCGAAGTGCCGGGCTTACTCATCTGCATTCAGCACCGTGCCGCGTGTCTCCGGCAACGCATAGGCGGCGGCGAAGAACAGCACGTAGGCGAACATCGCGAACAGGCAGATCGCATTGGCGAGCGTGGTGACCTGCGACAGATAGCCGACCAGGAAGGGAAACAACGCGCCGACGCCGCGGCCGAAATTATAGCAAAATCCCTGCCCCGAGCCGCGCAGGCTAGTCGGAAACAGCTCGGTCAGAAACGCGCCCATGCCCGAGAAGTAACCCGAGGCGAAGAAACCGAGCGGAAAGCCGAGTACCCACAGCATTTCGTTCGAAAGCGGAAGCTGCGTATAGGCCAGCACCACCACCATCGCGCCGAGCGAGAAGGTGAGGAACAGGCTGCGGCGACCGAACCGATCGGCGAACCACGCGCCGACCAGATAACCGACGAACGAGCCGATGATCAGCGTCGCCAGATAGCCGGTGGAGCCGACGATCGACAGCTTGCGTTCGGTGGTAAGGAAGCGCGGCACCCAGAAGGTGATCGCGTAGTAACCGCCCTGACAGCCGGTGGCGACCAGCGACGCCAGGATGGTGGTTTTCAGAATGCGGCCCTGGAAAATCGCGAGGATCGAACGAGCGCCGCCGGCCGCCGTCACCTTGGCGCGGGCTTCGACGGCGACTTCCGGCTCCTTCACATAGGCGCGCAGGTACAGCACCAGCAGCGCCGGCAGCGCGCCGATCGCGAACATCCAGCGCCATGCCTGTTCGGGCGGCAGCAGCGAGAACAGCGCGGCCTGCGCCAGCACCGCCATGCCCCAGCCGACCGCCCAGCCTGACTGCACCGAACCGACCGCGCGGCCGCGATATTGCGGACGGATCGTCTCGCCGATCAGCACCGCGCCGGCCGCCCATTCGCCGCCGAAACCGAAGCCGAGCAGCGCGCGCAAGATCAGCAATTGCTCGAAATTCTGGGCGAACGCGCAGAGCAGAGAGAACAGCGAAAACCAGATGATGGTGAGCTGCAGCGTGCGGACGCGGCCGATCCGGTCGGCCAGGTAACCTGCCGCCCATCCGCCGACCGCCGATGCCAGCAGCGTCACCGTGCCGGCGAGACCGGCCGAGCCGGCATCGACCTTCCACAGCGCGATGATCGTGCCGATCACCAGCGGGTAGATCATGAAATCCATGCCGTCGAGCGCCCAGCCCGTCGCACACGCCCAGAAGGTGCGCTTCTCGGTGACGGTCATGTCTTTGTAGAAGCCGGTCAGGCTGGTGTCCGTGATCGGCGCGACCGTGCTCGAAGATGTCGTCATACGTATCCTCCCTCGCTCGCCTTCACCGGGCGACCGTCGTGTGCGACAAATTTATCAATCGCGAGAATGCGTCTGCCGAAAAATCGCCAGGCGACCGCCGAGTCCGCAGCTTTCTGTCGAAAAATTACTCGTGGCCGCGCTGCAGTCGGCGATAGCGCGCGGGACTTTCGCCCGTCACCTGGCGGAACGCGACGCCGAAATGCGATTGCGACGAGAAACCGACGCCCAGCGCGATTTCGACGATCGGCAGGTCGGACGTCTCGAGCAGCCGCCGCGCCGCGGCGACGCGCTGTTCCACCACGAACCGATGCGGGGTCATTCCCGTCGACCGCTTGAAGCTGCGGATGAAGTTGGACGGGCTCATGCCGGCGACCGCGGCCATCGCAGCCAAAGTAATCGGAGCGCCGGGATCGGCACGCACGAATTCGGCGATCCGGTCGCGCACCGGCGCGTCCAGCGGCGCAGACTGTTCGGCCACCGCGGCGCGCGAGCCCGAATAGCGATCCGTCAGATGCAGCGCGAGCGTGTAGGCCAGTTGCTCGGCGAGCAGCGCGTTCGGGCGGTCACCGCCTTCGCTGGCTTCGACGAGACGCTTCGCCGAGACTTCGAGCAACGGATCTTCGATGTCCCAGGCCGTATCGCGCAGCGTGATCGCGTCCGCGGAGCCGATCGACGTTCCGACCTCCTTGAGCAGCGGCTCGCCGAGATACAGCAGTAACAGCTTGCCCCATTGGGTGTCCGGCACCGCGTCCACCACCACCCGCCGGCGGGGCTGGCCGATTCGAAACCGCCCCGACCGCACCGGCGCATCGCGCCGGACCTTGCCGTTCTCGATCAGGACGTGACGACGGACGTCGTACAATGTGATCGCGACTGTGGGGACGGGCAGTTCGCCGAACTCATAGAGGTGCGGACCCGTCACTTCGCTCACAGCAGCGGCAAAACCGGTCGTCGACCAAAGATCGATCAGAGCGGATTGCCTGCGGCCGGTGACGCGTTCGGCATGAAGCAGCGGGTTGAGTTGCATCGGGTGAGCGCCTGTGTGAACAGACTATCCTCACTCTATATTGGAATGCGTTGCAAGCCCGTCGCGCAGCGCTGTTCTCGCCTCTTCCGACGGGAATTCTTCGGGTGCGCGAACACTCCCGGTACAACTCGATCGCGACCGCCCCCGCGTGTGATGCAGCGCAGCGCGTCGACTTTGCTACTTCGCATCTGCACGAATTGAGATATGAACCGGGCATGATGCTCGACCCGACCACCGCCAGGCTGACCGCTCAGGACGCGGAGACTGCCGCGCAGACGTTGCGCCGCGGCGGCCTGGTCGCGTTCCCGACCGAGACCGTGTATGGGCTGGGCGCGGATGCAGCCAATGCTGACGCCGTGGCCCGGCTCTACGCCGCCAAGGCACGGCCATCGTTCAACCCGCTGATCGCGCACGTCGCCGATCTCGCTGCGGCCCGCAAGATTGCCCGTTTCGACGACGTGTCCCTCCGATTGGCCGGCGCGTTCTGGCCGGGTCCTCTGACTCTGGTGTTGCCGAAGGCCGCGGATTGTCCGGTGTGCGAACTCGCCACCGCGGGGCTCGACAGCGTGGCGCTGCGCGTGCCGGCCCACCCCGTCGCCCAATCGCTCCTGCGCGCGTTCGGCGGGCCCGTGGTCGCGCCGTCCGCCAACCGCTCCGGCCATGTGTCGCCGACCACGGCGGCGCATGTCGCGGCCGACCTCGATGGCCGCATCGACGCCATCGTCGACGGCGGTCCCGTGATGGTCGGTGTCGAATCCACGATCGTCGGCTGTCTCGGCTCGCCGGTGCTGCTGCGGCCGGGCGGCGTGCCACGCGACTCGATCGAGCAAATGCTGGGGCGCGCTCTGATCGCACCAACGGCTGTTGCCGATGCAGGCAATGCACCGGTCGCGCCAGGGATGCTGGCGTCGCACTACGCGCCGCGTGCTCGCGTCCGTCTCGGCGCGACGCACGTCGTAGCCGGAGAAGCACTGCTGGCCTTCGGATCTGCCCTGCCGCCGGGTGCGGAGGCGGCCGTCGCAGTGCGCAACCTGTCGCTTCGCGGCGATCTCGCTGAGGCAGCGACCCATCTGTTCGGCGCGCTCCGCGAACTCGATGCAGTGGGCGCGGGCGCGATCGCGGTGATGCCGATCCCGCCGCACGGTCTCGGCGAAGCGATCAACGACCGCCTGCGCCGCGCCGCGGCGCCGCGCGCATGAATACTATTCGAACAAACCGTCGCGTTACGGCGACCGTCGCGAAGCAATCTCGAGATTCCTGACCCAAGCTCCTGATCGCTTCGTCGCTCGCCTCCTCGCAACGACAGGGAAGAGGAAACACCATGAACATCGTCAGCCCGCCCACGCCCGTCTCCTTGTCGCCCGAGCTGATCGCGCGTTTCGCCGCGATCGTCGGCGACAAACATGCGTTGACCGATCCGATCGAACTCGAGGCCTACGTCACCGAAGAGCGCAATTTGTATCACGGCCACTCACCGCTGGTGCTGCGCCCCGCATCGACCGACGAAGTTGCTGCAATCTGCAGGCTGGCTCACGAGCAGCGCATTGCCCTCGTGCCGCAAGGTGGCAATACCGGCCTTGTTGGAGGGCAGACACCGCACAATGGCGAGGTCGTGATTTCGCTGAAGCGGATGGACAAGGTGCGCGAGATCGACCTGGCGTCGAACACCATGACGGTCGAAGCCGGCGTCATCCTGCAGACCGCACAGGAGCGGGCTGCGAGCGTCGACCGGCTGTTCCCGCTGTCGCTCGGCGCCCAGGGGAGTTGCACCATCGGCGGCAACCTCGCGACCAATGCCGGCGGCACCGCCGCGCTGGCCTACGGGCTGGCGCGCGACATGGCGCTCGGCGTCGAAGTGGTGCTCGCCGACGGCCGGGTGCTGAACCTGCTGTCGAAGCTGAAGAAGGACAACACCGGCTACGATCTGCGCGACTTGTTCATCGGTGCCGAAGGCACGCTCGGCATCATCACCGCGGCGACGCTGAAGCTGTTTCCGAAGCCGCGCGCGGTCGAGACCGCGTTCGTCGGACTGCAATCACCCGAGGCCGCGCTGCAACTTCTCGGTATCGCTCAGCGAGAGGCCGCAGGCCATCTCACCAGCTTCGAACTGATTGCCGAAATCGCACTCGATTTCTCGGTACGCCACGCCCACAATCGCGATCCGCTGGAAAGCCGCCATCCCTGGTACGTACTGATGGAGCTGTCGTCGATGCGCGACGATGCGCGCGGCGCGCTGGAGGCGATTCTCGAACGTGGTTTTGAGGACGGGATCGTCGACGATGCGGCCCTTGCCGCGTCGCTGCAGCAACAGGAGGCGTTCTGGAAACTGCGGGAGGAGATCTCGCCGGCGCAGAAGCCGGAAGGCGGCTCGATCAAACACGACATCTCGGTGCCGGTCGCGGCGGTCCCGCAGTTCATTGAAGAAGCGAACGCCGCGGTGATCGATCTGATCCCCGGCGCCCGGCCGGTGCCGTTCGGTCATCTCGGCGACGGCAACATCCACTACAACGTCAGCCAGCCTCCTGGTGCCGACAAGGCGGAATTTCTCGCGCGCTGGCACGAGGTCAACAGCGTCGTCTTCGCGATCGTGCTACGCCACGGCGGCTCGATCTCGGCCGAACATGGCATCGGCGTGATGAAGCGCGACGAACTTCCCGGCGTGAAGGACGCCACGGCAATGGAGCTGATGCGCTCCATCAAGTCGCTGCTCGATCCGCATGGCATTATGAACCCGGGCAAGGTGGTATGAGGGCGCCAGCTAGCCGACCGAATGAGCTGTTAGAGCACGACGAATTGTAGACTAACCACGTAGATAGTATATGACCCATGTGTCGTCCACGTATATCACTTTGATTTCTTATAATGACCATTGTGACAACTTTGAAGGTTTTTAGGGAGGAGGCCATGAACAGACTCGCCATTTTATCGATAGCAATCCCTCTGGTACTTATCTCCATCGGCTTTCTGTTATTGGGCATAGTGGGATATGCAATGAGTCCGGAATGGCTGTCGGCACAACAGATTCAAGATTTAGCACGAAAGACCATCGCGGAGCCTGCCTATCCACCCGCCCCCGAAGGAAAACAGATTGTAAAGAGCAGGCCGCGACAAGTTTGCACCAATGTGCCAAAGATAAGCGGCCTGAATATTTCGATGCAAAACTCGTGTGTGACCATCAATGAGTCAGTTACTACAATCGAAGGACCGTCCACTGAAGAAACTAGAAACTGGCAGAGCAATGTAGCCAACCTTAGGGCAAATTACGAATTGGCGGTAAACCAAGAAGCCGCCCGGATCTCTGAGCGTCAGCGAGCCGATCTAAAAACGTATATAAAAGACATGATCCAGATAAGTTCGGGGCTATTAGGTCTTGTCACTGGCATTATCGGCCTCTTTGTTGGTTTCTCTCGCGGCAGAGAGGGTAAGCAAGAGGGGCCCAGCCAATGACCAAGGCAAAAGATCGCACGGCAGAAGCTCCCTATCCTAAGTCAGAATAGTGATCCCTGCCCGCCGTCCTCCACAGACTTGGCTGCCCGTTTTGGTGCCCTAAATTTCGTCACCTCAGGCGAAGCAATTCTCGGCGCCTCAAACGTTTCCTCCGCCGAAATTGGCAGGATCAGTTGTGGGTTGTCGTTGGCGACCCGGTTGACCGCAGTGGACACCGGATGCCAGACGAACAGCGCTTCCGGCGGCGCCCGAAGCAGCACGGTGATGCTTTCGACATCGGTCTCATCCGCGTCAAGCCAGCGTGCGTAGTCCTGCGGCGCGATGGTGACCGGAACGCGGTCGTGAAGCTCGGTCATGCCGCCTGTGGCCGCGGTCGTGAGAATCGCGAGCGTGTCGAGTTCCTCGCCATTCGGCCCGACCCAGGTTTCCCATACGCCGGCAAATCCGACCGGCGCGCCGTCCCGCGGATGGATCAAATACGGCTGCTTGCGTGATCCCATCACTTTCCACTCGTAATAGCCATCGCTCGGCACGAGACAGCGCCGTCTGCGGATCGCGTTACGAAATGCGGGCTTCTCCAGCACAGTCTCGGCACGCGCATTGATGACCAGCGAGAAGGACTTCGGATCCTTCACCCAAGCCGGCAGGAAGCCCCATCGCATCAGCCGGAATCGACGCGCGCCACCGTCCAGGATCACCACGGGAACCGGCTGGGTCGGGGCAATGTTATAGCGCGCCGGGAAGTTGGGTTGGTCCACATAAGCAAACGCTTCGCGGATCGCGGCCGGTGCAGAAGTAATGACAAAGCGTCCGCACATTGCGCGTTTTCCCCAGGTGGATTCTTCAGAGCCTATTAACCCCGGTATCCGAAGAATACCATCGATGGCATCGATGCAAACCAGCCCCTCAACGCGCCCAAGCTCATCGGGTGGCGCAGATGCCGCCGCGCGTGCGGCGGAGCTGTCGGCCGCCAATATCAATCCGAAAACCGGCCTCGCCACCGACTATCTGAATCACTTCAACGAAGCCATCATGCTGCTCGAAATGATCCCCGACATGCCCGAATGTTCGGAGGATTTCCTCGGATGGCAGCCACTGTCCTATGCGGAACACTTCAAGCTCTCGAATTTCAAGGCGCGCGATCTGGCGATCGAAGCGTATGAACATGCCGACGCCGGCATCCGTCAGGACTTCGACGAAGTCACCAGCAACATGACCGCGATTCTATCGGCGATCGGCGACGCGATGCGCGGGGCCAAGCAGGATTCAACGCGCACCAAGCTGGCGGAGGAAGCGGTCGGCTGGATCAAGCCGTTGATCGGCCGCGCCGGCGGCATCATCAACGGCCAGGGCAGCGCCGCCGACGTCGACTTCATCATGTCGCACTGAATGCCCGTGACTGCTGAACCGCCGCGCCATCCCCAGCTCGCCGTGAGCGCATCGATCTTCCGCGACGGCCGCGTGCTGCTGGTTCGCCGCGCGCGATCCCCCGGCAAGGGCTTCTACTCCCTTCCCGGCGGACGGGTCGAGTACGGCGAAACGCTCGAGGCAGCGTTGGCACGTGAGATCGCCGAGGAAACGGCGCTCACCGTGTCGATCTCGGGTCTCGCCGGCTGGCGCGAGGTGATCCCGGCGCCGACGAATGCCGGGCACTATGTGATTCTATCCTTCGCGGCGCGCTGGATCGCCGGCGATCCGGTGCTGAATGACGAACTCGACGAAGCCGTCTGGGTGGCGCCCGAGGCGGTCGGTGATTTCAAGGTGACCGAGGGCCTGCCGGGCATTGTCGCGGCCGCCTATGCGCTGATCGGAAGCTGAACCACCCTCGCTTGCCGCTGCGGCGGAAAAAGCCTATCAGGCCGCGTCGGGATCCCCTCATGCTGAAGCGCCTGCTCGCCCTTTCCCTCGTGGTTGCGACCTGCAGCCTTGCCCCGGCGCGCGCCCAGGACGGCGCCGCGCCGTTCGATGCCGACCTTCAACGCTTTGCCGAGATTCTGGGAACGCTGCATTACCTGCGCGGAATCTGCGGCAGCAACGAGGGGGCCAAGTGGCGCAACGAGATGCAGGCGCTGATCGACGCCGAAACGCCCGCTGGAGACCGCCGGACCCGGCTGATCGCTGGATTCAATCGAGGTTACAACGGGTTCCAGCAGACCTATCGCACCTGCACGCCCGCCGCGAAGGTGGCGATTCGCCGATACCTCGAGGAAGGGTCCAAGATCTCCCGGGATCTGACCGCCCGTTACGCGAACTGAGCCGAACCTCGGGTTTATCCCAGGCCATTAACCTTTCCTAAAGAACTGCCTAGCGGGCGCCCGTGCGCGTGGTAACACTTCGGTATTGCCGGTCCGCAGTGGACCGGGCCCTACCTTGTTGAGATTCATGAGCGTCACGACTTACCCGCCCGAGCGCGACCTGCAGGCTGACCGCGAGCAAAAGCAGACCGCGCTCAGCTATCTCAGCGAAGCCTGGGCCGAAGCCCTGCACGACGGCGTCGACGGCGACTGCCTGGCGCAGGCGAGCCTGTTCACCGCATTTGCGGAACTGGTCGGGACGTATGGCGAGGACGCTGTCGCCAAATTCGTCGAAGGCCTGCCGGGCCGGGTGCGCAACGGCGAGTTCTCGGTCGCGCTGGCGAAGCAATAAGTACGACCAGGCGGCTCAAACGTCCGCCCGCCGCGACGCGCAAGCACGTATCGGGCAATGTGATGCGCTCAGGTCGACGACTCAGTTGCGTGCGAAGGCTTGCAGGCCCTTGAACGTCAGCCGCTTCGGATCCTTGACCCCCGCCAGATAGAAGCGGCGGATGAATTCGGTCACGGCGGCGCGGTCACATCCGGTCAAGGTCACGATGGCATCGACCGCGGTCTTCTGAGCTTCCATCTGGAATCCCCCTCAAGCGTATCGGTCACTCGACGACCCGGCGATCGTTGCGACTGTAGAAGGCTGCGCCGCATTCGTTGATTTGCTGTTAACCAACGACTCGAACCCGATCCGGAGGCGCGACCGAATCGCGTGCCATCATCGCTGAAGACGATCGCGGCGGGGATACGCAGAATCCCCCACCGGAGTTCCCCGGAGGCTCTGACAAAATGACGCAGGTCCTCGCCACCTCGAGCTCAGCGGTCGTTACCGCGCCGGCCCGATCTTCGTCGCGATCAGTTCGGCGGTCGCCGCCGACAGCGTCCAGCCAAGGTGGCCGTGTCGGGTGTTGTAGAACTGGCGTCGTCGCGATCTCGATCGCCACGTCTGCCGAAGACAACGACAGATCCATGCCGGCAAAGTTGCCGGTGGTGACGGGCTGCCACGCAAGTTCGCGGGACGACGCCCGCAAGGACGAGATCGTGTTCTACTCGACCGGCCTCCATCGCGCCGATCTCGTGGTTTTCAACACCACGATCGACGTGCCGGGCTAAGGCTTCTGGCGGTTTTCTCCACGCCAAGTCCTCATCCCGAGGAGCCTTGGCGCCGCCCGCAGGGCGAAGCCAAGGCGTCTCGAAGGATGAAGCCACACGGTGCCCGGAGCTCATGGTTCGAGACACCCAGCTACGCTACGCTCCGCCGGGCTCCTCACCATGAGGACGTACTTGGAGGAAGCGACTAAGCCTTCAGTGTCTCCAGAAACCGCACCGGCTCGCCGCGCGACGGCGTGGTTAGTTCACCCTGCCACATCACCTTGGCGCCGCGCACGAAGGTGCCGACAGGCCAGCCGGTGACGCGGACGCCGTCATAGGGTGTCCAGCCTGCGCGCGAGGCGACCCACTCGTTGGTGATGGTTTCGCTGCGCTTGAGATCGACCACCGTGAAGTCGGCGTCGAAGCCGGCGGCGATGCGGCCCTTGCAGGCGATGTTGAACAACCGCGCCGGGCCGGCGCTGGTGAGATCGACGAAGCGCGCCAGCGACAGCCGGCCGGCATTGACGTGATCCAGCATGGTCGGCACCAGCGTCTGCACGCCGGTCATGCCCGAAGGCGACGCCGGATAGGTCTTGGCTTTCTCTTCAAGCGTATGCGGCGCGTGGTCGGAGCCGAGCACGTCGACCACGCCCTGCGCCAGGCCGTGCCAGATGCCGTCGCGGTGCCAGGCGTCGCGCACCGGCGGATTCATCTGCGCCTTGGTGCCGAGCCGCTCGTAACACTCCGGCGCCACCAGTGTCAGGTGATGCGGCGTGACTTCGACCGACGCCACATCCTTGTGGTCGCGCAGAAACTCCATCTCCTGCCGGGTGGAGATGTGCAGCACGTGGATGCGCTTGCCGGTCTCGCGCGCGATCGCCACCAACCGCTGCGTCGCCTGCAGGGCGGCGACGTCGTCGCGCCACACCGGATGCGAACGCGGATCGCCCTCGATCCGCTCGCCCTTGCGGTCGTTGAGCCGATACTCATCCTCGGCATGAAACGCCGCGCGGCGCTGGATCACCGACAGGATGCGTTTCAGGCTCGGGTCGTCCTCGACCAAGAGGCTCCCGGTCGACGAGCCGATGAAGACTTTCACCCCGGCGCAGCCGCGGGCGCGCTCGAGCTTGGGCAGCTCTTCGACATTGTCGCGGGTGCCGCCGATGAAGAACGCGAAGTCGCAATGCATGCGATGCTCGGCGCGCTTCACCTTGTCGGTGAAGGTTTCTTCGGTGATCGTCAGCGGATTGGTGTTCGGCATTTCGAACACCGCGGTGACGCCGCCCATCACCGCGCTGCGCGAGCCGGTCTCCAGATCTTCCTTATGGGTCAGGCCGGGCTCGCGGAAATGCACCTGGGTGTCGATCACGCCGGGCAGCACATGCAGGCCGCGGCAATCGATCGTCTCGCCGGCCTGCGACGCATCGAACGACCCCAGCACGGCGATCCTGCCGTCCTTGATGCCGATATCGCCGACGCCCTCGCCGTCCTGGTTGACGATGGTGCCGCCCTTCAGAATCGTGTCGAATGTGCCGGTCATGGTTCCTCGAAAGCCTCTCGGCGGTGCGCGTCTTGCAAGGCTTGTCGACCGAGCCTTGTTCGAGCGAGCCTTGTTGCGCACGGTTCGTCCGCCTATTTTGGCAGTCATAGCCGGACGGGGCGTCGCCGAAAAGGACGTTCCTGGACGGCATTTCGATAGAATTCGATCGGGAATTTGATGAAGGCGACATTTCTCCCCGACCGCGGCGTGCTCAAGATCAGCGGTCCCGACGCTCGGCACCTGCTCAACGGCCTGGTCACCACCGACCTGACGAAGCTCGTTCCCGGGCAGGGGCGGTTCGGTGCGCTGCTGACGCCGCAGGGCAAGATCGTCAGCGATTTCTTCATCACAGAACTGTCCCCGGAAGACGACGGCGGCCTGCTGCTCGATTGCCCGAAGGTGCTGGCGGAGCCGCTCGCCACCAAGCTGAAATTCTACAAGCTGCGCGCCAAGGTGCTGATCGAAAACCTGTCCGATCGCCTGGGCGTGCTGGCGCTATGGGACGGCACGCCGTTGCAGCCGCCCGAGATGGGGTTTGTCGATCCGCGCGCCGCTCAGCTCGGCTGGCGGATCGTCGTTCCGGACTTGCTGGCGGCGGCGACTGCGGATGCGCTCGGGGCGACGCTGGTAGCAGTGAGCGACTATGAGGCGCACCGGATCGCCTGCGGTGTGCCGAGCGGCGGGATCGACTTCGCCTATGCGGACGCTTTCCCGCACGAGGCCAATATGGACCGGCTGCACGGTGTCGATTTCAGCAAGGGCTGCTACATCGGCCAGGAGGTGGTGTCGCGCATGCATCATCGCGGCACCGCACGCACCCGGATCGTGCGCGTGACCTTCGAGGGCCCGGCACCGCAGCCCGGAAGCGAGATCACCGCGGGCGACAAAACTGTCGGCACCATGGGCTCGTCGACGATCGACCGTGGATTGGCGCAGCTGCGCATCGACCGGGTCGCCGACGCGCGCGAGGCTGGACTGACGCTCGCTGCGGGCGGCATCGCATTGACGATCGCAGATCCGGACGAATTGACACCGGCGCAACGCAGGACCGGAACATGAGCCGCGGCCCCCTTCTTGGCGCCGACGGGCTGAAACGATGCCCGTGGCCGGGCGACGATCCTTTGTACATCGCCTATCACGACACCGAATGGGGCGTGCCGGAATACGACGACCGCGCGCTGTTCGAAAAGCTGATCCTCGATGGGTTCCAGGCCGGCCTGTCGTGGATCACCATCCTGCGCAAGCGCGACAATTTCCGCCGCGCCTTCGATGATTTCGATCCGGCCAAGATCGCCCGCTACGATGCGGACAAGATCGCCGCGCTGATGAACGACGTCGGCATCGTGCGCAACCGCGCCAAGATTGAAGGCGCGATCGGCAGCGCCAAAGCGTGGCTGAAGATCCAGGACGAAGGCCCAGGCTTTTCCAAATTGCTGTGGGATTTCGTCGGCGGCGCGCCGAAGGTCAACGCGTTCAAGACCACCGCGGGGGTACCGGCCTCGACACCGCTGTCGGTGAAGATTTCTAAGGATCTGTCGGCGCGCGGATTTAAATTCGTCGGGCCGACCATCGTGTACGCCTTCATGCAGGCGGTCGGCATGGTCAACGATCACCTGGTCGACTGTCACTGCCACGCACGCTGCGGCAGCATGACGAAACCACCGCGCCGCACGGCGACCAAGCTGCCGAACCGGATTGCGCGTCAGCGCTGATCGACGGTGCGCCGCAACACTATCTCGGACAGCGTCACCACCAGCTTCTTCAGCGACTCGTTTTCCTGCTGGAGCGATTCGAGCGTCGGCTCCGGCGCATGGGCATCACGCGCGCCGTCGGACGCCGATCGCTTCACTTCGGGGCGGGCAGACTGTCCGGCCATTTAATTCAACTCCCCCAGAACACAGATTAACTCAAACGAGCGGCGAATCTCTCGATTTAATTTACTCTTTCTTATTTAATTTTGGCGGATCGCTCAATGTCTCAGGCAGACCGTGCAGAACTTCGGCGGCATGGTGGCCGAGATCGGGCAGGCGATGTGTTTCGCACGGAACTGCAACCGCGGATTGTCGTCGATATGGCCGGCGAATCGCACTACTGACGATGCCGCATGAGCAAAGCTGCCCCGTCCCCACAATCTGCCGACCGCGTCTGGCAACGCATGTTGTCGGGTCGCCGTCTCGACCTGCTCGATCCATCGCCGCTCGATATCGAAATCGCCGATATCGCCCACGGCCTCGCGCGGGTGGCGCGGTGGAACGGCCAGACCAGCGGCACGCACATCTTTTCGGTGGCGCAACATACGTTGCTGGTCGAAGCGGTGATGCGCGAGAAAAGCCCGCGGATCGACGATAAGTTGCGCCTCGCCGCGCTACTACACGACGCGCCCGAATACGTGATCGGCGACATGATCTCGCCGTTCAAGGCGGTGATTGGCGCGTCTTACAAGAGCGTGGAGAAGCGGTTGTTGGGAGCGATTCACATCCGCTTCGGATTGCCGGCGGAACTCGACCCAGCGATCGAGCGGCAAATCAAGGCGGCCGACCGCGGCGCCGCTTACCTCGAGGCAACCTGCTTGGCCGGCTTCACAAAAGCCGAGGCGAAGCGGCTGTTCGGCAACGATCCGGGGCTGCCGGCAGGCGTGCAGGACGATTATCTGACGCCGTGGTCGGCCGGAAAGGCTGAAAAGCGCTTCCTGGCCCGCTTCGAAACACTATGCGGCAAACTTGGGGCAGCGGCCGGCTAGCGCTCCTTGCTGCGATGCGTTGGCATCTGCCACCTCCGCAGCCGTCCCCAGTTGGCAATCGCTCGCGTCATCGCGCTTTCACCGCCCCCGGCGCAGGATTAAGATCGTCCGTAACACCGGAAAGGCTCCATGATTCACGTCTGCTCGCTCGCAGCCCTGCACCCGACCGTCGCGGCGACCGGCGCCAGCCATATTCTGTCGGTGATGGCCAATGTCGACCAGGTGCAGCGCCCCGCTTCGGTGCTCGAGGTCAATCACCTCCGCATCTCGATGGATGATATCACCGAGCACATGGACGGCTTCGTCGCGCCGAACGAAACCCATGTCGCCGATCTGCTCGACTTCGTTCGCGGCTGGGACCGCGCGGCGCCGCTGGTGGTGCATTGCTATGCGGGCATCAGCCGCTCGACCGCGAGCGCGTTCGCGGCCGCCTGCGCGCTCAATCCGCATCGCGACGAACTGACGATCGCGCGGCAGATCCGCGACGCCTCGCCGAGCGCCTACCCCAACCGGCTGATCGTGACGCTGGCCGACCGCGCGCTCGGCCGCGACGGGCGGATGCTGCGGGCGCTGGAGGCGATCGGGCCGGGCGATCTCGGCGTCGAGGGGCAGCCGTTCCGCGTCGATCTCGAATGACGACCGCGACCGTATGAGCGACAAGCTTTCGAGCAGCGACAAGCTTGCAGGTGATGGCCCGCCGATCCCGATCGAGATCGGCCTCACCGCCGCGATCGTCGCGCTCGAGAACAACGAGCCGCTGATCCTGACCGCCTCCGGCGGCAATGCCGGCATCGGCCTGCCCTATGGGCCGTTCGACGCGATCTCGCATCGCACGCTGGAGATCGGCCTGCGCGCCTGGGTGGAGGAGCAGACCGGCCTGCGGCTCGGCTATGTCGAGCAGCTCTACACCTTCGGCGATCGCGGCCGTCACGCCCGGATCGGCGACACCGACGTTCACGTCGCCTCGATCGGCTATCTGGCGCTGACCCGCGCGGCCGACAACGCGGCGCGCGCCGACGGCGCGACCTTCGAGCCGTGGTACCGGTTCTTCCCCTGGGAAGACTGGCGCGAAAGCCGCCCCGAGATCATCGAGCGCAGCATCATTCCCGAACTGGCGACCTGGGCCAATCAGGCCGAGCAGCCGGACACGGCGCGGGCGCTGGCGCGCAGGGATCGCGTGCGACTGTATTTCGGCATCGACGGCGCGCAGTGGGACGAAGAACGCGTGCTCGACCGCTACGAGTTGCTCTACGAAGCCGGCCTGATCGAAGAGGCGCGGCGCGACGGCCGGCCCGCCGCACTGGCCCGCGCCAAGCTGCCGCCGCTCGGCGCGGCGATGCGGTTCGATCACCGCCGCATCCTCGCCACCGCGATCGCACGGTTGCGCGCCAAGCTGAAATATCGCCCGGTGGTGTTCGAATTGATGCCGCCGGAATTCACGCTGACGGAATTGCAGCACACCGTCGAGGCGATCTCGGGCCGGCATCTGCACAAGCAGAACTTCCGCCGGCTGGTCGAGGCCGGCGCGCTGGTCGAACCAACCGGCGAGATGTCGACACGAACAGGCGGACGTCCCGCCGCGCTGTTTCGTTTCCGCCGCGAAGTGCTGCAGGAGCGCCCCGCCCCCGGGCTGCGCGTGCGCGGCCGGCGCTGATCCCTTAACATCCGCGACAAGCCCCGAATCCGGGCGCCGCGCCTGGAGACACAATGCTCGAACTGCTGTCGATCATCATCGCCATCGTCGCCCTGGCGCTGGCACGCAAGGCGAACCGCCGCTCCCTGGAGTTGCAGACGCGGCTCGACGCGCTGCAGGCCGGCCAGCCGCTGACCGCGAAGCCGAGCGTCGCCACTGCGGCGGCTGCGGCGGCTGCGCCTCCGGCGCCCATCGTCAGTGACGCCCCGCTCGCGCCGGAGCTTCAGCCCGAGGACGTCACCACGACTGCGGCGGAGCCGGCCGAACCACCACTCGCCACGACCGAACAACCGGCCCCT
Source organism: Rhodopseudomonas sp. AAP120 (assembly GCF_001295845.1). Lineage (GTDB taxonomy): Bacteria > Pseudomonadota > Alphaproteobacteria > Rhizobiales > Xanthobacteraceae > Rhodopseudomonas. Next base: position 15,071 of record NZ_LJIC01000018.1, on the reverse strand, counting down.
GCGGCCGCGCCGCCCGAGGCGGCGAGCGCGCCGGTGGCCAAGCCCGGCTTCGAAGAACGCATCGGCACCCGCTGGGTGGTGTGGGTCGGCGGACTGACGCTGGCACTCGGCGGCTTCTTCATGGTGCGCTACTCGATCGAGCAGGGCCTGCTCGGCCCCGGCGTGCGCGTGCTGCTCGGCGGCCTGTTCGCGCTGGCGCTGCTCGGCGCCGGCGAATGGACGCGGCGCAAGGAGGACATCACCAATATCCGCGCGCTGCCGATCGCCAACATTCCGGCGATCCTCACCGCGGCCGGCACCGCGGTGGCGTTCGCCACCGTGTACGCCGCCTACGCGCTGTATGATTTCCTCGCGCCCGCCAGCGCCTTCATCCTGCTCGGCCTGGTAGCGCTCGGCACCCTCGCCGCCGCGCTGCTGCACGGCCCGGCGCTGGCCGGGCTCGGCGTCGTCGCCGGCTTCGTCACGCCGATCCTGGTGTCGTCGGACAAGCCGGACTACTGGGCGCTGTACATCTATCTCGCCGTGATCACCGCGGCGTCGTTCGGCCTCGCGCGCATCCGGCTGTGGCGCTGGCTGGCGCTGACGACGATCGCGCTGGCTTTCATGTGGACGCTGCCGGGGCTCGACATCGTGGCGCAGTCGCTGGCGCCGCCGGCCTTCCACGTCGTGGTCAGTTTCGCGCTCGCCGCGCTGCTGGTGGTCGGCGGCTTCCTGTTCGGACCGTCGCAGGACGACGGCCGGATCGAGCCGGTCTCGTCCAGCTCGCTGGCGACCTTCCTGCTCGCGGCCGCGCTGATCGTGGTCGATTGCGGCCATAGCGACGCGGCGATGATCGTGTTCGCGCTGCTGGTCGCGGCGACGCTCGGCGTCGCCTGGCGCGCGGCGTCCGCGACTGCGGCCGTCGCCGCCGCCGCGGTGCTGGCTGCGCTGGTGTTCCTGCTGTGGGTGGTGCAAACGACGCCCGAACTGCTGGTGCTGCAGGGCGCGCCGCTGCCCGGCATCGACGCCGATCCACGCGCCGGCGCGGTGACGACGCATCTGATCGTGGCAGCGCTGTTCGCGCTCGGCTTCGGCGGCGCCGGCCTGCTGGCGCAGGGCCGCGGCGCCAACGCCGCGGTGCCGGTGGTGTGGGCCGCCGCGGGCGTGTTCGCGCCGCTGGCGTTGCTGATCGCGCTGTATGCACGGATCGCCCATCTCGATCGCTCGATCCCGTTCGCGATCGCGGCGGTGCTGCTGGCCGCCGCGTTCGGTGCCGCGACCGAAGCGCTGAGCAAGCGCGCGCAGCGGCCGGGCCTTGCGATCTCGACCGCGCTGTACGCCACTGGCACGCTCGGCGCGCTGGCGCTGGCGCTGACCTTCGCGCTGGAAAAGGGCTGGCTGACCATCGCGCTGGCGCTGATGAGCGCCGCCACCGCGTGGATCTCGCTGCAGCGGCCGATCCCGTTCCTGCGCTGGCTCGCCGCGATCCTCGCCGCCATCGTGGTCGCGCGGATCGGCTGGGAGCCGCGCATCGTCGGCGATGCGGTCGGCACCACGCCGATCTTCAACTGGCTGCTGTGGGGATATGGCGTGCCGGCGGCGTCGTTCTGGCTGGGCAGCATCTGGCTGCGCCGGCGCGGCGACGACGTGCCGCTCCGCATGATCGAATCCGCCGCGATCCTGTTCACCGTGCTGCTGGCGTTCCTGGAGATCCGCCACGCGGTGAACGGCGGTGACGTGTACAGCGACAACGCCGGACTCACCGAGGTCGCACTGCAGGTCTGCGTGTCGCTGGCGATGGCGATCGGGCTGGAGCGGCTGCGCCGCCGCAGCGGCAGCATCGTCCACAACGTCGCCGCGGTGTTACTCGCGGTGTTCGCCGCGCTGGCCAGCCTCGGCGGATTGCTGCTGCTGGAAAACCCGCTGTTCTGGTCGGCCTATATCGGCGGCGTCGTCCTCAATCAGCTGCTGCTCGCTTACGCCGCCCCGGCGCTGCTGGCGCTGCTGCTGTCCTACGCGGTCGCGGGCCTGCGCCGCCCCTCCTACGCCAACAGCTTCGCCGCCCTCGCGCTGCTGATGGGCCTCGCTTACGTCTCGCTGGAAATCCGGCGGCTGTATCAAGGCCCGGTGCTGTCGATCGGCGACACCAGCGATGCCGAGCAATACACCTACTCGCTGGCCTGGCTCGGCTGCGGCGTACTGCTGCTCGGCGCCGGCCTCGTGTTCGACTCGCAACGCGCCCGCCTCGCCTCGGCGGTGGTGATCGGCCTGACGATCTGCAAAGCCTTCCTGATCGACATGTCGACGCTGACCGGCGTGTTCCGCGCGCTGTCGTTCATGGGGCTCGGCCTGGTGCTGGTGGCGATCGGCTGGCTGTATCAGCGCATTCTGTTCAGAACGCCGGGTGCTGCGGTCGCGCCCCCTCAGGCTGCACCGTCGGGGGACTCGCCGCCGAAATGATCGATCGACGACGAGAGCTTTCCGGTTCTGATCTCATCAGAACCGGGGCTCGAGATCCTCGTGCCGTGCATCCACGTCTGTGCAGCCGGCTCGGCGCAACAGGCGTGGGTCGTCAGACAAGCCCGGCCATGAACATGCTCGCGCCGCTCGAAAGACTTAGGTCGATCGCTCGGAGGCAGCCGTGAGGCCGATCTTGACGCGCCTGTTGCGTCGCCCCTTCTTCTCGACGCTCGTCACCGCGAGGCCCGCGATCTCGCCTGTCGATCGCACATGCGTGCCGCCGCACGGCTGCCGGTCGACGTCGCCGATGCTCACCAAACGAAGCTGCCTATCGGTGCGAGGCGGCGGCGCTTGAACCGTCCGCACCAGCGATGGCTCGGCCGACATCTCCTCTGCGGTCCGGTACTGGATTTCGACCGGCAGATCTCTTCGGATGAGCGCGTTGAGGCTGTCGGTCAGACGCTGACGATCGAGCGTCGCCTCGATATCGAAATCAAGCCGACCATATTCGGGATAGATCGCGCATCCCGTCACCGGCGCATCGACGAGACTGCACAGCAAGTGCAGGGATGTGTGGAGACACATCAGCCGATATCGCCTCTCCCAATCGATCCGGGCCAGCACCTTGGCGCCGATCAAGCACCGGTCGGGCGGCGCCGCGAGGCGATGAGCGACCCGGAGACGGCCCGGAATATACTGCGTATTCGTGACGAGCAGCGGCACGCCGTCATTCAGGACCAGTTCGCCGATATCCCCGGGCTGGCCGCCGCTTTCAGCATAGAAGATCGTTGTCTCGAGACATACCCCGTCCTCGGACTGATCGACAATGGTGGTCTCCAATTCGCGAACGTAAGCGTCGGATTCGAACAATTTAATCGTTGGGACGATAGTCATGGCGCCTCGGCTGCGGACGAAGGGCACGCGCTGTGCGGAGATGAAGGCGGTCTATTCTTGCAACGTTGCAAAACCGACCGATCAGTCGAACCACATCAATCCGACCGACCGCGGTCAAATCGCATCGAGGTAGTCGGACACATGATCGTAGGCCATGCACAAGATTCGTGTGTCGGGTCCGGACGTAGCGGCGATCTTGAGACAACCCGCAATATTCGCGCCGCTGGACAGTCCAACCCCGATCCCTTCGTATTGCATCAGCAGGCGAACACTTGCGAGAGCTTCCTCATCAAGGACGCCGACGTAGTGGTCGACAATACCAAGATCGAGGTTCTTTGGAACGAGCCCGATCGCGGTCGCCTGAATGCGATGCGGGCGGAAGACATTGGCGCGGAAGTCGCACCCCTCGGGCTGAATGAGGCAGATCGTGACGTTCGGCCAAACCTCCTTCAGGACGCGGCCAATCCCCGTGATATGTCCGCCCGACCCCGCGCCGGCAACAAAGACATCGATGGGGGTTTTCCTGAAGGCCGCCACAATCTCCCGGCCGGTCGATTCGTAGTGGGCCTGGATGTTGACCGGATTGGCGAGCTGATCCGGCATGAACCAATCCGGATTACGGTCGAGCAGCTCTCGAGCCAACCTGAAATGGCTGTCGCGCCCCAGACGCGAATCGGAGAGCCGTACGTCCGCTCCATAGGCTCGGAGGAGCTTGATCTTATCTTTGCTGTAGTTGTCAGGAACGGCGAGGACAAGCCGATAGCCGAGCAGATTCGCCGCGATCGCAAGTCCAATGCCGGTATTTCCGCCGGTGCCCTCGACGATGGTTTGGCCGCTGCCGCGCTTGAGTAATCCCCGCTTCTCGGCATCGATCACCATGCCGAGAGCAATGCGCGCCTTGTGGCTTCCGCCGGGATTTAGATATTCCAGCTTCATGAACACTGCGGCATCCAAACCACGACTCGCTGCCAGCCGATCGAGCCGGACCGTCGGCGTATTGCCGAGAAGCCCCGCAATGCTGTCGACGACGGCGGGTGTGCGAAGGCAGTGAGCAGCCGATAATTCCAACATTGTCCCGTTCACTCCAGCTACCACTCCTGCAGCGCATGCATCCTACGGCGGCTACGCTGTCATTTCGGTTGCGCGTTCGCACGTCGAGGCTCGCGCATTGATCCGGGGTTGAACCGCTTACTCCAGTCTTTGACTGTCGCCTCCCAGTTTTTCCCCCTGCCACCACATCGCCGATGGCCGAACCGCATTCTCGTGCATCCAGTCCGTCTCGTGCTGGTCCGCAGGCGACAACGGCGCATTGATGGTGTCGGCTGACATCGGCTCCGGACGTTGAAGCCGGTGCGCGTCCAATACGAGTACGCGTTTGCCACCATCCTGGAGCAGCAGGTGAGCCCGCGGCACCTGGCGCAGCGCGGCATCAAGACCGCGCGCGTCGGCGGACCACACGAGGAGGCCGCCATCGCGGCCGATCTGATGGATCGGCAGCGACATCAGCCGCTCGTCATCCTCCGTGACCACGAACAGCGCGGGCTTCGCTGCACCGTGAGTCTGCAACACAAGATTGTTCCCGTAGCGGACGACGCCGCGAACTACGAGCGCATCCGCGGGCTTAGCTCTGACATGCGGATGATCCGGCTTGTGCTGACATATCTGCAGCTGATTGATGATGACCACTTTCGAGTTACTTGGAATATCCTGCGTTACGCTTGAATACGGAGCGATGAAGCAATCGTCCCCGATCGTGACATCGCCCAAAATTCTCGCGTGGCCACCGACCTCGACGCGGTTGCCGAGAGTGGGATGGCGCTTGCCGGACGCGTTGTTGGCGATGCCACGGGCGCCCAGAATAGCGCAGCCCAGCAGATAACAATCCTGACCGATGATCGTGGTTTCGCCGATCACGGTCCCCCAGCCGTGATCGAGCACAAATCGTGGTCCGATGCTGGCGGCCGGATGGATGTCGATCCCCGTTTCGAGGAATGCGGCCGACGCCAGTTTCTCGGCCAGTTCGCGCGACCGCGGAAACAGGGCGTGCGCGATCCGATGAAACATGATGCATTTGAACGATGGGCGGCTGGTCATGATGACGTTGAGGCGGCCGCGAGATGCCGGATCCTTCGCCTCGTACGCCAACACGTCCTCGACGATAAGACCGAGGACCTCCTCGCGTCGTGCGGGCTCGTTGGCCAGCGCGGCGAATGCCGACGGCCCGGCGACGAGGCCGACTTCCCTCTCTGCGATCTCGTTCACCGCCTTGAGCAAATGGTCATGCATGATCTACCTCATTTCTGGCCGAGTTTCGCGACATAGAGCCCCGTCAGGCAGACGGCGACACCGAGGAGCTCGACAGGTCCCATGGTCTCGCCGAACAATGGCCAGGCGTAGAGCGCCGCCACGATCGGCTGCATCAACACCAGCACCGAAGACAGACCGGCAGGAATGTAGCGGAGGCACGCGGCAAGCAGCCCCTGTCCGCCGAGATGCGCCAACAGCGCCAGTCCGATCAGCGGCCACAGCTCGAACAAGGAGACGGGAAGCAGCCGGCGCTCGAAGATCAATGCCAGCGGAACAAGAACCGACAGGCTGCCGAAACTCGTCAAGTACATGATCCGGCCGGAGGCGATCGTGCGCCGCAAGCCGGTGACCAGCAGCAGATAGGAGCCGTAGAACAACGCTGTCATCAGGGCGAGCGCATCGCCGAACAAAGAGCCGGCGCCGGCGCCGAGCTTGGGGGACAGCAGAATGGTGACTCCGCACAGAGCGACCACGAAGCCGAGAGCAAACAGCCGGGTGATGGTCTCGCGGTAGACCAGCCACGCCGCGGGCACCACGACCAGCGGAACGAGATTGGCCAGCAGATTGGCGTTGGCCACGGTGGTGTAGTGGAAGGAGACGTTCCAGAGCGCGAGATCGAGACCGAGGCACGCCCCCGCCAGCCACAGCAACAGCAGCTGTCTGGCGTCGAGGGGGCGCACCGCGGCCCGGTCGCGTCGTCGCTCCAGTGTCTGCCACAGATAGGCGAACGGGAGGGCAAGACCGATGCGCCATGCGCCGGTCGCGATCGGGTCGAGAGCGCTGAGCTTGACGAAGATGCCGCCGGTCGCGAGGCAGCACACCGCAACGACGAGACCAGCGAATGCGAGTGCGACACGAGACCTTGCCGCCTCGGTCCGTATGCCGGTGATGGTTGCGGAAGCGGTCTCGAACAGGGTCATGGCCAGCCATCGGAGCGAAGAGTGGTGGATCGAAGAGTGGTCGGATCGCCTGAGGTGGTGGCGGTCCGGCTTGTTGCATTCAGGCCGGTCCCGGGAAGGAACCGGCTCGGCGTGATCGGCCCACCCGGTGGTCCCCGGGGCAAGCGACAGCCTTGCTCTGGCGAGGGCGCACAGTGCGGCCACCGCCGGAGGTAAATCGTGCTCCGAATATCGTTGCGCTCAGAGAGGTCGTGTCAGAAGCAGGTCAGACCAGGACGATCCCCGGAGACTCCGCGATGCTGACATGCGGATCCCCTCAGAAGACGGCCAGGATGTTGCCATGCGACCTCTTGCTTGTCGGCTTCGCCACAACCCTTCCCTCATGGCCGAACTAACAAGACGACCAGAGGTTGATCGGCATCATCAGCAGGCGCATTGTTTGGGTCAATCGAAACATTGTACGGCAAACAATGTGGACGCCCGACCTTACCGGCAGGAATCCCACTCGCTACGTCGCTATCGTCGAAGCTCTGGCCGAAGCGATCGCAACCGGGGCGTTGCGGCCGGGTGACCGGCTCCCCACTCATCGTGACCTCGCCTGGTGCCTCAAGGTCAATGTCAGCACGGTCTCGCGAGCCTACGCCGAGGCGACCCGGCGACATCTGATTTCCGGCGAGGTCGGCCGCGGGACCTATGTGTTGTCGGAGAGCCGGGAAGCCGCCCTGTTCGCGTTGAAGGAAGCGAACGACAACTCCGCTCTTCGAGTCATCGACCTCTCAACCAATATTCCGGCAATCGACCCGGCGGGTACCGACCTCGATTCGACTCTGCTGGAGATTGCCCGCAGCGGACGACTTGCCGCCGCGCTCGATCATCCGACACCGGCGTTGATCGCGCGCATCCGCGCGACTGCGGCCAGTTGGATCGCTGCGCGCGGCCTCGAATTGCGTCCCACCGACATCGTGCCGACCGCAGGCGCGCAGCAGGCCCTGCTCGCCGTGCTGCTGACGGTCTGCAATACCGGCGAACCGGTGCTGGTGGAAGAGCTGACCTTTCCTGGTATCAAGGCGTTGGCCCGTCAGCTCGGCCTGCCGCTGCATGGCGTCGCGATGGACGCTCAGGGAATGATGCCGGAGGCGCTCGACCGGGTGGCACGGGCGACATCGGCGCGCGTTGTCGTGCTGGTTCCGGCGCTGCAGAATCCGACCGGCGCGACCATGAGCGAGGCGCGACGCGCCGGGCTGGCCGAAGTCGCCGAGCGCCGCGACCTGCAGATCATCGAGGACGACGTGTACGGCACGCTGGCGGCGACGCCGCCCATGGCCATGCTGCTGCCCAACCGCTGCACGCTGGTAACGAGTTTCTCGAAGTCCGTCGCTGCGGGTTTGCGCTTCGGGTTGATTGCGGGTGCCGGACCGGCTGCGCGGGCTGTTGCGGCCGAGCCGCAGACGACACTCTGGCCGTTGGCGCCGCTGATGGCGGAGATCGCCTGCCGGTGGATCGAGGACGGGACGGCGCTGCGCCGCGCCAAATGGCAGCGTGATGAGGTGGCCGTTCGACACCGGCTCGCCTGCCGACTGTTACCGAATGGTCGGACGGTGCCGTCGAAGCCGTCGCCGCACGCGTGGCTTGCCGTGCCGCCGGAGATGGCGGATCCGATCGCGGCATGCCGTGCTGTCGGTGTCGATGTCGTCTCAGCTACGACCTTCGCGGTCACCCGCGAGGCTCCTGCGCGGATTCGGATCAGCCTGACGGCAGCGGAGACGCGCGCCGAACTCGGCCGCGCATTGGAGCGGCTTGCCGCCATCGGAGTTACGTGGCCGGCGATTTCCGAAATGTGACGCAGACGGTGCGCGGCGCGCGCTGATCAGTCCGTCGAACGCCGCAGCTCCGACGCCGCCTCGACCTTGGCGGCTTCCCTGGGCGCTTCGAGGCGGGCTGCCTCGACGCGCGGGGTCGGGACGCTGGCGACGACGTCCTTCGGCGTGGCGTCGGCCGAGCGGGCCGGGCGCGGGGCGCGCGGCTGACGGGCGAGCGCGCGGGCCATCATCATCTGGCCCGTGCCCTGATGGCGGAAATCGCAATAGGCGAAGCCCATGCCCGACACCGAGCCGCGGAAGCTGCGCTCGCTGGTCTTGTCGAGGTTGAAGCAGGGATCGAACGGGATGCCCTTGATGGATGCGCAGATGGACTGACCGCGCACCTGAAGCGTATTGCCCGGCAGCCGCATGAAGCGGTTCGGCCCGGAGCCGGAGAACTGCACCGAGCCGGCGGCGCCGCCGTCGTCGAACACGCGGCCGGCGCCGCGCGTTCCGTCGAAGCAGGTGAAGGCGAACACCTTGCCGGAGACAAACTTGCGGGCTTCGTCTGCGTTCATCGATCCTGCCATCGCCGGCAGAACGGTCGCGCCAGCCATCAGGGCTCCGTAAACGAAACGCACGAACATGCCTGAACTCCTACTGGCGCGGGGTTTCTTCCGTTAACCCGCTCCTTACCATACAAACTGCGGCAACATTGGCGCAGCTTGGTTGGTAAAGTCTGAACGCTACGCAATTTTCACCACGATTCGACCGCGCACTTGCCCCGCCAGAACTTTGGCGCCGGTGTCGATGACCTGATCGAGACCGATTTCCTGGGTCATCTGCCCGAGTTTGGTGCGATCGAGGTCGGTGGCGAGCCGGCTCCAGGCCTGCTGCCGCTCAGCAAGCGGGCACATCACCGAGTCGATGCCGTAAAGACACACCCCACGCAAAATAAACGGGGCGACCGACGCCGGCAGGTCCATACCGGCCGCGAGCCCGCAGGCCGCGATGGCGCCGCGGTATTTGGTCATCGCCAGCAGATTGGCCAGCGTGGTCGACCCGACGCTGTCGATGCCGCCGGCCCAGCGCTCCTTGCCGAGCGGCTTGCCGGGCGCCGAGAGCTCGTTGCGGTCGATGATTTCGGCGGCGCCTAGTTCACGCAGATAGGCTTCCTCGGAGGTGCGGCCGGTCGAGGCGATGACGTGGTAGCCGAGCTTGGACAGTAGCGCGATCGCCACCGAGCCGACGCCGCCGGCCGCGCCGGTGACGACGATGGGGCCATCCTTCGGCGTCAGGCCGTGCTTCTCCAGCGCCAGCACGCTGAGCATCGCGGTGTAGCCCGCGGTGCCGATCGCCATCGCGTCGCGCGCGCTGATGCCGTCGGGCAGCCGGACCAGCCAGTCGCCCTTCACGCGGGCCTTCTCCGCATAGGCGCCGAGATGCGTCTCGCCCATGCCCCAGCCGTTGCACACGACCTTGTCGCCGGCCTTCCACGACGGATGGCTCGACTCCAGAACGGTGCCGGCCAAATCGATGCCGGCGATCATCGGGAAGCGGCGGACGACAGGCGACTTGCCGGTGACGGCGAGGCCATCCTTGTAGTTCACGGCGGACCACTCGACCGCGACGGTGACGTCGCCGTCCATCAGTTCGGCTTCGTCGAACTGCGTCAGCGCTGCGGTGGTGCCCTTCTCCGCCTTGTCGATGCGGATCGCCTTGAACGTCGCCATGTCGTTTCCTCTGTGGTGTTCTTGAAAACTGTCGGCGTGAGTTAGAGAAAGCCGCGCCCCGCTGTAAAGATCGCTGCGCTGCAGCGATGCAATTCTGGCGTTCTGCTGTGACGATTTGGTCCTTTGGGCGACTGGCGGAACCTAAACCTGCGTGCTATATTAGATTTGCTCCTAATGAGGATAAGTCATCCTCGCTGAGCGCTCCCGGCGACACCATCCCGGGGCAATGAATCGTTTGATACCGGCCCTTCGCGGCCGGATTTCTCAAACCCGGAATATGCTCAGATTGAGCATTTCGGAGCGCAACAGGAGGCCGGGATGCCGCTTGCTGAATTGTACGGGCCGGAGAATTTCGGCCAGCCGGCACACGACCGGGCGGCGCCGCTGCCGCGCACCACTCCGACCTCCTCCGAAAAGGCGCGCGCGTTGCCGATGCCGTCTTTGCAGTGGACTCCGGAGGTCGAGGCCGCGACCGCGCATCTCTATGCGCGCGTGCAGACCGTGATCCCGCCGGTCGAGTGGCCGTTCATGGCGCCCTACGTCAAGGCGATCAACGAGCTGAAGCGCGAGCGCGACGCCGTGATCCTGGCGCACAACTATCAGACGCCGGAGATCTTTCACTGCGTTTCCGACATCGTCGGCGACTCGCTGCAGCTGGCGATCGAGGCCACCAAGGTGAAGGCCTCGACGATCATCCAGTGCGGCGTGCACTTCATGGCCGAGACCTCGAAGATCCTCAGCCCGGAAAAGCGCGTGCTGATCCCGGACTCCCGCGCCGGCTGCTCGCTGGCGTCGTCCATCACCGGCGCGGATGTGCGTTTGCTGCGCGAGAAATTCCCCGGCGTGCCGGTCGTCGCCTATGTCAACACCTCGGCGGAGGTGAAGGCCGAGGTCGATATCTGCTGCACCTCGTCCAACGCCGTGCAGGTGGTCGAAAGCCTCGGCGTCGAGCGCGTCATCATGCTGCCGGACCAGTATCTGGCGCGCTACGTCGCGTCGCAGACGGCGGTGAAGATCATTGCCTGGAAGGGCGCCTGCGAAGTGCACGAGCGCTTCACCGGCGACGAGCTGCGCGTCTATCGCGAGGCCGATCCGAGCGTGAAGATCATCGCGCATCCGGAGTGTCCGCCGGACGTGCTGGCCGAGGCCGACTTCACCGGCTCGACCGCGCATATGATCAACTGGGTCAAGAGCAAGCATCCGAAGCGCGTGGTGATGATCACCGAGTGCTCGATGGCCGACAACGTCCAGGCCGAACTGCCGGACGTCGAGATGGTGCGGCCGTGCAATCTCTGCCCGCACATGAAGCGGATCACGCTGGCGAAGATCCTCGACAGCCTGGTGTACTTGCGCGAGGAAGTGACGGTCGATCCCGCGCTGATCGCGCCGGCGCGCCGCTCGGTGGAGCGGATGATCAACCTGAAAAACTGACGCCGCAGTTTGCGGCGAAGCGGACGACGGCGCCTCTGTGCGATCTCCGGCCGTCGTCTGCGCCAAGGCATTCGCGAGACAGCGTGTGAGAGTTGGATCGCCGATGAGCACCACCCCCGATTTGGAATCGCTCGGCCGCCACGGCGACATCGTCATCGTCGGCGGCGGGCTCGCCGGGCTGTTCTGCGCGCTGAAGCTGGCGCCGCGGCCCGTGACGGTGATCACCGCCGCGCCGCTCGGCGAAGGCGCTTCGACCGCCTGGGCCCAAGGCGGCATCGCGGCTGCCGTCGGCGAAGGCGACACGGCTGAATCGCATGCCGCCGACACCATCGCGGTCGGCGCCGGCATCGTCGATGAAGCCGTCGCGCTGGGGCTGGCGCGCGAGGCCGCGCCGCGCATTCACGATCTGCTCGCCTATGGCGTGCCGTTCGACCGCGACCTCGAAGGCCGGCTCGCGGTGGCGCGCGAGGCGGCGCACTCGGCGCGCCGCATCGTCCACGTCCGCGGCGACATGGCCGGCCAGGCGATCATTACCGCGCTGACCCAGGCGGTGCGCGCGACGCCGTCGATCCGCGTGCTTGAAGGCTGGAGCGCCGAAGCACTGCTCACCGACGGCGGTGCTGTCTGTGGCCTGCAGCTCCGAAAGGTCGGTGCCCCCTCCGCGCCGGTGCTGATCGCGACCTCCGCCGTGGTGCTGGCCACCGGCGGCATCGGCCATCTTTATGCGGTGACGACCAACCCGGCAGAAGCGTCCGGCCAGGGGCTGGCGATCGCGGCGCGCGCCGGCGCGCTGATCGCCGATCCGGAGTTCGTGCAGTTTCATCCGACCGCCATCATGGTCGGCCGCGATCCGGCGCCGCTCGCCACCGAGGCGCTGCGCGGCGAAGGCGCGACGCTGATCAACGGTGCCGGGGAGCGCTTCATGCCGGCGCTGCATCCGCTCGCCGAACTGGCGCCGCGCGACATCGTCGCCCGCGGCGTGTTCGCCGAAGTCGCCGCCGGCCGCGGCGCGTTCCTCGACGCCACGCAGGCGCTCGGCCCCAAGTTCGCGCACGAATTCCCAACCGTGTATCAGAGCTGCATCTCGGCCGGCATCGATCCGGCCAAGCAGCCGATCCCGATCGCGCCGGCGGCGCACTACCACATGGGCGGCATCGCGGTGGATCGTCACGGCCGCAGTTCGCTGGCCGGCCTGTGGGCGGCAGGTGAAGTGTCCTCGACCGGCGCGCACGGCGCCAACCGCCTCGCCTCCAACTCGCTGCTGGAAGCCGTGGTGTATGCGGCGCGGATCGCCGAGGATATTGCCAGCCGCGACCTCGCACCGAGCAGCGGCCGCGTCGACCCGGCGGAGCATGCGCGCAACGGCGCGTTTGATAGCGCCGAGGAGCAAAGCCTGCGGATGCTGATGTCCGCCAAGGTCGGCGTGATCCGCGACCGGGCCGGGCTCAGCGAAGCGGTGCGGACCCTCGCTGAGCTGGAACGCGATGCCGCCTCCCCTGCGCTGGCCAACAGCGCGGCCGCCGCGCTGCTGGTGGCGACCGCCGCGCTGGCCCGCACCGAGAGCCGCGGCGCGCATTATCGCGCCGACTATCCCGACGAAAATCCCGCACAGGCGAAACGCACGCTGACGACGCTGGCCGAGGCCCGCGACCGCGCCGCCGCGCTGATGCGCGACAGCGCCGTCATCCTGCCGTTTCCCACCCAGCCGCAGACCGCGCTGGTCTGACATCTCATTCGCCTCTTCAGGAGCAGCCTTCATGATCCCGACCGCCTTGCTGCATCCCGACGCCTTCCTGTCGCCACTGGCCATTGCCGACGCGGTGCGCCGTGCGCTCGACGAAGACCTCGGCCGCGCCGGCGATATCACGTCGCTCGCCACCATTCCCGAGACCACGCAGGCGCACGCCATCATGGTGGCGCGGCAGGCGGGCGCGATCGCCGGACTGCCGCTGGCGATCGAAGCGCTCAATCAGTTGTCGGCCGACATCCACATCACCGCGCACGCCCGCGACGGCGACGCGGTGGCGGCCGGCGTGCATCTGCTGACGCTATCGGGGCCGGCGCGCGCCATCCTCACCGCCGAGCGCACCGCGCTGAATTTCGTCGGCCGCCTGTCCGGCATCGCGACGCTGACGGCCGACTATGTCCGCCACACCGCCGGCACCAAGCTGCGGGTCTGCTGCACCCGCAAAACCACGCCCGGCCTGCGCGCGCTGGAGAAATACGCGGTGCGCTGCGGCGGCGGCTTCAACCATCGCTTCGGGCTCGATGACGCGGTGCTGATCAAGGACAACCACATCGCGGTGGCCGGCGGCATCCGCGCGGTGCTGGAAGCCGCGCGGGCGAGGATCGGCCATCTGGTCAAGGTCGAGATCGAAGTCGATACGCTCGAGCAATTACAGCAGGTGCTCGACACCGGCCTCGCCGATGTCGTGCTGCTCGACAACATGGACCTCGATACGCTGAAGCAGGCGGTGGCGATGAGTGCCGGCCGCGTCGTGCTCGAGGCCTCCGGCGGCGTCACGCTGCAATCGATCCGCGCCATCGCCGACACCGGCGTCGACTACGTCTCGTCCGGCGCGCTGACGCATTCGGCGCCGAACTTCGACGTCGCGCTCGACATCGACGCGTAGTCCTTTCCGCGCTGTCGGCCGGCAAGTTCTGCCGATCCCTGCGGATGTTGCCGGGCCTCTCGGCAGGCGGGCAACGAAAACGTGTGTCATTTCAGAGTTTCCACTGCGGCCCGGATTTTGCGTTCGTCCTGATCAGGTAACGAGTGCAGAGATGGGGGCCGCAACATGGTCACAGGTGTGGGCGCAACGACGTCCTATTACGCATACAGGACGTCGGCTTCGGGCTCCGTGCAGACGACGACATCGAGCGACGCGTCGGCCGCCACCGAAGGCGCCACGCAACAAGCAGCGAGTGCGTATCGCGTCGACATCTCGCAGGTCAAACCGCTGCCCGCCGCAACGCCGATCTCGGCGATCGACGATCCGACGCTCCGCGACCTGCTGGCGACGGCCTGGCTGACGATGCACAGAGCACAAGACGTGCCGGCCGGACCGGCGGACAACGCGCCGGAAAATACGTACGCGCGCATCAAGATCGGCGGCAAGGTCGTGGCGACGGTCTACAATAGCGGCGTGTCGGAGATGTCGAACGCGGCCGCCGGGGAGCTCGGCGATCTGCAGGATCCGCCGAATCTGCTCGGCCCGAACCTGGCGCAATGGCGCGCCGAGAATTACGCCCGCGTCCTCGGCGGCACGGTGGAGAAAGCCTCCACGGCGATCACGCAGGATCAGTGGACGCCGCGAGAGAGCACGGATCGAACCTACACCCGCGAACAACTCGACGCCGCCTTCGAGGCGATGGTCGCCGAAGGCCAGCGCGCGACCGCGCAGAGCGCCGCGTCGTATCAGCAGCCAGCGTCGCCGCAAGGACAGCAGGCCGATCTGAGCGCCTGATCACGGCGCTTAGTCACCGCACTCTCTTTGCTGATCGCAGGCGCACTGCCCGCGTCGCCCTCACCCCAGCCCTCTCCCGCAAGCGGGAGAGGGGGCGCGCTG
>NZ_LJIC01000179.1 GCF_001295845.1 Rhodopseudomonas sp. AAP120 | reverse complement strand
CAGCCCGCGAGCCCGGAATCCATATTCCCCGCCCGCAGAGATGTGATTACGGCGTCGCAACGCGGTGCTTTAAGGGCAATGTCAGGGGTTATGGATTCCGGGCTCGCGCTTCGCGCGCCCCGGAATGACGAGAGGAGCACCCATGCCGACCGAACGTTTTCAATTCACCGGCAGCGGTGGCCATCAGCTCGCTGCGGCGCTCGGTCTGCCGGAGACCACACCGGTCGCTTTCGCCCTGCTGGCGCATTGCTTCACCTGCAGCAAGGACAACCTCGCTGCGCGGCGGATCGCCACCGCGCTGGCGGCGCGCGGCATCGCCGTGCTGCGCTTCGACTTCACGGGGCTCGGCGCCAGCGAGGGTGGGTTCGAGAATGCGACCTTCTCCTCCAACGTCGCCGATCTCGTCTTGGCCGCCGATCATCTGCGCGCCTCGTATCAGGCGCCGACGCTGCTGATCGGGCACAGCCTCGGCGGCGCCGCGGTGCTGGCGGCTGCGGCGCAGATCCCGGAGGCCAAGGCGGTCGCGACCATTGCGGCGCCGTCCGATCCGTCGCACGTCACGCATCTGTTCGCCGAGCAGGTCGATGCCATCCGCGCCGATGGCCGCGTCGAGGTGACGCTCGCCGGCCGCCCCTTCACCATCAAGCGCGAGTTTCTCGACGATGCCGCCGAGCACAATCTGCTGACGCACGTGGCCAAGCTGCACAAGGCGCTGCTGATCCTGCATGCGCCCGGCGACGACACCGTCGGCATAGACAACGCCACCAAGCTGTTTCTCGCCGCCAAGCATCCGAAGAGCTTCGTCTCGCTCGACCACGCCGATCATCTGCTCGGCGACCGCCGCGATGCCAACTACGCGGCCGACGTGATCGCCGCCTGGGCCGAGCGCTATCTCGACGCGCCGAAGCCTGCGGCGATGCCGGCCGGCGCGCCGGAGGTGCCGCGCATCGTCACCGTGCAGGAAACCGGCAACGGCAAATTTCAACAGCGCGTCGCGGTCGGGCCGCACCGCTCACTGGCCGACGAGCCGGTCGCGGTCGGCGGCGCCGATTCCGGTCCGGGGCCGTACGACCTGCTGCTCTCGGCGCTCGGTGCCTGCACCTCGATGACGGTCCGGCTCTATGCCGACCGCAAGCAGCTGCCGCTGGAGCGCACCACGGTGACGCTGAGCCACGCCAAGATCCACGCCGAGGACTGCGCCGATTGCGAGACCAAGGTCGGCCTGCTCGACCGCATCGAACGCGTCATCGCCTTCGAAGGCGACCTCGACGCCGAGCAACGCGCCAAGCTGATCGAGATTGCCGACAAATGCCCGGTGCACCGCACGCTGACGTCGGAAGTGAAGATCGTGACGCGCGCCGCCGATTGACGCCACGGCACCGTCACGCGACACTGCGGAAAAACAAATCGGGAGGCGACGATGCCGGCGGTGCCGCGGATCGATCCGAAGACGATTTTCACCGCAGATGAATGGGCGCGGCTGACGCGCCGCAGTTCCGCGCGCGGACTATGGCTGGTCGCGCATGCCTGGGGCACGATCGGCCTGGCGATCGCGCTGGTGACGCTGTGGCCGAATCCGCTGACCTGGCTGATCGCCGTGATGATCGTCGGCACGCGTCAGCTCGGACTGGCCATCCTGATGCACGAGGCGGCGCATGGCGGATTGCACCGCGATCCGAAGCTGAACGAATGGATCGGGCAATGGCTGTGCGCCGTGCCGGTCGGCGCCGACCTGCCCGCCTATCGCCGCTATCATCTGCAGCATCACAAATACACGCAGCAGCCCGAAGATCCGGATCTCGTGCTGTCGGCCCCGTTTCCGATCAGCAAGGACAGTTTCGTCCGCAAGGCGGTCCGCGATCTCACCGGGCAGACCTTCGTCAAACAACGCCTGCCGCTGTTGAAGGCTCTGTTCACGCCTCGCGCGGCCGGCGACAGCGTCGACCACGAGAGCTTCGTCGCCACCGGTGCCGATCGCACCAAGCGCTTCCTGGCGGCGAACGCGGTGTTGCTCGTGCTGTTCTGGCTCTGCGGCGCGGGCGTCTGGTATGTGGGCGTGTGGCTGGTGGCGATGGCGACCTGGTTGCCGCTGGTCACCCGGATCCGCAACATCGCCGAGCATGCCTGTACGTCGACCAGCGCCGACCCGTTCACGCAAGCCCGGACCACGCTCGCGAACCCACTCGAGCGGGCGCTGATCGCTCCCTATTGGGTGAACTACCACGCCGAGCATCATCTGTTCATGTATCTGCCCTGCTACAACCTTCCCGAGGCGCACCGCTTGCTGCACGACAAGGGCCTGGTCGGCCGGGTGACGGTGGCGCCGTCCTATCTCGACGTGCTGAAACTCGCTACGGCGCGTCAACGCGCGGTGGCCGCGGAGTGACGCGCAGCGACGTGCGCCGCAAAGGCGAGTTGCCGACCGCAGACGCGTTCCACTGGCTTTACTCCGGCCGAAGAATGACTCGATCGCGCGACGAATCCGCGACGGCTCGGTAGGCGAGCTGCGCCTGATCCAGCGCATACACCGCACTCGCGACGATCGGAAACGGCTGCAAGGCGCCGCTGGCGAACCCCGGTCCCAACGCGCGCAACACCTCGCCTGTCGCGATCGAGGAGAAGCCGAGCGTATCGATGCCGACATACGTATGCTGGGCGCGGTAGAAGGCGAGAATGTCGAATTCGACGATGCGCTTGACGGCGGCGATCAGGATCTGCCGACCGCGCAGGCCGAGCGCTGCATTCGCCGCAGCGAAATACGGATCGCCGACAGTGTTGAACACCACGTCGGCGCCCTTGCCGGCGGTGAGGTCGCGGATGCGTGCGGCGACGTCCACCGACGACGAGTCGATCATCTCCACCGGCGCGCTGGCGTGGCCCGCATAGGGCTCGGCCTTGCGCACCACGCCGATGACGCGGGCGCCGCGCCAGGTCGCGATCTGCGCCGCGGCCTGCCCGACCTTGCCGTTGATGCCCATGATCACCAGCGTCTCGCCGCTTGCCAGCGCGGCACGGCGCAGGCCTTCGGCGGCGGTGACGAACGGCACGCCGATGCCGGCCGCCTCCTCCCACGTCACGCTCGCCGGCTTCTCGACCAGAGCGGCGGCTTCGACGACGAGATGCGTCGCGTGCGTGCCGTCGCGGCGGATGCCGAGATCGCCGGACGAGCCGAACACGTCGCGGCCGATCCAGTCGGTCGGGCCGTCGATCACCACGCCGGCATAGTCGCGACCCGGCGTGCGCGGAAACACCGCGTAAGGCATCAGCCCGGTCGCCGCTTTGACGTCGGACGGATTGACCGCGGCGGCGCGCAGTTCGATCAGCACGTCGGTCTCGGCGCGACGCGCCAGCGGCAAGCGCTCGATCGCCGGCGCAATCGCGGCTGCGTCGTTCGCCTTGGCATTGAGGCGGACGCAGCGCGCTTCGGCCGTTTTGAAGGCGGGGGTGGCGGTTTCGGTCATCATCGAGCTCCGGCAGAACGCCGCGTCGCGCGGCGCCGTGTTCTGCCAGATTTCGCCGCGGCCTGCTATGCGGCCGGGCGCGCACTCATCGTCAGCAGATCATAGCGCGCCACCGGTTCGCCGTTCTGGTTGACGACCTCGACATCCCAGCGCACCTCGCCGTATTCGGGCCGGCGCGCCGGCGACTTCTGCTTCACCGTCAGCTTCACCTTGATGCTGTCGTCGGGCGACACCGGCTTGAGGAAGCGCAGATTGTCGAGGCCGTAATTGGCGAGCAGCGGGCCCGGTGCGGGATCGACGAACAGGCCGGCGGCGAACGCCAGGATCAGATAACCGTGCGCGACGCGGCCGGGGAAGAACGGGTTGGCCTTGGCGGCGGCCTCGTCCATGTGGGCGTAGAACGTGTCGCCGGTGAAGTGCGCGAAGTGTTCGATATCGTCGAGCGTGATCGGGCGGCTCGCGGTCTCGATGCTTTGACCGATTTCGAGTTCGTTGTAATTCAGCTTGAACGGATGCACATCGGCGGCCGGCGCCGGCGCGCCGCGGCCCCAAACGCCGGTGAGCTTGGCGAGCCGGTGCGGCGAGGCCTGGATCGCGGTGCGCTGCATGTAGTGAACCACGCTGCGCAGGCCGCCGAGCTCCTCGCCGCCGCCGGCGCGGCCGGGGCCGCCGTGCAGCAGCGCCGGCAGCGGCGGGCCGTGGCCGGTCGATTCCGCCGCGTCGTCGCGATCGACG
>NZ_LJIC01000178.1 GCF_001295845.1 Rhodopseudomonas sp. AAP120 | reverse complement strand
CCGCGGGCACTGAGCGCGTGGCAAGAGCCCTCACCCCAGCCCTCTCCCGCAGGCGGGAGAGGGAGTCACGCTGCGGCTCGCGGAGAGGCAATGGCACTGAACTTATCATCCTCATGCCTCCACCGCCCGGCCCTTGAGCGCGAACAGACCGCGGGGACGCTTCTGGATGAACAGGATGATCAGCACCAGGATGGCGATCTTGCCGAGCACGGCGCCGGCAAACGGCTCCAGGAACTTGTTCGCAATGCCGAGCGAGAATGCGCCGACCAGCGTGCCCCACAAATTGCCGACGCCGCCGAACACCACCACCATGAAGCTGTCGATGATGTAGCTCTGTCCGAGGTTGGGCGAGACGTTGTCGATCTGCGACAGCGCCACGCCGGCGATGCCGGCGATGCCGGAGCCGAGGCCGAAGGTGAGCGCATCGACCCGTGAGGTGGCGATGCCCATCGACGCCGCCATGCGGCGGTTCTGCGTCACGGCGCGCATCTCGAGGCCAAGCGCAGTGTAGCGCAGCATCGCCAGCAGGATCGCGAACACGGCGAGCGTGAAGCACAGGATCCAGAGGCGATTATAGGTGATGGTGATCTGGCCGAGTTCAAACGCGCCGCTCATCCAGCTCGGATTGCCGACCTCGCGATTGGTCGGGCCGAACAGGGTCCGCACCGCCTGCTGCAGGATCAGCGACAGTCCCCAGGTGGCGAGCAGCGTCTCCAGCGGACGGCCATACAGAAAGCGGATCACCGTGCGCTCGATCAGCACGCCGATCGCGCCGGCGACCAGGAACGCCAGCGGCACGGCGATCAGCAGCGAATAGTCGAACAGCGCCGGATAACGCGTGCGGATCGCTTCCTGCACCACGAAAGTGGTGTAGGCGCCCAGCATCACCATCTCGCCATGAGCCATATTGATGACGCCCATCACGCCGAAGGTGATGGCGAGCCCGATCGCGGCGAGCAGCAGCACCGAGCCGAGCGACAGCCCGTACCAGGCGTTCTGCACCGCCGACCACATTGCGAGATTGCGCTCGATGGCCGCCTTGGCGCTGGCGATGCCGGCGGCAACGGCGGCGCTTTGCTCGACCGGAACGCCGGTGAGCAGCGCCATCGCCTCCTGATCGCCGCGCGCCTTGAGCGTGGCGATCGCGTCGAGCTTGTCGACGTCGCTGGCGCCGGACTTGAACAGCAGGATCGACGCGCGCGCCTCGGTGAAGGCCCGCTTCGCCGCGGCATTCTTCTCGGCCTTCAGCGCCGCCTCGACGGTCGGCAGCATGGTCTCGTCGTGCGACTTGAACACCGACTGCGCCGCCTGGATGCGCTTGTCGAGATCGGGCGACAGCAGCGTCAGTCCGGCCATGGCACCGGCCACGACGCGGCGCAGCTTGTTGTTGAGGCGCACCGCGCTGGCCTTGGCCGGCAGCGCGGCGACCGCCTCGCCGGTGGCGGCATTTGTGATCTTGCCGTCATCGGCCTTGATGAAGGCGGCTTTGCTGTCTGGATCGGCGTAGAGCTTGCCGTCCTGCAGCGCAGTGATGATCACGGCGGCGCGCGGATTGCCGCTGGCGATCAGCTTGCCGATCGCATCTTCAGTGTCGGAGAAGGAGTCTTGGGAGAATTGCGCGATGGCGTCCTCATAGGGACCAGCCAGCGCCGGCAGGCTCGCCAGGCCGGCGAACGCGATCGCCAAGGCGGCCAGAAAAATGCGCGACAAACGGATGAAGGGCACTGAATGATCCCGGCAAGGATGAAGGTGCGTCGAAGGGCGAAAAGGGCGGCGGCGCAACCGGCGTCGCCGCCCTCTCGATCGGTCAGTCAGCCAGCGCTCAGCTGCCGCCGCACTTCTTGGTCACGGTGTTGTAGTTGCCGCACTTGAGCGTCACCCAATCACCAACCAGATCCTTGGAGCCGTCGAGCTCCTTCGACCAGGCGTCGCCCGGCACCAGGCCCGGGGTCTTCCAAACCACGTCGAACTGGCCGTCACCCTTGATCTCGCCGATGAACACCGGCTTGGTGATGTGGTGGTTCGGCAGCAGCTCGGAAATGCCGCCGGTCAGGTTCGGCGCCTTGGTGCCCGGCAGGGTGTCGATCACCTTGTCGGTGTCGGTGGTGCCGGCCTTCTCGACCGCCTTCACCCACATGTTGAAGCCGATATAGGTGGCTTCCATCGGGTCGTTGGTGACGCGCTTCGGATTCTTCGTGTAGGCCTGCCACTCCTTGATGAACTTCTCGTTCTCCGGAGTCTTGATCGACTCGAAGTAGTTCCAGGCGGCGAGATGGCCGACCAGCGGCTTGGTGTCGATGCCGGCGAGTTCTTCTTCACCGACCGAGAACGCCACCACCGGGATGTCGGTGGCCTTGATGCCCTGGTTGCCGAGCTCCTTGTAGAACGGCACGTTGGCGTCGCCGTTGATGGTCGAAACCACGGCGGTCTTCTTGCCCGCCGAGCCGAACTTCTTGATGTCGGCGACGATCGTCTGCCAATCGGAATGCCCGAACGGCGTGTAATTGATCATGATGTCTTCGGACTTGACGCCCTTCGACTTCAAGTAGGCTTCGAGGATCTTGTTGGTGGTGCGCGGATAGACGTAGTCGGTGCCCGCCAGCACCCAGCGCTCCACCTTTTCTTCCTTGGCGAGGTAGTCGACCGCCGGGATCGCCTGCTGGTTCGGCGCGGCGCCGGTGTAGAACACGTTGCGCTCGCTCTCCTCGCCTTCGTACTGCACCGGATAGAACAGGATCGAGTTCAGCTCCTTGAACACCGGCAGCACCGACTTGCGCGACACCGAGGTCCAGCAGCCGAACACGACCGAAACCTTGTCCTTGGTGATCAGCTCACGCGCCTTCTCGGCGAACAGCGGCCAGTTCGACGCCGGGTCGACCACAACCGCTTCGAGCTTCTTGCCGAGCACCCCGCCCTTCTTGTTCTGCTCGTCGATCAGGAACAGCACCGTATCCTTCAGCGTGGTTTCGCTGATCGCCATGGTGCCGGACAGAGAGTGCAGAACGCCAACCTTGATGGTGTCCTCAGCGGCCTTCGCGGGCCCGAAGGCCGCCAGGCCGAGGGTCAGACCCGCGGCGGCGGCCATCACGGCGCGCCGGCTCAATGCCGTCTTCCTCGAAAACTTGGGTTCGATACGCATGCGGTTGTAATCTCCCTGGACGCAGATGATGCGCGGCCCCACGGCCGTCTGCGGCGAAGGAATCGCAAGAAGCATGCCATGCCTGCGTGCGAGCTTAACTGATTGATAACGCCTCATAAAAAGGCACTGTCTGAATCCTGCACTTTACGCACCTGCACAAAATTCGCGCCGTCGAAATGCATGCAGCTTAAACAATCAGCACAAAAAGTAAGCAGACGCGAAGCTCAGGCAGCTTGTGCCCGTCATCTGCTCGATCCGACGCGCAATTCGACCTTGAAAGCGCCGCTTTGATGTTCCATATGAGTTGCAAGACCTTGAGACTCGTCAGGTCGCCGCGAGCCGCGTGTTCTGATCCCCCTGCCCCTGAGTTCGGACAGCGGTTTCTGGCTCGTCTTTCAGCCGATTAGAGCCCACGCTCCAAACACGCGAGCGTCCCGGTTTGTGCCTGCTCCCGACGAGAGCGTCGGGCGCCTGCTTCCACAATGGAAAGAACCCATCTTTTGACCTCGTTTCAGGATTTCGGCCTCGCCGAT
This sequence comes from Rhodopseudomonas sp. AAP120, assembly GCF_001295845.1. Lineage (GTDB taxonomy): Bacteria > Pseudomonadota > Alphaproteobacteria > Rhizobiales > Xanthobacteraceae > Rhodopseudomonas. Next base: position 43,222 of record NZ_LJIC01000178.1, on the reverse strand, counting down.
CCCATCTCCCGTGCGCTTCAGGAAGAAAATTACCACACCCCGACGCCAATCCAGGCGCAGACCATCCCATTGGCCATTACCGGCCGCGATGTCGTCGGTATCGCCCAGACGGGTACCGGCAAGACTGCCTCTTTCGCGCTGCCGATCCTGCACCGGATCCTCGAGAACCGCATCAAGCCGCAGCCCAAGAGCTGCCGCGTGCTGGTGCTGAGCCCGACCCGCGAACTGTCGGGCCAGATCCTCGACAGCTTCAACGCCTATGGCCGCCACATCCGCCTCAGCGCCACGCTGGCGATCGGCGGCGTGCCGATGGGCCGCCAGGTCCGCGCGCTGATGCAGGGCGTCGAAGTGCTGGTCGCGACGCCGGGCCGCCTGCTCGACCTCGTCCAGGGCAACGCGCTGAAGCTGTCGCACGTCGAATTCCTGGTGCTCGACGAAGCCGACCGCATGCTCGACATGGGTTTCATCAACGACATCCGGAAGATCGTCGCGAAACTTCCGATCAAGCGCCAGACGCTGTTCTTCTCGGCCACGATGCCGAAGGACATTGCGGACCTCGCCGAGCAAATGCTGCGTGATCCGGCCCGCGTCGCCGTCACCCCGGTATCGTCCACGGTGGAGCGCATCAACCAGCGCGTGATCCAGCTCGATCACTCGGCCAAGCCGGCGATGCTCGCGCAGATCCTTCAGGCCGACGGCGTCAATCAGGCGCTGGTCTTCACCCGCACCAAGCACGGTGCCGACAAGGTGGTGAAGGGCCTGCAGCGCGCCGGCATTTCGGCCGACGCCATCCACGGCAACAAGTCGCAGAACTATCGCGAGCGCGTGCTCGCGGCGTTCCGCACCGGTGAGCTGCGCACGCTGGTGGCGACCGACATCGCCGCGCGCGGCATCGACGTCGACGGCGTCTCGCACGTCGTCAATTTCGACCTGCCGAACATCCCGGAGACCTACGTCCACCGCATCGGCCGCACCGCGCGCGCCGGTGCCGATGGCACCGCGATCTCGCTGTGCGCCGGTAGCGACGAGGCCGCCTATCTGCGTGACATCGAAAAGCTGATCAAGGTGTCGCTGCCCAAGGAAGACCACCGCACCCCCGGCGCCAAGCCGCCGCCGCCCGCGCAGCAGCGCGGTGGCCAGCGCAATAGCGGCCAGCCGCATCGCGGCCAACGGAACGGTGGCGCGCCGCACCAGGCCCGCGCCGAAGCCGGCGCCAACGACCCGCGCCGTCCGCGTCGCGGCGGCAACCCGAACGCCGGTCGCCATCCGGACGCGCGCCATACCGACACCCGGCATCCGGATGCCGGCCGTCACGAACCGGCGGCTCGCCCGCAGCACAGCGGCGGCCATAGCGCCGGTCATGGCGAGGGACTTCAGGGCGTCGCATTTTTGCAGCGCAAGAATCGGCCTGCTAAGACGACGACTCAACGACCGCAACGCTGATCAAGACCGATCTGGAGATCACGATGGCTAAAGAAGAGCTGATCCAGTTCGAAGGACTGGTGACCGAAATCCTTCCCGACGCGCGGTATCGTGTCCAGCTGGACGCCGGACACGAGATCGTTGCCTATACCGCAGGCAAAATGAAGAAGAACCGGATCAAGACGCTGGCTGGCGACCGGGTGACGATCGAAATGTCACCCTATGATCTGGAGAAGGGCCGCCTGATCTTCCGCCACAAGGACGAGCGTCCGGGCGGATCGGGCGCGCCGCGCGGCGCTCCGCCGCGGGGTCAGTTCCGGCGCAGGTAAGCCGCTGGACCGATACGACCACATGCGCTTTGCCGTTTCGCAGAGCGCGGTTTCCGAATGGATGCGAAACCCGCGCCTCCAAAAAATCCCGCATGTCAGGATTGTTTTGAGCGCAGGCTTCGCATAATATCTGTTAATCGATTTTCGGCCGGACGACATTAGCTACTACCGGTACAGCCGGTTCAGACGCTGACGACCCTTCCAAAAATTCGATGCCACCAGCCCGCCTGGTCACCAGATGGGCTCCGACCGTATCTATATTTAGAAGGGACTACCCCCGTGAGCATGGGAACCGTGAAGTGGTTCAACGCGACCAAGGGCTACGGCTTCATCCAGCCGGATGATGGCGGTAACGACGTTTTCGTTCACATCAGCGCTGTCGAGCGCGCGGGCCTCGGCACGCTGCGTGAAGGCCAGAAGATCAGCTACGAAATCGTTGCCGATCGTCGCTCTGGCAAGTCGTCGGCCGACAACCTGCGTTCTGCCGGCTAAGCAGATCGTCCGGGACTAAGCTACCGAGGGCCGCGCCACAGCGCGGCCTTTTTAATTTGCGGATGAGCGCGTGGGCTCGATCGCCGCGCGCAAGCGTGACTGCCGGGCACCTCGCACCGGCGCTGCCGAACGCTCACTGCGTCGGGCAGGTCGAGGTGCCGTACAGCACACAGATCGACTGCCGCGGCCGCGTGTAGGACAAGTCACTGAGCGTGATTCCCGCCGGCGCGACCACGTAGCCGACCACCGGCTTGTACAGATAGCCGACCTCACTCAGGATCATGTAGGCCTTCGCGACCTTGAGACCGTTGGGGATCGTGATCGTATCGCCAGCCTTCCTCGCCGGGGTGGTCAGCGTCGCGGCGATCGTCGTGCCGTTCTGCGCGACCTTGGCCGTCTGGCTCCACTGCACTTTGGCGACACCGGCGTCGTTCACATAGATCTCGGAGATCGTGGCCGTCACCGTGTCGGTCGGATACGGCGACAGCACGCCGTAGCTCGCCGAGAACACGTTCTTCAAGTCGCTGTCGGTGACGCTGACTGCCTGCGACACCAGATCCGACAGCGTCCGCGCCACCAGCGTCACCTTGCGATCGACCGCGATGCCGGCTGATAGTTCGACGGTCGCGAAGAACGTCACCAGCATCAACGGCACGATGAAGGCGAACTCGGTTGCCGCAAGGCCGCTGCGGTCCCGTAGCAGCCGTCGCCCGGATCGCTGCGCCTCCCGCCAGACCTTCGACAGCAGTCTCATCACTCGTTCCTAATTGTAAGGCTCGTTGCGGAACGCGGCAGTAGCCGTCAGCAGCCGCTTACTGTCGGTCAGGTTGGCGATGTTGTAGCCGAGGCCGGTGACGAACAGCGGCCACTGATAGAACGCCCGCACCACGACGATCTGGCCCGCGGTGCCGGGGTTGTATTGCATGGTGTTGACGAATTTCTTGTTGGCGTCGATCGGCGGCACGATGCTGACGGTCGAGAAATCGCTGCCGTAGCTGCGCACATCGACATAGACGCCGTTGCAATCGAACAAGCTGCTGAGCTTGCCGCACAACGCCGTCTTGAACTGGGCCGAAGAATAGGACGCGTTCTGCGCCTGGCCGGTCAGGATCAACCGGGCTGAATCCTGCACCGCGGTCTCGAGCACCTGTCCGGCGAAGAACATGAAGGCAGTCTCGATGATCGCGAACAGCAATCCGAAAAAGATCGGCGCCACCATCGCGAACTCGATCGCCGCCGAGCCGCGGCGGCTGCCGCGAAATCGTCGCAGCAGCATCGCGGCGCGCGCCATCAACAACGAACTCATCGGCGATCTCTCGGTGTCTGACAGGTTTTCCCGGTGCGAAACCTAGTCAAAACAGATTGTGGAAGTGTTTCGCCGGATCGAGACAACATCGACCGCGCTGTTGAGACTCCGTTAACGACGATGCCGGCGCCGGGCGGCTCCGTCTCGGTCGCCAGTCTAGGCACCCTCGTGCCTCAATTGCTCTTCGAGACCGAAACACCGGTGGCCTGGTTGTTCAGCGTTCCGGCCTGATCGATGGTGGCTTTAAAATAGGGTTCGGAATCGCCCAGCGTGATGCGGCGCTGGCAGATCGGCATACAGCTATAGGACTCGCGCTCGACGCCGCGATAGACCGTCACCACCTTGTCCATCGGGCCCTCGACCTGAATCAGCCGATCGGCCACGATCGCTCCCTTGCGGTCCATGGCAATCACATTGGTGGCGCCGTAGCCCTTGCCGGTAACGACGACCATGCCGCCCGGCTGCATCGTGACGTCGGCGATCAACGGATTGCCGACCACCAGCGTCGAGATGTTCTGCGGCAGCCTGATCAGCTTGGCCTGATCGACATTGACGGAGATGGTTTCCTCCGTCCCCGCCGAAACGACGGACACCGAGCTGACGGCGAACACCAGGGAAGATATCGCAAGCGCCGCGCGTACACCGCGCGAGGGTCGGATCGACATACTGTACTCCGGGACATCAACAGGCCGGCCAAAGCAGATACGCAGCGGGGCCGGCGCCCGACATGGGAAATGTGCCGTTAATTGATGAATGAACCGCAAACGCCGGTGCATCAATTTGACCGATCTGTCCGATGCTGGGGCGATCCTGCACCGCGGTGAGCAGCGACGGTATCGGGCTGACACAATCACTCAAATTTTCGATTAGTTTAATGCTGCATTCACTCTACTCAAGAAGTCGCTGTTGAGGCCGTGTTTCAGCAATCGAATTAACTGCGCTGCAATTTCCAGCTCCTAGGTTCCCCACATGGTCGCGGTGCTGAGAACGCCGGCAAGACCACACTTAGTTCGACAGCCACGGGCACATGGAGCTACTCCCCAATGAAGAACATTCTCGCGCGTTTCGTTAAGGACGAGTCGGGCGCCACTGCGATCGAGTACGGCCTGATCGCCGCCGGTATCGCTCTCGCCATCATCGTCGTCGTCAACGGCATCGGCAGCAAGCTGAACCTGGCCTTCACCAACATCAGCGGCAACCTGAAGACTCAGTAATCGAGCCTTCAGTCGCGACAAGGCCTCGGCTCCGCCGGGGCCTTTTCTGTCCCGAGCCGTTCCGCGATCGTCAACAGTCCGAGTTACGCGTATGAGTCGATCCGATCCGGCAATCCTGACCGGCACCACAAGGCCGGCGCTGCGCGAAATCGCTGCCAGACAGGCGGTCTGCGCGGCGCTGTTGCTCGGCATCGTGGCGCTCGCGGTCCGCATCGCCCTGGTGTGGTGATCCGGGCTTTCGTTTCCCGATCGTTCACCTCTACAGGCTAGCTTCGCCGCTCCGGTCCGCGGCGGTCGCGGCCTTCCCTTCGGCGAGACTCGACGATGATCGCTGACCTGCTACGCCTGTCGCTGTTTCCGGCCCTGATGGCCTTCGCGGCGTCCAGCGACCTGTTCACGATGACGATCCCCAATCGTGTCTCGATGTTGCTGATCGCCGGCTTTCTGGTATTGGCGCCGATCAGCGGCATGAACATCGAGCAGTTCGGCTGGCATCTGGCCGCCGGCTTCACGGTGCTCGCGGCGGCATTCACATGTTTCGCGATGGGCTGGATCGGCGGCGGCGACGCCAAGGTGGCTGCGGCGGCAGCGCTGTGGTTCGGCTTCGCCCACCTGCTCGACTACCTGCTTTACGTCTCGCTGTTCGGAGGCGCGCTGACGCTTCTGCTGCTCGGCTTCCGGCAGTGGCCGCTGCCCTATCCGCTGCACGGTCAGGCCTGGTTGACGCGATTGCACGCCCAGGAAACAGGTATTCCCTACGGCATCGCGATCGCGCTGGGCGCACTGATGATCTATCCGCAGACCGAATGGATCAAGGCCGTGGATCTGTCGCGGTTCGCGCTGCACTGACGGGGCCGCGGGAACATCTCGTTAACTCGATTTAGATACGCGTCATTAACCATGCTTTGACGAATAGCTGGTCAACTCCAGCTACTGCGGCGGGGTCCGTCGCCGAGTCATTCGGGAAGTGAAAGCGTATGAATTCCGCGCGCATCGTCGTTCTGGCCATTGCGATCGGCGCCGGTGCCGTCGCCGCCTATCTCGCCAGCAGCGGTGGCGGGCAGGAAACCGCCGGGCCGCCCGCGCCGGTCGCGCAACTTCCGACCGTCGACGTCCTGGTCGCAAAGTCCGACATTCCGCTCGGCCAGCCGGTCGGCCCTGACGACGTTCAGTGGCAGAGCTGGCCGGCCGCGACCGCCAGCTCACAATTCATCCGCCGCAATGACCAGCCCGAGGCGAACCGGCAGATCGTCGGTTCGATCGCGCGGTCGCCGTTCATCGCCGGCGAACCGATCCGCGAGCAGAAGCTGGTGAAGGCGACTGGCTCCGGATTCATGGCCGCCATCCTGCCGACCGGGATGCGGGCGATCTCGACCGAAATCTCCCCCGAGACCGGCGCCGGCGGCTTCATCCTGCCGAACGACCGCGTCGACGTCATCCTGTCGAAGCGCGATCGCAATCCCGACCGCACCGGCGGCGGCGGCGAAACCGTGAATTCCGAGATCATCCTCAGCAACGTCCGGGTTCTGGCGATCGATCAGACCATCGAAGAGAAGAACGGTCAGCGGGTGGTGGTCGGCAAGACCGCGACGCTCGAGCTGAAGCCCGACCAGGCGGAATTCCTCGCCCGTGCGCGCCAGAGCGGCACGCTGTCCTTGGCGCTGCGCAGCCTCGCCGACGCCAACGCGCCGGCCGGCACCGACGACACCGGCGGCGGCAAGCGGGACAGCATCAACGTCGTTCGTTACGGCGTCGCCACCCAGACGACGATGCCGAAGTGAGCAGAGAGACGGATATGAACCGCGGGGCCCACTACCGATTCATCCGGACCGTTAAAAGCACGGCGGCGGCGGTTTCCGCCGTCGTCGCGCTTTCGCTGCTGTCGGCCTGGTCACCGGTTCAAGCCGGCGATTATCGTGAAACGCCGGCGCAGACGGCCGGTGCTGGCCTGAACGCGCGCCCGCTCGCACTCGGCATCGGCAAATCGGTCGTGATCGATCTGCCGCGCGACATCAAGGACGTATTGGTCGCCGATCCGAAGATCGCCAACGCGGTGGTTCGCTCGGCGCAGCGCGCCTACATCATCGGGGCCGCGGTCGGCCAGACCAACATCGTGTTCTTCGATGCCAGCGGACAGCAGATCGGCGCCTACGATATCGCCGTGACCCGCGATCTCAACGGCATCCGCACCGCGCTGCGCCAGTCGATCCCCAATGCCGACATTCACGTCGAAGGCCTCGGCGACGGCGTCATGCTGTTGGGCTCCGCCGCGACCGCAATCGAGGCCCAGCAGGCGGCCGATCTGGCCGCGCGCCTCACCGGCGACGCCACCAAGGTCGTCAACAATATCGCGATCCGCGGCCGCGACCAGGTGATGCTGAAGATCACCGTCGCCGAAGTGCAGCGCAATATCATCAAGCAGCTCGGCGTCGATCTCACCGCCAATATGAGTTACGGCACCTCGGTGGTGAAGTTCACCAACAGCAATCCGTTCACTCAGTCCGGGCAGGCACTGGTGTCCGGCAATGCGCTGACGACCTCGTTCGGCAACGGCCCGTCGGTTCAGGCGACGCTCAAGGCTATGGAAAGCGCCGGCGTGGTGCGCACGCTGGCCGAGCCGAACCTGACGGCAATTTCCGGCGAGCCGGCGAGCTTCCTCGCCGGTGGCGAGTTTCCGGTGCCGAGTGGCGTCACCTGCACCAACGGCGTCTGCACGCCTTCTGTGCAGTTCAAGAAATTCGGTGTTCTGCTCAACTTCACCCCGGTGGTGCTGAGCGAGGGCCGGATCAGCCTGAAGGTGTCGACCGAAGTCTCCGAAGTCTCCAGCGACAACGCCGTCAACATCAACTCCTTCTCGGTGCCGTCCATCAAGACGCGCCGTGTCGACAGCACTGTCGAAATTCCCTCGGGCGGCTCGCTGGCGATGGCCGGCTTGATCCAGGATCAGACCAAGCAGGCGATCAACGGGCTCCCGGGCATGACGCAGGTTCCGGTGCTCGGCACGCTGTTCCGCAGCCGCGACTACATCAACCGTCAGACCGAGCTGATGGTGCTGGTGACGCCCTATGTGGTGCGCGCGGTGGCGCAGAAGGACCTGTCGCGGCCGGACGACGGCTTCGCCGATGCCTCGGATCCGCAATCCGATCTGCTCGGCAATATCAATCGGATCTACGGCGTGCCCGGTCGCAACGCCGCACAAGGCCAGAACTACCGGGGCCGCTTCGGCTTCATCACCGATTGAGCGGGACGAGGACAGCACGATGATTTCCATGACACCCGCCCGTGCACGCCGCGGCCTCGGTTTCGGGGCCGCTTTAGTCGGTGTATCGCTATCGCTCGGCGCCTGCACCCACACCGGGAGCACCGAGGACGTCACCGCCAGCATTCCGCTCGACTATCGCCAACGGCATCCGATCGCGATTCAGGAAGCCGATCGCAGCATCGTGGTGTTCGTCGGCAACGGCCGCGGCGGACTAACCGCGCCGCAGCGCGCCGACGTGATGGCCTTCGGCCGCGACTGGCTGCGCGAGGGTACGGGCTCGATCATCGCCGAAGTCCCGTCCGGCACGCCGAACGCCCGGGCCGCGGGCGAGACGGTCCGCGAGATCCAGTCGGTGCTGACCGCGGGCGGCGTTCCGGCGCGCGGCGTCATCGTGAAACCCTTTCATCCCGCCGATCCACGCACCTTCGCGGCGATCCGCCTGCTGTATCCGAAGGTCACGGCAGTGGCCGGCCCCTGCGGTCTGTGGCCCGAGGACATCGGTCCATCGATCAAGAACAAGGGCTATCTGGATAACCGGCAGTATTGGAATTTCGGCTGCGCCAATCAGCGCAACCTGGCCGCCATGGTGGAGAATCCGTCGGATCTGGTGCAGCCGCGGGCCGAGACGCCGCCCTACACCGCACGCCGCGCCACCACTTTCGAAACCTACCGGACCACCAAGCCGCAAACCACCGACAAGGCGCAACTGAGTAACGTCGGACCATGATCAGCTACGCACGCCAGAATCAGGACGAAGCCGGCGCCGAAGCGCCCGCGCCCACCGCAGCGTCGGACGAGCACATCGCGCCGGCCCCCCGCGTGTCGGTGCAGGCCTTCTGCGAGTCGGTGGAGACCGCCGCGGCGGTGCAGGCCGCCGGCGAAGACCGCCGCCTCGTCAAAGCCCATCTGAAGATCCAGATGGGCGGGATGGCGGCGGCGATCGAGGCCTATCGCTCGGCGCCGACGCCGAACGTCATCATTCTCGAGACCGATCCGCGCAGCGACGTGCTGGCCGGGCTCGACCAGCTCGCCACGGTCTGCGACCCGGGCACGCGCGTCATCGTGATCGGCAAGGTCAACGACGTCACGCTGTATCGCGAGCTGGTGCGCCGGGGTGTCAGCGACTACGCGATCGCGCCGGTGGCGCCGATCGACGTGGTGCGCTCGATCTGCAATCTGTTTTCCGCGCCGGAGGCCAAGGCCGTCGGGCGCATCATCGCGGTGGTCGGCGCCAAGGGCGGCGTCGGCGCCTCGACCATTGCCCACAACGTCGCCTGGGCGATCGCGCGGGATCTGGCGCTGGATTCCGTGGTGGCCGATCTCGATCTGGCTTTCGGCACCGCGGGCCTCGACTACAATCAGGATCCGCCGCAGGGCATTGCCGAGGCCGTGTTCGCCCCCGACCGGGTCGACACCGCCTTCGTCGACCGCCTGCTGTCGAAGTGCACCGATCATCTCAGCCTGCTGGCCGCGCCGGCGACGTTGGATCGGGTCTACGATTTCGGCAGCGAAGCGTTCGATTCGATCTTCGACACGCTGCGCGCGACGATGCCGTGCATCGTGCTCGACGTGCCGCATCAATGGACGGGCTGGACCAAGCGCGCGCTGATCAACGCCGACGACATTCTGATCGTCGCGGCGCCCGATCTCGCCAATCTGCGCAACACCAAGAACCTCTACGACCTGCTGCGGACCGCGCGCCCGAACGATCGGCCGCCGCTGTACTGCCTCAACCAGGTCGGCGTGCCGAAGCGGCCCGAAATCAATGCCGCCGAATTCGCCAAGGCGATCGAAAGCCAGCCGATCGTCACCATCCCGTTCGACCCGCAGATGTTCGGCGCGGCCGCCAATAACGGGCAGATGATCGCCGAGATCGCCGCGAGCCACAAGGTCACCGACATGTTCCTGCAGATCGCGCAGCGGCTGACGGGACGCGGCGAAGCGAAGAAACCGAAGGGCGGCTTCCTGTCGCCGATTCTGGAGAAGCTGCGGGCCAAGTAGGCCCACTGGAGTGTTTCGTGTTCGGTAAGCGTAGCAGTGCAGATCAGGAGGCGCGATCGAAGCCGGTGAGCCTGGCTCCCGAGCCGGTCGCGCGCGTGGAAGCGCCGGCCCCGGTGTCGTCTCCGCCGCTCGCCCCCTCGCGCAGCGCGCCCCCGGTCGAAGCCCGGCGCTCCGACACCTATTATCAGGTCAAGGCGACGATTTTCGGCGCGCTGATCGAAGCCATCGATCTGGCGCAGCTCGCCAAGCTCGACGGCGAGTCGGCCCGCGAAGAAATTCGCGACATCGTCAACGAGATCATCGCGATCAAGAACATCGTGATGTCGATCGCCGAGCAGGAGGAACTGCTCGACGACATCTGCAACGACGTGCTCGGCTACGGCCCGCTCGAGCCGCTGCTGTCGCGCGACGACATCTCCGACATCATGGTCAACGGCGCCGGCACGGTCTACATCGAAGTCGCCGGCCGCATCCAGCGCACCGGCATCCGTTTCCGCGACAATCAGCAGCTGCTCAACATCTGCCAGCGCATCGTCAGCCAGGTCGGGCGGCGCGTCGACGAATCCTCGCCGATCTGCGACGCCCGCCTCGCCGACGGCAGCCGCGTCAACGCCATCGTGCCGCCGCTGGCGATCGACGGCCCCGCGCTCACCATCCGCAAGTTCAAGAAGGACAAGCTGACGCTCGATCAGCTCGTCAAGTTCGGCGCGATCACGCCGGAGGGCGCCGAGATCCTGCAGATCATCGGCCGCAGCCGCTGCAACGTGCTGATCTCCGGCGGCACCGGTTCCGGCAAGACGACGCTGCTGAACTGCCTGACCAACTACATCGACGACGACGAACGCATCATCACCTGCGAGGACGCCGCCGAACTGCAGCTGCAGCAGCCGCACGTGGTGCGCCTCGAAACCCGGCCGCCGAATATCGAAGGCGAAGGCCAGGTGACGATGCGCGAACTGGTGCGCAACTGTCTGCGTATGCGCCCCGAGCGGATCATCGTCGGCGAAGTCCGCGGCCCCGAAGCTTTCGACCTGCTGCAGGCGATGAACACCGGCCACGACGGCTCGATGGGCACGCTGCACGCCAACAACCCGCGTGAGGCGCTGTCGCGCTGCGAGTCGATGATCACGATGGGCGGCTTCTCGCTGCCGTCGCGGACCATCCGCGAGATGATCTGCGCCTCGATCGACGTCATCATCCAGGCCGCCCGCCTGCGCGACGGCTCCCGCCGCATCACCCACATCACCGAAGTGGTGGGGATGGAAGGCGACACCATCATCACCCAGGATCTGTTCGTCTACGACCTGCTCGGCGAGGATGCCAACGGCCACATCGTCGGCCGCCATCGCTCAACCGGCATCGGACGTCCGAAATTCTGGGAGCGCGCGCGCTACTACGGCGAGGAAACGCGGCTCGCGGCGGCGCTCGACGCCGCCGAAGTCGTCACCAACATCTGACGGGAACGGCTCGATGCAGATGCAAACGCTCGCTCTGGCCTTCTTCGCAGCGATCGCCGTCGGCGGGCTGGCGTGGGTGTTCATCTATCCGCTGCTGTCCGGCGAGAAGCAGGCCGAAAAGCGTCGATCGAGCATCGCCCGCTCGGCGCCGGCAGTGCGTCAGGTCGACAGGACGCAGCGCTCGCGCCGCGAACAGATCGAAGGCTCGCTGCGCGAAATCGAAGCCCGCAACGAGAAGCAGAAGAACGTTTCTCTGAGCACCCGGCTGTCGCAGGCAGGCGTCGACTGGACGCCGAACAAATTCATCACGATCTCGGCCTGCCTCGGTGCGACGATGTTCGCGCTGGTGATGCTGTTCGACGGAGGCCTGCTTGCCGCGGCCGCGCTCGCCTTCGCCGGCGGCTTCGGCCTGCCGCGGTGGACCCTGGGCTTTCTCAAGAAGCGCCGCGAGAAGAAATTTCTCACCGCCCTGCCCGATGCGGTCGACGTGATCGTCCGCGGCATCAAGGCCGGTCTGCCGCTGTTCGAGTCGATCAAGGTGGTGGCCGCCGACGCGCCGGAACCGCTCAAGAGCGAGTTCAACGCTATCATCGAAACCCAGGCGATCGGGATGCCGCTCGGCGAGGCTTGCGCCCGCCTGTACGACCGCATGCCGCTGCCGGAGGCGAACTTCTTCGGCATCGTGATCTCGATTCAGCAGAAGTCGGGCGGCAACCTGTCGGAAGCGCTCGGCAACCTGTCCAAGGTTCTGCGCGACCGACGGCGCATGGCCGAGAAGATCCAGGCGATGTCGATGGAAGCGAAGGCCTCCGCGGCGATCATCGGTTCGCTGCCGCCCATCGTGATGTTTCTGGTCTACCTGTCGACGCCCGACTACATTTCGCTGCTGTGGACTCATCCGACCGGCCGCCTGATGCTGGCGGGCTGCGTGGTGTGGATGACCGCGGGCATCCTGGTGATGAGGAAGATGATCAATTTCGACTTCTGACGAGGTGACCCATGATCGATCTTCTCGTTGAGAAGTTCCACGACCGGCATTTCATGACGATGCTGCTGGCTGCGATCGCTGCCAGCGCCACGGTCTACACGCTGGTGATGCCGCTATTCGTCGGCGAGACGCTGGCAAAGCGCATGAAGGCGGTCGGCAGCGAACGTGAGCGCATTCGTCAGCGCGAACGCGACCGGCTGGCCAAGGTCGAGCGGGTGTCGCTGCGCCAAGCGCCGAAGCAGTTCATCGCCAAGGTCGTCGAAGATCTCAACCTCGGCAAATGGGTCGCGCAGGAGACCGCGCGCGACAAGCTGGTCATGGCCGGCTACCGCGGTCAGGCGCCGTACGTCACTTTCCTGTTCTTCCGCATGGTGATGCCGATCGCGTTCGGCATCGCCGCCGCCATCTACATCTTCCTGCTGACGAATCTCGATCAGTCGACCGCCGTCAAACTCGGGATCTGCCTCGCCGCCGTATTCCTCGGCATGCAGGCGCCGATGCTGTTTCTGAAGAACGCGATCTCGAAGCGCCAGCTCTCGATCCGGCGCGCCTTTCCCGACGCGCTCGACCTGCTGCTGATCTGCATCGAATCCGGCATGTCGATCGAGGCGGCGTTCCGCAAGGTTTCGATCGAGATCGGCACGCAGTCGGTGCCGCTGGCCGAAGAACTCACACTGACCACGGCGGAGCTGTCCTATCTTCCCGACCGCAAGCAGGCCTACGAAAACCTCGCCGCCCGCACCGGGCTGGAGGGCGTCAAGTCGGTCTGCCTCGCGCTGCAGCAGGCCGAACGCTACGGCACGCCGCTCAGCCAAAGCCTGCGCGTCATGGCGCAGGAAAATCGCGACATGCGCATGAACGAGGCGGAGAAGAAGGCCGCTGCTCTGCCGCCGAAGCTGACGGTGCCGATGATCCTGTTCTTCCTGCCGGTGCTGTTCGTGGTGATCCTCGGCCCGACCGGCATCAAGGTCGCCGCACTGCCGTAAGCTGAAACCAGGCGGCGCCGGATTCGGCGGGAATGCCAGATGATCTGGCTACAGCAGTCTGCATCTCGTGGAGTGGTGAGCGAGGATACGTCGCCCTGCCACAGACACAGCATCATCGCGAGGAGACGCAAAGCGTCGTCTCGAACCATGATGGCGAGTGATGCGCAGCCTCTGCCCGAAACGCCCGAAGTCGCCGGGCTCCTCAGCATGAGGATTCAGTGCCGTTGCTAAGCCCTGAGCGCGTCAATCATCTCACGCGTCGTCGGGCGATCACTCGCCCGAAGCGAGCACGCCGCCGCGGCGCGGCGCGGTCTTGCCGTCGAGCATCTGCTTCAGATAAGCGACATTGGCGGCCGCTTCGTCGGCCGGCAGGTCGGCGCGGACGATGTTCTCAGCTTCGGCAAAGCGGCCCTGCAGTCCGATGACCAGCGCCAGGTTCTGCCGTACGCGTGGATCGGCGCGACCGCTGGCATAGGCCTGGCGCAGCGTGTCCTCGGCTTTCGACAGATCCTTGGTGAGCACGTAGGACATGCCGAGGTTCGACAGCACCGACGGCTCACCTGGAGCGAGGTTCAGCGCGCTGGCGTAGTAGCGTCTTGCTTCATCGTGGCGGCCCATCTGATCCAACGTCGTGCCCTGCACCGACAGGATGCGCCAATCCGGATTGTCCGGACTATGCGCATTCGACAGGGCGTCGAACGCAGCGCTGAAATTGCCGTTGTCGGCGAGCGCACGACCATAGGCCGCGAGCACCGTCTTGTTGCCGGGATTGGCGAGGGTGGCACGTTCCAGCATCGCGACCGCCTGTGCGCGCTGACCGATCGCGCGCAGCGCCTGCCCGTAAGCCATCGCAGCGGCGGGGTCCTTCGGATTGGCACGATAACGTTCGCCGGCGAGCTCCGCAGTCCGGCTCGGATCGGCCGGAGCCTCGGCGCGGGCGTTGAGCGCGCCGGTGATGCCCGACATGCCCGTTGTCTGGCAACCGGCCAACGCGGTCGCCACAACGATGGTCAAGGCCGCGGATGTGACAAACCGGGCAAGACAAGAGGGCTGGCGCATGGCAACTTACTCGCGACCTGGATGATCGAACTCCATGCCAGCAATAGACCGTTAACCCTAATCTTGGGTTAATCCGCCCTCTCCGCCCGACGCTCGAAAGACCGTGCATGTCCCTTGTTTTCGCCACTGCTCCGGAACCCCAAGCCATTCCGATTTCCTTCGTCACCAAGTCCGGATGGGAGACGTTGCGCGCTAGCCTGCCGGCGGCGGCGCAGCGTTTCGCACAAGGGCACGGCTACAGCGCGAAAGCCGGGCAATTCCTCGCCCTGCCGAATGCAGACGGCGACATCGATCACGTGCTGTTCGGCCTCGATGAAGCGGACGCACCGGGCGCCGATCCGTTCCGCGCCGGGCAACTGCCAGGGCTGCTGCCCGCCGGCACCTATCGCTTCGCCAACGCGCCGCACGATGTTCGGCTGGCCGTGCTCGCCTTCGCGCTCGGCATCTACAAGTTCGGCCGCTATCGCAAGGCCGAGCCGCCGGCGGTGAAGCTGGTGCCCCCTGATGGCGTCGATGTTGCGGCGATCGAGCGTGCCGTCGAGGCCACGACGCTGGCACGCGACCTGATCAATACGCCGTCGAACGACATGGGCCCGGCCGAACTCGCCGAAGCCGCGCAGATGCTGGCGCAGCGCTTCGATGCGAGGTTCAATTGCATTGTCGGCGAGGATCTGGTGACGCAGAACTTCCCGCTGATCCATGCCGTTGGCAAGGCGGCGACACGCGCGCCGCGGCTGATCGACATGACATGGGGCGATCCGGCGCATCCGAAGGTGACGCTGGTCGGCAAGGGCGTCTGTTTCGACACCGGCGGTCTCGACCTGAAGCCGTCGAGCGCGATGCTCATCATGAAGAAAGACATGGGAGGCGCCGCCAATGTGCTGGCGCTGGCCTCGATGATCATGGATGCGAAGTTGAAAGTGCGGCTGCGCGTGCTGATTCCCGCTGTCGAGAATTCCGTGGCCGGCAACGCGATGCGGCCGCTCGACGTCTATCCGTCGCGCAAGGGCCCGACCGTCGAGATCGGCAACACCGACGCCGAAGGTCGACTGGTGCTCGCGGACGCGCTGGCGCTCGCGGATGAGGAAGCACCAGACCTGCTGATCGACCTCGGCACACTGACCGGCGCCGCGCGCGTCGCGCTCGGTCCCGATCTGCCGCCGTACTACACAAATGACGAAACGCTCGCGCTGGACGTCGCGCGCTGCGCCAGCGCCGAGAACGATCCGCTGTGGCGGATGCCGCTGTGGGGCGCCTACGATTCCTGGCTGGACTCGAAAGTGGCGAATCTCAACAACGCGCCGTCGGGCGGCTTTGCCGGCTCGATCACCTGCGCGCTGTTCCTGCAGCGCTTCGTCGAGAACGCAAAGAGCTGGCTGCACGTCGACATCTATGGCTGGACGCCGAAGTCCAAGCCGGCGCGCCCCGAAGGCGGCGAATGCCAGGCCGCGCGCGCGATCTTCGCGCTGTTGAGCGAGCGCTATGGCTGATCACAAGCACGATCCGCGGCTGACGCCGGCGCGGCCGGACCTCGCGGCCAAGTATCTCGAAGGCCGGGTCAGCGCTGCGAGGTTCGTCGAGGGCGAGGTGTTCGAACTCAGCTACGGCGTGACAGCGATGCGGCGCGAGCCGTTCTCCGGCGCGATGCAGGAAACCGAGGCGCTGAAGGGCGAACGCGTCACCATCTACGACCGCACAGATGAAGGCTGGGCATGGGGACAACTCGCTGACGACGGCTATGTCGGCTGGCTGCCGGACATCGCGCTGTACAGACCCGCGGCCGAGCCCACCCACAAGGTCACCGCACTGCGCACCTTCGCCTTCCCGGGCCCCTCGATCAAACTGCCGCCGGCGGAGACGCTGCCGCTCGGCGCACGGCTCGCCGTCGTGCGCGAGGACGCCGGCTTCGCGGTGACGCAGGAGGGCTGGCACGTGCCGCGCCAGCACGTCGCCGCGCTCGACGTGGTCGAGACCGATTTCGTCAGCGTGGCAGAGCGCTTCGTCGGTACGCCGTATCTGTGGGGCGGTCGCAGCAGTCTCGGCATCGACTGCTCCGGCCTGGTGCAGACCGCACTCGCCGCCTGCGGCGTCAAGGCGCCGCGCGACAGCGACATGCAGGAGGCCGCGCTCGGGCACATCGTGCCGCTGACGGAGCAGACGCGGCTCCAGCGCGGCGATCTGTTGTTCTGGAAGGGGCACGTCGCGATCGCGCGCGATGCCGACAGTATCGTGCACGCCAATGCGTATCACATGGCGACCGCGATAGAGCCGATGCGCGAAGCCATTACACGGATCGCCGCGAGTGGCAGCCCGCTGACGACGATCAAGCGGCTCGGCTGAACAGCTCCTGCAGCCGGGTGCGGTTGAGCGCCAGCCATTGCAGCGCGCTGTAGAGTAGCGCGTTGGCGATGCGGCCGTCGCCGAGCGCAGCCAGCGCCTCGTCGATCGACACGACGAATGGCTGCGTATCCTCATCCTCGTCGGCCACGCCGCCACGCTCCAGGACCGCGCTGGAATCGAGAAAGCCGGCGAAGAACGTGATCTGCTCGTCGGTAAATCCCGGCGTCGGCAGCACGCTGTACAGCTCGATCAGCCGCTCCGGCGCGGCGCCGATCTCTTCGATGCATTCGCGCCGGGCGGCGACCGCCGCGTCCTCACCGTCCTCAATTCGGCCGGCAACGATCTCGACCATATCGCCCCGACCGGTCGCGAGATGCGCCGGCAATCTGAATTGTCGGATCAGGACGACCTGGTCGCGCGCCAGATCGATCGGCACCACTGCGGCGACTCGGCTGGCGCGTAGCACGTCGCGCTTCTGCAGCAACGGCGGCTCGCCGTCCCGCCGCAGCGAGACCTCGTAGCGCTCATAGGTCATGAAGCCACGACCGATAATTTCGGGCGCAGACACGGTCACGTCCGCCTCGCGATCCGCGAGTTGATGAGTCCCGGCAACTTCCGTCATCGAACACCTATTGGGCCGCGGCGCCACCCGGAGCAGTCTCGAGCCGGAATGCGGCGGCGAACAGCGCCCGCGTATAGTCGGTCTTCGGCGACTTGAACAGTTCCACCGCCGGTCCTTCCTCGACGACCTTGCCCTGTTTCATGACGATCAGATGACTTGCGAGCGATGCCACCACCCGCAGGTCGTGCGAGATGAACATGTAGGTGAGATCGCGCTTGCGCTGTAGTTCGCGCAAGAGGTCGACCATCTGGGCCTGAAACAGCATATCGAGCGCGGATGTCGGCTCGTCCAGCACGACAAAGCTCGGCTCCAGCACCACGGCGCGGGCGATGCTGATACGCTGACGCTGGCCGCCGGAGAACTCGTGCGGGTAGCGGAAGCGCGTCGCCGGATCGAGCCCGACATCCTTGAGAGCCTTGATCACCCGCGCCTCGCGTTCGTCTTCCGACAGCTGCGGCTGATGCACCCGCAGTCCCTCGGCAACGATATCGCCGACCGACATGCGCGGGCTGAGCGCACCGAACGGATCCTGAAACACGATCTGCATGTCGCGGCGATGCGGCAGCATCTCTTTGAACTTCAGGCCTTGGATATTCTTGCTGAGGAAGACGATCGGACCTTCGGACGAGATCAGTCGCAGCAGCGCGAGCCCCAGCGTGGTCTTGCCCGAGCCGGACTCGCCGACAACGCCGAGCGTCTCGCCTTTGCGCACGGCGAGCGTCACGCCGTCGACCGCCTTGATATGCCCCACCGTCCTGCGCAACAGGCCGCGCTTGATCGGAAACCACACTTTGAGATCATCCGCAGAAATCACCACGGGCGCTTCCGGCCGGGGCGGCGCCGGATCCGGCTTCGGCTCGGCTGCCAGCAGAGCCTGGGTGTAGACATGCTGCGGCGAGCTGAACACCTGCTCGACCGGCCCCTGCTCGACGATCTTGCCATTGTGCATCACGCAGACCACGTCGGCGATCCGCCGCACAATGCCGAGATCGTGGGTGATGAACAGCATGCTCATGCCGAGCCGCGAGCGGATGTCGGCGAGCAACGCCAGGATCTGAGCCTGCACGGTGACATCGAGCGCGGTCGTCGGCTCGTCGGCGATCAGCAGATCGGGCTCGTTGGCGAGCGCCATCGCGATCATCACGCGCTGGCGCTGACCGCCGGACAGCTGGTGCGGATAGCTGCCGAGCCGCGTCTCCGGCTCGGGAATGCCGACCTGTGTCAGCAACTCGACGATCCGCGCCCTCCCCTTGGCGCCGCGCGGCCCGCCGTGCAACTGAAGTATCTCGCCGAGCTGCTGTTCGATCGTATGCAGCGGGTTGAGCGAGGTCATCGGCTCCTGAAAGATGATCGAGATCTCGTTGCCGCGCAGCTCGCGAATGTCGTTCTCCGACATGCCCAGCAGCTCACGGCCCTTGAACCGGATCTGCCCGGTGGGATGGGACGCCGTCGGATACGGCAGCAGCTTGAGGATCGACAGCGCACTGACCGACTTGCCGGAGCCGGACTCGCCGACCAGCGCGACGCACTCGCCGCGCTTGATCTGATACGAGATCCGATCGACCGCGGTGGTCGTGCCGCTCTGCTGATGAAACGCGACCGAGAGCTCGTCGACGGCGAGCAGAGGCTGGTTGAGCGCGTCCATTAGGTGAGCTCGTCGATAAGTCGTGAGACGTTCTCGCGAGTCGAATCGAGCAATCGTAATTTCTCCGGCGTTCTCAACCGCCGGTCTGCCGAAAGCATCGTACCACACGAGGTGTGAACAGCCGTCATGACATGGGTCGCATCTGCAAGTTTCACCATACCGAATGCCTATCGATAGCTCGCAGTCGCGACCAGAATGCCACATGTTACCGGACACAGATCAAACAGGTCGCTCTCGACGATGAGATCGATGTAGTCGCGTTGTTGAGTGGGTGTCGCCTTTGCCAGGACTTCCGCAATCGTCAGCTCGCTGGTCACGGCGAATCCTCGTCGGCGCTGGAACAGGTCGAACAGAGCACGAAGCGCTTCGGAGATCTCCGTCCGTCCCTCGACGGCGTAGATGAACACATTCGAGTCGAGATAGACGCGCAAGGGATCGAGAGCAGCGCTCATTCCCACTCGTCTCGCTGCCGCCGCCACTCTGCGTCGATTTCCTCTTTGCTCCGAAACGGAGGTCTGCGACGTGCAAAGATCTCGTCCAACGTCGGCCGCTGCTTCGGCGGCTGCTCGCCTTCTTCGATCGTCACGGTCACGACAGGCCCGGCCAAACCTTCGCGCAGATCGGCAGGCAATGCCGACACAGGATAGTTTTCTTTAACGATCCTATTCATGGCTCTGCTCCTCGCTCACCCTACCACACCTTCACCTGAACGTCTTGCGCGGGTCGAAGGCGTCGCGGACGGCTTCGCCGATGAAGATCAGCAGCGACAGCATGATGGCCACCGCGAAGAAGCCGGTGAAGCCGAGCCAGGGCGCCTGAACGTTGGCCTTGCCCTGCGCCAGCAGCTCGCCGAGCGACGGCGAGCCGGGCGGCAGGCCGAAGCCGAGGAAGTCGAGCGCCGTCAGCGTCATCACCGAGGACGACACGATGAACGGCAGGAACGTCATGGTCGCCACCATGGCGTTCGGCAACAGATGCCGCACCATGATCTTGGCGTTGGAAACGCCCAGCGCTCGCGCCGCGGTGATGTATTCGAAATTGCGGCCGCGCAAAAATTCGGCGCGCACCAGCCCGACCAGCGACACCCAACTGAACAGCAACAGGATGCCGAGCAGCACGAAGAAGCCGGGCACCAACACCGAGGACAGGATCAGCAGCAGGTACAGCGACGGGATCGCGGTCCAGACTTCGATGAAACGCTGGAAGCCGAGATCGACCCAGCCGCCAAAATAGCCCTGCACGCCGCCGGCCGCGATGCCGATGATCGACGACACGATGGTCAGGCTGAGGCCGAACAGCACCGAAATGCGGAAGCCGTAGATCAGCCGCGCGACGACGTCGCGGCCCTGATCGTCGGTGCCGAGCCAGTTGTATTCAAGATCGCGGCAGCCCTTCAGGCCCTTCTTCTCGACCACGGTCTTGCACTCTGCTTCGGTGAGCAGCCAGGTCGGCTTCGAGGGCGCCGGCGTCGGCAGGTCGAGATTGTGCGTGCCATAAGAATAGCGGATCGGCGCCCAGATGATGGTGCCGCCCTTGTCGGCGATCAGCTTCTGCAGGAAGGGATCGCGATAGTCGGCGGCGGTTTCGAAGTCGCCGCCGAACGTCGTCTCCGAATAGGTCACCACAGCCGGGAAGTAGAAGTGACCGTCGAACCGGATCAGCAGCGGGCGATCGTTGGCGATGAACTCGGCGAACAGCGAGACGCCGAACAGCACCAGGAAGATCCAGAACGACCAGTAGCCGCGACGGTTGGCTTTGAAGTTCTGCCAGCGGCGGCGATTGAGCGGCGACATCGCCAGCCTGTGCCGCGTCGGCGGCACGGCTTCGCCCATCGGGGCCTGCGTGGTGCTTTCGACCGGTTCGCGTGCGATCAGGGTCATCAGACTTCCCGCGCTTCGAAGTCGATCCGCGGATCGATCCACATATAGGTGAGATCCGAGGCCAGATTGACCACCAGTCCGACCAGCGAGAAGATGAATAGCGTCCCGAACACCACCGGGTAGTCGCGATTCAGCACGCTTTCGAAGCCGAGCAGGCCGAGCCCGTCCAGCGAGAAGATGGTCTCGATCAGCAGCGAGCCGGAGAAGAACGCGTGGATGAAGGCGCCGGGGAAGCCGGCGATCACGATCAGCATCGCGTTGCGGAAGATGTGGCCGTACAGCACCTGGGCTTCGCTGCAGCCCTTGGCGCGCGCCGTCATGACGTATTGCTTGCGGATCTCGTCGAGGAACGAGTTCTTGGTCAGCAGTGTCATGGTGGCGAAGGCGCCGAGCACCATCGAGGTCAGCGGCAGCGCCAGATGCCAGAAATAGTCGATGATTTTCCAATACCAGGGAAACTGGCTCCAGCCGTCCGACGTCAGCCCGCGTAGCGGGAACCAGGAGAAGAACGAGCCGCCGGCGAACAGGATGATCAGCAGGATCGCGAACAGGAAGCCCGGGATCGCGAAGCCGACGATGATGATCGCCGACGTCCAGGTGTCGAATTTCGAGCCGTCCTTCACCGCTTTGCGAATGCCGAGCGGGATCGAGATCAGATAGGTCAGCAGCGTCATCCAGATGCCGAGCGACATCGACACCGGCAGCTTCTCCTTGATCAACTGCAGCACGCTGACGTCGCGGAAGTAGCTCTTGCCGAAGTCGAACCGCGCGAAATTCCACAGCATGATGGCGAAGCGCTCGGGCGCCGGCTTGTCGAAGCCGAACTGCTTTTCCAGGCTCTTGACGAATTCCGGATCGAGCCCCTGCGCGCCGCGATACTTCGAATTCACCGCATCGGACGATGCGCCGGCCTGCGGCCGGCTGCCGAAGTCGCCACCCGACGAACCCGACACCCGCGACGCCGCGCCGGTGTCGGCGCCAGAGAGCTGCGCGATCACCCGCTCGACCGGGCCGCCCGGCGCGAACTGCACCACCACAAACGAAACGAAAAGAATGCCGAGCAGCGTCGGCACCATCAGCAGAATACGGCGGAGGATATAGGACGCCATCTACTTCGCCTCGCCCTTCGGGTCGCTTCGCTCGGCGGCGGGATTGCTCTTCGCCCACCACAGGTCGGGGGCATTGACGCCGGTGTATTTCGGCAGGTTTGGCGGATGGTCAAACACGTCCCAATAGGCCAGCCGGTGCGTCGACGAGTACCATTGCGGCACCCAATAGCGACCGACCCGGATCAGACGGTCGAGCACTCGCGCTGCGATCACCAGCTTGGCGCGGGTATCGGAGGCGATCACCATATCCATCATCGCATCGATCGCCGGGTCGGCGATGCCGGCGAGATTGTTCGAGCCCTTGGTGGCGGCGGACTGCGACGAGAAGAAGTTGCGTAGCGCATCGCCCGGCACGGTCGAGAAGCTGAAGCGCTCGATCGCCATGTCGAAGTCGAAGTCGTCGCGGCGCGCCCGCGCCTGCACCGGATCGACCAACCGCACCGTCGCCTCGATGCCGAGGGTGGCGAGGTTCTTCACGAACGGCATGTGGTGAGCCTGGAAGGCCGGCTCGTCGAGCAGGAACTCGATGTGGAACGGCTCGCCGCTCGGCGTCAGGCGTTTGCGATCCTTGATGATGAAGCCGGCCTCGGTAAGCAGTTGGCCGCCGCGGCGCAGCAGCGTGCGGTCCTGGCCGGAGCCGTCGGAGGCCGGCGGCACGAACGCCTCGCCGAACACCTCGTCCGGCACCTTGCCGCGGAACGGCTCGAGCAGCGCCAGCTCTTCGGGCGACGGCGGGCCGACCGCCATCATGTCGGAGTTCTGGAATGGCGACACTGTACGGGCGTAGGTGCCGTACATGATGGTCTTGTTGGTCCACTCGAAGTCGAACGCGCAGCCGATCGCCTCGCGGACCCGCGGATCCTTGAACTTGTCGCGCCGCGTGTTGATGAACCAACCCTGTGCGCCGGACGGCGTCTCGTCGGGCAGTTGCTCGCGCTTGACACGGCCGTCGCGGATCGCCGGGAAATCGTAACGCGTATGCCAGATCCGCGAGGTGAACTCCTCGCGATACAGATAGGACCTGCCGGAGAAGCCTTCGAATGCGACGTCGCGATCGCGATAGAACTCGTAGCGCACGGTATCGAAATTGTTGGCGCCGATGTTGACCGGCAGCTTCTCGCCCCACCAGCCTTTGACGCGTTCGAACGAGATGAAGCGGCCGGACTCCAGCGGCCCGACCTTGTAAGGGCCACTGCCGAGCGGCACGTCCATCGTCGATTCGTCAAACGGGTGTTTGGCGTAGTACGCCTCCGAGAAGATCGGCATCCCGGCGACGAACAAAGGCACGTCGCGCCCCCGTTTCGGCGCGAAGCTCACGACCAGCGTGGCGTCGTCGGTCGCCTCCGCCTTGATGAAGTCGCGCATCTGCTGAGTGATGATCGGGTGGCCCTTGGCCTTGAGGATGTTGAGCGAGAACGCCGCATCCTTGGCGGTCAGTTTGCTGCCGTCGTGAAACCGCGCCTCGGGCCGCATCGTGAACCGATAGGTCAGCCCGTCGGCCGAAATCGCCACGCTCGACGCCGCAAGGCCGTACATCGCATCCGGCTCGTCGCCGGCCCGTGCCATCAACGACACGAAGGTCAGGCCCATGCCCTGCGCGCCATCGCCCTTGAGGATGAAGGCGTTCAGTGAATTGAAGGTCTGAAACGACTGGTTGAAGGCACGGACCGACGGGATAGTCGAGAACACCCCGCCCTTCGGCGCGTTCGGATTGACGTAGTCGAAATGCTTGAAGTCCGCCGGATACTTCAGGTCGCCGAACGCCGACATGCCGTGCGCGACACTCTCGCCCTCTGCAGCGGTGGCGGGAGTGAGCTGCGTCGCCGCCAAAGCGCCGACGCCGATGACGAGAACTTCGCGGCGGCTCAGCTGCGCCATGCGGGGGCGCCTCCTCAAGTGCGCCGGCCGATCTTGGCGGCCTTCTCGGCGTCGTACCACCACAACGCCGGCAGGCCGGAGCGCGCGTATTTCGGCAGTTCGGCGCGGCTGAAGCGATCCCAGCGCGCGTAGCGCATGAAGCCGTAGGTGAACTGCGGCACGACGTAGAAATTCCACAGCAGCACGCGGTCGAGCGCGCGCGTCGCCGCCACCAGCGTGGCTCGGTCCTTGGCGAAGATCACCTTGTCGATCAGTGCGTCGACCGCCGGATTCTTGATGCCGATGGTGTTGCGCGAGCCTTGCTGATCGGCCGCCTGCGAGCCCCAATAGTCGCGCTGCTCGTTGCCGGGCGACAGCGACTGGCCCCACAGATCGGTGATGATGTCGAAGTCGAAGGCGCGGATGCGGTTCTGGTATTGCGCGTCGTCGGCCACGCGGATCGATACGGTGACGCCGAGCCGCTCCAGCGACGGCTTGTAGAACAGCGAGATCCGCTCCGACGACGGATCCTGCACCAGCATCTCGACCGTCACCGACTTGCCGGATGGATCGACCAGCTTGCGATCCTTGATGTCGAAGCCGGCTTCCTTCACCAGCCGCATCGCCTCGCGCAGATTGCCGCGCACCGCCTCGGGATTGCCACCCACCGGGTTGGTGTAGGGCTGCGTGAACAGCTCGGCCGGCACCTTGTCCCGCACCGTCTCGAGGATCGCGAGTTCGTCGCCCTGCGGCAGGCCGCTGGAGGCGAGCTCGGTGCCCTCGAAGTAGCTGGCGATGCGCTTGTACTGGCCGTAGAACAGCTGCTTGTTCATCTCCTCGAAATCGAACGCGTAGTTGAAGGCGCGCCGCACCCGGGGATCCTTGAACATCTCGCGGCGCAGATTGAGCACGAAGCCCTGCATCCGCCCGGAATCGTTGATCGGAAACTCCTCCTTCACCACGCGTTTGTCGGCGACGGCGGGGAAGTCGTAGGCGGTGGCCCACTGCTTGGCGGAGTTCTCCATGATCCAGTCGGCCTGGTCGGCCTTGAAGGCTTCGAGAGCGACGGTGTTGTCGCGGAAGAACTCGAAGCGCAGCTCGTCGAAATTGTTCTGACCGATCCGCACCGGCAGCTTCTCGCCCCAGTAGTCCTTGACCCGCTCCAGCACGATCGAGCGGCCAGCGACGAACTCCTTAATACGATACGGCGCCGAGCCTAGCGGCGGTTCCAGCGTAGTGGCGGAGACGTCGCGCTTGCGGCCCTGGGCGTCGGTACCTTCCCACCAGTGCTTCGGCAGCACCAGAAGCTCGCCGACGATGGTCGGCAGCTCGCGATTGCCCGGGCCGTCGAAGGTAAAACGGATGTCGCGCTCGCCGGTCTTCTCAGCCTTGACGACGTGTCGATAATAAGAAGCGTAACGAGGACTGAACTTCTTCAGGGTGTCGAACGAGTACACGACGTCGTCGGCTGTCACAGGTTTGCCATCGTGCCAACGGGCCTCCGCGCGGAGCCGATACACCACCCAGGAGAAGTCGTCCGGGTGCGCAGCCGACTCGGCCAGCAGGCCATATTCGGTGCCCACCTCGTCCTGCGACTGGGTCATCAGCGTCTCGTAGAGATAGCCCACCGCCGGCGCGATGTTGCCCTTCACGCCCGCGACCGTGAGGTTGAAATTGTCGAACGTGCCGAGCGAGATCTGCCGCGCCACCCCGCCTTTCGGCGCGTTCGGGTTGACGTAATCGAACCGCTTGAAGTCGGCCGGATATTTGATCTCGCCGAACAGTGACAATCCGTGCCGCCAGGTCAGTTGGTCCGCCGTTCCCTCTGCTGCGACAGGCACGCTCGCCAGCAGGCCGGAGCCGAGGCCGAGAACCGGAGTGGCGGCCGCCGCAGCGCCGGCCTGCAGAAGATGTCGTCGGGTCAAAGTCACGGTCTGGAGTTCCTGTTGGCGTCGGACGGGCACGATGAGGACTGATCCAGGCTGATCTCAGCACATGGTCTCAGGACTTGGTTCTTAAGATTTGGACATCAAGGATTGCACTCAAGCCGCAATATAAGGCGAGGATTCGGCCGATTATGCCGGATTTCCCAAAGGATAGCACCCCGCGGCCGAAGCCGTTGCGGCGAAACGTCCCGATCAGGACGGCGTGATCGCGCAAACGAAAACGGCCGGGAAAACCCGGCCGTTCGACAACATCAGCTGATCTGCGGGCCAGCCCCGGAGAGCGCCGCTATTTGGCGGCCGTCGGGATCGCCTCGGGCTTGTCCGAATTCTTGTTGAGATAGGCGATCAGGTCGGCCCGTTCCTTGTCGTTCGGGATGCCGGCGAAGCCCATCGCCGTGCCCGGAATGTAGCCCTTGGGGTTGGCGAGGAACTTGTTGAGCTCGTCGAAGGTCCACTCGCCCCCCTTGGCCTTCATCGCAGCCGAGAAGTTGAAGCCGCGGCCCTCGCCGCGCTTCTCGCCGACGATGCCGTACAGGTTCGGGCCGACGCGGTTGGGGCCGTCCTTCTCGAAGGTGTGGCAGGCGGCGCACTTCTTGGCGGCTCCCATGCCTTTTTCCACCGACGCGGTCTGCAGCAGCTTCTCGATCGGCTCGGCCGCCGCAGCAGGCGCCGCATCCTTGCCCGCAGCCGGCTCGGCTTCCTTCACCGCGATGGCGTAGCCCTGCTTCTCGACCTTGTCGGGAGTGAAGATGGCTTTGGCGGCGAAGTTCGACAGCAGCAACACCAGACAGGTCGCCAGGACCGCGCCGAGAATCTTGTTGAGTTCGAAAGAATCCATGGTTCGCTCGCGCTCCCGCCAGACCAAGTCTGAAATTGTTTCTTGTTGTCAGTCGCAACTGTTCTTTTCTTTGATGAGATATCGGTTTGCCCCTGCTCTGGCAACCCGTATAAGACCGGTCATCCGCGGCCTTCCACCAGCCTTGTACCGTTCCGGTAGCCGCCTTGGCCGGCCGGTTTTGCCATGAGGCGGGACCTGCGCCCGCGCCCCTGATGACCTCCTCCCCTACGCTCGTCCTGATTCCCGCCCGCATGGCCGCGACCCGGTTGCCCGGCAAGCCGCTGCTCGATATCGCCGGCGCGCCGATGATCGTCCACGTGCTGCGCCGCGCAACGGCGGCGGCTATCGGCCGGGTTGCGGTGGCGACCGACACCCCGGCGATCGCCGATGCCGTCCGGGAGCATGGCGGCGAGGTGGTGATGACGCGGCCGGATCACCCGTCGGGCTCGGACCGCATCCACGAAGCGCTGCAGACGCTCGATCCGAGCCGCAGCATCGAAACGGTGATCAATCTGCAGGGCGATTTTCCAACCATCCGGCCGGAACAGATCGGCGCCGTGCTGGCGCCGCTCGCCGATCCGGCTGTCGACATTGCGACGCTGGCGGCCGAAATCCACACCGAGGAAGAAGCCACCAACCCCAACGTCGTCAAGGTGATCGGCTCGCCGATCAGCCCGAACCGCTTGCGGGCGCTGTACTTCACCCGGGCCACCGCGCCTTACGGCGACGGCCCGCGCTACCATCACATCGGCCTCTACGCCTATCGCCGCGCGGCGCTGGAACGCTTCGTGTCGCTGCCGCCCTCCCCGCTCGAACAGCGCGAGAAGCTCGAGCAGCTCCGCGCTCTCGAAGCGGGAATGCGCATCGACGTCGGTATCGTCGACAGCGTGCCGCGCGGCGTCGACACCCCGGCCGATCTCGAAACCGCGCGACGGGTGCTGGGCGCCTGAGTCGATTGGCGGCTCGCCCGGCGGCCGCCCCCAATCCCTCTGGCGAAAAATGCTGCGGCTGCTAGAACGCCGGCCAGAAACCAGGACTGCCATGACCAAGACCATGAAAATCGCCTTCCAGGGCGAGCCCGGAGCGAATT
This sequence comes from Rhodopseudomonas sp. AAP120, assembly GCF_001295845.1. Taxonomy (GTDB): domain Bacteria; phylum Pseudomonadota; class Alphaproteobacteria; order Rhizobiales; family Xanthobacteraceae; genus Rhodopseudomonas. Next base: position 15,379 of record NZ_LJIC01000178.1, on the reverse strand, counting down.
CTCACATCGCGATCAGCGACGCCTATCCGACCGCCGAGGCGATGCCCTGCGCGACCTTCGAGGACGCGCTTTCGGCCATCAGCTCGGGCGAAGCCGATCTCGGCATGATCCCGATCGAGAATTCGGTCGCCGGCCGTGTCGCGGACATTCACCATCTGCTGCCGCAGTCCGGCCTGTTCATCGTCGGCGAGTGGTTTCTGCCGATCCGGCATCAGCTGGTCGCGGTGCCGGGCGCCAAGCTCGAGGATATCAAGACGGTCGAGAGCCACGTCCACGCGCTCGGCCAGTGCCGCCGCATCATCCGGAAGTTCGGGCTGAAGCCGATCGTCGCCGGCGACACGGCCGGCTCGGCGCGGATCATCGCCGAGCGCGGCGACAAGAGCTGCGCGGCGATTTCGTCGCGGCTGGCGGCGCAGATCTACGGCCTCGACATTCTGGCCGAAGACATCGAGGACGAGGCGCACAACACCACCCGCTTCGTCGTGCTGGCGCGTGAGCCGCGCTGGGCCGCGCAAGGCTCGGGACCGCTGGTGACGACGTTCGTGTTCCGGGTGCGCAACCTGCCGGCCGCGTTGTACAAGGCGCTCGGCGGCTTCGCTACCAACAGCGTCAACATGACCAAGCTGGAAAGCTACATGGTCGACGGCAATTTCTTCGCCACGCAGTTCTACGCCGACGTCGACGGCCACCCTGAAGATCGCAACCTCGCGTTCGCGCTGGACGAGCTGAAGTTCTTCTCCCGCGAATTCCGCATCGTCGGCGTCTATCCGGGCCATCCTTTCCGCGCGACATTTACGGAGCGGTGACGGCACGCCTCGGCGTTCGCGGCGAAATCGAGCGACCGATCACAGATCGATGATGTTCATCTGCTGCAGATAGCCGGACATCGCGGCGGTGACCCGCGCTTCCAGGGCTTGAGCGTCGGTCTCGCCGCGCTCGCCCGCGGCGTCGATCATACCCTTGACGATCGCGAACATGTCGTGGCTCGCCGTCCGCGCGGCTGCACCCCGACCCGCCCCATGCCGCGACAGCAATCGCCCGAGTGCCTTCGCGCCGACCTCTCCGAGGGCGCCGTTTTCGGCCTGTAACGGCAGCCTCGCCTCCTCGAAATCCAGCAGCCGAGCCAGCACAGGCCGCCGCAACTGATGTGCTACCGCCGCACTCACGAAGCGTTGCAGGCCTTCGACCAGTGAAGGCGCGTCGCCGACCTGTTCGAACGCGGCGCTGAGCGGCTCGGTCTCCCGGCGCAGCAGCGCCTTGGTAATCGCGTCCTTGTTTGGGAAGTACTGATATAGCGACCCGATGCTCACGCCGGCGCGCGCGGCGACATCGTTGGTATTGTACCCCCGAAATCCCTTGTCCTCCAGAATGCGAGCAGCGGCTTCCAGGATCGCCGCGACGGTTTCGGCGGATCGCGCCTGAGCCGGCGTTTTACGCGGCTCGATGTGGTTCTTCGAGGTTTTCCTGGCCATGGCGCAATGCGAGTAGCGTTTGTGAGCTTTCACTCATATTTTCGTATTCGCAATCGAAACGCAAGTGAAGTGTCCCGTCCCCCGCGCCGCACTGCCGACCCTCCGGTCCATGCCGGCCTGCGAACCGATGGACACGGATCGGAAGTATCACATGACCCCCACCACCTCGACCACGCCTCCAGATCCCCGAACCGCCCGCCGCAAGCGGCTCGCGTGGTTCGGCGTTCTGCTGGCATCGACCAGTGCCTCGGCAGCCGTTTGGGCTTACTTCTCCAATCCCGCGCTGCGCCACACCGACGACGCCTATGTGGGCGGCCAATCGGTGCAGATCACATCGGAGCTATCAGGAACCGTCGCGCGCATCCTCGCCGACAACACCGATCGAGTCTCGGCCGCCGACGTCCTGGTCGAACTCGACTCGACCGATGCGCGGATCGAACTCGCCAGTGCCAAAGCGGAACTCGCACAGGCGGTCCGCAGCGTCCGCGGCCTGTTTGCCAGCGACGCTCGCTATGATGCAGATGTCCGTCTGCGTCTTGCCGAATTCAACAAGGCCGAGGGCGACCTGCGCGTCCGGCAGACGCTGATCAGCACCGGCGCCGTCTCGCGTGAGAGCCTGCGGCATGCGAACGACGCGCTCAGCGCCGCACAGGCGGCGCTTGCCTCGGCGCAGCAGGCTCGTGCCCAGGCGCTGGCCCTCGTCAACAACTCCACGCTGGCATCCAACCCGCCAGTGCAGGTCGCGGCCGAGCGCGTCCGCGCGGCGGCGCTGGCGGTCGAGCGGACCAGGATCACCGCGCCGGTGTCCGGCATGGTCGCGCAACGCTCCATCCAGCTCGGACGGCGCGTAGGTCCCGGCGAGAAGTTGATGACCGTGGTCCCGCTCGACCGGCTGTGGATCGACGCCAACTTCAAGGAAGTGCAACTCCACGGCGTCTGCGTCGGCCAACCCGCCAAGGTGACCGCCGACATCTATGGCCGGTCCGTGACTTATCACGGCACGGTCCGGGGCATCGAAGCCGGCACCGGCGCTGCCTTTGCGCTGTTGCCGGCGCAGAACGCCACCGGCAACTGGATCAAAGTCGTCCAACGCGCGCCGGTGCGGATCGACCTCGATCCCTCCGAACTCATCGATCACCCGCTGCGGATCGGCATGTCGGCCGAGGTGGAAGTCGACACCGCGACGTGTGATTCCACGGCGACGCAAATCACCAGGCGGGTGGAAGCGTCCGCGATCCAAGACGTGCGGGCTGCGACCGCCGACGCCGTGGTCAGGCAAGTCATCGCCGACAACGTCGGAGCGGACCGATGACAGCCGCTGCGGCTAAGCAGCCGATCCTGCCGCTCGCGGGGGCTTCCCGCGCGCTGGCCGCCGTGACCTTCGGCCTTGCGTCCTTCATGGCGGTCGTCGACATCACCGTGGCTAATGTTTCGGTGCCGACGATTTCCGGCAATCTCGGCGTCAGTTCCGAAGAGGGCGAATGGACGATCACGTTCTTCGCCATCTCCAACGCGATCTGCATTCCTCTGACGGGCTGGCTCGGCCGGCGCTTCGGGCAGGCGCGGCTGTTCGCCGGCGCCGTCGCAGCGTTTACCCTCGCCTCGATCCTGTGCGGGCTGGCGCCGACGTTCGAAACGCTGCTGATCGCCCGCATTCTGCAGGGCGCCGTCGCGGGACCGATCGTGCCGCTGAGCCAGGCCCTTCTGGTCGCGGTCTTCCCACCCGAGAAGCGCACCTTCGCTGTGGCGATGTGGGCGATGACCAACATGGCCGGGCCGGTCGCAGGCCCAATGCTCGGCGGCTGGATCACGGACCAATTCTCCTGGCCCTGGATCTTCCTGATCAACGCACCGGTCGGCTTATTCGTGGTGATTTCGGCCGGCGCGCTGCTGCGCGGCAGGGACACGCCGACGGCCCGGATGCCTGTCGATGTCGTGGGCCTTATCCTGCTGGCGGCCGCGGTCGGCTGCCTTCAGGTCACGTTCGATCGCGGACGCACGCTCGATTGGTTTTCCTCGCCGCTGATTTGTACCACGGCGACCATCTCCGTGGTCGGGTTAGTATTGCTGGTGGTCTGGGAACTCGGCGAATCCCACCCGATCGTGGATCTGCGATTGTTCGAATTCCGCAGCTTCGCGATCGGCACGTTGAGCGTGGCGGTCGGCTTTGGTTTGTACTTCGCGGCACTCGTCCTTGTGCCGCTGTGGCTGCAGACCGGCCTCGGCTACAGTTCGACCTGGGCAGGCGTCGCGACCGCTCCGATGGGTGTCTGCGGGATCGTGCTGGCGCCGTTTCTCGGCCGCTGGGTCGCGGCGCACGGCCCGCGCATCTACGCCAGTGTCGCCTTCGCGGCCTGGGCGCTGGTGGCACTGTGGCGTTCGACCATGACGACCGGCGTGACGGTTACGGATGTCGCGCTGATCCATCTGGCGCAGGGTGTAGGCATCGCATTTTTCCTCACTCCGGTGGTGAGCCTGTCTCTCGCGGGACTGCCGCCCGACAAGGTCGCGTCCGCCTCCGGCCTGCAAACGGCGATCCGGATGATGGCCGGCAGTCTCGCCGCATCGATCGCGCAGACCTTCTGGGACGAACGCGCCCGCTTTCACCGCAACCATCTGGTCGACGCGATCGGCGCGCTCGGCGAACGTGCCGGCGCCGCGATCAACACGCTGCGTGGCCTCGGCCTGGGCGAACAGCAGTCATGGGCGGTGATCAACCAGCAGATCGACGTGCAGGCGCGAATGCTGGCGCTGAACGACTTCTTTTACGTCTCGGCTTTCGCCTTCGCTGCCGCACTCGGGATCATCTGGCTCGCGCGCGGACCTCAGCGTCCAACCTGAAGGTGCTCTCGTGCATACTCTCCGCAACAACAGAACGCTTCACCAAACCGAAGTAGTCGATATCATCGATGTCACACCCCGGATGCGGCGCATCACCATCGTCGGCGAGTCCCTGCCCTTGCTGGGCATTGGCCTGCCCGGCCAATGGATGAAGGTGTTCGTTCCCACACCCGGCGACGAACCACCCGCAGGCCGAGCCTACACGATCCGCCAGTTCGATCACGCGGCCGGGCAGATTGCCTTCGATGTCGTGCTGCACGGCGACGACGGGCCCGGCTCTCGCTGGGCTGGCCGCGCAAGGCGCGGCGATCGCCTCGACGTCGGCGGCCCACGAGCTGGGCACATGATCGATCGCAGCGCCGCAAGCTACATCCTGGCCGGCGATGCAACCGCGCTCCCGGCGATCGCCGCCATTCTCGAGGCGCTGCCGGACGGCTGCCAGGCCGCCGCCTTCCTTGAAGTCGCGGACAAAGCCGAGGAGCGCTATCTCACGCCTCGTCCCGATCAGACCATCACGTGGCTGCATTCCGGCACTTTTGTTCCGGGCACCACCGGACTGATCGAACGCGCCGTGAAGGCGGCTTCGCTCGAAACGGAAGACTGCCAGGTCTGGATTGCCGGCGAGTCGTCGATGATGCGGTCGATCCGAGCCCATCTGCTGCTGGATCGGCGTATCATCCATCCGGCGATCGAGTCAGCTGGCTATTGGAAGCTCGGCACTGCGGATCATCGCGAACGGGACTAGATTCGTCAGCTTGCGTGCGATCAGAATCCGATCGCACATGGAGCTATCGCTGACTCGATTGCCGAGGCGGGCTACGCCGCAGCCTGCTGCTGCTTGAAGGCTTCCGCCAGCAGTGTGTAGCTGCGCTTGCGGGCTTCGTGGTCGTAGATCGCGGTGATGACCATCACTTCGTCAGCCTGGCTGGCCTTGATCAGCGGCTGCAGCAATTGCACCACCCGCGACGGACTGCCGACGAACAGCCGCGCGCGGTTGCGGGCGATCGAGGCGCGGTCCGCGTCGGTGAGCGGGATTGCCTGCGCCTCTTCGACGCTGGGCAGCGGCACGTAGCGGCCGCGGTCGCGCAGCAGGCGACTGACGTCCATAGACAGCGCCAGCCGTTCGGCTTCCGCGTCGGTCTCGCCGACAACAGCCGCAACGGCGAGGATGCCGTGCGGCTTGGTGCGCCAGCGCGTCGGCTGAAAGCGGGCGCGATAGTGCGTCAGCGCTTCGACGGCGTCGTAGGAGGCGAAGTGGTGCGCGAAGGCGAAGCCCATGCCGACCTGAGCGGCGAGTTCCGAACTGTAGTCGCTGGAGCCGAGCAGCCAGATCGGTGGCAGCGGCACGTCGTTCGGCATCGCCATGACGTTGTTGTAGGGATGGCCGGCCGGGAAGCCACGAGTCTCCCATAGCGTCAATTCCTGCAGTCGCTCCAGGAAATCGTCGCCCTCGCGGATATCGAGCCGGCGCCGCAGGGCATGCATGGTCGCCTGGTCGGTGCCGGGCGCGCGGCCGATGCCGAGATCAATCCGGCCGGGAAACAGCGCCTCCAGCATCTTGAAGCGCTCGGCGACCATCAGCGGCGCATGGTTGGGCAGCATCACGCCGCCCGAGCCGACGCGGATGCGCTCGGTCACCGCCGCGATCTGCCCGATCATGATCTCGGGAGCCGGGCTCGCGACCGACGGCAGATTGTGATGTTCGGCAAGCCAATAGTGCCCGTAGCCGAGCCGATCCGCGTGGCGGGCCAGATCGATGGAATTGCGCAGCGCCGCCGCGGGCGGCGTGCCGGATGTGACGACCGAGAGGTCGAGAATGGAGAGCGGTAACATGTCGTTAAACTAGGGCGCGTGCAGACGCCGCGCAAAGGTACCCGGCTAAGAAATTCGCTGTAGGGAGAAAACGACCAGCGGGGTGGGCGGGATGATGAGATCGACGGCTCCGAAACTCACAGAGGCGTAGCCATGCCGGTCACGGCCGGCTTCGCACGTCAGTTTTTTCCTCGAAATGGCGCGGATAGCGCCTTTCTTGTCGAATTCTGGCCCACTTCTTACCGATTGAGCAGTAATATCGGGCCGATTTCTCGGCATGTTGGGCAAATTCCCACCTAGATTTCACCAAGTGTGGGCTGGCTCTCGCCCCGGGTTAGGCCTAGGTTTATGCGGCTATCGCAGTGCCGCATGAATACTGAGCCGGCGATGGGCTGGATCGTTGCGCCATGTGGGGCCGAGCCAAGACGCCGACTGACCCGACCGCCATCCTGGATGACGTGACATGACCGACCTGCTGCCGCAGCTGCCCGCGATCTCCTTCGAATTCTTCCCGCCGAAGAGCGAGGAAATGGAGCGCAATCTGTGGCAGGCGATCAGCCGGCTGGCGCCGCTCGCCCCGCGCTTCGTTTCGGTCACCTACGGTGCCGGCGGTTCGACGCGCGAACGCACGCATTCGACGATCGCCCGGATCCTGAACGAGACCAGTCTGACCCCGGCGGCCCACCTCACCTGCGTCGACGCACCTTGCGCCGATGTCGACGACGTGGTCGAGCGCTATTACGAGATCGGCGTCCGCCACATCGTGGCGCTGCGCGGCGATCCGTCGAGCGGGCTCGGCGGCGCCTACTGCCCGCACCCGCAGGGCTATCGCAGCTCGGCCGATCTGGTCGCGTCGATCAAGCGGCGGCACCCGGACATCGACGTCACGGTGTCGGCCTATCCGGAGAAGCACCCGGAGAGCAGCGGCTTCGACGCCGATCTCGACATGCTGCAGGCCAAGGTCGATGCCGGCGCCACCCGCGCCATCACCCAGTTCTTTTTCGACAACGATCTGTACTTCCGCTACCTCGACCGCGTCCGCGCCCGCGGCATCAATATTCCGATCGTGCCGGGCATTCTGCCGGTGCAGAACTTCAAGCAGGCATCGAGCTTCGCGACCCGCGCTGGCGCCAGCGTGCCGGACTGGCTGGCCAAGCAGTTCGAAGGCCTCGACGACGATCCCGACACCCGCAAGCTGGTGGCCGCGACCGTCGCGGCCGGCCAGGTGCACAAGCTCGCCAAGCACGGCGTCGATACCTTCCATTTCTACACGATGAACCGCGCCGACCTGGTATTCGCCATCAGCCACCTGCTCGGCCTGCGGCCGCAGGCGGCCGCTCAGAAAGCCGCGTAACTCATGACTCGACCGATCTCTCCGAAGCGGACCGAACTCACCGCGCTGGCGCGCGAACGCATCCTCGTGCTCGACGGCGCGATGGGGACGATGATCCAGGCGCGGCAGTTCGACGAGGCTGCATTCCGCGGCGAGCGGTTCAAGGATTTCCACCGCGATCTGCGCGGCAACAACGATCTGCTGATACTCACCCAGCCGCAGGCGATCGAAGACATTCACGCCGCGTATTTGCGCGCCGGCGCCGACATTGTCGCGACCAACACCTTCTCGTCGACCTCGATCGCGCAGGCCGATTACGACCTCTCCGAGATCGCCTACGAGATGAGCCGCGAAGGCGCCCGCCTCGCTCGTAACGCGGCGACGCGCGTGGAGGCCGAAGACGGCAAGCCGCGCTTCGTCGCGGGCGCGATCGGCCCGACCAACCGCACCGCTTCGATCTCGCCCGACGTCGCCAATCCCGGCTATCGCGCGGTGACCTTCGACGATCTGCGCATTGCGTATGGCGAGCAGATCAACGGCCTTCTGGACGGAGGCGCTGATCTGCTGCTGGTCGAGACCATCTTCGACACGCTCAACGCCAAGGCAGCGCTGTACGCCATCGCCGAGATCACCGAGGCGCGCGGCATCGACGTGCCGGTGATGATCTCCGGCACCATTACCGACAAATCCGGCCGCCTGCTGTCGGGCCAAATGCCCGAAGCGTTCTGGAATTCTGTGCGGCATGCCAAGCCGCTGACCATCGGCTTCAACTGCGCGCTCGGCGCCAAGGATCTGCGCGCGCATATCGCCGACATCGGCCGCGTCGCCGACACGCTGGTCTGCGCCTATCCCAACGCCGGCTTGCCCAATGAATTCGGCCAGTACGACGAGAGCCCGGAATACATGGCGTCGCTGGTCGGCGAATTCGCCGAAGCCGGCCTCGTCAACATCGTCGGCGGCTGCTGCGGCACCACGCCTGCCCACATCAAGGCGATCGCTGATGCGGTCGCTCCGCACAAGCCACGCGCGATCCCGACGATCGAACCGCGGCTGCGCTTGAGCGGTCTCGAACCTTTCGACCTGACCAAGGATATCCCGTTCGTCAACGTCGGCGAACGCACCAACGTCACCGGCTCGGCGAAATTCCGCAAGCTGATCACCGCCGGTGACTACGCCGCCGCGCTGCAGGTGGCGCGCGATCAGGTCGAGAACGGCGCGCAGATCATCGACGTCAACATGGACGAAGGGCTTCTGGATTCCGAAGCCGCGATGGTGACGTTCCTCAACCTCGTCGCCGCCGAGCCGGACATCGCCAAGGTGCCGGTGATGGTGGACTCCTCGAAGTTCAACGTCATCGAGGCCGGCCTGAAGTGCCTGCAGGGCAAGCCGGTGGTCAACTCGATCTCGCTCAAGGAAGGCGAGGACAAGTTCATCCACGAGGCCAACATCGCGCGGCGCCACGGCGCCGCCGTCGTGGTGATGGCGTTCGACGAGACCGGGCAGGCAGATACTTACGCGCGCAAGACCGAAATTTGTAAGCGCGCCTACGACATCCTGGTCGAGCGCGTCGGCTTCCCGCCCGAAGACATCATCTTCGATCCGAACATCTTTGCGATCGCGACAGGTCTGGAAGAACATAACAATTACGGCGTCGACTTCATCGAGGCGACGCTCTGGATCCGCCAGAATCTTCCGCACGCGCACGTCTCGGGCGGCGTCTCCAACCTCTCCTTCTCGTTCCGCGGCAACGAGCCGGTGCGCGAGGCGATGCACTCGGTGTTCCTGTATCACGCCATCAAGGCCGGCATGGACATGGGCATCGTCAATGCCGGGCAGATGATCGTGTACGACGATATCGATCCCGAGCTGCGCCAGGTGTGCGAGGACGTCATCCTCAACCGCGATCCCGGCGCCTCGGAGCGGCTGCTGGCGCTCGCCGAGAAGTATCGCGGCCAGGGCAAGGTCGCCAAGGAGCAGGACCTCGCCTGGCGCTCGTGGCCGGTGGAGCAGCGGCTCAGCCATGCACTGGTGCACGGCATCACCGAATATATCGAGACCGACACCGAGGAAGCGCGCGCCAAGGCGGAGCGTCCGCTGCACGTGATCGAAGGCCCGCTGATGGCCGGCATGAACGTGGTCGGCGACCTGTTCGGCGACGGCAAGATGTTTCTGCCGCAGGTGGTGAAGTCGGCCCGCGTGATGAAGCAGGCGGTCGCCTATCTGATGCCGTTCATGGAGGAGGAGAAGGCGCGCAATCTGGCCGCCGGCACCGACACCGGCGAACGCGCCACTGCCGGCAAGATCGTGCTCGCCACCGTCAAGGGCGACGTCCACGACATCGGCAAGAACATCGTCGGCATCGTGCTCCAGTGCAACAATTTCGAGGTGATCGACCTCGGCGTGATGGTGCCAGCCGCGAAGATCATCGAGACCGCCAAGGCCGAGAACGCCGACATCGTCGGCCTGTCGGGCCTGATCACGCCGTCGCTCGACGAGATGAGCTTCCTCGCCGGCGAACTGCAGCGCAACGGCATGGACGTGCCGCTGCTGATCGGCGGCGCCACCACCAGCCGCGTCCACACCGCGGTGAAGATCGACCCGGCCTACCCGGCCGGCAGCGTGGTGCACGTCAACGACGCCAGCCGCGCCGTCGGTGTCGCCTCCTCGCTGCTGTCGCGCGAGCGCGGCCCGAGCTACGCGGCCGAGATCCGCGCCGACTACGCCAAGATCACCGCGGCGCATCACCGCGCCCAGGCCGACAAGAAACGGCTGTCACTCGCCGCCGCCCGCGCCAACGCTGTGAAGATCGACTGGAGTGCGCACCAGCCGGCGAAGCCGTCGTTCCTCGGCGTGCGCCGCTTCGCCAACTATCCGCTGGCGGAGTTGGTCGACTACATCGACTGGACGCCGTTCTTCCAGAGCTGGGAGCTCGCCGGGCGCTTCCCCGCGATCCTCGACGACGCCAAGGTCGGCGAAGCAGCGCGCGCGCTCTATGCCGACGCCCGCAAGATGCTCGACCGCATCGTCGCCGAGAACTGGTTCACCGCCAAGGCGGTGATCGGGTTCTGGCCGGTGAATGCGGTCGGCGACGACATCATCATCTACGCCGACGACGAGCGCGATGCCTCGATCGGCGCGCTGCACACGCTGCGCCAGCAGCTCGAGAAGCGCGAGGGCCGGGCCAATGCGGCGCTGGCCGATTTCATCGCGCCGCGGGGCGTGCCGGACTATATCGGCGGCTTCGTCGTCACCGCCGGGATCGGCGAGGACGTCGTCGCCGACAAGTTCAAGAACGACGGCGACGACTACTCGTCGATCCTGGTCAAGGCGCTGGCCGACCGCCTCGCCGAAGCCTTCGCCGAGCGGATGCACGCCCGCGTCCGCCGCGAATTCTGGGGCTACGCAGCCGACGAAGCGCTGTCGGCCGAGGAGCTGATCCTTGAGAAGTATCAGGGCATTCGGCCGGCGCCCGGCTATCCGGCGCAGCCCGACCACACCGAGAAGGCGACGCTGTTCCGTCTGCTCGACGCTGAAGTGAATGCCGGCGTGACGCTGACCGAGAGCTACGCGATGTGGCCGGGCTCGTCGGTGTCCGGCCTGTATTTCAGCCACCCGGACAGCTATTACTTCGGCGTCGGCAAGATCGAGCGCGACCAGGTCGAGGACTACGCGCGGCGCAAGGGCTGGGCGACGTCCGAGGCCGAGCGCTGGCTCGCCCCGGTGCTGAACTACATCCCCGACCGCGCGCCGGACGCCCCGCGCAATGCCGAGCCGATGCCGCCGCTCGCGCCGATCGGCGAAGCGTTGCCGACCGCGGAGGAGGTCAGCGACCTGCCGGCGCATCCGCCCGGCTGCAACTGTGCGGTGCACTTGGCGTGGCGTAAGAAAGCGGTGGGGGCGAAGTAAGTCTCCGCCAGCGCCGCAAGTCCGACGCGAGAAAGGCTCCGAACGCCTGCTGTTCCCTAGGAACGATGCCGCGCGCGACACGTTGGTGCGTCAGGAAACCTAGGGAGCCTCGTCTCATGATCAAGTCACTCACCGCCGGCCTGTGTCTCGTCGCGTTCACCGGTTCGCTCGCTTTCGCGCAGCCGAGCCAGAGCCAGGGCGCGGGCAGTTCCGGGACCGGCGGCACCTCCGACACCACGATGCAGAACGGAACCATGTCGGGCAAAACCACGGGCGCCGGGTCGGCGACGTCGGGCAGCATGGCCAAGCCGGGCGACGCCAAGCACAACAACGGCATGAAGAAAAACAGCGGCACCGGCGCGGCCGGTGGTAGCATGTCGAAGTAAGTCGTTCCGCGACCGACTTCAACCTAGCGCCGCGTCCCTTCAGGGCGCGGCGTTTCTGTCGGTGCTAGCGCACGTTCCTCAGGCGGCCCGCACCGTAGCGAGGAAGCTGGAGACCTGCTGTTTCAGCATCGTGCTGTCGCGGGACAACGACTGCGCCGCGCCGAGCACCTGGCCGGACGCGGATCCCGTTTCGGTGGCGCCGCGCTGGACCTCCACGATGTTCTCCGACACTTCCTGGGTTCCGATCGCGGCCTGCTGAATGTTGCGCGAGATCTCCTGAGTCGCGGCGCCCTGCTGTTCTACCGCCGCCGCAATGGTCGAGGCGATCTCCGACATCTTGGAGATCGTCCCGCCGATCTGCCGGATCGCCGTCACCGACTGATCGGTCGCGGACTGAATGCCGCTGATCTGCGCGCTGATCTCGCCGGTCGCTTTCGCGGTCTGTTCGGCCAGCGCCTTCACCTCCGCCGCCACCACCGCAAACCCGCGCCCCGCCTCGCCGGCGCGCGCCGCCTCGATCGTGGCGTTGAGCGCCAGCAGATTGGTCTGGCCGGCGATCTGATTGATCAGCTCGACGACGTCGCCGATCCGCGACGCTGCGGCGGAGAGTTCGCCGACCTGGGCGTTGGTGCTCTGCGCCTGCGACACCGCCTCGTCGGCGATCCGCGCGGACTCCTGCACCTGACGGCTGATTTCGTTGACCGACGAGGCCATCTCCTCGGTCGCCGACGCCACCGACGAGACGTTGGTCGAGGCTTCTTCGGAAGCCGCCGCGACCGCGGTGGTGACCTGCTGGGTGCGCTCCGCCGTCGCGGTGAGGGTCGTCGCCGACGCCTCGAGTTCGGTCGAGGCCGACGACACCGTCTGCACGATCTCGCCCACCGCGCCTTCGAACTGATCGGCGAGCTGGATCATCTCCTGCTTGCGCAGCGCGGCCAGCCGGCGATCCTCGGCGGCCTTGGCGTCCGCTTCCGCGCGCGCCTTCTCCTCGGCCTTGACCTTGAACAGCTCGACCGCCTGCGCCATGTCGCCGACCTCGTCGCCGCGCCCAAGCCCCGGCAGCACGACCTGGAAATTGCCGTCCGCCAGTTCACGCATGCCGGCGCACAAGCCGATCACCGGACGGGCGATCGCGCGTCCGATCAGCCAGGCGAGCGCCAGGCCGAGCACCAGCGCGCCGATCGCCAGGATCGCAACCAAGCGCTCGGTGGATACGATCAGTTCGGCGGTCTCGTGCTCGATCTGCTTCTCCTCGGCCATGCCGGATGCCTTGATGGCGTCGGCATCGGCGGTGATGGCCTGTGCCAGCTTGGTCATCTCGCCGTTGCTGAGCAGCTCGATCTCGTGCGCGTTGTGCGCCGCCTGATGATAGGTGTCGGCGTATTTGTCGACATTGGCGTTGACCTCGGCGAACACCTTGCGGACCTCGTCGTTGACGATCGACGCCGAGAACGCCGCCATCGCCACCTTTAGCGCGGCCAGCGCGCGTTCGGCGCCGTCGGCGGCGCTTTGTTCGTGGCGGCCGAGCAGCTTGTTGACGTTGAGGCGAACCAGCAGCAACTGCTTTAGCGCTTCGCCCGCCAGCACCATGTTGTTGGAGTTGCCGGAGCGGCTCACCGACAGCGCCTGCATCTCCTCGATCTCCGCCCGCGATGCCAGGCCGAGCGGATCGAGCGTCTCGCGGACCAGCCTGTCCTGCTTCTGCCGCAGCGCGATCAGTCTGTCGAACTGATCGCCGTAGAGCTTGAAGGCGTCGCCGAGTTCGACGAACTTCTTGTGACGCTCGGGATTCTTGGTCTCGGCCACCGCACGTCCTATCAGTTCGGCCAGCACGGGCTGCCGCCGCTTGGCCTCCTGCATCGGAGCCGCCTCACCCGTCAGCGCGTATTCGCGCACCAGCCGCCGATAGCCGACGAAGCCACGATCGACCTCGCGGGCCATGCCGACCACGGCGACGCGCTGATTGAACGTATCGAAGCCGGCCTTGACCTCGCTGAGGCCGCGATACGACACCACTGCCAGCACGGCGGTCAGCGCCAGGATCGAGGCGAAGCCGAGCATGATCTTGGTGTTGATCCGCCGGTTGTTGAAGAAGCCGAACAGGCTGATCGGCGCGTGGGCTTGAGACGACATCTGGAATCCTCTGCGATCAGGAGACGGCACGATCGATGCGATCAGGAGGCGTCGATCAGGAAACGTCGGTTGCGGCGCTGCACTGGCCGGGCGTTGTTGGGGAACAGCGCGGCGCAGCGCTGGATCTGCGCCGGCGACAGCTCGATCGGCTCCTTGAACACGGTCCAGGTCAGCCCTTCGGAGCACGGCGGCGTCGTCAGCGAGCCCATGTAGCGGAAGTAACCGCCGCTCCTCGGCAGCGCCGCCGCCGGATCGATCGAGCCCGCCGCCCGCACCTCCGCGCCGGCCGTCGCCGGCAGCTGGTCGAACAGCGCTTTCAGCGCGGCGTTCTCGCCGCCGGGCCGGATCAGCACGCCGGTCACCGCAAGCGCGCCACTGGCTGATTTGTGCACGAAGTGGCACTCCATCTCGAAGCGCTTGCCACCCAACAGATGCTCGCTCGGATGGTGGAAGTGAAACTGCAGCAGTTCGTAGCGGACGCCGTCCACCACGCAGGCCGAGCCGGGATCGGCATTGACCTGGATGGTGTGGCCGTTGTTGACGACGCGCAGCGGCATCGGCTTGTAGTCGTGGTGCGCGATGCCCGGCTCGCCTTTGATGCCGGCGGTCAGATCGATCGGCGTCTGCTCGCTGCCGAGCTGGCAGACCTTGTAGTCGGCCTGCAGGTCGCCCCATTTGTCCGGAGCGCCGTCGCCGTCGTAGCCCCAATGCGCCGCGCCGCCGCCGTGGCCGACGCCCTCCGCGAAGCTCGCGCCCGCCGCCGCGCAGCAGGCGCAGGCGACAAATCCTCTCAGAACCGACCTTCGATCAACCGACATGCATCCCTCGTTTCCGCGCCGCCCACGTGCGCGGCTGGCGCTGGGCAACTTCGCCGTTTGTAGATTTCCGAACAAACGCTGCTCAACGCGTAGACCTACGAAGTCGCGTTCGGCGTTGCCCCTCTCGTTCAGCGCCGTTGCGCAACCTGGACGAAAACCGCCGGGATATTCCGCCGAACTTAATGCCCTGACGCCGGCGCTCTCACCCGCACCCACGCCATCGACTCCTACCGCCGCATGACTCCGCTAGTTGTCCGAGTTCGGGACTAATAATGTGTTAGTTCGGTTCCCGAACTCGCCACCTGCATCACAACCTCGCAATGATACGAGTCCGGCGACTTGCGCGACGCAGGTCTGGGTTCGTTCGCTACAAGGATCCGGAACGATGAGCGAGAGGTTTCCGCTCGAGGTGGCCGTCGCCCCGAGCACCGCGCGCTCCCTCTCCCGCCTGCGGGAGAGGTCTGTGGCGAGGGCACCCCACACCGTGAGGCTGCAATGATGTGGTCCCTCGAAGTCTCGGAGTCATCGCTCCGGCCGACGATCGTCGGTGACGTGCTGCCACACAACTCACCGTCATCACCCGCGAAAGCGGGTGATCCAGTATCGCAGAGCGCTTGCGGCAATGCTGATGCCGAGCAACGAATGCTCTGGGATACTGGGTCGCCCGCCTGCGCGGGC